>NZ_JACIXG010000150.1 GCF_014360585.1 Nocardioides sp.
GAGTAGTCAGTTTCTGACGCCGAGGCGTCAGGAACTGACTACTCGGCGGGTTTGTGGACCAGGTCGTAGACCTCGCGTTTTGGGACACCTGACCGCTTGGCTGTCTCGGCGATGGCTTCCTTCTTCGTCAAGCCCTCACCTTCCAGGTCTGCCACGGCGGCGCGGAGGCTGGCGGGGTCGTTGGCGATCTCGGCTGACGGGTCGGCGCCGGTGACGACGATGGTGACCTCGCCCCTCACCCCTTCCCTCGCCCAGTCGACGAGCTCGGCGAGTCCGCCGCGGCGTACTTCCTCATGGGTCTTGGTGAGCTCGCGGCAGACGGCGGCGGCGCGCGTGGCGCCGAAGGCGTCGCGCATGGCTGCCAACGCGGCCTCGGTGCGGTGGGGCGCCTCGAAGAAGACCATGGTGCGCTCCTCCTTGGCCAGGCCCGTCAAGCGACGAGAGCGCTCGCCGGCCTTGCGGGGCAGGAAGCCCTCGAAGCAGAACCGGTCGACGGGGAGGCCACTGACGGCCAGCGCGGTCAGCACGGCCGACGGGCCGGGCACCGCCGTGACTCGTACGTCCTGCTCGACCGCCGCGGCGACGAGACGATAGCCCGGGTCGGAGACCGAGGGCATGCCGGCATCGGTGACCAGCAGGACGCGGTTGCCGTCGAGGAGGTCGGCGAGCAGGGTCGGTGTCTTCGCGCTCTCGTTGCCCTCGAAGTAGGAGACGACGCGGCCCTTGATCTCGACCCCGAGATCGGTCGTCAGCCGGCGCAGCCGACGGGTGTCCTCGGCTGCGATGACGTCGGCGGTGGCGAGCTCGGAAGCCAACCGGGGTGGGGCATCCTCGACCCGTCCGATCGGGGTTGCCGCAAGTACGAGCACGCCGTCCTTTGGATCTACCACACCGATATTGTTGCAGGCTTATATGGTTCCCTCGTGACGACGACGGTGACCGAGGAGCCGGAGCCCTTGGAGGGCCTGGCCGGCACCCCTTCCGGTCACCTCCTCCCGACCGCCTGGGAACGCGCCTGGCGCCGGATCAACGGCTCGCCACGGGCCGGCTGGGCGGCGACGATCGGGATCACCGCGCTCGCCTTCCTGCTCAGGCTGTGGCACCTGGGGACCCCGAAGGTCTTCGCCTTCGACGAGACCTACTACGCCAAGGACGCCTGGTCGCTGCTCGAGTTCGGCTATGCGCGCAACTTCATAGAGGGCGCCGACGACAGCATCCTCGCCGGACAGCTCGAGGGGCAGTTCGCCGACGGACCGTCGATGATCGTCCACCCCGATGTCGGCAAGTGGCTCATCGCGATCGGCATCAAGCTCTTCGGGATGGACCCGTTCGGCTGGCGGATCGCCTCGGTCGTGATCGGCTCGCTCCTGGTGCTGCTGACGATCCGGTTCGTACGCCGCGTCTCCGGCTCCATGCTGCTCGGGCTCGTCGGCGGCATCCTGATCACCTTCGACGGGCTCGCGTTCGTGCTCTCGAGGCTGGCCCTGCTCGATCTCTTCGTGGCGTTCTTCCTGCTGCTCGCGGTGCACCTGATGGTGATGGACCGTGACTGGTGTCGACGGCGGTTCGCCGACCTCGCGCCCACCCAGCTCACCGCACCCGGCGCCTGGGGCCCGATCCGCCGGATGCTGTTCCGGCCGTGGCTGCTCTGCTCGGGCATCGCGTGGGGGTTGGCGATCGGCTGCAAGTGGGAGGCGCTCTACCCGCTGGCCGCCTTCGGTCTCCTCTATGTGGCCTGGTCCGCCGGGATGCGGCGCTCCTTCGGCGTACGGCTCTCCTGGCTCCGTGCCTGTGTCGCCGACGGGCCGACGGCGTTCGCGCATCTGGTCGGGGTCGCGCTCGCGGTCTACGTGATCACGTGGATCCCGTGGATGACCCACGCCGACGTCTACGAGGAGTCGCTCTCCGCGACTCAGTACACGCGCTACACCGGCGAGGGCCACTGCGAGAACAAGTCGTACGTCCCCGAGAACCTCAACGACAAGCGCTGGCCGACCGCGACCGAGCCAGACGCGTCCGGGCTCGGGGAGGCGACCCAGTCGCTGCGGTCGCTGTGGTACTACCACCACGACGTCTTCACCTTCCACACCCACTTCCTGGACTGCGCCGAGCACACCTACGGCTCGCACCCGATCGGCTGGCTCGTCCTGAACCGTCCGGTCGGGGTCGCCGCCGACACCGGGATCCTGTCGGGCTCGAAGTCGCGTGGCGAGATGTGCGAGGCGTCGCCGACGACCGATCCCGACGGTGACGGTCCTGAGGAGGCGGGGACGTGTCTGCGGCAGGTCCTGCTGCTGGGCACCCCCGTCCTGTGGTGGGGAGCCTTCGTCGCGCTGATCGTCTCCGCGTTCATGTGGGTCGCCGCGCGGGACTGGAGGTTCGGCGTCGCTGTGGTCGGGGTGCTCTCGACGTGGCTGCCGTGGCTGCAGTACGCCGGGCGGCCGATCTTCTCCTTCTACATGATCATCGCGCTGCCGTTCCTGGTGCTCGGCCTGTGCCTGTGCCTGGGCAAGCTGCTGGATCGGCCGCCTCCGCTGGCCGGCCGGGACCCCGGGGCCCGGCGGCGCATCGGCGGCGCGATCGCCGGCGGCATCTTCGTCGTGCTGGTGATCTGCAACTTCGCCTGGTTCTGGCCGATCTACACCGACGAGCTGCTCACCCGACAAGAATGGCTGACGAGGATCTGGTTCAAACGATGGATCTAGAGCATGTGCTGCGCGGCCGAGTGCCGCGGCCGGGTGGCTTCGACGACGTCGTCGTGACCGTGTCCTCGGGGCAGGTCACCGAGGTGCGTTCCCCTGCCCCTGATGACCCCGAGTCGTCCGGGATCCTCCTGCCTGGGCTGGTGGACATCCACAACCACGGCGGGGGTGGGGCTTCGTTCCACTCGACCTCCTCGGACGAGATCGCCGCCGCGGCCGGGGTGCATCACGCCGCCGGTACGACCACTCTGCTGGCCTCGACCGTGACCGACGCACCCGAGCGGCTGCTCTCGGTCGTCTCGTCCCTGGCCACCGCCGCGGAGGCCGGGCTGATCGCCGGGATCCACATGGAAGGGCCGTTCCTGGCGCACTCGTGCCGAGGAGCGCACGATCCCGATCGGCTGATGGCGCCGGACGTCGGGCTCACCCGTGAGCTCCTCGCCGCCGGCCGAGGACACCTGCGGGTGATGACGCTGGCCGCGGACCTGCCGGGGGCCGACGAGGTCGCCGCCGTGCTCGCCGAGGCCGGGACCGTCGTGGCGCTGGGGCACACCGCGGCCGCCGCTGCTCAGGCCCGTGCGTTTCTCGCCGGCCCGGGGAGCCTGGTGACCCACCTCTTCAACGGGATGCCACCCGCGCACCACCGCGACCCCGGCCCCGTGCTCGCCTCGCTGGGGGCGGCCGGTGTCGGCGACGCCTGCGTGGAGCTGATCGCGGACGGCATCCACCTCGCCGACGAGACCGTCCGGGCGGTGATGTCGATGGTGCCCGGCTCGGTCGTGCTCGTCACCGACGCGATGGCCGCAGCCGGGATGGCCGACGGCGACTACCAGCTCGGGCCGCTGTCGGTGGAGGTACGCTCCGGCGTCGCCCGGGTGGCCGACGGGACCGGCAACGGGTCGATCGCCGGTGGCACCTCGCGGCTCCTGGACCAGGTACGCCGCCACACCGCGGCCGGGATCGACCTGGCCATGCTCATGAAGGCCGCCAGCGTGCGGCCGGCATCGGTGGTGGGTATCGACGCGGGCCGTCTGGACGTGGGCGCCCGGGCCGATCTGGTCGTCTGCGACGAGTCGCTGCAGCCGGTCCGGGTGATGCGCGGCGGGGTCTGGCTGTCCTCCTAGAACGGCTCGTATCCTGAGCACCATGTCCTCCACGAAGTCCGACGTCTCCTCCCCACTCATCGCCGGGCTCGTGCCCAAGTGGGCGGTCGCGGCCTTCGCCGCGGACGTCTTCTTCGTGCTCCTCTTCGCCTTCGCCGGCCGCCAGTCGCACGACTCCGGCCCGGCGCTCGTCGTGCTCCGCATCGCCTGGCCTTTCCTGGTCGGGCTCGCCGTGGCCTGGGCCGTCCTGGCCTGGCGCCGCTGGCCCGCCGCCCGCACCTGGCCGGCCGGCGTGGTCGTCTGGTTCGGGACGTACGTCATCGGGATGGCGCTGCGCGGCCTCACCGGCGGCGGCCTCGCGCCCGCCTTCCTCGTGGTCTCGATCCTCTTCCTCGGCATCACCCTCGTCGGCTGGCGCGGCTACGTCAGCGCCAAGCTCCACTACCGCTCCCGCCGCCTCGCCGGCTGACCCCAGCCGAGGCGTCACCCGCGTCGGCCGAAGCGTCAGGTAGGTCGGTCGAGACGTCACTCGCGTCGGCCGAGTTGGCATTGCCGGGCCAACACGGCCCACGTAAGTGACGGCTCGGCCGACCTAAGTGAAGTCTCGGCCGGCC
>NZ_JACIXG010000151.1 GCF_014360585.1 Nocardioides sp.
AAGCTGAGAGTGGCCTATAGACCACTCTCAGCTTCACAACCCGACGGATCTGCTAGAGGTCCTTCGCATACGTCGCCGGGGGAGCGCCCACGACCTCCCGGAACGTACGCACCAGGTGGGCCTGGTCGCTGAAGTCCAGCTCCGCGGCGACCGCGGCCCAGTCGACGTCGCCGGAGTGGGCGCGGGCAGCGACCTCCAGCACGCGGAACCGCTGCACGACCCACTTCGGGCCGATCCCGACGTACTCGCTGAAGAGCCGCTGCAGCGACCGCAGGCTCAGTCCGGCGCGCTCGGCGAGCTGCTCGGCCCGGGTGATCGAGCGGTCGGTCTCGGCGAGGGCCAGCCAGCGGCGTACGTCCTCGGCCACCGGGTCCGTGGGGAGACCGACCTCCAGCAGGTAGGACTCCAGCACCGCGACCATGTCCGTCGGCGTCTCCGAGGAGAGGATCCGGTTCGCGGCCGGTCGGTCGTCGACGCCGAGCAGCTCCTGGGCGGGGACGACCTGGTCGGCGATGGCGCTGACCGGGCTGCCAAGCACCGGGCGGAAGAGCCCGGGCAGGAACGAGGCGCCGAGCGTGTGGCCCCGGCCGGTCAGGCGGCGCAGGAACGGCTTGCGCCCGATGCCGTGCACGAGCAGTCGGCCCTCCTCGGCAGCGATGTGGATCCGGGGCTGCGGGATGACCTGCTGGTCGTGGGGCTGCTCGAGATCCCAGCCGACGTACCAGTGGTAGTCCAGGTGTCCCACGAACGCGGAAGAGGGAGCGAACCGCTCGGTGGTGATCGTCCGGGCCGCCGTCACCGGCCGCACGATCGCGTCGGGATAGCCCCTGCCCTTCATGTGGCCAGCCATGCTGCCAACGATATGGCGCGTTCCTTCAATCCCACGCCCCTGCTCCCGGAGCAGGCTGGACCCATGACCGAACAGAGCACTGAGAAGTCCTACGGCAACAAGGCGAGCACCACGATGACCGTCGCGCGCTGGCACGAGGCGGCCTACGTCGACATCGACGGCGAGGGCACCAAGATGGGCGACGACGTCTACATCCCCCACCGCGGCCTGACCACCGCCGAGACCGACTACACCTACATCGGCGAGATCGAGGGCAAGGGCGTCGCGCGGATGATCGGTGCCTACGGCAACCCCGCCGGCGGCGCGGTCTTCGAGGCGTACGAGCAGTTCACCGGCTCCATCGCCGGCCAGGAGGGCTCGTGCGTGTGGCGGATCAGCGGGGCGTACGCCGACAAGACCGTGCGCTCTCACCTCACCGTCATCCCCGGGCTCGGCACCGGTGGCCTCGAAGGGCTCGTCGGCGAGGCCGACATGGTGCTCTCCGAGGAGGGCGGCGGTGAGGCGTACGGCTTCGTCCTCTCCTACGACTGGAGCTGAAGCCGGGGCCGAGGGACGCGGGCGGCGGAGGACTGGCCGAGCCAGGCGGGGAGGGCCCGGCGTACGTCCTCGGCCGCCGTGACCGTGACCATCTCGGCGCGCAGCGCCATCGGCCAGGCGAGGTCGCCGCGCCAGATCTCGGTGAGCGTACGAAGGCTGCAGGTGAGCCGCGCATCGACCTCGAAGCCGGGGTCGGTGTCGCAGACCTCGGCCTGGTCGGCGGCGACCACGAGCCACCAGCGGGCGACCTTCGGATCGACGTCGGTGAGTCCGAACTCGACCACGGTGCGCTGCCGTGGCCATACGTCGATCGGGATCGTGCGCCGCATGTCCCAGAAGAGCAGGTGCGGGTCGAGGTCGGCCTGGCCCAGCGATCCGAGCCAGCGCGCGCCCCACTCGTTGAGCGCGGTCACGACCGTGGCGAGCTCCTGGCCGGAGTCGGTGAGGTGGTAGGACGTGCGCTTCCCCTCGCCGCGCTGCTGGATGATGCCCGCGCGCTCCAGGGTGCGCAACCGTTTGGAGAGCAGGGCCGGCGACATCTTCGGCACCCCCCGGCGCAGCTCGTTGAAGTGGGTGCTGCCGAGCAGCAGCTCGCGTACGACGAGCAGCGTCCACCGCTCGTCGAGCACCTCCATGGCCTTCGCCATCGGACAGAACTGGCCGTATCCCGCCATCGGACCGCCTCTCTCGTGCGGCCCGAGATCCGCTCCTCTCAGTAGACCGCTGGCGGGAACGGGTGGCAAGGGGGTGGCAGGTACAGATCCAGAACCTCCCCAGGTTCAGATCCGGCACTATCGGCCGGGCGCGCTCGGGGGCGAGGCTGGGGGCTCCAGACCACTCTCGGGCCGACGTCTTGGAGGAGACATGACCGCAACACCCGCACCACCCGAGCTGAAGGCCCGCCACCGTGCGATGTGGGGCCTGGGGAACTACGCCCGGGTCGCCGACGAGCTCATCCCCGAGCTCGGCCAGGTGATCGTCGAGGCGTGCGAGATCGCTGCCGGCGATCGCGTCCTCGACATCGCCGCCGGCACCGGGAACGCCGCCGTCCCCGCGGCCCTCGCCGGCGCGGACGTGACCGCGAGCGACCTGACCCCGGAGCTGCTCGAGATCGGGCAGGCCCGCGGCTCGGAGGCCGCTTCGATCACCTGGCGGGTCGCCGACGCCGAGGCGCTCCCGTTCGACGAGGCCGAGTTCGACGTCGTGATGTCATGCGTCGGGATCATGTTCGCGCCGTTCCACGAGAAGGCGGCTGCCGAGCTGCTCCGGGTCGTGCGCCCGGGCGGCCGGATCGGCCTGGTCAGCTGGACCCCGGAGGGCTTCATCGGCCAGATGTTCGCGACGATGAAGCCGTTCATGGCGCCCCCGCCCGAGGGTGCGCAGCCGCCTCCGCGGTGGGGCGACGAGGCCCACGTACGCGGCCTGCTGGGGGACCACGTCACCTCCGTCCGGGCCGAGAAGCGGACGGTGGCCGTCGACTCCTTCGAGACCGGCGCGGAGTTCCGCGACTTCTTCAAGGCCTGCTACGGGCCGACGATCGTCGCCTACCGCGGGATCGCCGACGACGAGTCCCGGACCGCCGAGCTCGACGCCGCGCTCGCCGACCTGGGGGACCGCTACCTCACCGCCGGGACGATGAGGTGGGAATACCTGTTGCTGACCGCGGTACGCGGCTAGTGCGCCACTAGGTCGTCACCTGTTCACGTCGGTGCGTGCTTTCCGATCTCGATCCGGTCCCGTGGAACAATCCGTCCTGTGACTGAGATCGAGATCGGCAGGGCCAAGCGGGCACGACGGGCGTACGCCTTCGACGACGTGGCGATCGTGCCCTCACGCCGCACCCGGGACACCACCGAGGTGAGCACCGACTGGCAGATCGACGCCTATCGCTTCGACATCCCGGTGCTCGCTGCGCCGATGGACTCGGTGATGTCGCCTTCGACCGCGATCGCCATGGGCAGGCTCGGCGGGCTCGGGGTGCTCAACCTCGAGGGCGTGTGGACCCGCTACGACGACCCGAAGCCGCTGCTCGACGAGCTGGCCGGGATGAGCGGTGTCGACGCGACCCGGCGCCTGCAGGAGATCTACGAGGCCCCGATCCGGGCCGAGCTCATCACCGAGCGTCTGCGCGAGGTGCGCGCCTCGGGCGTCACCGTCGCCGGGGCGCTCTCGCCGCAGCGTACGAAGGAGTTCGCCAAGGCCGTCGTCGACGCCGGCGTCGACCTCTTCGTCATCCGCGGCACCACGGTCTCGGCCGAGCACGTCTCCTCGCAGTCCGAGCCGCTCAACCTCAAGGAGTTCATCTACGAGCTCGACGTCCCGGTGATCGTGGGCGGGTGCGCGACCTACCAGGCGGCGCTCCACCTGATGCGCACCGGCGCGGCCGGGGTCCTGGTCGGCTTCGGTGGCGGTGCGGCGCACACGACCCGGACCGTGCTCGGCGTGGCCGTGCCGATGGCCTCGGCCGTCGCCGACGTCGCCGCCGCCCGCCGTGACTACCTCGACGAGTCCGGCGGCCGCTACGTTCACGTCATCGCCGACGGAGCCGTCGGCCGCTCCGGCGACATCGCCAAGGCGATCGCCTGCGGCGCCGACGCGGTCATGGTCGGTTCGCCTTTCGCCCGGGCGACGGACGCCCCCGGCAAGGGCTTCCACTGGGGCAACGAGGCCCACCACGCCGATCTGCCCCGCGGCCAGCGCGTCGCCTTCGAGCCCGTCGGCACCTTCGAGGAGGTCCTCTACGGTCCCTCCCACGTCGCCGACGGCACCATGAACCTCGTCGGCGCCCTCAAGCGCGCCATGGCCACCACCGGCTACACCGACCTCAAGGAGTTCCAGCGGATCGAGGTCATCGTCGGCTGACCTCGCCGAAACCGCACTTCTGGCGGGCCGAAACCGCACTTCTGGCTGGTCGAATCTGTAGTTGTGGGCGACGAAACTCTAGTTTCGTCGCCCCCAACAGCGTTTTGGAACCGCCCCAACAACAAATTAAGCAATGCGG
>NZ_JACIXG010000152.1 GCF_014360585.1 Nocardioides sp.
GGGGCGCGCGGCGGGTGGCCGCGCGCCCCTTTCGTCGTCCCGGATCGGGCTGTTCTTCAGCGCAGCGCGTACGTGGCGAGCGAGACACCCGTGTAGTGAGCGACGAACGCCAGGATCGTGAAGGTGTGGAAGACCTCGTGGAAGCCGAACCAGCGCGGCCACGGGTTGGGACGCTTGAAGCCATAGATGACGCCACCGGCGGTGTAGAGCGCGCCACCGACACAGATCAGCGTGAAGGTGGCGATGCCGATGCCGACCCCGAGCGCCACGGCGCCGGTGAAGAATGCCGGGATGAAGAAGACCGCCGCCCAGCCGAGGGCGATGTAGTTGGGGACGTAGAGCCAGCGCGGGGCGTCGTTCCAGAAGACCCGGAAGAGCACACCGAGGATCGCGCCGGTCCAGACCACCGAGAGCAGCACGACCTGCGTGACACCGTCGAGGAGCAGCAACGAGAACGGCGTGTAGGAGCCGGCGATCATCAGCATGATGTTCGCGTGGTCCCAGCGCTTCATGATCGTGAACCACCGCTCGTTCCACCGCCCGAGGGCGTTGACCCGGTGGTAGACCGCGGAGACGGTGAAGAGCAGCAGGGCGGCCATGGTGAACACCGCAGCACCGACCCGGGGCGCCCCTGCGGGCGCCAGCACGATCAGGACGATTCCGGCCGCCAGCGTGAGTGGCGCGGTCGCCAGATGGATCCAGCCGCGCATCTTCGGAAGGGCCTCGTGGACGGTCGAGGAGACCGAGTCGGTGATGTTTCCGACCGTCAGGCGCATCGCGTCAGTCATCTCGCTCATGAGGATCAACACTATCGGTAGACCCTGAAGACGAGGTGAATCCCGTACCGCTGGTCGGGGGTGATTCCCGTCCCGCTGGGGGATGTGCGTGCCCCGCCGATACCCTTCTGCTCGTGGCAGACTGGAAGGAAGGCGTACGTCGGGTTCTCTACCCGGCCTACGAGGCGCGGATGCTGCGCAAGATCGACAGCTCCAAGCTGCCCAAGCACGTCGGTGTGATGCTCGACGGCAACCGCCGCTGGGCCAAGGAGGTCGGCCGGTCGACCGCCCACGGCCACCGTGCCGGCGCGGCCAACATCGAGCCGCTGCTGAGCTGGTGCGACGAGATCGGCATCGAGGTCGTCACCCTGTGGCTGCTCTCCACCGACAACCTCAACCGCCCCGCTGAGGAGCTGGCCCCTCTCCTGGAGATCATCGCCGACGCCGTCGACTCGCTGGCCGACGTACGCCGCTGGCGGCTGCATCCGGTCGGCGCGCTCGACCTGTTGCCCGACTGGCTGTCCCACCGTCTCAAGGCCGCCGAGGAGGCGACCCGTGACGTCGACGGGATGCTGGTCAACGTCGCTGTCGGCTACGGCGGCCGGCGCGAGATCGCCGATGCCGTACGCGCCCTGCTCAACGAGCACGCGACCCGCGGCACCTCGCTGGAGGAGCTCGCCCAGATCATCGACGTCGAGCACATCGCCGACCATCTCTACACCAAGGGCCAGCCGGACCCCGACCTGGTGATCCGCACCTCGGGGGAGCAGCGCCTGGGCGGGTTCCTTCTCTGGCAGAGCGCCAAGTCGGAGTTCTACTTCTGCGAGGCCTACTGGCCCGACTTCCGGCGTACGGACTTCCTGCGGGCCCTACGGGCCTACGCGCACCGCGAGCGCCGCCTCGGAAGGTGACCGCTGGTCGGCACAATGCTGGGCGTCACCAGGTGTTCACGAAGAAAAATGGCTCGTGTTGCCACGGACCGTTGGTCCGGCGTCGTAGCGTTATCCCAACGGCGGGGAACAAATTCCCGTCGCACCTGGAGGCCCGTTACGTGAGTAGTCACGAACCGAACCTGCGTCAGGATCGCATCGATCCCGACGGGTGTGAGGCGGTCGGCACCCCGACTGACGGTCCACCGTCCGGTCCATCTGATTAACGATGAAATGACCGGACTCAAGGGTGTGTGAGCCGGTCGCGAGAGGTGATCCGCGTGGCCAACC
Source organism: Nocardioides sp. (assembly GCF_014360585.1). Lineage (GTDB taxonomy): Bacteria > Actinomycetota > Actinomycetes > Propionibacteriales > Nocardioidaceae > Nocardioides. The sequence goes on from NZ_JACIXG010000152.1 coordinate 1,997, forward strand.
GAACCACGAACGAGCTCGTCACCGAGGCCGACACGTCGGCCGCTCCGACACCGGCGTCGGAGTCCTCCACCGCTGAGAGCGAGTCGCCTACCGTGCGAACGTACGTTCTCGACACGAGCGTCCTGCTCTCGGATCCGAAGGCCATGACGCGCTTCGCCGAGCACCAGGTAGTGCTCCCGGTGGTGGTGATCACCGAGCTCGAGGGGAAGCGTCACCATCCGGAGCTGGGCTACTTCGCCCGCTCCGCGCTCCGGCAGCTCGACGAGCTGCGGATCACCCACGGTCGCCTGGACACGGCGGTCCCGGTCGGGGAGGAGGGCGGCACCATCCGTGTCGAGCTCAACCACACCGACCCGTCCTCGCTGCCGAGCGGCTTCCGGCTCGGTGACAACGACACCCGCATCCTCGCGGTCGCGCGCAACCTGAAGGGCGACGGCCTCGACGTGACCCTGGTGTCCAAGGACCTGCCGATGCGGATCAAGGCGTCCGCGGTCGGGCTCGAGGCCGAGGACTACCGCGGTGAGCGGATCAACGACTCCGACCCAGGCTACTCCGGGATGGCCGAGCTGGACGTCGCCTCCGCGGATCTCGACGAGCTCTACGACGAGGGTGTCCTCGACCTCGACGCGGCCCGCGACCTGCCCTGCCACACCGGTCTGGTGCTGATGTCGGACCGCGGCACCGCGCTCGGCCGGGTCGGCCCGGACAAGCAGATCCATCTCGTCCGCGGTGACCGGGAGGCCTTCGGGATCCACGGCCGCTCCGCGGAGCAGCGGATCGCCCTGGAGATGCTGCTCGACCCGGAGGTGGGCATCGTCTCCCTCGGCGGGCGGGCCGGCACCGGAAAGTCCGCGCTGGCTCTCTGCGCCGGCCTCGAGGCGGTCATGGAGCGCAACCAGCACAAGAAGGTGGTCATCTTCCGGCCCCTCTTCGCCGTCGGTGGCCAGGAGCTCGGCTACCTGCCCGGCACCGAGGGCGAGAAGATGTCGCCGTGGGGCCAGGCGGTCTTCGACACCCTCTCCGCGGTGACCACGCAGGAGGTGATCGACGAGATCATCGACCGGGGCATGCTCGAGGTGCTGCCGCTGACCCACATCCGCGGCCGGTCGTTGCACGACTCCTTCGTCATCGTCGACGAGGCGCAGTCGCTGGAGCGCAACGTGCTCCTCACGGTGCTCTCCCGGATCGGGGCCAACTCGAAGGTCGTGCTGACCCACGACGTCGCCCAGCGCGACAACCTCCGGGTCGGACGCCACGACGGCGTGGTCGCGGTGATCGAGAAGCTGAAGGGCCATCCGCTCTTCTCGCATGTCACCCTGACCCGCTCCGAGCGCTCGCCGATCGCGGCGCTCGTCACCGAGATGCTGGAGAACGTGGTCCCGTGACGTCGTAATCCTTCTCACCCCAACGGCTCCAGACCTGTGAGGTCTGGGGCCGTTGTTATTCATGTGACTGATGGTGCGGATGTGATGCTCAGGACGGTCATTTCTGACCCACAAACGGTGCGTCCGGTTTGATACGAGGTGGGCGCTCATGCATTGTTTGCGGGTCTGCAATGCCTCAGCCCCCGAATGAGAGCCCGTGACCAAGCCAGTTCATCGTGCCCCGCGACATCGCGGTGCGCCAGCGAATCCGCTTGTCGACGTTCCGCACAAGGCTGCGCGTACGACCGCCAAGACAACCCTTCTCCTCTCCGTCCTCGCCCTCGGCGGGACCGGTGCCGCAGTCGCGGGTGGGGTGGCCTACTCCGGGCCAGCCACCGACGACCCGACCCTGAGCGCCGGCGAGGCGGCCGCCGCCGACCTCCCCGAGCTCACCGACGCCCAGCGCGCCGCGATCGAGGCCGAGTCCGCCGCCCGCGGCAGCGAGACCTCGTCCCTGTCGCGTTCGGCCGGTGACCGCCGTGAGGTCGCCGACCCCGGCAAGCAGGCCGCGCTGTCGGCCGGCAACGACGTACGGGCCATCGCCGGCGTCGAAGAGATCGAGATCGATCTGCGCAACCCCAGGGACATCGCCAAGTCGATGCTCAGCGACTTCGGCTGGGGGATGGACCAGTTCTCCTGCCTGGAGCCGCTGTGGGAGAAGGAGTCCGGCTGGAACCACACCGCCGACAACCCCTCCTCCAGCGCCTACGGCATCCCGCAGGCCCTCCCGGGCTCCAAGATGGCCAGCGCCGGCGCCGACTGGGCGACCAACCCAGCCACCCAGATCAAGTGGGGCCTCGGCTACATCAACGACCGCTACGGTTCCCCCTGCGGCGCCTGGGGCCACTCCCAGTCCGTCGGCTGGTACTGAGCCACGCCGAGTCGGTAGTTCTGGCGAGTCGAATCTTCAGTTGTGGGCGACGAAACTCTAGTTTCGTCGCC
>NZ_JACIXG010000153.1 GCF_014360585.1 Nocardioides sp.
CCCCCCCACCCCGCGGTGGGGGCGCGTGGGCCCCTGTTGGCGGGTACCGCCGCGCCGACTCGAGCCCGATCTCTGGGGCAGATGCGCCGACTCGCGACTACTGGGGCAGACCGAGCTGCTGCGAGCAGTGCGGCCAGGCGCCGTAGCCACCGTTGGCGTCGCGGAGCTTGGTCGCGACCGCGATCTGGGACTCACGGCTGTTCTCGCTCGGGAGACCGGAGCCGCCGTAGGCCTGCCAGGTCTGCAGGTTGAACTGCAGGCCGCCGTAGTAGCCGTTACCGGTGTTGATCGCCCAGTTGCCGCCGGACTCGCACTGCGCGAGCTGGTCCCAGACGGTGCTGCCACCGGCGAAGTTGGCCGCAGGGGCCTCCTTCTCCTTGGTGCCGACCTTGACGATGCGCGGCTCGGGCTTCTCGATCACGTTCTGCGTGAGGACCTTGCGGGAGACGGTCTCGCCGTTCTTGAGGAAGACGCGGTAGGTCACCGAGCGGAGCCCGTCGGAGCCCTCCTCGACGACCTCGGTCTCGCCCTCGTACATCGAGGAGTCCTCGCGCTCCTCGACCGGCGCCTCGACGGTCTCGCGAGCGACCTTCTGGTCCTTGGCGGAGAAGTCGGTGAAGACGATCTTCTGGCCGCTCTTCAGAGCCTTGCCGGGGGCCGGGGAGACCTTGTCCCGGGGCTCCACCTTGACCTGGAGGTCCTCGAGCGCGTCGCCGACGGTCAGCGCGGTCACGCTGACCTTCTTGGCCTTCTTGCCGGCCAGCTCGACCTTGACGTCCTTCGGAGTGACGACGTCGAGCGAAATCCCGTCGCGGCCGATGTAGGCACCGCGGCTGGTGGAGAGCTCGGCACGGTCGTAGTCGCGACCGAGCTCGGCGAGAGCGCCGCCGACGGTGGTCGCGGTGACCCAGTGGTCCTGATCCTTGCCGTCGACCTCGAGGCTCAGCTGACGGGCGTAGCGCACGCTGATCGCGCTGCCGTCCTCGACCTCGGTGTCGACCGATGGGGCGACCGCGTCACGATCGCCGATCTCGATGCCCTCGGCCTCGAGGACCTCTCCGACGGTGTCGGCGTTGACGCTGACGTCCTTGGCCTTGCCGTCGACCGACACGATGACGTCGGTCTGTGAGGTCTTGACCCCGTACGCTGTGCCGCCTGCGGCGACCACAGCTGCGGCGAGTCCGCCGATCAGGATGGCCTTGCTGCGGCGGGTTGAAGCGATGTTGCGGAACCACGAGTTGGTGCTGCTGACGGGCACGATGCTCCGATGTTCGTTCTGCCCGGGCACGGGCGAACGGTGTTGCGAGATCTGACGATCTACGCGCTGAGGCCCACCCCCAACACCGTCCGGATCTGTCCCGATCCCGGCTTTCTCGCCCGACAGCGGAACAAATACGGTCGGTTAAATGCAAGTCCCCGGACCGAACCGCAGGCGATTACAAGCATGCAATCTCGGCATTGAATGCGTGTCAGAGAACGCTGTCAATACCTGTCGTAACGAATGACAGGTGTGCGATTCAACACCTCGAAATCGCAGGTCAAGACGGTCGATCAGGGTCGATGTCGTAATCCCGCCACGAATTGTCACGCCCGCTGGCCAATAGGCGACAAATCCTTTACAGGTAACTGCGTTGCTTGGTGTTGTACTCCGAAGCCATCTGTCTCGTGATGGCCCATCGTGCCGGTCGGTTCTCGGGAAGGCGGATGTGCGCGATGTCACCAGACTCCGGAGGAACGATGAACAGACGCCTTACCAGCGTTCTCGCTGCGGTTGCGGTCGCCGGCGTGACGCCGGTGGCCCTGACGCACTCGTCGGCAAGCGCCGTCGAGGACGCGGGGACCCCCGCCGCTGCCGCTGTGAAGCAGAAGATCGACGACAAGCCTGACGCGCTCAACACCAAGCGCCGAGAGCTCAAGACCAACGCAGCCACCGCCGTCGCCACGGGCGAGAAGAAGACGGTCACGAAGAACGGCAGCGAGGTCGTCAAGATGGGCTCGGGCAAGTACGCCCGCTGGGTGGAGCACGCGCCCACCGAGAAGTCCCAGCTGCTGAGCTTCCTGGTCGAGTTCGGCGAGGGCGGCAACCCGGCCTTCCCCGACAACACCTCGGGCCCGCTCCACAACGAGATCGCGCCGCCCGCTGAGGACGACAACTCCACCTACTGGGAGGAGGACTTCTCACGCGACCACTTCATGAACATGTTCTTCAACCAGGACAAGGGCACGGAGTCTTTCCACAACGTCTACAAGGAGATGTCGAGCGGCCGCTTCGACCTCCAGGGTGACGTGAGCGACTGGGTCACCCTTCCGCACGCGGCGTCCTACTACCAGGACGCGACCGGCGACGAGACCGCCGCGTCGATGAAGAACTACATCCAGGACAGCGCCAACGCCTGGTACGACGCGCAGAAGGCGGCAGGGAAGACCGACGCCGAGATCACGGCATACCTCCAGGACTACGACATCTGGGACCGCTACGACCTCGATGGCGACGGCAACTTCAACGAGGCCGACGGCTACATCGACCACTTCCAGGCGATCCACGCCGGCGAGGGCGAGGAGGCCGGCGCCGACCCGTGGGCCATCTGGTCCCACCGCTGGGCCGCGAACGCCTCCAGCTCCGACGGTCCGGCCGACTACCCGAATGCCGGTGGCGTCAAGATCGGCAACACCGACATCTGGATCCGCGACTACACCACCGAGCCCGAGAACGGCGGCCTGGGGGTCTTCGCGCACGAGTTCGGCCACGACCTCGGTCTGCCTGACTTCTACGACACCGCGGGCGGCGAGAACGGCACCGGCTTCTGGACCCTGATGAGCTCGGGTTCGTGGCTGGGCCACGGTGACGGCGCCATCGGCACCACCCCCAACCACATGGGCGCCCCCGAGAAGCTCTTCCTCGGCTGGCTCAACTACGACACCGTCGAGGCGGGTACGTCCAAGAAGGTGACCCTCGGCCCGAGCGTCCACGACACCGGGACGAAGTCCCCGCAGGCGCTCGTGGTCAACCTCCCCAACGGGGAGACCACCTATGACGTCGGCTCGGGCACCTCTGGCAAGACGTTCCTCTACTCCGGCAAGGGCGATGACCGTACGGCCACCGCGGTGAGCCCGGAGATCGCGGTCCCGGCGGGCGGCACGCTCTCGGCCAAGGTGAAGTACGACCTCGAGGCGGAGTACGACTTCACCTTCCTGGAGGCCTCCACCGACGGTGGCGCCACCTGGTCGGTTCCGCTGGCGACGAACCTGTCCGCGGCCGAGTACAACAACGGCATCCACGGCACCTCCGACAGCACCTGCGAGGTCAACTGCGCCGACCGTGACCCGCAGGAGTACGTCGACCTGACTGCTGACCTGGCGGCGTACGCGGGACAGAACGTGAAGCTCCGCTTCCGCACCGCGAACGACGGCGGCGTGGCCTACTACGGCTTCGCCATCGACGACCTCTCGGTCGGCTCGGCCTACACGACGGACTTCTCGTCCTTCGACGGCTGGACCAACAAGCAGTACATGGGCATCACCGACGGCACCTACACCGAGACGTACCCGCGCTTCTACATCGCCGAGAACCGGCAGTACAAGGGCTACGACAAGACGCTGGCCGAGGGTCCGTACAACTTCGGCTACGGCGTCACGGCTCCGGACAAGGTCGACCACTACGCCTACCAGGACGGCCTGCTGATCTGGTACAAGAACGGCGCCTACGGTGACAACAACACCTCCCAGCACCCCGGCGGTGGCCAGGCGCTGATCGTCGACGCCTCCATCGGTGTCCAGAAGTGGTCCGACGGCACCCTGTCGCGTAACCGGTTGCAGGGCTACGACTCGACGTTCGACGTCGACCGCACCGACGCGCTGTACCTCGAGAACGAGGTCGCCGGTGCTCCGAACAAGGTCCTCGACGTGCCGGCTCGTCAGGGTGTCTCCACCTTCCACGACAGCTCCGAGACGGCGTACTACGACCCGGCCAACCCGGCGCACTCGACCAAGACCGCCGGCAGCGGCGTCAAGATCGAGGTGCTCTCCTCGGACGAGCGCAAGGGCATCATGAAGCTCAACGTCTCCTGACCTGAGCGATCAGCCCCGCTGGTCGCGGCCACTACGTTCAGACCGGCGAGCGCTAGCGAGCGGTGTCGAGACCAACACAGTCGATGTGTTGGTCTCGACACGCCACCGCCAAGCGGCTCCGGCGGCGCGACCCGCGGGGCGCGCGTTTTACCAGG
>NZ_JACIXG010000154.1 GCF_014360585.1 Nocardioides sp.
GGGTGAGGTGCACTGCCTGCTCGGACAGAACGGTGCTGGCAAGTCGACCCTGATCAAGGTGCTCTCCGCGTCGTACCAGCCCGACGAGGGGGAGATCCGCTGGGAGGGCGAGCCGGTCCGGCTGGCCACGCCGGTCGCCGCCATGAAGCGGGGCATCTCGACCATCTACCAGGAGCTCGACCTGGTTCCGGGGCTCACCGTCACCGAGAACGTCTTCCTCGGCCACGAGCTCGCCACCGCCGGGTTCAGCCGTCGTGCCGAGGCCACTCAGCGCGTGCGCGCGATCCTGGCCCGGCTCGGCCACAGCGAGGTCGACCCGAACAAGCTGGTCGGTGACCTCTCGCCGGCAGGCCAGCAGATCGTCAGCATGGCGCGCGCGCTGTCCCACGACACCCGGCTGCTCATCCTCGACGAGCCGTCCGCGGTCCTCGACCAGGAGGAGGTCGACAACCTCTTCCGAGTGGTCCGTGGCCTCACCGCGGAGGGCGTCGCGATCATCTACATCTCCCACCGCCTGGACGAGATCCGGCAGATCGGCGACCGGATCACGGTCCTCAAGGACGGCCGCACCGTGGCCACCGGGCTCTCCGCCGCGGAGACCCCGACCTCTGAGCTGATCACGCTGATGACCGGCCGCGAGATCGAGTACGTCTTCCCCGAGCGCCCCACGACGGCACCCGGTCGGGACGCCACGCCGGTGCTCGAGGCCAGCGGCCTCTCCGGTGACCGCTTCCACGACGTCGACCTGCGTGTCCACGCCGGCGAGATCGTCGGTCTGGCGGGTCTGGTCGGCTCCGGCCGCTCGGAGATCCTGGAGACCATCTACGGCGCTCGCCGCTCGACCACGGGCACGGTCACCGTCAACGGTCGCCGGCTGCGTCGCGGCTCGGTCCGCGCCGCGGTTGCCGCCGGGATCGGCCTGGCTCCCGAGGAGCGCAAGAGCCAGGGACTGCTGCTCGACCAGGCGGTCTACCGCAACGTGACGGTCTCCTCCCTGAGCCGATTCTCCAAGGCCAGCTTCCTGGACAGCGCCGCCGAGCGTCGCGCCGCCGAGGAGCTCACCCGCTCGCTCGACGTACGTCCCGCCGGGGTGGACCGGCCGGTCCGCAACCTGTCCGGCGGCAACCAGCAGAAGGTCGTGCTCGCCAGGTGGCTGCTGCGCGACTGCAAGGTGCTGCTCCTCGACGAGCCCACCCGGGGCGTCGACGTCGGGGCGCGCAGCGAGATCTACAGCCTCGTCCGCCGCCTGGCCGACGAAGGTGTCGCCGTGGTCGTGGTGTCCAGCGAGGTGGAGGAGGTGCTCGGTCTCGCCGACCGGGTCCTCGTCATCAGCGAGGGCTCCGTCGTCCACGAGGGACCCGCCACCGAGATCGATGAGTCGAAGGTCCTGGACCTCGTGATGGAAGGAGAGGTCGCATGAGCGACCACACGGATGCCGCCACCCTGGCTGACACAGCCCGGGTCGAGAAGGAGGCGGCCCGCCGGGCAGAACCCGGTGGCCTCGGCCAGCTGCTCCGCAGCGGCGCTGGCCACAACCTGGGCCTGGTCCTGGCGCTGGCGCTGCTGGCCGTCATCGGTATCGCCACCGGCGGTGAGCGGTTCGCCTCGGTCGACAACGTGATGACGATCCTGCGACTGTCCGCGGTGATCGGCGTGGTCAGCATCGGGATGACGTTCGTGATCACCGGCGGCGGCATCGACCTGTCGGTGGGTGCGCTGGTCGCGCTCTCCTCGATCTGGTGCACGACGGTGGCCACCCAGGCGATGGCCAACGACATCCACTGGATCATCATCGTCACCACCGCTCTACTGGTCGGCGCGGGCGCCGGCCTGATCAACGGGTTGTTGATCGCGTACGGCGGGGTGGTGCCGTTCATCGCCACGCTGGCGATGATGGCCAGCGCCCGCGGTCTGGCCGAGATCATCTCCGCGCGCAAGACCCAGATCGTCAGCGTGCCGGGCTTCACCGACGCGTTCTCCCGCGACATCCTCGGGATCTCGGTGCTGATCTGGATCTTCGCCATCGTGGCCGTGATCGGCTGGGTCCTGCTCAACCGCACCACCTTCGGCCGGCGCACGCTGGCCATCGGCGGCAACCCGGAGGCCTCGCGCCTGGCCGGCATCAACGTCCGCCGCCACACCATGCTCCTCTACGTGCTCGTCGGCCTCTGCTGCGGCATCGCCGCGGTGATGCTGATCAGCCGTACCACGACCGGCAGCGCCACCCACGGCCAGCTCTACGAGCTCGACGCCATCGCGGCGGTCGTCATCGGCGGCACCCTGCTCGCCGGCGGGCGCGGCAACATCATCGGCACCGTCTTCGGGGTGCTGATCTTCATGACCCTCACCAACGTCTTCGTGCTCAACAATCTCTCGATCTCCGCTCAGGCTTTCACCAAGGGCCTGATCATCATCGCCGCCGTGCTGCTGCAGAAGCGGTTCGCACGACAGCCCGGCTCGTAGCCGCCGTACCTTCTCGGATCTCTCGGACTCACCCGCCCCTCCACCTCCGCACGATCTAGGAGCACTTCCATGAACCTGAAGTCCCCAGCAAGACTCGCCCTCGCCCGGCGCATGGGCACCGGCGTCGTCGTCGGCCTCTCGGTCTTCGCCCTCTCGGCCTGCATCAGCAACACCCTCGAGAAGTCGGAGAACGTCGGCGGCACCTCCAACGCCGAGGCCGGCTCCAACGACGAGAAGGGCGACACGGTCGTCATCGGTTTCTCGGCCCCCGCCGCCGACCACGGCTGGATGGGCGCGATCAGCGAGCAGGCCCAGACCGCTGCCGAGGCGTACGAGGACGTCGACTTCCGCCTGGCGGAGGGCACCAACGAGGTCGGTCTGCAGATCAGCCAGGTCGAGACCTTCATCAACGACAAGGTCGACGCCATCGTGCTGCTGCCCTTCGACGGCGCCGCGCTGACGCCGGTGGCGCTCAAGGCGATGGAGGCCGGCATCAGA
>NZ_JACIXG010000155.1 GCF_014360585.1 Nocardioides sp.
CCGGCCCTTACCGCTACGACGACCTGCGTGGATCTCGACCCGCGGTCACGGCCTCGCAAGCTCGGCCGTACGCTCGCACGATCTCCTCGCGTTCGCCCGGCGCAAGCGCCGGGCGAGGCTCGGAGATCAGCGCCCGCGCAGGTTGCCGCGCATGCCCTTCATCGAGGTCGGGACGGGGCCCTTCGGGATCGGCACGGTGCCGCGGGTGGCGTCGACGGCCTTGAGGCGGTTGATGATGTCGGTGATCTCGGGCCCGGCGACCTTGCGGCCGATCTTGGTGACGTGCTTGGTCAGCCGCGGGAGCGGGATCTCGTCCTCACCGTTGCCGGCGACGATGGTCGTGATCGGGACCTCGCCCAGGACCCGGGCGTGGTTGCGCTTGGTGCTGGCCAGGAGCGAGCGGACCTTGCTCGGGCTGTTGCCCTCGCCCACGAGGACGACCCCCGGAGGGCCGACCACCCGGTGGACCAGCGTCTGGCTGCGCGGCTCGACGCCCACGGCCTGGGTGACGGTCCAGCCACGGCGGAGCATGGTCAGGGCTGCGTACCCGCCGCCGACCTGGCCCTCGAGCCGGGCGTACATCACCTTCTGGGCACGCCGCGAGAACACCACCATGGCGGCCAGGAGGCCGGCCAGGAGGGCACCGACGATCGTGAAGATCCAGGAGAAGATGCCCTCGCCGGGCAGGAACCAGAAGATCACGCCGGCGACCGCGGCGACGACCACGAAGATCGCGCCGAGGATGAGGCCGATCTTCGGGTCTGACTGCTTGGTGAGCTTGTAGGTCTCCACCATCTGCTGGCGGCGACTCATGGTGCTCGGATCGGTCTGGGACATCTTCCTCTTTCAGTCTTCAAATTTCGTACGCTGCGTCAGGCGCTGGTCTCGACAGGCTCGACGGTCTCGACAAGCTCGACCACCGTAGACTTGCGTGCTTCGATCGCCTGACGGTACAGCCGACCGGCGCGGTAGGACGAACGAACGAGCGGACCGGACATGACGCCGGAGAAACCGATCTCCTCGGCCTCGGTCTGGAGCTCGACGAACTCCTCGGGCTTGACCCAGCGCTCGACCGGGTGGTGACGCACGCTCGGGCGCAGGTACTGCGTGATCGTGATCAGCTCGCAGCCGGCGCCGTGCAGGTCACGCAGCGCCTCGGAGACCTCTTCGCGGGTCTCGCCCATGCCGAGGATCAGGTTGGACTTGGTGACCAGGCCGAAGTCGCGGGCCTGGGTGATCACGTCGAGGCTGCGCTCGTAGCGGAATGCGGGGCGGATCCGCTTGAAGATCCGCGGGACGGTCTCGACGTTGTGGGCGAGGACCTCGGGGCGGGACTCGAAGACCTCGGTGAGGAGCTCCGGGATGCCGTTGAAGTCGGGGATGAGGTTCTCGACGCCGGTCTCGGGGTTGAGCTCGTGGATCTGCTTGACCGTCTCGGCGTAGAGCCAGGCGCCGCCGTCGGCGAGGTCGTCGCGGGCGACGCCGGTGATCGTGGCGTACTTCAGGCCCATGGTCTGCACGGACTCGGCCACGCGGCGCGGCTCGTCGCGGTCGAGCGCCTGCGGCTTGCCGGTGTCGATCTGGCAGAAGTCGCAGCGGCGGGTGCACTGGTCGCCACCGATGAGGAAGGTGGCCTCGCGGTCCTCCCAGCACTCGAAGATGTTGGGACAGCCGGCCTCCTGGCACACCGTGTGGAGGCCCTCGGACTTCACCAGCGCGGTGAGCTCCTTGTACTCGGGCCCCATCTTCGCTTTGGTCTTGATCCACTCGGGTTTGCGTTCGATCGGAGTCTGCGCGTTGCGGACCTCGAGACGGAGGAGCTTGCGACCTTCTGGGGCAGGAGCTTGAGTCACCCGACAAGGGTACGCCGCCAGGTGTTGGAACCCCGAAGCCAGGCGGCTACTGGTCGGTCACACGCTGGGGGAGAGCAGCGGAACCCTGGGCGTCTTGGCCGGGTCCGCCTTTGCTGGATCAGGCCGTGGGTCCAGGCTCGGGCCGGGCTCGTAGTCGCGCCAGGAGAGCATCTCGGCGACCTTCTCGTGGAGCACCGGCATCGCCTCGGCGTTGCCGATCTGCCGCCCCGCCTCGATCGAGAGCGTCGTCACCCCGGCGTCGGAGATCCCGCACGGCACGAACCGCTCGTACCACCCCAGGTCGACGTCGCAGTTGAGCGCGATGCCGTGCATGGTCACGTGCTGGCTGACCCGCAGCCCGATCGCCCCGACCTTGCGCTCCAGGCGGTGTACGCCGTCCGGGGTCTCACCCGCGGGCAGCCACACGCCGCTGCGGCCCGGGACCCGGTAGACGGTGACACCGAACTCGGCGCAGGTCAGGATCATCGCCTGCTCCAGGCGGCGTACGAAGTCGACGACCTTGACCTTCTCGGGCAGCCGCACGATCGGGTAGGCGACGATCTGGCCGGGGCCGTGGAAGGTCACCTCACCGCCTCGGTCGACGTCGATCACCGGCGCGCCACCGGGATCCGCCGGCCGGTCCTCCGGCTTCGTACGCTTCCCGGCGGTGTAGGTCGGCGGGTGCTCGAGCAGCAGCACCGTGTCGGGCTCTTCCCGGTCGACCACGCGCTGATGGATCTGCTTCTGCAGCTCCCAGGCGTCCAGGTAGTCGATCGTCCCGACATCGACGAAGCGCAGCTCACTCACGCGTCGATCGTACGCCCCTGGAGATCGGCGTCAGATCTCGGTTGTGTGACAGAACACCGATGAGCTGGCAGCGGTGTGCGACGCACTTGGGTCAAGGGCGGGTTCCATCGAGAAGCCAGCCGGTGACGTCACCGACATGTCGGAACTAGACCTTGAGCTGATCGTCGACTATGACAGAGGGTCCGACCTTGTGAACGATTCACAAGGTCGGACCCTCTGTCATAGCGGAGCGCGCCTCCGTGATCCGAACGCGCAGCGGCGCGGCCCCGAGGCGGGGCCG
>NZ_JACIXG010000156.1 GCF_014360585.1 Nocardioides sp.
CCGCCGCCGGTCGAGCCGCCGGAGCCGCTCGGCGGAGGCGTGTCGCGACCAACACGGTCCCCTCTTCGCGCGAGAGGGGACCGTGTTGGTCTCGACACCGGCTCGCTGGCGCTCGCCGGGCTCGACCAGCGCTAGCGGGAGAGGGCGCGCTTGAGGAGGGCGAGGGTGACCTCACCCATCGAGGTGCCGTCGTGCTTGGCGGCGAAGGGGAAGACGCTGGTCTCGGTGGCGCCGGGGGTGATGGCGACCTCGAGGACGACGAAGGCGCCGTCGGGGGTGACCATGAAGTCGGTGCGGGAGATGTCGCGCATGCCGAGCAGCTCGTGGGCGCGGACGGCGGTCTCGCCGAGCTCGGCGAGCAGCGCGTCGGGGAGGTCGGGGCGGCCGAAGCCGACGAACTCGGCGGTGTAGCGGGCCGCGAAGTCGAACTCGTGGCCCTTGCTGAAGTCGATCGCGATGGGGGTCATGGACTGCGGGCCCTCGTCGGTCTCGTGGACGACCACGGAGACGTCGATGCCGGCGTAGAAGCGCTCGATGAGTGCCTCGTCGCAGTAGGCGTAGGTCTTGACCAGGGCCGCGGGGAGCGCGGAGAGGCCGTCGACGCCGGTGACACCGAGCGCGGAGCCACCGCGCGAGGGCTTGACCACGACCCGTTCGCCCATCCGCGAGATGACGTGCTCCATCAGCACCGGGGCGCCGACGTCGCGGAACGTCGTGGAGGAGAGCGAGACCGACTCCGGCACCGGGATGCCGCCGCGGCGCAGAAGCTCCCGGGCGGCCGCCTTGTCGAACGCGACCCGGCAGGAGGTGGAGACGGTGCCGACGTACGGGATCCCGATCAGCTCCAGGAGCGTCTGGATCTCGCCGTCCTCACCGAACTGGCCGTGCAGAGCCGGCAGCGCCACGACCGCCTTGTCGCGTTCGAGGTTGTGCAGCAGCGCCCGGTCGAAGTCGTACGCCGCCACCTCCACTCCCAGCGCCGACAGCTCGCGCACGAGGTTGCGGCCGGAGGCCAGCGACACGTCGCGCTCGTGGCTCAGCCCGCCGGCGATGACGGCGACGGGCCCGGAAAGAGGAGGTGTGCTCATGCCCATGGTTCTAACACAGTGTTGTAACGGACGGCCGGGTGGAGCCGTCAGTCCGATGTCAGATGTGCACGACCGGGCAGGTCAGCGTGCGGGTGATGCCCTCGAGGTTCTGCACGCGGGCCACGACCAGCTTTCCGAGCTCGTCGACGTTGCGGGCCTCGGCGCGGACGATCACGTCGTAGGGACCGGTGACGTCCTCGGCCAGGGTCACGCCCTGGATCTTGCCGATCTCGGTGGCGACCTCCGCGGCCTTGCCGACGTCCGTCTGGATGAGGATGTACGCCTGTACGACCATGGTGCAGCTCCTGTTCTCCGTGCCTCCCTTGGCACATTGTCCGACCAGTAACCTATCGCGTTATCTATCGATCGACCTACACCGACCCTGGGGATAAGACGTAACGAGGCAGTGACCGCGTGAAGTGCGGAGTCGACCGGATGCGTGTCCCGGTATCTTCGCGCGCCAAGAGGAGGGTTGGATGTAGTCATGGCTTTTCCGAGGGACTCGACACTCGCCGACGTCGGTGAGTTCGGGCTGATCACCGAGATGACCAAGCACTTCGCCCAGGGAGAGCAGGTGCTGGTCGGCCCCGGCGACGACGCCGCGCTGCTGCGGGTCAAGCATGGTCACGTGGTGGTCTCGACCGACCTGCTCGTCGAGGGCCGGCACTTCAGGCGGGACTGGGCCGAGGCGTCCCACATCGGCCACCGGGCCGCCGGCCAGAACCTCGCCGACATCGCCGCGATGGGCGGCGTCGCGCACTCGATGACTCTCGGGCTCGCCCTTCCGCCGGACCTTCCGGCCGAGTGGGCGGTCGACTTCGCAGAGGGGTTCGCCGCGGAGTGTGCGCTTGTCGGGGCCTCCGTGGTCGGAGGGGACGTCACCGGCGCCGACCAGATCGTCATCTCCGTGACCGCCATCGGCGCGGTCGCCCAGGCACCGGTGCTCCGCTCGGGAGCCGAGCCCGGCGACGTACTCGCCCTGTGCGGCCGCCAGGGATGGGCTGCCGCCGGCCTGGCGATCCTCAAGCGCGGGTTCCGGTCGCCGCGCGTGCTCGTCGACGCCTACCGGCGTCCCCAGCCGCCGTACGCCGCCGGCCCCGCCGCCGCAGCCGCCGGTGCGTCCGCTCTGATCGACGTCTCCGACGGGCTCCTGGCCGAGGCCAGGCACATCGCCGACGCCTCGGAGGTCTCCATCGACGTGCACACCTCGGCGTTGACCATCTCCGAGGAGCTCAAGGCGGTCGCCTCGGCGACCGGCGCCGACGCGCTCGCGTTCGTGCTGGGCGGGGGAGAGGATCACTCGCTGCTCGCCGCGTTCCCGCCTGACGTGGAGCTGCCGGAGGGGTGGGCCGTGATCGGGACGATCGGGGAGCCTGGTGGGGAGCCGGTCACCGTTGACGGGGAGGTCTATGAGGGCACGGTGGGGTGGACGCACTTCTGAACCTGCCGTGTGCGGGTTCGGTTTCTCGGTCCGGCTTACGTCGGGCTTTGCGCCGACTCGGCGCAATCCGGTCCTCGCTTCGCTCCGGTCCGTTTGCGCCGAGTCAGCGCCTTTCATGAGATAGCAGAAGGGGCCCCGCTCAGCGCTTGCGCGCTGCCGCGGGGCCCCTTCGTGCTATC
>NZ_JACIXG010000157.1 GCF_014360585.1 Nocardioides sp.
GGTTGAACCGGATGTACCCGAAGTCCCTGGTCAAGCCGCAGCTGGACACCATCATGGTCCCGCGCCCGGTCTCCTCCGGCTTCCCCGCCAAACCCCTCGACGGCCCGGATCTCCTCGACTGGGCCAGGGTCGTCATCGACGCGATCATCGACCCGCTCACCTGAGCCCAGGTGATGGGGTCTCGCGTCGCGGGTCAGGCGAGCGCTGGGACGGCGGCGGGGAGGTAGGGGGTGATGTTGCGCAAGGCGCGCTCGATGTACTCCTCCTTCTCCCCGACCGGGGCCACGTAGTGGAGAGCGCCTTCGGCGGCCTCCTGGCCCTTGAGGCGGCTGATGATCCAGGCCGCGAGGTAGTGCGAGGCGAGGCAGCCGCCCGCGGTCGCGGGGTTGTCCTTGGCGTAGAAGGGTTGGTTGAGTACCTCGACACCGGCGGCGACGATCCACGGCTTGGTGATCAGATCGGTGCAGGCAGGGACGTCCTCGAGCAGTCCGAGTCTGGCCAGGACGAGCGCGCCTGAGCACTGGGCGGCGATGAGCTGGCACGACGGGTCGAGGCGTTGCAGCACGTCCAAGATCGCGGGATCCTCGACGACCTCGCGGGTAGCGACACCGCTGCCGACTATGACGGCGTCAGCCTCGCAGGCCTCTTCCAGCGTCGACATCTGCTCGACCACCACACCGTTCATCGACGTCACCTTCGGGCTCGGCGTGGCTATGGTGACGCGCCAGTCGTCGCCTTTGATCCGGTTGAGGACTCCAAGGGCGATGATGGGTCATGTCATCGGCTGACCGCGAACGACTGGTCCGCATCGCGCGACGGCACAGTCTCCTGATCATCGAAGACGCCTCGTACGCCTATCTCGCCGAAGACCCGCCGCCACCGTTGGCCGCCACCGCCCCGGACCTGACGGTCTACGTCTCTGGTCTGTCCAAGGGCGTCGCCACCGGACTTCGGGTCGGGTTCCTGGTTGCTCCCGACTCGTTCATCGGTGCCATGGAACGAGCCATCCGCGTCACCACCTGGAACACGCCGTCCTCACGACCGCGATCGCCTGCAGCTGGATCGAAGACGGCACCGTCGCTCGCCTCGAAGACCGCAAGCGCGACGAAGCTCGTGCCCGTCAAGCTCTCGCGCGGCGGGAGCTGGCCGACCTGCACGTCATCGGCCATCCTTTGTCGTACTTCGCATGGCTGCCACTACCGGAAGGCGCGCGAGCCGACCGCATCACCGGCACGCTATCCAGGCAGCAGATCGCGGTAGCGACGGCCGAACCCTTCAGCACCGCGCCACAGACCCCGCAAGCCATCCGGGTAGCGCTTGGCTCCACCGATCTGGTCACTCTCGCAACGACCTTGCGAACCCTTCGACGGGTTGTGCGCGACGATTCGTACGCATAGGTGCTTGTCGCAGGATTGAGGCGACGAGCCCGCGAGGTCTAGATGTTCTGCCCACACAGGTTGGGTACGAGGTCGGCTGGTGACTTGCCGTCGAGTGCGGTGTGACCGCGGTGATGATTGTAGTGGTGCAGCCAGTCGTTGAAGTGGGCCACACGCTCGGCCTCTGATCCGTAGGGCTGGGCGTAGGCCCATTCCTCGAGCATCGTGCGGTTGAACCGTTCGACCTTCCCGTTGGTCTGGGGTCGGTAGGGCCGGGTGCGCTTGTGCTTGACGTCCTCGCCGAGGGCCTGGGCGAATAGCTGGCTGCGGTAGCAGGAGCCGTTGTCGGTGAGCACGCGTTTCACGACGATCCCGGCTGTGTTGAAGTAGGCGTTGGCGCGTTCCCAGAACGCCGCCGCTGTCTCCTTCTTCTCATCGCTCAGAAGCTCGCTGTAGCCGAGCCGTGAGCAGTCGTCGACCGCGTTGTGGATGTACCAGTAGCCCATACCGCGGCGGCGGTCCCGCCTGCCGTCGGCGCGACCGAGGAAACGCCACCCGCCACCGTCAGGGATCCGGCCGAGCTTCTTGATATCGACGTGGACCAGGTCGCCGGGCGCATCATGCACGTAGGAGCGGGCCTTCTTACGGACCCACTTGATCCGGACCCCCGTTGCCGGGTCGGTCCAGGCCAGCAGCGGGCAGTTGTAGCGACACAGGATCTTGTGCACCGTCGAGACCGGCAGCCGCAGCCGGTAGGCGATCCGCGCCGGTCCCCAGCGGCGAGAGACCCGCAGTCCGAGCACCCGTCGCTCGACCCGGCGTGGGGTGCGTCGCGGTGAGGTGTACGGGCGTGAGGACCGATCGACCATGCCATCACGGCCGTAGGCACGGTACCGGTCGGCCCACCGCTTCGCGGTCGTCACCGAGCAGTTCCAGCGTTCAGCGGCACGGCGCAACGTCCAGCCCTTGTCCACGACAAGCTGAGCCAGACGCAGACGACCCGCAGGAGTCAGTTGGGCGTTAGCGTGGGACACGAAGACCTCCGGAGTTTCGTGAGCGGGTGAATGCTTGGTCGCTTCACACCTCACCCGGAGGTCTTCGTCATCGTCCAGCAGGCACGCCGCACCTAACGTCCGTGGTCAGTACAGCTAGCGGGCTATCTCTTCGCCGCTGGTGCGGCCGGGATGATGCTCGGAGACCTGGGCGCCGGCCGCTTCCTGACGATCTCGCAGCGCGATCGCCTCATCGG
>NZ_JACIXG010000158.1 GCF_014360585.1 Nocardioides sp.
CTCGAGCGCGACAGGGGACTGTGTTGGTCTCGACACGCCTCCGCCTAGCGGCTCCGGCGGCTCGACCGACGGGGGTGCGGGCGGCTCGTCCAGCGGGGTGGAGGGCTCGGGCAGCGGGGACGGCTCGACCAGCGCGGTTGCCGACCCCTTGCGGCACCACGGGGACGTCGAGATCGGCGACGGGCTGCTCGACTTCGCGGTGAACGTCTACCCGGGCGAGCGGCCGCAGTGGCTGGAGCAGGCGCTGCGGGAGTCGCTCGCGTCGACCACCTACCCCGACGAGGAGCCAGCGCGAGCCGCGCTGGCCAAGCACCATGGCCGCGACCGCGACGAGGTGCTCCCGACGGCGGGGGCGGCCGAGGCGTTCACGCTGGTCGCTCGGGCACGGGCCTGGCGTAAGCCGGTCGTCGTCCATCCGCAGTTCACCGAGCCCCACGCGGCGCTCGAGCAGGCCGGCCACGAGGTCACCGAGGTGCACTGCCGGGCCGAGGACGGCTTCGCCCTCGACCCGGCCGCGGTACCCGAAGACGCGGACCTGGTCGTCGTCGGCAACCCGACCAACCCCACCGGCGTGCTCCATCCCGCCGTCACCCTCCGCGCCCTCCTCCGCCCCGGCCGTCTGGTCGTGGTCGACGAGGCGTTCATGGACGCGGTTCCGGGCGAGCCGGAGACCCTCACCGCCGTCCGCGCGGACGGCCTGCTGGTCATCCGCAGCCTCACCAAGCACTGGTCGATCCCCGGGGTCCGGGCCGGCTATGTCATCGGTGACACCGCCGCGATCCGCGACCTGGAGTGGGCGCGTACCCCATGGTCGGTCTCCGCCACCGCCGCCGCTGCCATGCTCGCCTGCGCCACCGTCCGCGCGAGCGGCGAGGCACGCGAGCGCGCCGAGCAGATCGCCACCTGGCGCGACCATCTCGAGGCGGGCCTGCGAGCCCGAGAGATCGAGTACGTCCCCTCCTCGGCCTCCTTCGTCCTGGCCCGCCCAGGTCTGGGGGTCCGGGATGCCCTGCGCGACCACGGCATCGCCGTACGCCGCGCCGACACCTTCCCGGGTCTCGGCCCCGACTGGGTGCGGATCGCCGTGCGGCCAAGCGAGCCGACCGACCAGCTCCTCGCCGCACTCAGTCACCTCTCGGACCGGAACCGTTGCGGTTGTGACAGATGAGGCGCATCAAACGTCACACCAGTAACGGTTCCGGTCCGCATCGAGACCGCATCGCCACCGCGGCCGGGCTGCTGGCGGGGTTCGCTCTCGACCGGCTGCTGGGAGACCCACGCCGGTTCCACCCGGTCGCCGGGTTCGGCACGGTCGCGATGCGGGCCGAGCGGTCCTGGTACTCCGACGATCGATCCCGCGGTGTGCTCCACGCCGCCACCCTCGTCGGGGGAGCGGTGGTCCTTGGCGCCGCCGCGGAGCGACTCGCTCCCGGCCGGACCGGAAGGACGCTGGTGTCCGCGGCCGCGACCTGGGCGGTGCTGGGTGGGCGTTCTCTGGAACGCGAGGCGATGGCCGTCCACGCACACCTCGACCGCGGCGACCTCCCCGCCGCCCGGCAGCGCCTGACCCACCTGGTCGGCCGCGACACCGCTGAGCTAGACGCCTCCGAGGTCTCCCGAGCCGTCGTGGAGAGCGTCGCCGAGAACACCTCCGACGCGGTGGTCGCGCCACTCGTGTGGGGTGCGCTCGCCGGCGTACCCGGTCTTCTCGGCTACCGCGCGGCCAACACCCTCGATGCGATGGTGGGCCATCACAACGACCGCTACGAGCAATTCGGTTGGGCGAGCGCCCGGCTCGATGACCTGCTCAACCTGCCCGGCTCGCGCCTCTCCGGCCTGCTCGCGATCGCCACCTCGCCGTCGCGGGCGAGGCCGGCGTGGCAAGCCTGGCGCCGCGACGCGTCGCGGCACCCGAGCCCGAACGCGGGCGTCGTCGAGGCGTCCTTCGCCGGTGTCCTCGGCATCCGCCTCGGCGGCACGAACCGCTACTACGGCAACCGGGTCGAGCACCGCGCGGTGATGGGGGACGGCCGCGACGCAGAGCCTGGCGACGTCGTCGAGGCCACCAGGCTTGCCCGCAGGGTCGGCATCGGTGCGGCGCTGGTGGCGGCGGCGTACGTGGTGGTCACTCAGCGCCGGTGACGGAAGGCCCGGGCCAGGACCGCAGGCGGAGCCTCAGCGATGCCGGTTCCGCTGACCCGCTGGGTCGGTCCGTACAACCGCCGCGCGGTCCGTTGACCCGCCGCCCGGTCCGTTGACCCGCCGCTCGGTCCGTTGACCCGCTGGTCGAGCCGCCGGAGCCGCTAGGCGGAGGCGTGTCGAGACCAACACGGTCCCATAGAGCGCCGACGGTGACCGTGTTGGTC
>NZ_JACIXG010000159.1 GCF_014360585.1 Nocardioides sp.
ACCTCCTGGCACAGCTCATCCTTGAACTCCTGGCTGAACCGCCTGCGTGATGCACTCACTGCTGGATCTCATTTCGGTAGGCCCCTCACTTTAAGCCTGGATCCACCGATGAGATGAACTTCTAGCGCGGTGTGGGAACGCGAGAATGCCCTTCTGAACTGGCAAGATACGACTTGCTTAAGGTCCGTATCGCCAATTCAAGAAGGGCATCCCGCAGATGCAACTATCTCACACTCTGCCCGTAAGCTTCGCGACGTTCGATGAGCCCAACCTCGTGTCGGGCGCCGGCCTCGTGCCGCTGATGAAACTCGCCGACCGGGCGGGCCTGCACCGGCTCGGTGACGAGCATCTGAGCGTGCCCACCGACAAGGGCTCCAACGGTGGAGTGAAACTGGCCTCGCTCGTGGCCGGGATGGCCGCAGGCGCGGATAGCATCGACGACATGGCCCTGCTGCGCCACGGGGCGATGGGCACACTCTTCGACCGCCCGTACGCCCCTTCGACGCTGGGATCGTTCCTGCGGCAGTTCACCTTCGGCCACGTCCGCCAAACCGATGCGATCGCCTCGCGGTTCGTGCGCGCACTGGCCGAACACACCGGACTGCTCGGTCATGAGTCGGACACCGGGACGGTGATGGTCGATATCGACGACACGATCGTGGAGGTCTACGGACACGCCAAGCAGGGCGCCTCGTTCGGCTACTCCGGGGTACGTGGCCTGAACGCGCTGCTGGCCACGGTCTCCACCGAGCAGGCTGCTCCGGTGATCGCCGCTCAACGGCTGCGCAAGGGCTCTGCCGGGTCCCCGCGAGGGGCTGCCCGGCTGGCCACCGACACGCTGGCACTGATCCGCCGCACCCACCTTCACGGCCGTGACGTGCTGGTCCGAGGCGATTCGGCGTTCTACTCCCACAGCATGGTCACCGCCTGCCTGGCCGCCGGAGCCGAGGTCTCGGTCACCGTACGCATGGACCCGGCGGTCAAACGTGCCATCGCCACCATCGACGACGACGCGTGGACCACGATCAACTACACCGACGCGATCTTCGACGAACACACCAACCGTTGGATCTCCCGCGCCGAAGTCGCCGAGGTCGACTTCACCGCATTCACCTCGAAGCCCAAGAACGACCAGGTGCCGGGTCGGCTCGTGGTGCGCCGTATCCCCGACCTGAATCCCAAGGCTGCAAGTGGGCAGGCGAGCCTGTTCGATACCTGGCGGTTCCATGCGTTCTTCACCACTACATCCGTAGAGCAGTACGACACAGTGGCGGCCGACAAGACCCACCGCGCACACGCGATCATCGAGAACGTCCACGCTGACCTGAAAGCCTCCGCGCTGGCGCACCTGCCCTCGGGCGTGTTCAACGCCAACGCCGCCTGGCTGACCTGCGCCGTCATGGCGTTCAACCTCACCCGCGCCGCCGCCACCCTGACCACAAGCTCGAGCCTGGCACGCGCGACGACCGCGACGATCCGCCGCAAACTCATCAACATCCCGGCCCGGATCGCCTCCTCAGCCCGGCGGCTCCGACTCCATCTACCCGAAAGCTGGCCATGGCAAACAGCCTGGCAGGCGCTCTACGACACCGTCTTCTCCCCGCGCCGGCCCAACGTGCCGATCTGACTCCCAACTCCAGCACCTACGACCAGGAACCAAAGTGGAAAGCCGGGCAGACCGGCGGACCTCACACGCCCTCCATACGGTCACGACCCACGACCATGCCAGCGACCGCCCCGGCTACTTCATCGGTGAATTGAGGCTTAGGGCCCCCACGGGCCTGTCGAACGTGGGCCACTACGTGGGGCCCGATCAACGAGCCCGTGCCGGGCGGTCAGGGGGCCGACGGGGTCGTCATCGG
>NZ_JACIXG010000016.1 GCF_014360585.1 Nocardioides sp.
CTGAGAGTGGTCTATAGGCCACTCTCAGCTTCACAACCCTTCTTAGCTGCGACAGAGGATCCGTCAGGCGGGCTTCTTCTCCCCGGCCTCGACCGCGACCGAGAGGCGGTTGTGAGGCGGAGGGAGCGGGCAGGTGGCATGGTCGGTGTAGGCGCACGGCAGGTTGGTCGCGCGGTTGAAGTCGACCAGCACGTTGCCCTCCGCATCGGGTGCACCCACGGACAGCGAGCGGGTGGCGGCGTACGTCGTCCTGCCCGAGGTCTCGTCGCGGAACAGCACGTGCAGGGAGCCCGGGGCGGAGCCCGGGAAGGCGATCAGGCTGTGCCCGGTGCCGTCGACCTCGAACTCGATCTCGCCGACGGCCTCGTAGACGTGCTCCAGGCCGTCGACGACCGAACCCACGGTCGTGGGCACGGGCGGGTCGTAGGTGACGAAGCGTCCCTGGATCGCCCACCTCGGGTCGGGTGCGTAGGACTCGGTGCCGCGGTAGCCGGTCAGGACCGGGTTGTCGGGGTGGCGGGGGCGGATGACCGCGTTGCCGCCGCGGTTGGCGATCTCCACCGCCGCGTCGCCGAACAGTGCGGTGACCCCGCCGCGCTCGTCGATGACACCGAACGAGTGCCGACCGGTGATCTCGGCGCCGTCGACGACCAACGACTCACCCGGGGCCAGCGAGACCACGATGCCGTCGGGACCGCTCGACCAGGCGCCCGGCACGTCGTCGTACGTCTCCGGCTCCTCGGCGAGCCAGCGCATCGAGGTGATCGCGAGGAAACCGTGGGCCGATGCCCGCTTCCTCTCGTGCTCCTCGTGCCATGCCGCCCAGTCCTGGGCGAAGGTGTCGGTGTCGGTGATGGTCATGGGTCCTCCCGGAAGGATCGGATGCTGGCACCGGATTGAACTCCGACCGGTCCGGATTGGTGCCCGAATTCCTCACATCGTGATCATCTCGTCGCACGAAATGGGACGAGCCCCGGATCGGTTGATCCGGGGCTCGTGGTGGTGCGGGTCAGCCGTGGTAGTTCGGCGCCTCGGCGGTGACCTGGACGTCGTGGGGGTGCGACTCCTTGAGCGAGGCGGAGGTGATCCGCATGAAGCGGCCCTTCTCCTGCAGCTCGGGGATGGTGCGCGCGCCGACGTAGAACATCGTCTGGTGCAGGCCGCCGGTGAGCTGGTGGGCGACCGTCGCCAGCGCGCCCTTGTAGGCGACCTGGCCCTCGACACCCTCGGGGACGATCATGTCGTCGTCGGTGACCTCGGCCTGGAAGTAGCGGTCCTTGGAGAAGGACTTCTTGCCGCGCGAGGACATCGCGCCCATGGAGCCCATGCCGCGGTAGGCCTTGAACTGCTTGCCGTTCATCAGGACCAGGTCACCGGGGGTCTCCTCGGTGCCGGCGAGCATCGAGCCGAGCATCACGGTGTCGGCGCCGGCGACGATCGCCTTGCCGATCTCGCCGGAGTAGCGCAGACCGCCGTCGGCGATCACCGGGACACCGGCCGGCTTGCAGGCCAGCGAGGCCTCGTAGACCGCGGAGATCTGCGGCACGCCGACGCCGGTGACGACGCGGGTGGTGCAGATCGAGCCCGGGCCGACACCGACCTTGACCGCGTCGGCGCCTGCCTCGACGAAGCTCTGCGCGCCCTCCTTGGTCGCGACGTTGCCGCCGATGACCTGGACGTGCTTGGTGGCCGGGTCGGTCTTGAGGCGGTGGACCATGTCGATCAGCATGCGTACGTTGCCGTGGGCCGTGTCCGCGACGAGCACGTCGACTCCGGCGTCGATGAGCGTGGTGGCCCGCTCCCAGGCGTCGCCGAAGTAGCCGATCGCCGCGCCGACGAGCAGGCGGCCCTGCCCGTCCTTGGAGGCGTCGGGGAACTGCTCGGACTTCACGAAGTCCTTGACGGTGATCAGGCCGGTGATGCGGCCGTCGGCGTCGATCAGCGGGAGCCGCTCCAGCTTGTGCTGGCGCAGCAGCTTGGTGGCCTCCTCGCGGGAGATCTCCGACGGGCCGGTGATCAGGTCCCTGGAGGTCATCACCTCGTTGACCTTGGTGGTCGCCCACTCCGCGACGGGGGTGAACCGGAGGTCGCGGTTGGTGATGATGCCGATCAGCTTCTGGTCGACGTCGACCACGGGGAACCCGGAGATCCGGTATTCACCGGCGAGCTTGTCGAGCTGCTCCAGCGTCGCGTCGGGGCCGATGGTCACCGGGTTGGAGATGATCCCGGTCTGGGTGCGCTTGACCAGGTCGACCTGGTAGGCCTGATCCTCGATGCTCAGGTTGCGGTGGAGGACGCCGATGCCGCCCTGACGGGCCATCGCGATCGCCATCCGCGACTCGGTCACGGTGTCCATCGCCGCGGAGATGAGCGGGACCCGCAGGTTGATCTCGCGGGTCAGCCG
The DNA here is from genome assembly GCF_014360585.1 of Nocardioides sp. Taxonomy (GTDB): domain Bacteria; phylum Actinomycetota; class Actinomycetes; order Propionibacteriales; family Nocardioidaceae; genus Nocardioides. The sequence continues at coordinate 2,405 of NZ_JACIXG010000016.1, forward strand.
GGAGGTCGTGTCAATGTCGGACGGCGCCAGATCCGAATATCCGGGCATCAGGAGTACGTCGTCGTAAGTGAGGCCGAGCGTCGCGAACTTCTCCGGGATCTCCATGGAGAAATGCTACGGCCGAGCCCCAGGGATCACCGAAACGGCGAGACTCCCCAGGTGTTTGCTGCACTACCGATCCAACGGCTTGAGATCCCGCACCGGCACCTTGACGGTCAGCAGATCACCGGCCATCCGGATCCGGCCGCGCATGCCGGCGGCGAGGACCATGGGCAGCACGGCCTGGTTGTCGGACCGGGTGGTGAGCAGGATCTCGTCGGCGCCGAGCATGTGCGCGAGCTTGGCGGTGTCGATCAGCAGCCGGGTGCCGATGCCTCGGCGCTGCCAGGCCGGGTCGACGCGCAGGTTGATCACGCGGACGTTCTCGTCGTCCTCGACCGGCGCCAGGACCTCGCCGATGCCGACCGCGACGCCGTCGACGAGGGCGGTGACGGCCTCGCCGGTGACGACGAGGTCAGGGGTGCTTCCGGTGCCGAGGCGGCGTACGGGCGGGGTGGTGCCGATGGCCGCCGACTCGCGACTGCGTTCGAGGACATCGTTGACCAGGTCGGCCATCGCGGAGCCACGGGCACGCTCGGTCGTGGTGAAGGGAGCGGTGCGGTGCAGCTGGACGTCGACGTCGGCGACCCGCAGCTCCATGGTGTCGTGCACGACCCCGGGCGGAGCCTCGGGCTCGGCGTCGAAGAGGTGGGCGACCACCTCCGGGAACGACATCGGCCGCTCCAGGACGTACCGGCAGGCCTGCACATAGCGGGTCGGCTGGTCGGCCAGGGCCGCCTCGTTGGCGGGCTGGACGACGGTGTCACCGCCACCGGCGGCGGAGAAGAGAGCGCAGATCTCGCTCTCGCCCCAACCCGCGGGCGTACGCAGCACGAACTCGTCGGTGACCTCCGCCAGCCCCGGGAAGATCTGCATCCCCAAGATGTTGACCCCGGCCTTGCCGCAGCGCTGCGCCAGCGCCGCGAGCGCCCCAGGTCGGTCAGGCAGCGTCGTACGCACTCTCCACAACATCGTCCCCGCCATGGGACCTAGTCTGCCTGTTTCGCTGTTTCCGGTCCGTTTCGCACGGTTAAACCTTCGAACCGGAACCAGGCGTCAGTCGGCGGGCGCCCGCGGCGGGGTCTGCTCGCCGGCTTCGACGAGCACGTCGATGTGGTTGCTGGCGGGCGGGAGCGGGCAGGTGGCGTGGATCGTGTAGGCACAGGGCATGTTGGCGGCGCGGTTGAAGTCGATGACGGCCTTACCGTCGGCAGGCGGCGCGACGGCGAGCTGACGGCAGGCGGCGTAGGTCGTGACGCCGCTGGTCTCGTCGGTGAACAGCAGCCACAGCTCGCCGTCACCGCCGTCGAAGGCGATCAGCCGCTGCGGGCGGCCACCCACCTCGAACGCCACCTCCCCCACGGCGTCGATGACGCTCGAACGACCCTCGACCACGGAGCCGACCGAGATCGGCCGGCTCGTCGCGTAGGGCGTGAAGGCCGCTTCCACCCGCCACGCCGGGTCCGGAGCGTACGTCGGGGTGCCGGTGTAGTCGCGCAGGAACGGGCCGTCGGGCTGCCGCGGCCGGAGGACCGGGGTGCCGAAGCGGTCGGCGACCTCGACCGTCCCGGCATCGAAGGTCGCGATCACTCCCACAGGATCGACTTCCCCGAAGACGTACCGACCGGCAAGGGTGGTGCCACCGAGCTCGAGCCACTCGCCCGGACCGAGCTCGACCACGGCACCCTCCGGCCCCTTCGACCAGACACCCGGGACCCCGGGGAACCGCTGCGGCTTGGCGCTCAGCCAGTGCAGCCCGGTGATCGCCAGGAAACCTTCCGGGCTTCTCAGCTCGGCCTCCCGCCCATCGCGCCACCGTTGCCAGGCCTGCTCGAAAGTCACGTGCCGCACTCTACAAAGATCTGCGTTGCCAGGTCTTGCAATAGTCGCCGACTTTTACCCTCGGCTTCACCCGTCGGCCGTGTGCGCCATGCTGCGCACCCTCCTGAGCAGGCGGATCGCGCCGCGCGCCGCGGTGACCAGGAGTAGATACCAGATCGCGGCCACCACCAGCAGCGGGATGATCAGGTGGTTGCGCTCGTCGAGCGCCTGGACCACTCCCAGCAGGTCGGTGATCGCGAGCACGGAGACCAGGCTGGTCGCCTGGATCGTCGTCACCAGGACGTCACCGAGCGCGGTGAGCCGGTCACCGCTCGAAAGAGCCCTCGCTGCGTACGCTCCCAGCGCCAGCGCCAACCCGACGATCGCCGCGTGGACCGGTGTGACCAGCCGGACCGCGTCGATGTGCACCCCCGGGATCCCGAAGGTGATGTCCGGGAAGACCAGCGCGATGTTGCTCCACAGCAACAGCTGGACGAGCACCGGGATGCCGCCGAAGACCCAGACGTACGCCGCCGCGATCTCGCGCAGCACCGGGTTGCCCGATCTCTCCATCCTGCCCACGGCGAGGCCGAGCGCCGACGCCAGTGCGAAGACCAGCACGGTGAGCCGGACGGTGAGCCAGACTCCGCCGAGGACATCGGGATGGAGCAGGTGGCCGGTGACCTCGCCCGGGAGCAGGTTCTCGTTTCTCATCAGGCTCCACAGGAACCTCAGAAGAAGGAGGGTGAGAAGGACAGCGATCGCCCATTCGACCGTGTTGGTCTCGACACGCCTCCGCCTAGCGGCTCCGGCGGCTCGACCAGCGCTCCCGTCGGTCGAGCCGCGAGCGCTAGCGAGCGTGTCGAGACCAACACAGTCGTCGTCGGCAGCGGTCTCGGTCATCGCGGTGAACGATCGCCTCGCTCGGTGACCAACAGGTTGCGACCAGCGAGCCGCAGGCGCAACTCACGCACTCAAAAGACCAACACCCTGGGCCGGTCAGGAAGCTTGGTTCTGACATTCCCTCATCGAGCTCTGCCAGTCGCTGAGCCGCCCGATGATCCAGACGAACGGCTGGGTGCGACCCCCGAGGACACACGTGCCCTTGATGACGCTCTCGAGCAGGCTCTCGACATCCCGCGAGCACAGTGCAGCCACCGCCTCGTCATCGAGCAGCCGAAGGGAACAAGCGGGGGTCTCGGCGGATACGGCGGCTCCTCGAGTGGCCCCCTGCTCGTCGATCCGGATCACGACGTCCTCCACCTCACCGGGCGATCCGACCGTGACCGCGAGGCTCGGCACCGCTGAGGGCAGATCGGCCAGGGCGGTGTTCAGGTAGGCCGTGAACGCGTCGGCCCAGTCCGTCGCGCTGTGTCTCGAGGCCTGCGGATCAGCCGCCGGGAGCCGCGGCTCGCCGTCGTTGGATGCGTCACGACGGGTGACCTCTGCCTCCGCCTCGATCAAGGCCTGCAGAGTCTTGTCGACGTCTTCGCGGGTGTGGGACGCCGAGCAGATGAATCTCAACCGGCCTCGGCTGCGCTCGACGATCGGGTAGGTCACCGCCGCGGTGTGGACGCCCCGCTTGAAGAGGCCCCGGGCGATGGCACGAAGGTCCTCCCCGTCGGAGAAGTGCGGGGTGATGATGAGCCCGTCTCCGGTGCCGAGCTCGTAGCCCGCGTCCGAGAAGCGTTCCCTCATGTAGTCCGCGGTGTCCCAGAGTCGTTCTCGCAGCGCGTCGCTCTCGCCCACCCTGCGTAGTGCAGCGAGCGCTGCCGCGATGTCGGCGGGAGAGATGTTCGCCTGGAAGATGTAGGCCCTCGCCGATGTCCTCAGCAGAGCGATGTGAGGCTCACGAGCGGCGACCACACCGCCGATGCTCCCGAGTGCCTTGCTCAAGGTCGTGAGAAGGAAGTCGACCTGCTCGGTGACTCCCTCCGCGGCGCACAGCCCGGCACCTCGCGCTCCGTACAGGCCGAAGGAGTGAGCCTCGTCGACGAGGACGAGCGCGCCGAACTCCTTCGCGGTGGGCACGATGTCCCGTAGCGGGGCTGCCCCCTCCCCCATGCTGTACACGCTCTCGAGGACGACCAGGGTCGTACGGTAGGGCGAGGACTCCGCCTCGAGCACGGCGCGCAGGTCGGAGGCATCGTTGTGTCTGAACGTCCGCACTCGCGCACCGCTCAGGCGAGCCCCGTCCACGAGCGACGCGTGGCAGAGCTGGTCCATCACCACGACGTCCCCCTCGCCGACCACCCCCGCGATGGCGCCGAGGCTCGCGGTGAAGCCGGTTGGGAAGAGGCAGGCGGACGGCTTGCCCACGATCTCGGCGAACTCCCGCTCGAACTCCAGGTGGAGGTCGGTCTGGCCTGAGCCCGCAGCGGATATCCCCATCCCCGTACCGAAGCGGCTGAGAGCGTTCCGTGCCTCCTCGATGATCTTCTCGTCCCGGTTGAATCCGAGGTAGAGGTTGGTGGTCCACATGATCGCCTCGCGCACCTCGCCGGTGTGCACGTCGACGACGGTGCCCCGCTCGGCGCTCCCGGTGCGCACGACCTTGCCGTAGGGATCCAGACCCGAGCGGGACAGGAGGCCTCTCATGTGCTGCACGAGCGCACCCTTGTCGGTCGCGGACCAGGCCGGAATCTTGGCGGCGAAGGCCGGTGGATGTCCCGACTGGACCTGTGCCTGGAAGGCGGCGAGCCGGGCCGCGGCCCCGACGCCGTTCGGGTGCTCATCCGTGTCTCGGCGACCGGACGTACGGCCGAGGACCGCCTGGAGTGCGTCGGCGGCGTCCTCGGGAGTCATCTGCTCGACCAGCGTGGACGACGGCAGGCTCGTCAGCAGCTCCTGCGACAGACGTACGGTGAGCTCGGCGATGTCCAACGAATCAAGGCCCAGCGATTCCAGCGACTCATCCGGCGGGACCGATTCGGCGTCGAGCGAACCGAGCAGCACGGCCGCCTCTCTCCTGACCGTGTCGAGCAGCGACGACCGCCGATCTTCCTTCGTCTTCACGCCAGGGGCCGCCTCGGCGCTCCCGTGCCGTGCGCGGGGAAGCCGGTGGCGGTCCACCTTGCCGTTGGGCAGTCGCGGCAGCTCGGTCAGCGGCATCACGACGTTCGGAATCATGTACTTCGGCAGGCGGTCCGCCAGGTGGGCACGCACGGCAGCGGCGGTCACGGACTCGCGCCGGGTCTCCACGTACGCCACCAGGAGGCTCTTGTCTTCTGCCGGGTCGACGACCACCGCCGCGTCGTCGACTCCGGGCATCGACTCCAGCACCACCTCGATCTCATCCAGCTCGATCCGGTGGCCGCGGATCTTGACCTGCCGGTCGACTCGGCCGAGGAACTCGAGCTCTCCTGCTTCGGTCCACCGGCACAGGTCTCCGGTCCGATAGAGCCGTCGCTCCGGGATCGGGCCGTCTTCCTTGAGCTCCGGAAACCGCTGTCGAGTCCGCTCGTCGTCGTGGAGATATCCCCTCGCCAGCTGGTCACCGGCCAGGAAGAGCTCACCCGCCACGCCGTCGGGAGCCGGCTGCAGGAGCTCGTCCAGCACGTAGGCCCGAGCGCCGGCGACCGGGCTGCCGATCGTGATCGACTCGGCCCCCGCATCGACGACGCCGGCGGTCGTGAACACGGTGGCCTCCGTCGGGCCGTAGACGTTCAGGACCCGCGGCGGACGTGGCGCAGCATGCAGATCCGCGACGAGGGAGGCAGTGAGCACCTCGCCCCCGAGCACCACGCATCGAACCCCGGCCGGCAGCGGTCCGGCCGCGAGCAATGCCTTCATCGCGGAGGGCACCATGATGGTCGTGCGCACCCGATGCGCTCCGGGCAGCTCACGCAACGCGAGCACGTTCTCCGACAGCACGACCGTCCCGCCGAGCATCAACGTCCCCAAGATCTCCATGACCGAAGGGTCGAAGCAGACCGAGGCACCCGCCAGAACTCCGGCCAGGTCCTCCTCGTCGAGCAACTGGCGCATGGCCTTCGTCATCGCGACGACGCTCCGGTGCTCGACCGACACACCCTTGGGGTTCCCTGTCGACCCCGAGGTGTAGATGACGTACGCAACGTCACCGGCCACAGGATCCGCGCTCGACGTCGGCCGGCGCTCCGGGATCGAGCGAAGGCGCAAGATGTCAGCTGCTGCCGAACACAGCTCGGCCGTTTCGTCGCCGTCGACGATCACCGCGACGACCCGGGAGTGCTCGACCATGTAGCGCACCCGTTCCGACGGATAGGTGGGGTCGAGGGGCACGTAACCGCAGCCGGCTCGCAGGACCCCCAGCAGAGTTGCGACCAGCTCCCACGTGCGGCCCAGACACACCCCCACGAGCGATCCCGGCGCCACACCCCGGGCGACCAGCTCATCGGCGACCACCTGCGCTCGGGCACGCAGCTGCTCATAGGTGATGTCGACCGCCCCGTCGACGACCGCCGTCTGACGCGACAGACGCGATGCCTGGGTGTCGAACAGCCCCCAGATGGTCTCCTCGGATTCGCCACCTACGCCCGGCACATCCATGTCGTCGTGTTCGTCGTGGCGCATTTTCTGCTCCCAAGTGATCGCGGTCACGCTCCGTGGTGGCGAAGATCCTAGTGGCGCGGCCGAGATGTTCCTTGAACGCTTGGAACACCGCTGGGCCCCAAAAGACCAACACCCGCCCGGGTGGGGCCGGGCGGGTGTTGGTGCTCTCTGGGCTCAGTAGGAGGGCTGAGCCTGCACGTTCAGCTCGTCGAACCTGACCTTCTTCGCCGAGGCGACCCTTGGGTCGCGCAGGTCGAAGACGTCGAAGCCACGCTGGATCTCGTTGGAGTAGATGTAGCCGTTGTAGTAGTAGGTCGACCACGGGCCGGCGATGGTCGTGGTGTCCTCGAAGGGACCGCGGTCGAACCAGGCGATCTCCTTCGGGTTGGCCGAGTCGGTGAAGTCGAAGACGGAGATGCCGCCCTGATACCAGGCCTGGACCATGATGTCCTTGCCCTTGACCGGGATCAGCGAGCCGTTGTGGGCGACGCAGTTCTCGGTGTTGGACTGGGTGCGCGGGATCTTGTAGTACGACTTGAAGACCAGGTCGGTGCCCTCGATGTCGTAGATGCCGTTGGCGCCCCTCTTGGGACCGACCTCCGGGTTGCAGGTCGCCGCGCCGCCACCGCCGAGCTCGTCGGTGAACACGACCTTGGTGCCGATGTTGTTGAAGGTGGCCGAGTGCCAGAAGGCGAAGTTCTCGGTGTCCCGGACCCGCTCGGTCACGACCGGGTTCTCGCGGTCGGAGATGTCCATCAGGATGCCGTCGCCCATGCACGCACCGGCCGCGATGTCCTTGCTCGGGTAGGTGGTGATGTCGTGACAGCCGGCGGTGTTGGTGTAGCCACCGTCGGGGAAGAGCACCGGCTCGTTGACCACCGCGGCGGTTGCCGGTGCCTTCGTCGGGATCTTCACGACGCTGATCTTGTCGTGGGGCGGCTGGCAGTCGGGGAACTCCGGGCGCGGCCCGTAGGAGGAGACGTACGCATAGACGGCCTTGCCGTCCTTGCTCGGCGCCAGCGAGTGGGTGTGGGAGCCGCACTTGGTCTCGACCGCCGCGACGTAGGCCGGCTGTGCCGGGTTGCTGATGTCGAAGACCCGGATGCCTTCCCAGGACTCCTTGATCGCCGCCGACTGCGCGACGTTGTCACAGGTGTTGTTGCTGCGGCTGGAGTCGACGGAGAGGACGAGCAGGTCGCCGTGGACCGAGATGTCGTTCTGCGCGCCCGGGCACACGACCTGGGTGACCAGCTTGGGCTTGCTGGGCTTCTTGATGTCGATCACGTTGAAGCCGTTGTAGTTGCCGGCGAATGCGTAGTGGCCCTGGAACGCCAGGTCGCTGTTGAGCGCGCTGGTCGGCGTGAACGCCCCCGACTTGGGGAGGTTCGCGACCAGGTGCAGGTTGGGGGTGCCTTCGGCCTCTCCGGCCTCCACGGCCGGGTTGTTGACGCCGAGCTTCGCGATGTCGTTGCCCGGAGCACAGGCCGAGGCGAAGTTGTCTCCGGCCGCGGCCAGGATCTTCTTCTCCGCCTCGGTGCAGCTGGGCTGGGGAGCGGCGCTCTGGGAGCCGTGCGAGTGGGACTCGTCGGCCGAGGACGGGGCGGCGACGGCCAGCCCTCCGGCGACGATCATGGCCGACGCGACTGCGGCCAGGATGTGGATAGGACGTCTCATGGGGGGTCGCCTTCCGAGTCGACTGCCGTGCGGATGAGCCACGGGCCTGTCGATTCTAGGGAAATCCCCTTCCTCCGACGGCGAGAATGAATAAGTTGACTACCCTGCGTACGCCTCGGAAGGCAGGTCCATGCGGAAACTCGGCGTCCCCACCGCTGTGCTAGCACTGCTGTTGCTCACCGGCTGTGCCGAGGAGCAGCACGCCCACTCCGGCCACGAGCCGAGTCCATCGGGATCGCCTCAGTCGGCGCCCGTCCTCCAGCCGGGCGCTCCCGGCGAGACTGCGGGCACGATCGCCCCTTCGGACGTGCCGGTCGACGCCGAGTGGAACCAGACCGACGCCACCTTCGTCACGATGATGATCCCGCACCACGCCCAGGCGCTGGAGATGACCGAGCTGGCCGTCACCCGCGCCGCCAGTGACGAGGTGAAGTCGCTGGCCAGGAGCATCACCGCGGCTCAGGGACCGGAGATCGTCGCGATGAGCGGATGGCTCCAGGCCCGCGGCCTCGAGGTGCCTGCTGCCGGTGATCTGCCGGACCACGCCGGCATGCCGGGCATGCTCACTCCCGAGCAGCTGAAGGAGCTCGGTGCGGCTCGGGGCGAGGAGTTCGACCGGCTCTTCCTGACCCGGATGATCGCTCACCACGAAGGCGCCCTTACGATGGCCGCCCCGGTGCTCAGCAAGGGCAGCGACATCCTCGCCATGGAGATGGCCCAAGACGTCGAGGCCTCTCAGAAGACCGAGATCGGAATCATGCAGAAGCTGCTGGAATCCCAGTGAGTCGAATCCCAGCGAGGCGCCGCCTCGCCGTCGCAGCCGGCGTCTTCGTCGCCGCCGCTCTCACCCTCGCGCTGCTGGTCTACACCGGCGTCATCATGCCCACCCGCCTGTTCGCCGCCAGATACGACGTACGCGGCATCGACGTCTCCCACCACAACGGGGTCGTCGACTGGTCGCGGGTCGCCGAGCAGGACATCGACTTCGCCTGGCTCAAGGCGACCGAGGGGTCCGCACACGTCGACTCGCGTTTCGCCGCCAACTGGTCCGGGTCACGTGCCGCCGGGATCGCCACCGGCGCCTACCACTTCATGAGCTTCGAGAGCCCGGGCGCAGGCCAGGCCCACAACATGATCGCCACGGTTCCGCGCGTAGCCGGCACGCTCGCCCCGGTCGTCGACCTGGAGCCGTACGGTTCGTTCAAGGGCAACCTGCCGCCGGCCACCGAGGTGCGAGCCGTCCTCGATCCCCTGCTGAGCACGCTCGAGGACTATTACGGGATCGCGCCGGTCATCTACACCACACCGTCGGCCTATCGGGCCTATCTGGTCGACCGCTACCCGGACAACCCGATCTGGTTCCGCTCCGTCGCCTGGCCCCCGCGGGTGCCGGACGGACGCGACTGGTCGATCCGGCAGTACTCCAGCCGCGACCGGCTCGACGGTGTGGGCAGCGATGACGAGGCGTACGTCGACATGAACGTGCTCTCCGACGACGTGGACCTCGACGACCTCACCACCCGCTGATCGAGCCAGCCGCCGACCGGACCATCCGCTGGTCGAGCCGCGAGGCCGCCTGCGGCCGAGCGTGTCGAGACCAACACGGACCCTTCGGCGCTCGAATCGGCTGTGTTGGTCTCGACACGCTCGCTGGCGCTCGCGGCTCGACCAGCGGCTGCGAAAACGAGAGTCGGCGCCCCGCGTGATGCGGGACGCCGACTCTCGTGATTCAGTCGATCAGTGACCGTGACCGTGGCCGTGACCGGCCGCGGGCGCGTCGTCCTCTTCCGGCTTGTCGACAACCAGCGTCTCGGTCGTGAGCAGCATGCTCGCGATCGAGGTGGCGTTGGTCAGCGCGGAGCGGGTGACCTTGACCGGGTCGATGACGCCCTGAGCGATCAGGTCGCCGTACTCACCCGTGGCGGCGTTGAAGCCCTGGCCGACGCCGAGCTCACGAACCTTGGTGGTGATGACGTAGCCGTTGTCGCCACCGTTCTCGGCGATCCAGCGCAGCGGCTCGTCGGCGGCCTTGCGGACGACACGAACGCCGACCGCCTCGTCGCCCTCGAGACCGAGGTCCTTCTCCAGCACCGAGACGGCGTGGATCAGGGCGGAGCCACCGCCGGGGACGATGCCCTCCTCGATGGCGGCGCGGGTCGCGGAGACAGCGTCCTCGATGCGGTGCTTCTTCTCCTTGAGCTCCACCTCGGTGTGAGCGCCGACCTTGATCACGCAGACGCCACCGGCGAGCTTGGCGAGGCGCTCCTGGAGCTTCTCGCGGTCCCAGTCGGAGTCGGTGCGCTCGATCTCGGCCTTGATCTCGTTGACACGAGCCTCGACGGTGGCAGCGTCGCCGCCACCCTCGACGATGGTCGTGTTGTCCTTGGAGACGGTCACGCGGCGAGCGGTGCCGAGCACCTCGAGGCCGACCTGGTCGAGCTTGAGGCCGACCTCCTCGGCGACGACCTGCGCGCCGGTCAGGATCGCGATGTCCTGCAGCATGGCCTTGCGGCGGTCACCGAACGCGGGCGCCTTGACGGCGGTCGCGTTGAAGGTGCCCTTGATCTTGTTCACGACCAGGGTCGAGAGGGCTTCGCCCTCGACGTCCTCGGCGATGATGAACAGCGGCTTGCCGGCGGCGATGACCTTCTCCAGCAGCGGCAGGAACTCCTGGACGGAGCTGATCTTGCCCTGGACGAGCAGGATCAGCGGCTCGTCGATGACGGCCTCCATCCGCTCCTGGTCGGTCACGAAGTACTGAGAGATGTAGCCCTTGTCGAACTGCATACCCTCGGTGAACTCGAGCGCGGTGCCAGTGGTGTTGGACTCCTCGACGGTGATCACACCGTCCTTGCCCACCTTGGCGAAGGCCTCGGCGAGGATCTCGCCGATCTTCGCGTCGCGGGAGGAGATGGTGGCGACCGACGCCATGTCGGACTCGTCGACGACCTCACGAGCGGCGGCGCGCAGCGCGTCGCCGACGGCGGTCGCAGCAGCGTCCATACCGCGCTTGAGGCTCATCGGGTTCGCGCCGGCGGCAACCGCGCGCAGACCCTCGTGGACCATCGCCTGGGCGAGGACGGTCGCGGTGGTCGTACCGTCACCAGCGATGTCGTTGGTCTTGGTCGCAACCTCCTTGGTGAGCTGAGCACCAAGGTTCTCGAACGGGTCGTCCAGCTCGATCTCACGGGCGACGGTGACACCGTCGTTGGTGATCGTCGGGGCGCCCCACTTCTTGTCGAGGACGACGTAGCGGCCCTTGGGCCCCAGCGTCACCTTGACGGCGTTGGCGAGGGCGTCGACGCCACGCTCGAGGGCGCGGCGGGCGTTCTCGTCGAACTCCAGGATCTTCGGCATTTCACATACTCCCTAGTACGCACGGACGCGGCCGGGCCGGCTGGCCCGGCCGCGTCAGATGTGCGAGACGGATGATCGTCAGGCGATGACCGCGAGGATGTCGCGGGCGGAGAGAATGAGGTACTCCTCGCCGGCGTACTTGACCTCGGTGCCGCCGTACTTGCTGTAGATGACCTTGTCGCCCACGGCGACGTCGAGCGGAACGCGGTTGCCCTTGTCGTCGATACGACCCGGGCCGAGCGCCAGGACCTCGCCCTCCTGGGGCTTCTCCTTGGCGGTGTCCGGGATGACCAGACCGGAGGCGGTGGTCTGCTCGGCCTCGACGGCCTTGACGACGATCCGGTCCTCAAGAGGCTTGATGTTGACCGACACTGTGTCGACCTCCCCATTTCTTTTCTACGGAATCAGACTGGGTGGGTGTTGCTACGTCTGTGCTTGCGATGTGCCACGTACGCCGTCGCGGGGGTCGCACCCGGCTCGCAAGCGTTGGCACACTCCAGGGGAGAGTGCCAATGCAGACGTTAGCACTCGACCGCAATGAGTGCCAGCGTGACCGCCCTATCGCTGCCCGGGGAGCCTCACCAGCAGCGCGACCATGCCGGCCAGGAGACCGATGATGATGATGCCGCCGGCGACCACGAGCGACCGCAGGCCCTCGTCGTCGTCCTCGTCGAGCGAGGTGATCCGAAGCTCTTCACCGTCGCTCAGCCGCGACATCTGCGACGAGCCCTCGTACTGCTCGGAGGCCTCGGCGGAGGCTTGGCGACTGGGCTCCGCCGCCGACGGGGTGGCGCTGGCCGAGGGCGTACGTTCGCGCCGTTCGTCTTTCTTCGTGGCAGGTGTCTTCTCGACCGCCGCCGGTGCGCTCTGCTGAGCCTCGGCTTCAGCCGTCTCGGCGGCCTTTTCTGGCTTCTCTGGCTTCTCTGGCTTCTCCGACTCGCGGGCCTCGTCCCGCTCGTCCCGCTCGTCTCCCGCGTCCTTGGGCTGCTCGTCGGTGTCCGTCTCCGGCCCGCCGGAGGCGCCACCCCGGGCGTACTCCACCGAGTAGCCCGCAAGCGACCGCCCGTCGCTGTGCCAGACGACCGTCGTACGTTGCGGCGTGGACAGCGTGCGCACCTCCGAGCTGCCCTTCCGGCCGCGGCTGTCCACGCAGTAGGACACGATCAGGTAGCCCTCGGGAGCACTGACCATCACTGAGGATCCACCGTCCAGCTCGCGGTATCCGTCTCCGTGCGCGCAGTAGCGCACCGGTGTGACGGTGTCGGCCGATGCGGGCGCGGCGAACAGCAGCGACAGCAGGGCGGTGATCGCCGCGAGCGCCCAGCGGCTCACCGGGACTCGACGCGGGGGTCTGCACACCCGGCGGATCCTAGAGCAGAAACACCCGGTGGGGTAATGGCCTTTTGTCCGGACCAGAAATAGGCCTGAGAGGATCGGCGCATGGATCTCGACGCCTTCTCCTGGTTGCTGACCGATGAAGGCCAGCAGCTGCTGGCGCGGGCCACCGAGATGACGGCGGCCTCAATCGAGGGAAAGGGTTCGGCCTTGGCTGTGCAGGCCGCACTGCGCAAGGACGAGACTGCCGAGCACGTGACCGCGGCCATGAATCAGGTGGACCTGCGCCGGAAGGCGGCCGCCAAGTTCGGTGACCTGGCGCCGAAGATGTACTTCACTCCCGACGGCCTCGAACAGGCCACCCGTCTCGCCGTCGCCCACCACCGGGCCGCGCGCCTGCGCGCTTTCGACGCAGCGAGCGTCATCGACCTGGGCTGTGGGATCGGCGGTGACCTGATCGCCTCCTCCCGCGCCGGCCTCACTGCTGCCGGGGTCGATCACGATCCGGAACGGGTCGCCATCGCCCAGGCCAACCTGGACGCCCTGGGGCTGCCCGGAGCCGTCACCGTCGCAGACGCGACGACCGTCGACCATTCACCGTTCGAAGTGGCGTACGCCGATCCGGCACGTCGCGGCGCCAAGGGCCGAGTCTTCTCCGCTGAGGGGTGGACGCCGCCGTGGTCGTGGGTCGAGACGCTCTTCGCGCGCGATGCGTGCGTGAAGGTCGCGCCTGGGATCCCGCACGATCTCGTGCCCGAGAAGGTCGAGGCCGAATGGGTCAGCGACCGCGGCGAGGTCAAGGAGGCCGCGCTGTGGTCGGGCTCGCTGGCCAGCACGCAGCGCCGGGCCACCGTGATCGGCGAGCGTGGTCTGGCGACGCTCACGTCCGAGGACGACCCGGGCGGTGAGGTCGGTCCCGTCGCCGAGTTCCTCTACGAGCCCGACGGAGCGGTCATCCGCGCCGGGCTGGTCACCGCAGTCGCTGCTGGGGTGCAGGGTCACCTGGTCGACGAGCACATCGCGTACGTCACTTCCTCGGCGTCCTTCGAGACGCCGTTCGCCCGCGGATATCAGGTTCTCGAGGAGCTCCCTTATCGGGAGAAGCAGCTCAAGGCGGCGCTGCGCGAGCGCGGGATCGGGAGGCTGACGATCAAGAAGCGCGGCGTGCAGGTCGTACCCGAGCAGCTCCGCAAGCGACTCGCGCTCTCCGGGTCCGGGGAGGCCACGATCGTGCTGACCCGGGTTGCGGGTGAAGGGACTTGTCTGTTGGTAAGGCCGTTCTGAGGGGGTCTCGACAAGCTCGACCACCGGAATGCGGCTCGACCACCGGAATGCGGCTCGACCACCGGAATGCGGCTCGACCACCGGAATGCGGCTCGACCACCGGAATGCGGCTCGACCAGCGGAGGGCGGCTCGACCAGCGGAGGGCGGCTCGACCAGCGGAGGGCGGGTCAGGCCAGGACGCTGGTGATGGGCTGGGAGGAGTCGGCGGGGAGGTCCAGGGCCGAGGGGGTGCGGCCCCTTGCGACCATCTCGGAGCCCAGGGCCGCGACCATCGCGCCGTTGTCCGTGCACAGGCCGGGGCGCGGGACCCGGACCCGGATGCCGAGCTTGGTGGCGCGTTCCTCGGCGAGGACCCGGAGTCGGCTGTTCGCCGCGACCCCGCCACCGATGATGATGTCCTCGATGCCTTCGGAGGAGGCTGCGTCGAGGGCCTTCCTGACCAGGACGTCGACCACGGCCTCCTGGAAGCTGGCGGCCACGTCGGCGACCGGCACCGGCTCGCCGCTGCGCTCCTTGGCCTCGATCCAGCGGGCGACCGCGGTCTTGAGGCCGGAGAAGGAGAAGTCGAAGCGGTGTCGCTCCAGGTCGCGGCGGGCGGTGAGCCCGCGCGGGAAGTCGATCGCGATCGAGCTGCCCGAGGTGGCGGTCCTGTCGATCATCGGGCCACCAGGGAAGCCGAGGCCGAGCAGACGGGCGACCTTGTCGAAAGCCTCGCCCGCGGCGTCGTCGATGGTCGCCCCCATCGGGTCGACGCCCACGGTGATGTCGGTGACCTTGAGCAGGCTGGAGTGGCCGCCAGAGACGAGCATGGCGACGCAGGGCTCGGGAAGCGGTCCGTGCTGCAGCTGGTCGACCGCGACGTGTGACGCCAGGTGGTTGACCCCGTAGATCGGCTTGTCGAGGCCGAGCGCGAGCGCTTTGGCCGCCGCCACCCCGACCAGCAGGGCACCGGCGAGCCCGGGCCCCGAGGTGACGGCGATCGCGTCCACGTCATGGAGCTTGATGCCCGACTCCTGACAGGCACGCTCGATCGTCGGCACCATCGCCTCCAGGTGCGCCCGGCTCGCCACCTCGGGCACGACCCCACCGAACCGGGCATGCTCCTCGACGCTGCTCGCCACCGCGTCGGCCAGCAGCGTGTGACCACGCACCACCCCGATCCCGGTCTCGTCGCACGACGTCTCGATCCCGAGGACCAAGGGCTCATCAACGAGGGCGCCAGAAGTCATGGGTCCATTCTGCCTCCCCGTCGATCTGGAGTTCGGTAGCAGTCTCGGTTCCATGCCGTTGGCCACGCCGGAACGGCACGTCGACAGGCGAACGAATTTTCGTTCGCCGAGGCTCGGGCGGGTCGAGCAACTTGCTACCGCGTGGGCCGAGCGAGCACGTCGGTTGCACGAACGAAAATTCGTTCGGCCGGTTTCGAGCCGCTGGCGCCGGCGCCAACGTCGACAAGCCCGTCGACAACAAGCCTTGAGATCCCGACCCCTCCCCTGGGCGAACGAATTTTCGTTCGCCCAGTCGAGACCGCCCGACGTTTCCACCTCCGCCGCGGCGGCGCGGCCAACCGGCGTCCCGGTCAAGCTGCATCCCGGTCAAGCTGCATCCCGGTCAAGCTGCAGCCTGGTTGCTGTCCGGGACGTCATGCAGGGCTGCGTAGGCGGCAGCCCAGAGGCTCTGCGCGAGCTCAGGCTGGATCGGATCTGCAGAGCAGAGGCTGTCCCACAACCCCCGGAGCAGGATCACCAGTCCGCCCGACTCGTAGTCGGTGAGTTCGCGGCCGATCGAGGAACGGAGCCAGAACCTGACGTCGTGCCACAGGTCCCGGACGGTCTCGCCGACCTCGTCGTTCGACCGAGCGAGCTCCTCGAGTCCCAACCAGGCCCGCAGGAAGAACACCTCGTCGTCGGTCGTGGGAAGGTAGCCGCCCCATCCCCGTGCCTTCACACGCTGGGCGACCTGCTCCCAGAAAATTCCCGCGAATCCCGCCGCCGCGTGGGGCAGCATGTTCTGCTGCCCGGCGAACCACTGGTGCAGCGTCGACACCCCCATGTTCGCTTCCTCGGCCACCATCTTGAGGGTGGGCGCGCGCAAGCCCTCACGACCGATCGTCCTCGCCAGAGCGAGGCCGGCCGTCTGAGATTCGAACCTGTTGCGATTGAAGGCCATGGCACTGATCGCACCACAGACCACCGACATTTCAGCCAGAGGTCGCTGTCGACCTCGGCAGCTCCATCGCCAGCACGAGCCCCGTCGCCCCGTCGCGGTAGTAGCGCTCGCGGCGGTCGATCTCGACGAACCCGGCCCGGCGGTAGAACTCGATGGCCGCGGCGTTGTTCTCGCGCACCTCGAGGAGAAGACGATCCGCACCCTCGCTCCGAGCGAGGTCGACCGAAGCGGCGAGGAGCGCCCCGCCGATCCCGCGGCGGCGCTGCTGCTCTGCGGTCGCGATCCGCTGGAGCTCGGCGATCTCGTAGACCACGCTCACCAGCGCATGACCAACGACCTTCCCCGTGCCGTCCTCGGCGACGAGGATCCGGACCGTCGGCATCTTCCCGTCGATCGCCACCTGCAGGTACTCCGGGGTCCAGGCGTCGTCAGGAAACGCCTCGAGCTCGAGGGCGGCGATCGCGTCGACGTCGTCCGGGCCGGCCGAGCGTACGGTCACCTGGAGATCACCGGCTTCTGGGTCTCCGGTGGTCGAGCCTGTCGAGACCCCTTCTTCTCGGACTCCGGTGGTCGAGCCTGTCGAGACCCCTTCTTCTGGCCCTTCTTCTGGGCAGCCTGATCCACCGCATCGGGCCGCCGCAGGTAGAGCGGCTCGGGATCCATCAGCTCGACCCGCTCCTCGGCCACCGCCCGTGCCAGCCAACCCGCGGACGGACGCACCGGACCGATCGGCGAGGGGAACACGTCCGGATAGAGAAGCGCTCCCTCTCCGACCACCGGCATCGAGGTGACGACCTCGGCCGGCCTGACTACGACAGGACCTTCGAGCCGGGCGCCGTCAGGGTCGTAGGAGGCCAGGTAGACCTCCTTGCGCCGCGCATCCGTCGCCACCAAGAACCCGCCCCCGCCGGTGGTCGAGCTTGTCGAGACCACCCCAGACGACACCGCCTCCACCGCCAGCACGTCCAAGCTGCAGGCCGCATAGACCGGAATCTCCAGCACGAACCCGAGGGTCCGTGCCGTGACCAGCCCGACCCGCAACCCGGTGAACGGCCCAGGTCCGGCGCCGACGGCGATGGCGGTCAGATCCTGGCGTACGACCCCCGCCGCCGTCATGACCTCGGAGATCAGCGGCGCGAGCTGCTCACCATGCTTCATGGCACGGTCAGAGACCATCTCGGCGACGACGTCGTCGCCGTCGTGGAGCGCCACGGTCACCTGAGGCGTGGCGGTGTCAAAAGCGAGAAGCACACCCACAGCCTAGAGCGCGCCGAGGTCCACACCACGCCAGCGGGCCCCCACCGGCACGATCTCCACCCGCCGCGGATCCGCCCCGTCGGGCGCCTCGACCAGATCGAGCGGAGCCTCGTCGGCCTCGGCGCGCACGATCCGGAGCTCGAGTCGGGACTCGGAGAGCCCTTCGGCGAGACCCTCGCCCCACTCCACGACCGTGACCGCATCGTCGAGATCGGTGTCCAGGTCGAGGTCGTCGAGCTCTTCGATCCCACCGAGCCGATAGGCGTCGACGTGGACGAGCTCCGGCCCGTCGACGGTCGAGGGATGCACGCGGGCGATCACGAAGGTCGGCGAGGTGACCTCGCCACGTACGCCGAGCCCGGCCCCTAGGCCCTTGGTGAAGGTGGTCTTCCCCGCACCGAGGCCTCCGGAGAGGACGAGCACGTCCCCCGCCGCGACCAGCGCGGCCACTCGCCGGCCCAGCTCGAACATCGCCTCGGCATCGAGCGCCTCGACGACATGCTCGTTCAGCGGGCGACGGAGCCGCACCTCCGGCAATATTCGGGAATCCTCACGACCTCGCTCGCGCCTGAAACCCTGCCGCTCCCAGAACCGCAGCGTCTCCGGGAGCTCCTCACGAGCGATCACCGCAAGGTCGTCGAAACCTTCCGCCCGCGCGAGCCCGGCGGCGTACGTGACCATCTTGTGTGCCACTCCATGACCCTGCTGATCAGGAAGAACAGCAAAACGACGCAGCCACAGCGTCGAGTCCGCGGGGTCCATGAGCACGGCCCCGACAGCGACGCCGTCCAGCCGCGCCAGCACGCCGCCGAACCCGGCGAGGCGCTCCTTCATCGAACTCTCGGTCTCCCCGAGCGCTGCAGCCGGCGGATCCAACGGTGGACGGGCGGAGAAGGCGACGCGGACGATACCGAGCACCTCGGCCGCGGCCTCAGACCCGACCCGCTCGAAGCCGAGCGTCATGCCGAAGCCGCATCCCGGGTCGCCGAGGCGAGCAGCTGGTCGAGCTCGGCGTTGACCTGACCGTGCCGCTCGAGGATGACCATGTGTCCGGCCTTCTCACACTCGACCAGTCGCGATCCGGGAATGTAGGAGTGCAGCTTGCGGCTGTGGCCGATCCCGGTGAGCCGGTCCGCGGTGCCGCAGATGATCGTGGTCGGCACCCGCCCCATCGAGGCGACGCTCGAGAACTTGTCCAGCGCTCGGAAGCTCGGGAAGAACTCCGCGACGACCTCGAACGGAGTCTGCGAGAGCAGCCCGTCGACGAACTGGACGTACGCCTCGGGCACCTCGTCCCCGAAGGCGAACACGTCGGTGAACACGGTCGCCACCGAGGCTCCCATCGCACGGAACCGGTCGACGATCCCGTGCCCCTTCGCGAGCGTCCTGATGGTGCGGTTGGCGATCCCGCCGGACAGCTTGGCCGGGAGCACCGGGATCAGCAGTCGGCTCGGGTCGAGGCCACCCGCGGTCGTCGAGATCAGGGCGACGCCGATGATCCGGCCACCCTCGTCGTAGGGCGCGAACAGCTCAGGGTGGTCCTCGGCGAGCGAGGCGATGGTCATCCCACCCATCGAGTGGCCGACCAGGATCACCGGACCCTCCGGCACCACCGCGTCCAGGACCCGGAGCAGATCGTCACCGAGCTGGTCGATGGTGGCGTTGCCGAGCGAGGACCGGCCGCTGCGACCGTGGCTGCGCTGGTCGTAGAAGACCGACCGCACCAGGCCTCGGTACGCGGCCCGCTGGAAGTGCCAGCAGTCGAGATTGAGGCAGTAGCCGTGCACGAAGACGAGCGTCACCTCGCTCGATCCGCCGTTGTGAGCCGGGTCGACCTCGTCGATCTCGACATGAAGGGGTACGCCGTCCTCGGTCACCACGGTGACCGGACACGACCGCAGCGTGCCGAGCGGAGTCCGGTCGATGGGGCGATCCTCGATCGCGCGACGGCGCTTCTTGACCACCACCGCGCCGCGCGCGGCGGCAGCGACCGCCGCCGCTCCCAACGTCCCTGCCGCGATCTGGCCGACTCGTGTTGCGATGCTCATCGGGCAACTCCCTGCTCGGTGGGGCTGTCAGTGTCCTGGTCGCTGTCGACATAACGCCGTTTCATCCGACCTCCGATCCTGGTGACGACCTCGTAGGCGATGGTCTCGCTCGCCTCGGCCCAGTCCTGGGCGGTCGGCTCGCCGTCGGCGCCGGTCCCCCACAGAACCACCTCGGCACCCGGCTCGACCGAGGTGTCGCCGAGGTCGACCACGATCTGATCCATGCAGACGGTGCCGCGCACCGGCCGCCGCGCCCCACCGACCCACACCGACGCGCGGTTTCCGGCCCGGCGCTGGATCCCTTCGGCGTAGCCGACCGGGATCAGCCCCACTGTCGTCGGCTGCTCGGCCACCCACGTGTGGTTGTAGGAGACGCCCGCGCCGGCTTCGATCTGCTTGACCAGCGCGAGCTCGGCCCGCACGGTCATCGCGGGGATCAGCCCGAGCTCCGCCCAGGGCGATCCGTCGACACCCGGCGCCGGATCGATGCCGTACGTCGCGACCCCGACCCGGACCAGGTCGAGCCGCGCGCTGGGGCGAAGCAGAGCTCCCGCGGAGTTGGCGAGGTGGCGTACCTCAGGCCGCAGGCCCGCCTGCTCCGCGATCGCGACCGCCTCACCGAAGACCTTCTCCTGGAGCGCGCTGGCCGGGTCCGCGGGATTCTCTCCTGCGCTGAAGTGCGACCAGATCCCGGTGATGCGGATAGCTCCCTCGGCCTCGAGGATGCGTGCCAGCGCGACCAGGTTCGACCAGTCGGCGAACGCCGCGCCGCCCCGGGCGAGCCCGGTGTCGACCTTGAGCTGCACCCGCGGCGTACGCCCCAGGGCGTCGCCGGCCGCGGCGAACTTCTCCAGGTCGGCGACGGTGTAGGCGGTGACGTCGACGTCCGCCGCCAACAGGTCCTCGGCGGGCTCGCTCGGCATGATCAGCCACGCCAGCAGTCGGCCCTGGTCGCCGGCCGCGCGCAGCGCGAGCGCCTCGTCGACAGAGGCCACGCCGAGCCAGTCCGCGCCGCCCTCACGGGCGGCCCGCCCGGCCTCGACCAGGCCGTGCCCGTAGCCGTCAGCCTTGACCACCGTCATGATCGGCGTACGCAGATACTCCCTCAGCCGCGAGACGTTGTGTCGGATCGCAGCGAGGTCGATGACGATCTCGGCTCGCCGAAGCGGAGCCCGAGTCGCTGGGCTCGGTGACATGGTGTCAAGGGTAGTTCCTGCGCAGTGCTCTACCGGGAAGGGGGCGAGAGGGACCGGATGACGGCGGGTATCGCAGCGGCGACCCCGCTCGCCGTGACCGGTCCACCGTCGCTCGCCAGCGTCGCTGCCGCGCCGTGCAGCCAGGCGCCCGCCGACGCCGCGTCGATGGGGGCGAGACCGGCAGCGAGCAGCGAACCGATCAGCCCGCCGAGCACGTCCCCGGATCCGGCGGTGGCCAGCCAGGAGGTCCCGGTCGTGTTGACCCGTACCGGCGTGTCAGGGTCCGGCGACGCGATCGTGGTGCGCCGCCCCTTGAGCAGCACCACGGCGTCGAACCGCTGGGCCGCGAGCCGCGCATAGTGCAGCGGACGAGCCTCGATGTCACCGCGGTCCTCGCGGATCAACGTCGCCAGCTCGCCCGCGTGCGGCGTCAGGATCGCGGGCACCCCGAGCGGCCCGTTCAACGGACGCAGGCTGTCGGCGTCAATGACCAGAGGTACGCCGCTGGCCCGTGCGAACGCGAGCGCGCTGTTGGCGCCGTCAGCGCTGCCGGAGCCGACCACCCAGGCCTGCGCCTGGCCGTCGCCGACGACCTCCGGGTGACGGCGCTTGACCCACTCCGAGGCGGTGCCGACGTAGCGCACCATCCCGGCGAGCCCGGTGTTGGCGCCGGCGACAGCCAGCAGTGCGGCACCGGGATAGGTGGCGCTGCCGACCCGCAGCCCGACGACCCCGCGGGAGTACTTGTGTCCGTCCGGCGCCGGTCGCGGCACCAGCGCGGCCACGTCGGCCGCCTCGAGGCTCTCGACCACCGGTGTCGGCAGGTCGAGTCCGATGTCGACCAGCTGCACCGTCCCGCACGCGGAGGCCGTCGGGTCGAGCAGATGACACGGCTTGTACGTGCCGAAGGTGACCGTCAGGTCCGCGCTCACGTGGGCCCCGTCGATCTCCCCGGTGTCGACGCAGACCCCGCTCGGCGTGTCGACGGCGACCACCGGAACCCCGGCGAGCGCCTCCAGCGCCTCCTCGGCGTCCGGCCTCAGCCCGGGCTTCCCCCCGATCCCGACGATCCCGTCGACCACGACGTCGACTGTGTTGGTCTCACTGCGCCTGATCTGGCCGGGTCTCCGCCTAGCGGCTCCGACGGCTCGACCAGCGGTGTGACCGTCGGTCGAGCCGGGTTCGTGAGGTACGAACGAACCCGTGTCGAGACCAACACAGTGCCCTCCCGCCGCCTTCAGCGCGGCCACCCCACCCGCGTGCGCCCGATCCGACAGCAACCACGCCTCGACCCGCGCCCCGCGACGCGCGAGCAGCGCCCCGGCGTACAAAGCGTCGCCACCGTTGTTGCCGCTCCCGACGAGCAGGACGACGCGCTTCCCGTAGGCGCCGCCGAGGCCTCGCCCGCGAAGGTGGCTGATGACCGCGTATGCCAGCCCGGCAGCCGCACGCTGCATCAGGGCGCCTTCCGGCAGACTCGCCATCAAGGCTTTCTCTGCTGCTCTGACCTGCTCAACCGAGTGCGCACGCCGCATGGGCCCAACCCTACGCGCCCCGTCCTCGCAGCGTACGGGCCGAAGGGCTCGAACACCCATCCGAAGGGCTCGAACGAACCCATCCGAAGGGCTCGAACGAACCCAGTCAGTTCTCCAGGACGACCATGGCCGAGGCGATCCCGGCATCGTGGGAGAGCGAGAGGTGGACGGTGACCACGCCGAGCTTCGTGGCCTGCGCCAGCACGGTGCCGCGGAGCTCGAACCGCGGCTGGCCGGACGACTCCGAGATCACCTCGGCGTCGTGCCACTCCATCCCCACCGGCGCGCCGAGCGCCTTGGCCAGCGCCTCCTTCGCGGCGAACCGGGCGGCCAGCGAGGCCATCGGCTTCGTCGCCTCGGCCGGGGTGAACAGGCGCTCACGCAGCCGCGGCGTACGCTCCAGCGACTCCTCGAAGCGTCCGAGGTCGCAGACGTCGATCCCGACTCCGAGGACAGCCATCAGCGCGCCGCCGTCACTCGACCGTGACGGACTTGGCGAGGTTGCGGGGCTGGTCGACGTCGTAGCCGAGCTCGGTGGCGAGCTGGCAGGCGAAGAGCTGCAGCGGCACGACCGCGACCAGAGGCTGCAGCAGCACCGGCACCTTGGGCAGCCGGATGATCGTGTCGGAGACCGCGTCGACCGAGTCGTCGCCCTCCTCGACCAGCGCGATGGTCCGCGCTCCGCGGGCGCGCACCTCCATGATCCCCGAGCGCATCTTGTCGTGGAGGAAGTCGCGGCCGCGCGGGGGCACGATGCACCAGATCGGCAGGCCCTCCTCCACCAGCGCGATCGGACCGTGCTTGAGCTCGCCGGCGGCGAAGCCCTCGGCGTGCAGGTAGGCGAGCTCCTTGAGCTTGAGGGCACCCTCCAGGGCGACCGGGTAGCCGGCGTGGCGGCCCAGGAACAGGAACGCCCGACGGTCGGCGTACTCACGCGCCAGGTCATAGACCTGCGGCGCGGTCTCGAGGACCTTCGAGACCGCGTCGGGCATCGCCTCGAGCTGGGTCATCACCCCGTCGATCTCGTCGCCGTACATCGTGCCCTTGGCCTGCGCCAGGTAGAGCGCGAGCAGGTAGCAGGCGACCAGCTGGGTGACGTACCCCTTGGTCGACGCGACCCCGATCTCCGGACCGGCGTGGGTGTAGATGACCGCGTCGGACTCGCGCGGGATCGTGGATCCGTTGGTGTTGCAGATCGCCAGCACCTTGGAGCGCTGCGAGCGCGCGTGCCGGATCGCCTGCAGGGTGTCGGCGGTCTCGCCGGACTGCGAGATCGCGACCACGAGCGTCGAGTTGTCGAGGATCGGGTCGCGGTAGCGGAACTCGGAGGCCAGCTCGACCTCGACGGAGATCCGGCACCAGTGCTCGATGGCGTACTTCGCCACCATGCCCGCGTAGAACGACGTCCCCGCGGCGATGATGATGATCTTGGTGACCTCGCGCAGCTCGTCGTCGTCGAGCCGCATCTCGTCGAGGTGGAGAGCCCCCGAAGGCGTACGCCGCCCCAGCAGCGAGTCGGCGACGGCACGAGGCTGCTCGAGGATCTCCTTGCGCATGAACCAGTCGTGGCCGTCCTTCTCGGCGGCGGCCAGGTCCCAGTCGACGTGGAAGCGGCGGCCCTCGGCGACGGTGCCGTCGAAGTTGGTGACCGTCGCCCCCTCGCGGGTGATGGTGACGACCTGGTCCTGGTCGAGCTCCAGCGCCTCGCGGGTGTGCTCGATGAACGCGGCGACGTCGGAGCCGAGGAACGACTCCCCCTCGCCCAGACCGACCACGAGCGGGCTGTTGCGCCGGGCGGCGACGACCCGGGACGGGTCCTCGGCGTCGATGGCGACGAAGGTGAACGCACCTTCGAGGATCGAGCACACCTTCTGCATCGCGACCGTCAGGTCGGCTCCGCCGACGACCTCGCGCTCGAGCAGGTGGGCGGCGACCTCGGTGTCGGTCTGCGAGCTGAAGTCGTGACCGTCGCCCTCCAGCGAGGCACGCAGCTCGGCGAAGTTCTCGATGATCCCGTTGTGCACGACCGCGACGCGTCCGGTGCGGCCGACGTGCGGGTGCGCGTTGTCGTCGGTCGGGCCGCCGTGGGTCGCCCAGCGGGTGTGACCGATCCCGGTCGTCGACGCCGGCAGCGGCGCGTCCGCGATCGCCTTCTCCAGGTTGGCGAGCTTGCCGGCCTTCTTGTCCGTGGCCAGCTTCCCGTCGGCGATCAGCGCGATCCCCGCGGAGTCATAGCCGCGGTACTCCAACCGCCGCAGGCCATCGATCACGACGCCCTGCGCCGACCGGTCTCCGACGTACCCAACGATGCCGCACATGGCCGATGATCCTACGGCTCTCATGGGCCCCATAAGGAAGCGGCGGCGCAGGTACGTAACAATCGATGCCATGTCACACCCCGGGCCACACGGCGATGACCGCGGCTCTTCGCCCTACGTCGAGCTCGACCGTAGCGCGTGGGCCGAGCTCGCGACCGAGACCGAGAGTCCGCTGACCGAGGCCGAGATCGAGTCTCTGCGTGGCCTGGGGGACCAGATCGATCTCAACGAGGTCGAGGAGGTCTACCTGCCGCTGAGCCGCCTGCTCAGCCTCTACGTCAGCGCCTCGGACAAGCTCCACGACCAGCAGGAGCTGTTCCTCGGCAAGACGATGCCGGAGCGTACGCCCTTCGTCATCGGCGTCGCCGGGTCCGTCGCCGTCGGCAAGTCGACCACCGCCCGCGTACTCCAGCAGATGCTCGCGCACTGGCCCGAGCACCCCAATGTCGCCCTGGTCACCACCGACGGGTTCCTCTACCCCAACGCCGAGCTCGAGCGTCGCGGTCTGATGGAGCGCAAGGGCTTCCCGGAGTCCTACGACCGCAAGGCCCTGCTCCGGTTCCTCGTCGACCTCAAGTCCGGCGAGGACGAGGTGCGCGCGCCGATCTACTCACACCTCACCTACGACGTCACCGACCGGACCGTGACCGTCAAGAAGCCCGACATCGTCATCCTCGAGGGGCTCAACGTCCTGCAGCCCTCCCGGGTGCGCGCCGACGGCACCATCTCGCTGGCCCTCTCCGACTTCTTCGACTTCTCCGTCTTCGTCGACGCCGACTCGCGCGACATCAAGCAGTGGTACGTCGATCGCTTCCTGCGTCTGCGCGAGACGGCCTTCCGTGACCCGTCGTCGTACTTCACCAAGTACGCCGCCCTGTCTCACGACGAGGCCGTCACCCGCGCGACCGAGATCTGGAACGAGATCAACGGCCCCAACCTCCGCCAGAACGTCCTCCCCACCCGCTCCCGCGCCACGTTGGTGCTGAGGAAGGACCGCGACCACTCCGTCCGCTACGTGCGCCTGCGGAAGATCTGATCCCCCCGCTGGTCGAGCCGGATTCGTGAGGAACGAACGAATCCGTGTCGAGACCAACACGTTCCCATCAGCGCTCGTTCGAGACCGTGTTGGTCTCGACACGCCTTCGCCTAGCGGCTCCGGCGGCTCGACCAGCGAGGGAAGCTACAGGGCGAGCCGCGTGCGTACGACGTCCGCGAGCCGCTCAGCACACGCCTCGGCCTCGTGGTGAGTCGGAGCCTCGACCATGACGCGGACGAGGTTCTCGGTGCCGGAAGGGCGCAGCAGGACGCGGCCGGAGCCGGCAAGAGCCTTCTCCTCGGCGGCGATGGCCTCGAGAAGGCCGTCGTCGGTCTTGCAGCGGGTCTTGTCGACGCCCTTGACGTTGAGCAGGACCTGCGGGAGCCGGGTGACTGCGGAGGCGAGGTCGGCGAGGGTGCGGCCGGTGAGGCTCATCCGCTGCAGGACGTGCAGCGCGGTGAGGATGCCGTCGCCGGTGGTGGCGTGCTCGCTCATGATGATGTGGCCGGACTGCTCGCCGCCGATGGTGTAGCCGCCGCGACGCATCTCCTCGAGCACGTAGCGGTCGCCCACGGCGGTCTGCTTCACCTGGACGCCTGCGGCGTCCATCGCCTTGACGAAGCCGAGGTTGCTCATCACGGTGACGACCACGGTGCCGCCCGGGAGCCGGCCGGTGTCGTGCAGGCCGAGGGCGAGGATCGCGATGAGCTGGTCGCCGTCGACCAGGTTGCCGTCACCGTCGACGGCCAGGCAGCGGTCCGCGTCGCCATCCCAGGCGAAGCCGACGTCGGCGCCGTGCTCGACGACCGCCTTCTGCAGCATCTCCGGGTGGGTCGAGCCGACGCCGTCGTTGATCGAGAGGCCGTCGTTGATGTCGTTGATCGCGATCACCTTCGCACCGGCCTGGCGCAGGGTCAGCGGACCCGCGACGGCCGCGGCGCCGTTGGCGCAGTCGACGACGACGGTCAGTCCGTCGAGACGTCGCTCGAGCGTGGAGACCAGGTGGGCTGCGTACGCCTCCACCGGGTTCTCGTGGTACGAGATCCGGCCCACGGATGCGCCGGTCGGACGGTCCCACGGCTCTTCGAGGTGTGCCTCGATCCGGTCCTCGAGCACGTCGTCGAGCTTGTGCCCGCCGCGCTGGAGGAACTTGATGCCGTTGTCGGGCATCGGGTTGTGGGAGGCCGAGATGACCACGCCGAGGTCGGCCTGGAGAGCCGCCGTGAGGTAGGCGACCCCCGGCGTCGGCAGCACGCCCACCTCGATCACGTCGCAGCCGGCCGAGGCCAGACCGCCGGCGACCGTCGCCTGCAGGAACTGTCCCGAGACGCGCGAGTCGTTGCCGATGACGGCCAGCGGCTTGCGCCCGCTGCCAGAGACCCGCAGCTCCTCGGTCAGGACCAGTGCTGCAGACGTCGCCAGGTTCTGGGCGAGCGAGGCGGTGAGGACCTCGCCGTTCGCGAGACCGCGAACTCCATCAGTGCCGAAAAGGCGTGCCACGTCCGTGTGACCTTCTTTCGTACGTCGGCCCCCGCCCGAAAAGACTTGGGGTGCCTCGGCAAGCCGAGGCACCCCAACAATCTAGGCGATCAGCGCTTGCTGA
Source organism: Nocardioides sp. (assembly GCF_014360585.1). Lineage (GTDB taxonomy): Bacteria > Actinomycetota > Actinomycetes > Propionibacteriales > Nocardioidaceae > Nocardioides. The sequence continues at coordinate 29,671 of NZ_JACIXG010000016.1, forward strand.
ACTGCGAAGCCTTGCGGGCCTTCTTGAGACCGGCCTTCTTCCGCTCCACGACGCGAGCGTCGCGGGTCAGCAGACCGGCCTTCTTCAGGGTCGGGCGGTTGGCCTCTTCGTCAACGATGTTGAGCGAGCGGGCCACGCCGAGACGCAGCGCGCCGGCCTGGCCGGCGATGCCGCCGCCGTCGATGCGGGCGATCACGTCGAAGCGACCCTCGAGCTGCAGCGCAGCGAACGGCTCGTTCGCGATCTGCTGGTGCAGCTTGTTGGGGAAGTAGTCCTCGATCGTGCGGCCGTTGATGGTCCACGAACCGGTGCCCGGGACGATCCGGACGCGGGCCACGGACTCCTTGCGGCGGCCGGTGGCGGCAGCCGGGGCGATGGTCGCCGGGCGCTCGGGGGCGTCGGCGGAGGGGGCGCTCTCGGAGGTGAAAGCAACGCCCTGCTCGTCGGTCTCGAAGGTCTCCTCGACCTCTGCGGTGTTCTCAGTCATGTCCTGGTCCTGGCTCACTGGGAGATCTGCTTGATCTCGAACGGAACGGCCTGCTGCGCGACGTGCGGGTGCGTCGGACCGGAGTAGACCTTGAGCTTCTTGAGCATCTGACGGCCGAGCTTGTTCTTCGGCAGCATGCCCCACACAGCGGTCTCGATCGCCTTGCGAGCGTCCTTCTCGAGGATCTCGCCGATCGGGGTCGCGGTCAGACCGCCCGGGTAGCCCGAGTGGCGGTAGGCCAGCTTGGTCTTGGCCTTGTTGCCGGAGAGGGAGACCTTCTCGGCGTTGATGATGATGACGAAGTCGCCGGTGTCCGCGTTGGGCGCGAAGATCGGCTTGTGCTTGCCCCGGAGGAGCTCAGCGGTCTGGACGGCGAGGCGGCCGAGACGGACATCGGCCGCGTCGATCACGAGCCAGGCGCGCTCGATGTCGCCCGGCTTGGGAGCGTAAGTACGCACGTGTGCCTTCTTAGTTCGTAGTGCCCGCTCAGCGGGTGCAGAGCGGGATGTTGCTGCGTGGCTTCTGACGAACACGGCCCGGCTTGCCCTGTCCCCGGGAGTTCCCAGCGACAGTCATCCGGATCTGCGCCCCTGACCGTGCGAATGATCAGGACGCGGCAGGAGTCACGACCGAACAAGGTTACGAGCCGCCATACACCAGAGACAAATCAAGACGTACGCCGCCGGGCCGCCGCCACCCGGATCCAGGCACGGCGACAAGCACCGCTGGCCGGCCGACGACATGGCGACAGCGATAGGACATCTGGCGTACCCTGATCGTAGGATTGTCTGACAATCAGATGATCTCGCCTCAGATCACCAGAACACCCCATGAGATGGAGGAGTGCGATGACCCTGCTCAACGAAGCTCAGGACACCGTTGCGACCAGCCTGACCCCCGCCGCCTTCGCCGCCGCCGAGGCGCACTCCGCGCACAACTACCACCCTCTCGAGGTGGTGATCAGCCACGCCGAGGGCGCGTGGGTGACCGACGTCGACGGTCGCCGTTGCGTCGACATGCTGGCCGGCTACAGCGCGCTGAACTTCGGTCACGGCCACCCCGCTCTGCTGTCCGCGGCCCGTGAGCAGCTCGACAAGGTCACCTTGACCTCCCGCGCCTTCGTGCACGACCAGTTCGCCGAGTTCACCGAGCGTCTGGCCGCGATGTGCGGCAAGGACATGGTGCTGCCGATGAACACCGGCGCCGAGGCCGTCGAGACCGCCATCAAGGTCGCCCGCAAGTGGGGTTACGACGTCAAGGGCGTCCCCGCCGACCAGGCCGAGATCATCGTGATGGCCGGCAACTTCCACGGCCGCACCACCACCATCGTCGGCTTCTCCGACGACGCCGAAGCGCGCGACGGCTTCGGCCCGTTCGCCCCCGGCTTCGTGATGGTCCCCTACGCCGACCTCACCGCGATCGAGGCCGCCATCACCCCCAACACGGTGGCCGTCCTGGTCGAGCCGATCCAGGGCGAGTCCGGCGTGGTCATCCCTGCCGACGACTTCCTGATCGGGCTGCGCGAGCTCTGCACCCGCGAGAACGTGCTCTTCGCCGCCGACGAGATCCAGGCCGGCCTCGGCCGCACCGGCTACACCTTCGCCTGCGACCACGCCGGCGTGAAGCCGGACATGTACATCCTCGGCAAGGCGCTCGGCGGCGGCATCGTCCCCGTCTCGGCGGTCGTCGCCGACAAGGACGTCCTCGGCGTGATCGGCCCCGGCCAGCACGGCTCCACCTTCGGCGGCAACCCGCTCGCCTGCGCCGTCGGCACCGCCGTCGTCGAGCTGCTCGAGACCGGTGAGTTCCAGGCCCGCGCCGAGTCGCTGGGCAAGGTCCTGCACGACCGGCTGATGGCGATGGTCGGCAATGGCATCGTCGGCTTCCGCTCCCGCGGCCTGTGGGCCGGCGTCGACATCGACCCGGCCGTCGGCTCCGGTCGCGAGATCTGCGAGCGCCTCCTGGCCCGCGGTGTACTCGCCAAGGACACCCACGGCTCCACCATCCGCCTCGCGCCGCCCCTGGTGATCACCGAGGAGGACCTCCACTGGGCCCTCGACCAGCTCGAGGCCGCCGTCAAGGCCTGACACCCCGACAGATACGACGGGACGTTCTTGTCGGCTGCCACGCGGCAGACCGACGAGAACGTCCCGTCGTATCTGGAGATCAGCGAACCAAGTTAACCGCGGGTCGGCGCCGGGTCGAGCTGCTTGGTGACGTCCGGGATGACGTACACCTTGCCGATGAAGACGTCCTTGGCCGTGATCGGGACGAAGCGGATCCGCTCGTGCACCTCACGGCTGCCGGTGAGCGTGGTCCATCGGTTGCCGACCGTGCTGGCGTACGCGTTGATCGTGCCGAAGTAGGTGGACCCGACGTAGACCTTGGCTCGCCCCCGGGTAGGTCCGACGCGGTACTGGATCCGCAGCTTCTTGGCCGAGTAGCGCTCGGTGGTACGTGCCGGCTTGCCGTACTCGTCGAGCCCTCGCACGGAGGTCCAGATCTTGCCTCCCGCAGGAGACCCGGCGCCGATGGTCCAGTTCCCGTCCATCGGCGTGATCGGCGCATGGGAGCACTTCCAGCTCGTCCACGCCGAGTAGTTCCCGGCCGCGTCGTACGCCCGGATCCGGTGGCAGCTCGCTGAACCCGACCAGTCGACACCCACCGGCATCGAAGTGCTGGTCGTCGTGGACGTACCGCCCTGGACATAGGAGGTCTGGCCGCCCCACTTCGCGGCCACCTCATAGCCGGCGACCTTGACGTTGTCGCTGCCTCGCCACGACGCCTTGACGGTGTAGGTGCCGTAACGGTTCCGCGTCGCCGGGAAGACAGGCGACACCGAGAACGCGGTCATCCGCGGGGGCGTGGTGTCAGGGCTCGCGACCGGATTCGGGGCCAGCTCGGACCAGTTTCGCGGTTGCTAGGGAACCACCTTGCTCGAGCCCAGCGGCGTGGTCGAGCGCAGCGCCCACAACCCGACGAACCGGAACGGGCGGGTGCCAGCGGAGATAGCCCGGACCTTGATCCCGCCGGTCAGGTTGGCGGACTTCTGCAGCGTCACGGTCTTGTAACCGTACTTGGTCGCGTAGCCGTTGACCGTGCCGAGCAACGTCGACCCGACGAGGATCCTCGCCTTGCCGTACTTGGGGCCGGTGCGCACCTTGACCCGGACGCCCTTGGCGCGATAACTCGCCGACCGGAGGGGATTGTTCGAGGCCCCGTTGTTGTGCACGTAGTAGTGGAAGACACGATCGTCGAAGCCGCCCTGCACGAACTCCTCCGTGCCGAGCGGAGCGTGGCTGCACTTCCACCCCGACCATCTGCCCGTCGTCCCGGCGCTGTTGACGGCGCGTACGCGACGACAGATCTGGTCACCGGAGTAGATGTGCCCCGCGACCGAGGTGCGCGAGGCTGCGTAGTTGGCGATGGTCGACCGGTAACCAGAGCCCATGGAATCGGTGCCGACCATCGACCCCGTCCGCTTGCCGTGCCAGGTCTGCACCTGGTACTTCGCGACGCCTGCGGTGGTCGTCGGTTTCCACCGGAAGGGCGGGGTGGCACTCCAGTGCGTGCCGCGCCAGCGCATCGAGGCGGGCGCGACGAACTTCGGGTAAGAGGTCGAGGCGATCGACGGAGGCGCGGTCGCGGCCGACGCGCTCGGGGCGCCGCTCGCAGCCGGGGTGAGCACAGCCGCGACCAGTGCTACTGCACCGACGAGGCGCGTCATACGCGCGCCTCGAGCGGCGGAAATCCATGACATGGGGGACTCCTTGAGAAGAGCCGGCTCACGGACACTCCCGGAGCCTGGCCCGCGGAGCATAGCGAACACCCTCAGGGGTGTGCGCGCGTTCGTGTAACACGTCGTTCGTAGGTCTACTCGCCTTTTATAACGACCGGATAGTCCTACGAACGACGTGTTACAGCTCCTTACCGCTCCGCCGATCCCAACGCCGCGGAGTCGGCCCTCAGCCCTCGCTCAGCCCTCCGGCTGCCACCTCTGGTCGAGTACGAAGTCGACGGCGCGGTCCACCGGGATCGCGCTGTCGCCGTACACGCTGACGGTGTAGACGGGGCCCTGGAAGACGACGAGGTTCACCGGGTCGGCGGGCTTGCCCATCCAGCGGCGCTTCTTGCCGAGCCCGATGAAGACCTCGTTGCCGTCGACGGTGCGGATGATGCAGCTCTTGTAGTCGGCGCGGCGGCACGCCTTGTCCATCTGGATCGGGTTGAGCGTCTCCTCCAGCCGTACTTCGACAAGGCCCGGTTCCCCGCCGGAGAAGCCGTCAGTGTCCTTCTTGACTTCGGTCAGAGCGACGTACGCCTCATGGTCGAAGCGCGTCGGCATGCCGTCGAACCACTTCGCCGGGGTTCCAGGCGGGACCAGCGTCTTCCGTGCGATCCTGCCCAGCTCCTTGGCGTCGACCGCAGGCGGAACATCCAGCTCCGGGACGACCAGCCGGGGGTCGGCTGCGGCCGCCATGACCTCCTTCTCGCCGAGGTCGACTCCGGAGACGGGGATCGTCGAGTTGTTGCCGAACAGCGAGTCGAGAGTGATCGCGACGACCGTCCCGTCGGAGCGCTCGACGGCATAGGTGCGTACGCCGTCACGCGTCGCGATTCTCGCCGACTTTGCCCCTGGATGATCGACGTCATCACAGGTCCAACCGGGGTCCTCGCACAGGAAGCCGACCCCATCCCAGCCGGACCCGACGGCCAGCTGAACCATCCCCAGACCGTCCTCGCTTTCGACGGTCCACCCCAGCTTCGTGCCGATGGTGCGCCCGCTGCCGGCCTCGCCGCCCTGCATGTTGGAGACAGTCTTGTCGAGATGCTGCCCGGTGGGATCGAGGTGCTCGGCGAGGATGTCTCGATACTCCTGAAGCACCGGGAGGTCGCGAGACCACGAGGCGCCAGGGCCGTTGAAGGCCGCTGGCCACAGAGCCGTCGCGTCGCCCCCAGGGGTCTTCACCGGCGTGACCACCCGGTCGGGCACCGGCGACGGCTCCGCCGACGTCTCGCCCGACTTCTCCAGCGGACCCGCCGCCTGCTCGTCGCCCCTCAGCAACGTCGTCTGCTGGGCGACCACGACACCCCCGGCCGCCATGACCGCCACCGCGGCGGCAGCCGCGACGGGCACCGTCCACCTCTTCGTACGACTCTCCTGCGAGATCGCCTGCATCAGCTCCGCCTCTCGCCGCGCCTTCACGTGGGGGCGCAGACTGCGTTCAGGAATTCCGGTCATCACTTCTCCCCTTCACCCATGAGCGCGGCGACCCGCTTGCGTGCGCGGGAGAGCCGGCTGCGTACGGTCCCGACAGGAATGTCGAGTGCCTGGGCAACTTGCAGATACGAGAGGCCGTCCCAGGCGATGAGCATCAGGATCTGACGGTCCTTGCGGCTGAGCCGGTCGACCGCCGCGAGGAGCTCGGCCATCCGGCGCTCTTCGTCGAGGCGGCGTACGACTCCGTCCGCATGGTCCTCGGCGTCCTCGAGGCGCACCAGCTGCAGCCTGCCCGCCAGCGCGTTCTGCCGGCGGGCACCACGGGTGGCGTTGCGGCAGACGTTCTCGGCGACCGTGTAGAGCCACGGCATCAGCGAGCCGTCGTAGGCGACCGCCCGCTCCCGCACCCGCCAGACCTCCAGGAACGCCTGGGACATCACGTCCTCGGCGAGGTTCCAGGAAGCCACGCGACGGAAGCAGAAGTTGTAGACCGGGTCCGCATAGCGCCCGAACAGCTCCGCCATCGCCTCGTGGTCGCCCCGGCGCAGACGCTCCGCCAGACCGCTGTCGTCTTCGGTCACCACGAGCCCGAAGCTCTGGGACTCACTACCTCTCACGCACCCTCTATGTCCGGTGCGCCCGGAAAGGTTCCACCTCCGGCCGCACGCACTCGTGTAACACGTCGTTCGTAGTACTACTCGCCTTTTATAACGACCGGATAGTCCTACGAACGACGTGTTACACGCCCCGCAGTCACCCCGACCCCAGCAGCTCCAGCAACACCGGCAGCGACCCCGCCAGCACCCCCAACAGCTCCTCGCGCGACAACCCGGCCGCATCTGCCTTCCACGACAAGACCATCTCCTCCGACATCGCCTGCCAGCCCCTGACGATCAGCCGGGCAGCAGGACTGTCGACGACGAAGTCGACGTCGGCCTCGAAGATCCGGGTCCCGAGGGCTCCGAAGGCCTCGTCGTAGATCGCGCGGAGGACCGGATCGCTCGCGGCGCCGCGGACCATCGAGACGTACCCCTCGTAGTTGGCGTCGACGAAGTCCACATACGCGGTCATCGATGCCAGCAGGCGCTCGACCGGCTCCCCGGTCTCGGGCGGCGCGGTCTGAGCGACGAGGGCCTCGGCGGCACGCCGAACGACCGCCTCACGGAAGGCCATCTTGTCGCCGAAGTAGTGGTAGAGGAGCCCGCGCGAGATGCCGGCCTCGCGCGCCACCACGTCGATGGAGATCTCGTCGAGGGAGTGGTTCGCGAAGAGGCGCACACCCAGGTCGAGCAGCTGCTCACGACGTTGCTCGGGCGTCAGTCTCGTCCGTTGGCTCATGCGAACCATTCTATTGACATCTGTTCAATAGGCAAGAATACTCTCGGTATGACCACTGCTGACCTCACCCCCGTCGACCACCTGATCGTCGGTGCCGGCTTCGGAGGCCTGTGCGCGGCGATCAAGCTCGAGGAGGACGGCGAGCGCGACTTCGTCGTCATCGAAAAGGGCTCCGGCGTCGGCGGCACCTGGCGCGACAACACCTATCCCGGTGCCGCCTGCGACGTGCCCAGCCAGCTCTACAGCTACTCCTTCGCGCTCAACCCCGACTGGTCGATGAGCTTCTCGCCCCAGCCGGAGATCGAGGCGTACATCAAGAAGGTCGCCGAGAACTCGGGCACCTTGGACCGCTTCGTCTTCGACACCGCGATGACCGCCGCGACCTGGGACGAGACCCAGCAGCGCTGGCTCGTCGAGACCGAAGGCAGGACCGGCAAGAAGACGTACGCAGCGACCACCCTCATCGCCGGCCCCGGCGCCCTCAGCGAGCCGAAACTGCCCGACATCGAGGGCATCGAGGGCTTCCAGGGCGAGATCTTCCACTCCGCGCAGTGGAACCACGACACCGACCTCACCGGCAAGCGGGTCGCGGTGATCGGCACCGGCGCCAGCGCGATCCAGATCGTCCCGGAGATCCAGAAGAAGGCGGCGCGCCTCGACGTCTACCAGCGCACCGCGCCGTGGGTCCTCCCCCGCAACGAGCATCGCTACTCCAAGCTCGAGAAGGCCGCCTTCCGCCACGTCCCCGGCGTCCAGCGGCTCGCCCGGGCGGCGGTCTACTGGGGCCTCGAGGTCCGTGTCCTCGGCCTCGCCGTCCAGCCCAAGCTCACCTTGGCCCACCAGCTGATGGCGCAGAACAACATCCGCCGCGGCATCAAGGACCCCGAGCTGCGCCGCAAGGTCACCCCCGACTACACCCTCGGCTGCAAGCGCACGCTGATCTCCAACGCCTACTACCCGGCGCTGGCCGCCGACAACGTCGACCTGATCACCGACGGCATCGCCCGGGTGAGCGAGAACGCGATCGTCGCCAAGGACGGCACGACCCGCGAGATCGACGTCCTCGTCGTGGCGACCGGCTTCTACACCACCGACCTCCCGATCGCCCACACTCTCACCGGCAGCAAGGGCCGCACGATGGCGGAGCGGTTCGCGGAGACCGGGATGAGCGCCTACAAGGGCACCACGGTCCCCGAGTTCCCCAACCTCTTCTTCATCGTCGGCCCGAACACCGGCCTGGGCCACTCCTCGATGGTCTACATGATCGAGTCGCAGGTGGCCTACGTCCGTGACGCGATCCGCACCATGCGCACCAACGCCTACGCTGCGGTCGAACCCACCGAGGACGCCACCTCCGCCTGGAACGACGACCTGCAGCGCAAGATGGCGAACACGGTCTGGTCCGAGGGCGGCTGCGCGTCGTGGTATCTCGACGAGCACGGCCGCAACACCACCCTGTGGCCCACCTTCACGTTCCTGTTCCGCCACCTGACCAGCAAGTTCGACGTCGACAAGTACGTCGTCACCGCGGCCTCGACAAGCCCGACGGTCTCGACCGTCTCGACAAGCTCGACCACCAATGAGGAGAGTGTTCCCGCATGAAGTCCTTCGACGACAAGGTAGTCGTACTCACCGGAGCCGGATCCGGGATCGGCCGCGCCCTCGCGGTCGACCTCGCCGGCCGCGGCGCCCGCCTGGCGCTCTCCGACGTCAACGAGGCCGGGCTGGCCGAGACCGTCGAGCTCGCCAAGCAGACCGGAGCCCGCGGGATCAAGTCCGACAAGCTCGACGTGGCCGACCGAGAGGCGTTCAAGACGTACGCCGAGGGCGTCATCGCCCACTTCGGCACGGTCAACGTGGTGATCAACAACGCCGGTGTCGCGCTCTCCGGTCGGGTCAACGACCTCGACTGGGAGGACATCGACTGGATCATGGGCATCGACTGGTGGGGCGTCGTGCACGGCACGAAGTTCTTCCTGCCGGCCCTGATCGAGTCCGGCGACGCGCACATCGTGAACATCTCCTCGCTGTTCGGGCTGGTCTCGATGCCCGACCAGGCCTTCTACAACGCAGCCAAGTACGCCGTGCGCGGCTTCACCGAGGCACTGCGCGAGGAGATGCTCATCGACGGTCACAACGTCGGCGTCACCTCCGTCCACCCCGGCGGCATCAAGACCGCGGTCGCCCGCAGCGCCCGCGTCTCGGCCAAGGACGACCAGGCCGCGACCGCGAAGTTCTTCGACGAGAAGCTCGCCAAGATGGAGCCTGCCCGCGCCGCCGAGATCATCATCAAGGGCATCGAGAAGAAGCAGGCCCGCGTGCTCGTCGGCCTCGACGCCCACGTGATCCACAACTTCGGCAAGTTCACCGGCTCGCGCTACCAGGACCTCATCGCGCTGGGGGCCAAGTACGTCATGCCCAAGAAGAGCGGCTGAGGCCCGCACACGCTCCTAGACTGAGCGCCATGCGCTTCGAGGCCGGTCATCCTGTTCGTGTCGAGTTCACGAAGTGGGGTGGCCGGCCTCACTGGTCCTTCACGGGCCTCTACCTCGGCGAGGACGAGCACGGCGAGTGGATCGGCCACCCGGTCGGCACCGAGTTCGCCCGCCCTGGGCGAGACTGGGTCGCCGACTGGGACTCGGTCACCCTGGTCCCCCACCATGATGCCGCCCACTTCCCCGCCTTCAACCGGCCGAACGGGCGAGTGACCTCGCAGATCTACGTCGACATGTGCACCCCGCCGGTGTGGCAGGACTCGACGGTGACCTGCATCGACCTGGACCTCGACGTCGTCAAGAAGTTCGACGGCTCGGTCTACATCGACGACCAGGACGAGTTCGAGCACCACCAGATCGAGTACGGCTATCCGCCCGAGATCATCTCGATGACCGAGGACTCCGCCGAGCGCGTCTATCTCGCGGTCAAGGAGAGCCAGGCGCCGTACGACGCGACCCCTGAGCGCTGGTTCGAGGTGCTCGCCGGACTATGAGCCTATGAGTCGGGCTCTGCCGCCGACACCGGAGCGGTTCGTTCCTTCCGCAGCGGACCGACCAGGCGCGGCCCGGACAGACGCGTCTCGATGCGCCACGACCGGCGGCTGAGGGGCTGGGCGATGAACTCGCCCAGGTAGACGCCGGAGGCGAGCGCCAGCGCGACGGAGGCGGCGGTGAAGAGGGCGACCAGACCGACCGAGGTGGTCGCCGGCGTCTCCTGGGCGAGCATGGTGAGCCCGCGGTAGATCGAGTAGCCGGGCAGGAACGGCACGACCGAGGAGACCACGATGACCAGCGGCGGCACCTTCAGCCGGGTGGCGACCGAGTAGGCGATCAGACCGATGAAGAGGGCGGCCACCGTCACCCGCCACGTCCGGCCGATGTCGCCGGGTACGACCATCGACAGGATCACGGCGACAGCGGCGATGACCGCGATCGGCGCCAGCGTCCGCTTGGGCGCGTACGCCGCGTACGCGAAGGCCGCGGCGCCGACCGCACCGCCCACGGCCGCCAGGGTGATCGACTGCAGCGAGGTGACGCTGCTCGCCATCGCTCCGTGGATCGGCACGCCGACCGCGCCCGCGAACACGAGTCCACCGGTGACCCCGGCGATGATCCCCGCCGTGGAGACCAGCGCCTCCAGGATCCGGGCGCTGGCGGTGACGTGGAATCCCGTGAGCGCGTCCTGCAGCGCACCCATGAAGCTGATCCCGGCCAGCATCACGGTGATGTTGGCGGTGATCGAGGTGGAGACGTTCAGCTCCAGCGGCAGCGCAGCGGCGACGACCGCCAGCAGCGTGGCCACGCCGGCGCCGGCGACCTGCAGGTAGAAGAGCGGCAGCCGCCAGCGGCGGTGGAGGTAGTGCTGCAGCTGGTCGATCGTGGCACCTGAGATGAAGGCGAGGACGACGACACCGACCTGACCCCCGACGTAGACCGTGAACGCCGCGGCCATCGTCGCCATGCCGAGCGTCACGGCCCAGCGCGGCCGGCGGTGACCACCGGAGATGATCCGACCGAGCGCGATCCGGGCACCCTGGAGGTCCACCTCGTCGCGTACGACCTGGCGGACCAGGTGGTCGACGGCGGTCAGGTGGTCGTAGTCGATGGTGCGGTGCTTGACCTGGCGGGTGGTGTGCACCGGGATCGCCTCTGGATCGCCTTGGTAGCTCATCGAGAGGCTGGTGTAGGTGACGTCGACCTCGGCCTCGCGAAGGCCCAGGTGCTGGGCGAGCGACCTCATCGTCGCGGTCACGTCGGCTGCCCCGGCGCCGGTCGAGATCAGCAGCTCACCGACGCGGAGGCAGAAGTCCAGAGTCATGCTCACGTCGCGCGCATCCACCGTCACAGAGTGCCACCGGGCCGGTGAACGACAGCATCCAGGGTGCTCGACAAACGCGCCCGCTCAAGGAACGCTCGTTACATGCGGATCGACTTCCATCCCTCCCCCCGGCCGACGCTCGGCGTCGAGTGGGAGCTCGCGCTCGTCGACCGCGAGACCAGGGACCTGGTCAACGTCGCCGACCACCTCTTCGCCCGGGCCAAGGCACGGGTTCCCAACCCCGAGCGGATCCACAAGGAGCTGCTGCGCAACACCGTGGAGATCGTCACCGGGGTCTGCGAGAGCGTCGAGGAGGCGATCGACCAGATCCGGGAGACGACCACCGGAGTCGTGAGCGCCGGCGACGACCTCGGCGTGGACCTCTTCGGCGCCGGGACCCACCCGTTCGCCTCCTGGACCACGCAGGAGCTCTCCGCCGGGCATCGCTACCAGGAGCTGATCGACCGCACCCAGTGGTGGGGCCGGCAGATGCTGATCTGGGGCGTGCACGTGCACGTCGGGATGCCGTCGCGCGAGCGCGTGCTGCCGGTGCTCAACGGCCTGCTGACCTACTACCCCCACTTCCAGGCGCTGTCGGCGTCGTCGCCGATCTGGGCTGGCGTGGACACCGGCTACGCCTCCAACCGGGCCTTGATGTTCCAGCAGCTGCCGACGGCCGGGCTGCCGTTCCAGTTCGCGGCGTGGGAGGAGTTCGAGGCGTACGTCTCGGACCAGACGATCACCGGCGTGATCGACGACATCAGCGAGATCCGTTGGGACATCCGGCCCTCGCCCCGGCTCGGCACCATCGAGAACCGGATCTGCGACGGGGTCGCCACCATCCAGGAGCTGGCCGCGATCGCCGCGCTGGCGCACTGCCTCTGTGTCGACCTGGATGCCCGGGTCGCGGCCGGGGAGCCCGTGGCCACGATGCCGCCGTGGCACGTCCAGGAGAACAAGTGGCGCGCCGCCCGCTACGGCCTGGACGCGATCGTGATCCTCAACGGCGCCTCCGAGGAGCGGCCGGTCACCGAGGACCTCGCCGACCTGCTGGTGCGGCTGGAGCCGGTGGCCGCGCGTCTCGGCTGCGAGAAGGAGCTCGCCGGGGTGCACGACATCATCCACAAAGGCGCCTCCTACCAGCGACAACGCGCCATCGCCGCGTCCACCGAGGGTGACCTGGTCGCGGTGGTCGACTCGGTCGTACGCGACCTGCGCGGGTCGATCTGACGGACCCGGTCAGCGCGGCGGCAGCGGCGGCAGCGCGTCGGTCGCCTCGAACTGCCCCATCCCGGTGACCCCGAGCAGGTCGACGATGATCGAGCGGATCTGGACGAGGATGACCTCGGCGTTGAGCGATTCCGTACGCTCCACCTCGGCCGACTGCTCACCGATCGCCATCAGCACCGACCTGGCCTCATGGCTCAGTCCGTCCGGAGTTCGGCCCGCGGCGAGCTCGGCCTCGACGACGTCGACGGCGTCGGCGAGCCCGAAGGCCAGCTGGTAGTAGCTCTCGGGCACCACGTCGCCGCGGTAGGCCGAGACCGCCGCCCGCCGCACCAGCACTCGAGTGCTCCGCAGCGCGCGGTCGAGCGGTTCGACGAGCTCGGCCATTCGATGCACGTGGCTTCGATGTCGGAACCGGAACGGCGAGACGGCCAGCACCGACATGCCCTCGTCGGAGGCGTCCTGCAGCTCGCGGATGAGCGGGTCGGTGGCACGCGCGTCGGCGAGCACCTTGAGTCCGTGGACCGCGTCCGCGTCGAGCATCACCTGGCCGGCGGCACGCAGCAGCGAGGCGATCTTCTTGGCCACGACGGCCGCCTGCTCGCCGGGGCGCCGCAGCGGCGCGGCGGGCACGATCGAGGCGGCCACCAGCGCGACCGCGCCACCGATCAACGCATCGGTCCAGCGCGTGAACGCCGCACCGGGAGTCGGCAGCAGACCCATCACGAAGATCGACTGCACCGCGGCCTGGTTGCGGAAGACCTGACCGGAGGAGATGAAGATGCCCACCGCCATCGCCATCGCGACCACCAGGGTCATCTGCCAGGCACCCTCGCCGATGACCTGGACCACGACGTCGCCCAGGAAGACCCCGAGCGCGACCCCGATGGTCACCTCGGTCACCCGCCGCAGGCGCTGGCCGTAGGAGGTGCCGAGGCTGACCACCGCCGCGATCGGCGCGAAGACGGGTTGGACGTGGCCCAGCAGACCGGCGGCGATGAACCACGCCACCCCGGCCGCCCCGGCGGCCTGGACCACGTGCCACCGCTTCGACTTCAGCCGCGCCAGCCGGCGGCGTACGTCGGAACGCATCTGCTCACGGGTGACTCGTGGAGCAGCAAGGCGCATGACGTGATCCTATCGAGGAGCGACTGTGTTGGTTTCGACACGACGCTCAACCGGCGGTCGCCCGCTGGTTGAGCCGCGAGGCCGTCCACGGCCGAGCGTGTCGAAACCAACACGGTCACCTATCGGGCGAGGGTCACCGAGACGGCCTGGCCGCCGCAGCCGTTGGCGGAGGTGAGATCGGTGAGGGCCGACTTCTCGGTGCTGTCGATGGAGAGACCCCACCTGATCTTCACCGAGACGTACTCCTTCAGGTAGCGGCACTTCTGGAGGTCGGGCATCCACCCGGCGGGGTCGGCGTCGGACTTCTCCTGGTTCTCGTTGTCGGTGACGCCGACCAGCGAGCCGTAGTAGCCGAGGTCGTTGGCGTAGGCGCGCCGCTCGGTCGAGGTCCAGGTGCGGGCCCCGGAGTCCCAGGCCTCGGCGAGCGGGACCATGTGGTCGATGTCGACGTCGCTGGTCGCGGTCCAGGAGAGACCGTCGTAATAGGAGTACCGGCGTCCGCCCGACAGCGAGCAGCCGGAGCCGACCGTGGGGGCCTCGTCGGCCTCCGCGATCAGCACCTCGTAACGGGTGTTGCAGCCGTCGCCGTCGGCGTCGATCCAGTGCTGGAAGAGGTCACGGTTGTAGCCGGTGCGGTTCTCGGCCGCGACGGGAAGGTCGCCGATCGCGGTCGTGAGCGACTGGGAGTAGGACTCGGCGTGCGCAGCCGCCGGAGTCGTGAGCGGCACGAGGGCGCCGCAGGCGAGGATGAAGAGGCCACGGAGTTTCATGGGGGGCTCCCGAGGTGAGGTGTTCGGTCGCCCCCTGACGATGCCGCGTTTTACGCACCCTGCGTAACGGAGTTACCAGATGTCTCGAGGAGTTCACCCAGACCACGCTCGACCAACCCCTGCGCGCCGCCGTTCCCGTGGGCCGCGACCACGGCCCGCAGTCGCGCGCGGGTGATGTCGGAGACGTACGCCATCTCCGCCTTGGCCGCGTTCGAGCCGGGCCGGGTCGGCTCGGCGATCTGGACGGACCAGCACGTACGCCGCGCCCCGTCCTCCACGTTGGCCAGCGCGACCGCGTGGCCGGTGGTCCCGGAACCGGCGAAGAAGTCGAGGACTCTCGCGTCGAGCGGCATCGTGGCCAGGATCCGCCTGATCAGACCGGTCGGCTTCGGCGACTCGAACAGTGGCCCCACCAGCGACTTCAGCTCCGCGACGGCGGAGTCTGTCGAGCCGATCTCCTCGGCCAGCCAGATCGTGGTGAGCTTCTTGCGTCTCGCGTCGCCGGAGGCATCGCGGGAGAGCCAGTCGCGCTGATAGACGTCGACCCGCTCCCCCAGCTTCCCGCGTACGCGACGGCACATCAGGTCGTCGGGACGGGCCGCGATCAGTGGGGCGCTCCACCGCCAGACCGCCGGACGGCCGTCACCGAAGACCGGCCAGATCTCCTGAGCACCGGTGAACGGCTCGACGGCGACGCGACCGGAGTCGGGATCGCCCCACACCGGGAAGTGGAGCGACTTGGCCGTCGCCGGGTTGAACTTCTTGTTGGTGTTGCGCAGCGGCAGCCGCCGGTAGTGGCGCCCGTCGTCGGTGACCAGCGGGAAGTCCCGCTCGTTGACGGCCTCGGGGATGCTCGACTCCAGTGCGCAGGACCGGGCGTCCTTGGCATAGACCAGCAGATACTCGTGGGAGGTCGCGAACCCGTTGCCGAGCTGGCGGCCCTTGGGGTTGAGGTTGACCACGATCTGCGCGAACCGGTTGCGCTCGTCGAAGACCTCATCCATCAGGACCTTCAGATGAGCGGCCTCGTTGTCGTCGATGGAGACGTAGATCGCCGCGCGGTCCGACATGACGGCGCTGGCCGCCTCCAGCCGAGGCCTCATCATCGCGACCCAGGCGTCGTGGCGTCCGGCCCGGCGGCCGTCCTCACCGCGCCGATCGTCCTGGTAGGCGAAGAGGCTGCCGGTGTTGTAGGGCGGGTCGATGTAGATCAGGTCGAACTTCTCCCCCGCCTTCGCGAGCGCCCGGAGCACATCGAGGTTGTCGCCCTCGACGAACGTGTTCCACGGCTCCCTCACGCGAGGAACGTTAGCCGACCGGCCCCTCCTGAGTGGATAGCAAGGCGACCGACCGCTCGGCGACCAGGCACTGGATGTTGGTGCCCTTCGGCGCGGCGACGTCGAGGACCACGTCGCTCCCGGTCGTACGAGCCGTGATCGTCGCCGGGTCCGGGGACTCGCAGCCGTCGTAGACGGTCTGGGCATAGAGCCGCTGGCCTGCCGGGACGTGCGCGAGCAGCGTGGTCGCCTTCGTGGTGAACGGAGTCTGGAGCGAGGTCCCGAGGGTGGCGGCGTACGCCTCGATCGCGGCCTTGTCGGGAAGCGGCGTCGCGGTCGTCTCCAGGCTGCCTTCGGCCGCGCCGCCGGCGGAGACGATGCCGCGGACGGGTTTCTCCGAGCTCGGCGGCCGGGACGGCTCCGGCTGTGGCTTCGGCTTGGGCGGCGGAGACGAGGCCGGCGCGGAGGCCGAGGGCGAGGCCCCTGGGTCCGTCGCTTCCTCGGGAGTGCCGCAGGCCGCGACCATGAGCGCCGTCGCAGCGAGTGCGAGTGGGAGGAGACGCTTGGGGTGCATATCTCAAATACTCCCCGCGGCACCAAGCCGTTGCACTCCCACGGGCAGGCCCCGGCATCTGGGCAGCTGCGCGGACGGGAAGATGCGGATGGGATGATCACGGCGTGGCCCGCTTCACCCAGGCCGAGCTCCAGACCTACTACGGCGCCTCGGTCCCCGACCTTCTCCCCGCAGACGACCAGCCCCTGCGCCTCCTCTTCGTCGGCATCAACCCCGGCCTGTGGACCGCGGCGACGCAGACCCACTTCGCGCACCCGCTCAACCGGTTCTACCCCGCGATCTTCCGCGCCGGGATCACCACGCGTCCCATCGACGCCTCTGCGGGCATGACGGCCGAGGACCGCGACTACTTCCGGGCGCGAGGCATCGGCTTCACCAACATCGTCCGCCGCGCCACCGCCAAGGCCTCCGAGCTCACCAACGCCGAGCTCAAGGAGGGCGGCGCCGAGCTGTTCTCCCTGGTCGCACGGCGGAAACCGAACGTCGTCGCGATCGCCGGGATCACCGCCTACCGCACCGCCTTCAACCGCCCCAAGGCCAAGCAGGGCCGCCAGCCGGAGCCGCTGGCCGGCGCCGACCTCTGGGTCGTGCCGAACCCGTCAGGCCTCAACGCCCACGAGACCGTCCCGACCCTGGCCGCCGCGTACGCCGAGGCGGCCCGCGCCGCCGGCCTGCTCTGAAAACTGCCGAGAAGTCGCCCCCGCAGGCCGAGACGTCACTCCCGTCGACCGAGGCGTCACTCTCGTCGGCCGAGAGGGCATCTGTGTGCCGTCTCGACCGACCTACCTGACGTCTCGGCCGACCTACCTGACGTCTCGGCAGGAGGTCAGAAGCCTGAGGGCGGCTCGGGCAGGTCGGGGACGCCTAGTTTGGCCAACAGGGCGATGGCGTCGTCGGCCGAGACCCGCGACGCCTGGGAGTGGAGCAGGTCGTCCACGGCGAGATCGACCTCGGCGGTGAGGCACACGAGCACGTCCTCACCCTCGGCATCAGCGGGCCCCTGGAAGGCGACGACGGGCAGGTAGACGAGGTCGAGCGACACGGCCTTCTGCAGGACACGTACGGCACCGAGCACCTCGCCACGCGGGTCGCTGACCTCGAGCGCGCGGCCGTCGATCTCCGCGGCCCCCGCGGCCGGCACCGAGACCACGCCGGCGGTCGAGGGGATGTCGTACTGCTCCACCACGGCGATCCCGCCGGGGTGCACCACGACGGCCTCGATCTCGCGGCCGGCGACCGGGACGTTGAGCACCACCAGCGCCGACTCGAGCTGGCCGAGCGCCTGACGGAGCTTCTCCTCGCCGAAGGTCTCGGGCGCGCCCAGGTCGAGCAGCCAGCCGCCGGCGGCCGTGGCCACCCATGCGGCGGTCTCCTGCTCCTTCAACGCCACCAGCTTCTCGGCCTCCTGCCGCAGCCGGTCGCGCTCGAGGGCCGCGTCGTGCGCCCGCCGCCGCTCGTCGTCGAGCTCGGCACGCAGCATCGCGACCTCGCTCTCGGCCATCTGCTGGAGCTCACGGCGCCGCTCCGCCTCTCGGGCTCGCTCTTCGGCCCGCTGCTTCTCCGCGCGCAGCCGGGCGACCTCGAAGCGGCGCACACCCTCCTCCAGTAGCCCGAGCGTGCGCTCGGAGACCGCGACATCGGCCCCCAACTCCAGCCGGTCCCGCAGCGCGCCCCAGTTGACCTCGGGATGGTCGGTCACGAGCGTCTCGAGCACCTTCACGAGTACGTCGCTCCCCACCCCCGCACGCGAGGCCAGCGAGGCCAGGTTGAACCGAGCCGGCGCAGGCGCCGGGGCCGAGGCAGAGGCAGAGGCGGCAGCCGGGGACGGAGTGGGAGCCAGGCTCCACTGACCCGGCGGTCCCTCGACGAAGCCGCCCGAGCCCAGGATGGAGAGCAGCTCCTCCTCGGTCAGCAGCACCCGCTTGCCCTTCAACGCGGCGCGCAGGACCTGCAGGCTCAACGGAGCCCTCAGGCGCAGGATCTCGGCGACGGCCGGCATGGATGAGTGGGGCATATGGCTGGCAAAGGGTTGTTCGAAACGAAGCTCTCGCAGGCGCGGCGATCGTACACCGGACCACCGACAGTTCCCGGCAGGCCACAGTTCGGCAAACACACCGCTACCCCAGGGGGCAATGACCGAGGTCGTCACGTGTCCCCGCGCCAGAGGTCACCGATGATGCCCCGTTCTCTCTTGCCCTAGGGGCCGGGTCGTTGCCGTAGATCTGCTTTCCATTCGCTGTAGGTTTGATGAAAGGAGGGGCATGTCTGCGATCAAGCGCGTGACGAACACGTCCGAGGCCGAGGCGCTCGCGGCGTTGCTCAACGGCGACGCCCGCACGAAGCCGACCGTCGTGGTGACGGTCGCGTCCGGACACACCGACCCCTACGCCGACGTGGAGAGGATCGCCGCCGAGATCGGCGACCTGGCCGACCTCTACCTGGTGACGACCGGCGGCCACACCTGGGCCTTCTCGAACAAGATGACGCCGGGCACCCAGGTCTACGGCGGCGCCGGACGGGTCTACCCGGTCGGCCTCGGCTGGAACATCGACCTGAAGCAGGCGCCGCTGCGGTTCGCGTGGAGCAAGTCCGAGGGCCGCAAGCTCACCGGGCAGCTCATCGACGACGCTCTCGACATGGCCGCGGCGGCCGGCCTCTTCGACAGTGCCCGCACCGCCTCGACCCGCGAGCGCCGCGCCGGCACGATCCTCTCGATCATGAGCGAGCGCGCGCTGGTCGACCTAGGCTCCGGCGATCTCGCCTCGATCCCACCCCAGCTCGCCCAGGCCGGGGTGCCGATCGAGCGCGTTCTCGCGCCCGGGATGCACGTCGACGGCGTCCTGGAGAAGAAGTCGCGCTGGCTCGACATCCGGGAGATCCGCCCCACCGCCGAAGAGGCGTTGAAGACGTACGCCGCCGGAGAGGTCGTCCCCGCCGAGGTCCGCTCGGTCCTGGCCGGCTCCGCGGACCTTCGCCTGCACCCCGACGTCACCGTCGAGCTCTTCCGCTCCGACGTGACCGGCGACCCCGACGACGACCTCCAAGCCCTCCTCACCCCGGGTGAGATCGTGCTCGCCCGGGTCGTCGCGACCGGGCCCAAGTGGCGGCTCTCGCTGCGCGAGGTCGGCGAGCACGACACGGCCCGCGAGGCGCTGGCCCTGTACGCGGGCGGCCCGCCCTGGCTCGACCCGAATGCGCCGCCGCCTGCGCCCGCCGAGCACGTCGAGACCGAGCCCGCACCAGCGGCGACGGTCCCGGAGGCCGAGCCTGTCGAGACGGTTCCTGAGACCGCCCCGGCGTCCCCTCCCAAGCCGGCGACCCCGAGCCCCGCGATGATGCCGCGGCGCAGAGGAGAGCCGGTCCGCGCTGTCCGGCCCTCATCTGCATCCGACCCGGCGCCCGCGCAGGAGCCCGCTCCGGCGAAGAAGGCAGCGGTGCAGTCGATGTCGCTGCAAGTCACCGCGATCAAGGCCGAGAAGGCCCGCCTCGAGGCCGAGCTGACCGAGCTCCGCGACCAGGTCTCCGGGCTGCGCAACGAGCGGGTGCAGTTCGCCAAGGACCTGGCGCGCGCCGCGCGTCAGGTCGAGACCCGGGACGCGGAGCTGGCCCGGATGCGCTCCCAGCTGCGCCGCGCCAAGCAGCGGAGCGCCCCGCCCGAGGTCACACCGCCCGTCTTCGCCGACCGCGAGCGCGGCTTCCGTCATCTGGTCGAGGCCTCCTGGGCACGCCGGATCCCGGTCGGCGAGCAGCCCACCCGCCCGCTGCCCGGCTTCGCGATCGGGGAGAGGTTCCTCGACAGCGTCGACACGCTCGAGGGCATCGCCGTCGACAAGATCGCCGACGTGGTCATGGAGGTGCTCACCGGCCTCGCGGAGCAGTCGACGGGCCGCGAGCTGCACCAGCTGCGCACCTCTGTCGGGGGCAACTCCGCGCCGCAGTCCCGTGACGACGGCGCGATCTGCTACCGCGTCTCGATGCAGATCCACACCCCCAGCGCCCGCCGCCTGCACTTCTGGAAGTGCCCCGACGGCACCATCGAGCTCTCCCGGGTCGTCGTCCACGACGACATGGAGCCCTAGCTCCGGCCGAGCGTCAGCCCCAGCACCAGGTCAGCAGCCCGACCAGCGGGTCCGGGATCGACTCGATCTCGACGGCCTCGCCGAGGATCGTGCCGTAACGGATCTTGCGTCCTGACGCGGTACCGAAGAAGCGGTGCAGCTGGTCGGCGACCTCCTCGCCGCGGTGCTCGGGCTGGTTCTGCAGCGTACGGAACTTGCCGCCCTCACCGTTGGCCTCGAGGATCTCGACGATCCGCGCTGCGCCGATCGCTCTGATCATCTCGTCCTCGAGGTCGCGTCGGCACGCGAAGAAGCCCTGACCGGAGAGGTCCTCCCCGATCTGCCGCCCCAGGGCGTTGGTGACGAAGTGCTCCTCGGCCTCGTCGTAGAGTCCGCCGACCCGGTGCCCGGCCGCCGTCGTCTCCCGGATGAACCGCCCGGCGTTCCCGGCGCCGCCCATCGAGACGAGCTCGATCCCGAGCTCGTCCAGGTACACCCCGTAGCGCGGCGCCAGCGCCGCCACCAGAGCCTTGTCCGAGTCTCCCTCGACAAGCAGCGTGATCGGTTTCATGGCGGACACCCTAGAAGAAAGGTACGCCGCCGCGCCTGTTCCATAAATGCAACAGATCGTCCTAGGGTTGCATATATGGAACACGACGTCGGTCGGCTGATCGCCGAGTGCATCGAGCACTCGGGGCTCAACGCGCGCCAGGTGGCTTCGCGCGCCGGTGTGTCCGCGTCGACCGTCCATCGGATCCTCAACGGGCAGGTGAGTCCGTCGGTCGCGACGCTCCAGAACATCACCGCCGCAGCCGGCCTCGACCTGACGATGAGCGCCGCGCCGCTGGCCGCCCCAGCAGCCGCCGCCGCGGCGCGAGCGATCCTCGACGAGGACTATCCGGCCGAGGTGGCTGCCGACATCGACCTGTGGGCCGACCGGCTCGACGGCTGGACCGACGGCGACCCGGTCCAGATCGTCGAGGAGGCAGCGGGCGCCTCCGGCGTTCTCCACCGTCCGGGTGCGATCCGGCTCAGCGGGGAGGCGACCATCGGCCGGCTCGCCTCGGCCGCCGACACCTCAAGCCAGCGATGGGCGCTCTCCGGTGCGGCCGGCCTGGAGCTCCCGTCCTTCGACGAGGCCGTTCCTCGGATCTCGGTGCTGTGGTGCGAGGACCCGAGCGCGGTCCGTCCCCTTCTCTCCGGCGGAAGTCTCCGGACGGCGTCCGCCCCGCACCGCGCCACCGTGGTCATCGCCGCCGCCGAACCCGACCTGTTCCTCGGTGCGTTCGAACGTGACCGCGTCACCTACGCAGCTCCGATCCAGATCGCCATCGACGCCATCTCGGTCGGCGGCGACGCAGCGGACCGCGCCCGCGAGGAGATCCGGACATGGTGACGAAGCAGCCCCGTTGGGCCCCGGACCCCGAGACGTACGCCGCCCGCAAGTCGGCCTCGAGCGACACCTACCGGGAGGTCCCTGACCGCGAGGCCCAGCTGCGCGAGACCGGCATCTGGTGGACCGAGGTCGACAGCGCCCGGATCCGCCAGAGCGACACCGACCACGCCTGGCGTCGGTTCCGCGCGAGCCTGCCCGAGCTGATCTGGAACGCCGCGAAGCTCGAGGGCAGCAGCTTCACCCTGCCTGAGGTGCGCTCCCTCCTCGACGGGGTCTCCGTCGGTGGCCGCCGGACTGCGGAGGAGCTGCAGGTGCTGGCGCTCCGCGAGGCGTACGGTGCTCTCCGCGACCTGGTCGGCTACGGCACCTTCGGAGTCGACAAATCGACGTCCGACCGGCTCAACCGCCTGGTCGCCCGCCACGAGACGCCCGACGCCGGGAGGTTCCGCGGCGAGGGCACCCTGCGTCGGAATGGCAGCGAGCTTCTCCGAACCCGATTCGCGATGCTGCGGCAGCACCTTGCCGAGACCGACG
This sequence comes from Nocardioides sp., assembly GCF_014360585.1. Lineage (GTDB taxonomy): Bacteria > Actinomycetota > Actinomycetes > Propionibacteriales > Nocardioidaceae > Nocardioides. Next base: position 51,995 of record NZ_JACIXG010000016.1, read on the forward strand.
ACCCGTGGCTCCAGGCACTGATCTACTTCTGCTCCGCCGCCCGGACCCCGTTCTACGCCGGCGGCAACAAGCGCACCGCCCTTCTGATGATGAACGGCATCCTGATCTCGAACGGCTTCGACGCAGTCACGGTCCCCCACACCCGTCGCCTCGAGCTCGACCACGCCCTTGACACCCTCTTCACCACCGACGACGCCACCGAGTTGATGGCCCTCCTCGTCGACTGCGCCACCTCCGGGGGCTGACACTCACAGCACGAGATCAGCCCGATCCCGCGTCGCCCGCACCAGCGCGGCGTTGCGCAGATCGCTGTCGGCGATCTTGGCCTCCGCCTCCTCACGCGACCTCCCGCCTGCCAGGAACCGCTCGAGCAACCTGGGCACGAGGACGTCGTCCGGGACATCGACGAACCACACCTCGTCCAGCAGGCTGCGTACGTCCTTCCACGGCCCCTCGTCCAGGAGCAGATAGTTGCCCTCGGTGATCACGATCGGCTCGTCCTCGATCACGACGCCACCAGGCACTGGCTCGTCCGTGACCCGGCTGAACGTGGGCCACTCGACCCGCCCCTGCCCCTCCCGCACCTGGCGCAGCGCCGCCACATAGCCCTCGGCGTCGAAGGTGTCCGGCTCCCCCTTGCGGGCGCGTGCCCCCATCGCGTCCAGCTCTGCGTTGCTCCGGTGGAAGCCGTCCATCGGCGCGACCACCGCGACCGGCCCGGCTTCGTTGAGTACGTCCGCAAGGCGCGCCGCGGCCGTCGACTTCCCCGCCCCCGGCGGACCGACGATGCCGAGCAGGAACCTGTCGCCCGCCTTCGCACTGATCCGCTCCGCGAGCTGGACGACCTTGCTTTCACTGAGGGTCAAGGCAACCTCCACGACGCAGCTTTTACTAGACGATGACACATTGTGAACGGTTCACAAGGTGTCATCCTCTAGTAAAAGCACGGCAGGGACCCGCCACCGCGGCAGGCCCCTGCCCAATGCCTTGCCGAGCTACACCCGACCCATTACGACACCTCGACCACGAGCTCGACGACCGCCCACGACAACGGCGGTAGGTTCATCCGCACCGAGCCGTCCACGACACCGACGTCGCGAAGGGGCACGAGCCCCACCTGGTCAGGCGCGGACTCCACGTTGGACGTGTGCCGGTCGCCACCCTCGGGAACGGTGAGCACCTCGGCGCGAGCGACGCGCGCCACCCCGAGACCGCGCAGGTCGACGCTCACCTCGGAGGCCTCGTCGAGACCACGGTTGGCGACGAAGAGCGCCACCCGACCATCCGCCTCCGACCAGGTCGCGGCAGCGTCGATGACGTCGACGTCGCCGAACTTCTCGGTGGCGATCTGGTCAGCCGAGACCGCCAGCCGGAGAATCCGCCCGCGCGCCAACGAAGCCATCCGGGCGAACGGCCAGAAGATGGTCTGCCGCCAGGCGGGCCCGCCCTCCTCCGAGCGGATCGGCGCGATCACGTTGACCAGCTGCGCCTGGTTGGCGATCCGGACCCGGTCGCCGTGGCGCAGCAGGCTGTTGAGCAGCGAGCCGACGACGACGGCGTCGGTGACCGAGTACTCGTCCTCGATCAGCCGCGGGTGCTCGCGCCACTCCTTCTTCACCTGATCCGGCTGGTCCTCGGAGTCGAGGCCCTCCATGTACCAGACGTTCCACTCGTCGAAGGAGATGTCGACCTGCTTGGTGTGCTTGCCGGCCGCCTTGACGGCATCGATCGTCGCCACGACACCGTCGATGAACGCGTCCATCCCGACGGCCTCGGCGAGGAAGGAGGCGGCGTCGCCGGAGCGCTCCTGGTAGTACTCGTGCATCGAGATGTAGTCGATCTCGTCGTACGCGTGGGTCAGGACGGTGTGCTCCCAGGACCCGAAGGTCTCCATGTAGCGGTTCGAGGAGCCGACCGCGACCAGCTCGATCGAGTCGTCCACGAGCTTCATCGCCTTGGCCGTCTCCTGGGCGAGCCGGCCGTACTCGTGGGCCGTCTTGTGGCCGATCTGCCACGGCCCGTCGAGCTCGTTGCCCAGGCACCACAGCTTGATGTCGAAGGGGTCCTCGGCTCCGTTCTTCCGTCGAAGATCCGACCAGTACGTCCCGCCGGGATGGTTCGCGTACTCGACCAGCGCTCGCGCCTCCTCGACCCCACGCGTACCGAGGTTGATCGCCTCCATCACCTCGACGTCGGCCTCACGGGCCCAGCCCATGAACTCGTGGAGCCCGAACGCGTTGGTCTCGATGGTGTGCCAGGCGCCGTCGATGCGGCGGGGCCGGTCCCCCACCGGGCCGATGCCGTCCTCCCAGCGGTAGCCGGAGACGAAGTTGCCGCCGGGGTAGCGGACGACCGTCGGGCCCAGCTCGCGGACGAGCTCGAGCACGTCGCGCCGGTAGCCTCGCTCGTCGGCCGTCGGGTGACCGGGTTCGTAGATGCCGGTGTAGACGCATCTGCCCATGTGCTCGACGAACGACCCGAAGAGCCGTCTGGGGACGTCGGCGATGGTGAAGTCGCGGTCGATGGTGATACGTGCGCGGGTCATGGAGCTCCTTGTTGTGTGACTCGTGCGGTTGTCGGCTACCGGCCACCGAAACCGGTGGTGGCGACGCCCTTGACGATCTGGCGCTGGAAGAAGAGGAACACGACGATCAACGGTGTCGCGGCGAGCACCGCCTGGGCCATCGTCTGGGCGTACTGGATCCCGTGGGCGTCGATGACGGTCTGCAGCCCGATCGGCAGGGTCATCAGGTTGGTGTCGTTGATGACGAGGAACGGCCACAGGAAGTTGTTCCAGGCACCGATGAACACGAAGATCGCGACCGCCGCCATGACCGGGCGTGAGAGCGGCAGCACGATCGACCAGAACACTCGCAGCCGGCCGGCGCCGTCGACGCGGGCGGCGTCCTCGAGCTCGACCGGCACGCCGTCGAAGAACTGCTTGAGGATGAACACCATCGCCGGCGCGACGATCTGCGGAAGCATCAGCCCCCACGGGGTGTCGACCATGTTGAAGGCGAGCATCTCGTAGAACAACGGGATGATCAGGACCTGCGGCGGGATGATGATCGCGGCCACGATGACGGCGAACAGCCAACGCCTGCCGGTGAAGCGCATCCGCGAGAAGGCATACGCCGCCAGTGCCGAGATCGCCACGGTCAGCAGGGTGATCACCAATGAGGTCCACAGGCTGTTGAACGCCCAGATCCAGACGTTGCCGTTCGACAGCATGGCGCCGAACGCGTCGGTGGTCGGTCCTTCGCTGCCGATCCAGGACCTGTCGGAGGCCGCGTCTTCCTCGGTCTTGAACGCGGTCGCGATCGCCCACAGGAACGGCATCAACCAGCCGATCGCCATCAGTGCGAGGACCGCGAACGCGACGACGCGTCCGATCCCGAAGCGCTTCTGCCCAGGTGATCGAGCTTGTCGAGATCTCATGACATGCTCCTTCTACGGTTCATGGCGGTCACCTGGAAGACGCCGACGATGACGATCAGCGCGAAGAAGACGTACGAGATGGCCGCCGAGTAGCCGAACCGGTACCCGACGAACCCGGACTCGAAGATGTACTGCACGATCGGCCGGGTCGTGTCCGTCGAGAGGCCGATGAGCATCTGGTACGCCTGGTCGAACAGCTTCAGCGACGCCAGGATCTGCAGCATCACGATGAGCACCGTCGCCGGTACGAGCTGAGGCAGCGTGATCGACCAGAGCTGGCGCCACGGTCCGGCGCCGTCGAGCGCGGCGGCCTCGTAGTGCTGGTCGGGGATGTTCTGCAGCGCGGCCAGGTAGAGCAGGAAGTTGAACCCGACCGTCCACCACACGGTGGCGATGACGATCGCGTAGAGGTTCACGTCCGGGTCCTGGAGCCACGCGATCGGCCCGATGCCGATCTTGCCGAGCACCGCATTGGCCGCGCCGATGTCGGGGTTGAAGATCCACACCCAGATCTGCGAGACCACCGTGGAGGCGAGCAGGAACGGCATGAAGAACGACAGCCGCCACAGCCACTGTCCTGGCAGGCCGCGATGGACGAGGAGCGCCATCACCAGCGCGATGAGCACCAGCGGGATGGTCGAGACGACGGTGAACAGCACGGTCGTACCCAGCGCCCGCCACATCGTCGAGTCGGTCAGCGCCTCCCGGTAGTTGTCGAGCCCGACCCAAGAACCCCCTGCGCCCGTGAGCGACTGGTTCGTGAAGCTGAGGTAGAGGCCGTGCGCGAGCGGCCACACCAGGAAGAGGGCGAACGCGATCAGGAACGGCGCCAGGAACGCCCAGCTCACCAGCTGCTCGCGGTTGCGTCCCGCGGGCGCCGTCGCCGGCTGCGGTCGGGGGGTCGCTCTGGTGAGCGGCGTGTCAGCGGTGGCGGTCATGGCTTCCACGTCCCATCGGGATCGACCGGGTTCGTCGTCTTCAGCAGTCGGTTCACCCTGGCCCGGAAGGCGTCGACGGCAGCGGCCGCGTCCTTCCCGGTCATCAGCGCCGGCTGGATCGCGGCCCCGAACTCCGACTGGAAGTTGGAGGCCGACCCGGTGAACCAGGCCTCGGGCTCGTAGCTGACCTGCTGGGCGACCTCTGCGTAGTGCGACTGCGGCGTCAGCTTCGCGTAGTCAGCGCTCTCGGTCACCGGGAGATAGGCGGGGATGTGGCCGGCGGTGGCCCAGTCGTACGAGCCCTTGAGCAGGTCGGCCACGAACTGGTAGGTCAGGTCGCGCCGGCGCTCGTCGGGCTCGTTCTGGTGAGGCAGGACGAAGGCGTGCGAGTCGGCGAAGGTCGACGGGGTGCCGTAGAGCGTCGGGATCGCGGCCATGTCGAAGCTCATGCCGGTGCTGACCATCGTGCGCAACTCCCACACGCCGGTGAACAGCATCGCGCTCCGCTCGGTCGCGAACTCGGCGATCGCGCTGGCGTAGTCGCTGCGCTGGGCGGTGAGCTTGCCGTCGAGCAGCCGCTGCATCAGCTCCAGCGACTCGATGGCGATGTCGTCGTCGATCTCGGCCTCGCCGCCCTCGGGGAACTTCATCGTGGCGCCGTGCTGCGTGTAGAAGGTGTAGAAGAGGCGGAACATCTGCGCGCCGTCACCGAGATAGCCGTACGACAGCGGGTGACCGCCCTTCGTCTGACCGCCCAGCTGCTCGAGCAGGTCGACGAACTCGTCTGGCGAGGTCGTGGCGCGCAGCTTGCCGTCGCTCTCCAGGACGCCGGCCTTGTCGCAGATGTCGGTGTTGAACATCATCACCGTGGGGTGGGCGTCGAGGGCGACCGCGAACAGTTTCTCGCCCATCATGCCCTTCTTCCAGATCTCCTCCGGGAAGGTGTCCTCGCTGACGCCGAGCTCGGCGAGACGGTCGATGTCCCAGGTGTCGAGCAGTCCGCCCGGTGCGTACCCAGGGACTCGGGACGCGTGCATGATCGCCACGTCGGGCGGCCGCCCGCCGGTCGCCGCCATCGCGAGCTTCGTGTAGTAGGGCTCACCCCAGACCAGGGTGGTCGTCTTGACGTCATACGCAGCGCCGGACCCGGTCACCTTGGCGAGCATGTCGGCCATGGTGCCGCCGTCGCCGCCGCTGAGCAGGGTCCAGAACTGGAGCGTGTCGGGGTTGGCGACTGCGGCCGTGCCGCAGGCCGAGAGCCCGCCCGACAGCGCCGCTGTGCCACCGATCGCGGCTGCTCCGGTGAGCAGCCCGCGTCTGGAAAGCATCGTGGGGGATCGACCTGCCATCGCGTCTCCTTGTCTCAGATCTCGGGTCGACGTCGTCGGTCGAGACCAACAGAGTCGTCGTTGTCGTGTTCGGCCCCGTCGGTCGAGCCGCCGGAGCCGCTAGGCGAAGGCGTGTCGAGACCAACACAGTCGTTATGTGGCGACTTCGCCGGTCGAGCCGCCGGAGCCGCTAGGCGGAGGCGTGTCGAGACCAACAGAGTCGTTATGTGATGTGGGTTACACCGCACACTTTTACATCGATGTAATGAGCCTGACAAGAGGCTCCCCACCAAGATTTACTCTCGGTGCTGCCACTCGGACCGCTACCGCGTCGTACTCCCCCGGATCACGAGCTCGTGCGGCACCGCGACCGCGCGAGGCGGAGTCGCCCGGTCCTCGATCCGGGTCATCAGCAGGTCCACCGCAGCCTCGGCGAACGCACGGCGGTCCAGGGCGACGGTGGTCAGCGACGGGTTCATGAAGCGGGCGTGCTCGACGTCGTCGAACCCGCTGACCAGGACATCGCCCGGCACCGAGAGCCCGTGCTCCTGGAGCACATGCATCGCGCCGAAGGCGATCGAGTCGGTGAACGCCATGATCGCGTCGAAGCCGGCATCCCGGCTCAGCAGCTCCTCGGCCGCCGCCGCGCCACCCACCATCGACCACTCCTGGAAGTACACCTCTATCGCCGGATCCGGCTCGATCCCGTGGTCGCGCAGCGCGCGGTGATGCCCCTCGAGCCGCTGGATGCTGGTGGCCGTCGCATCCGTGGCCCCCGTCTCCCCACCCAGGACCGCCACGCGCTTCGCGCCCCGCTCGAGCAGGTGAGCCGTCACCTCGTACCCGGCCTGCCGGCTGTCGATCAGCACCCGATCGACCTTGTGCTGCTCGACTTCTCCGATGAGCACCACCGGCGGCAGCTGGTCGTCGTGGACCACGATGCTGTCCTTGAGCCGGATCGGGTTGAGAATCAGCCCGTCGATCTGGTGCTCGCGGGCCCGGGAGACGAGGTCATACTCGCGCTGCGGCTCCGCCGCCGTCTCCTCGATCAGCACCGCCATCCCCCGCTCGTGCGCCACCTGTACCACCCGGTGCAGCATGTCCGCCGAGAACGCCGTCGCCAGATCCGGCAGCGCCAGCGCGATCACCCCGGTCCGCCCGTTGCGCAGACTCCGGGCGCTCAGGTTCGGTACGAACCGCAGCTCCTCCACCGCCGCCAGCACCTTCTCGCGGGTGTCGGGACGTACGAACACCGTCCCGGTCACCACGTTCGACACCGTCTTCGGCGACACCCCCGCAAGCGCCGCAACGTCCTTCACCGTCGCCCGGCGCGGCCCCCTGGTCATGGGATCAGCGTATGGGAGTTCGGAGTCCGTAGGTGGTCCGAACCACGCGAGACGCACCGTCCTGCCCGGGTCGCACAACACGACACAGCGCCCCGGCACCGTCCAGTCGATCATTGCCCGTGCAGCAGGCCGACGCGATGATCTGCCGGTCGAGTGCGTCGGAATCGCTCATGACGGCGAGGCAGGCAACCCCTTGAGTCGGTTGTCATGAGTCTGGCTCGCGACGTCCCAGACCAGTCGCTGCCAGGTAAAGCTGAGACTACAGGGGTCGATGGCCAGCACCTTCCTGGCTACAACGACAGATCTCTGCGCCGCGCCGCTCGCATGCTGATGACGATCCCCACAATTGGGGACGAATTTGCCGAGCGAGGAGCGAGAGTTCGCATTCGTCCCGAACCTAAGAGGCGGCGTCAGAATTCCCGTCTTGACCACCACGGCGGGGTCGCGCTCGCCCTGCGCGGGAGCGACCAGTGAGGCACCCAGCGCTCAGCCATGCACAGCGAGTCGCAGACATTTCAAAGTCCCCAACAAGAACCAGCTATGAGCACTAGCATCGTAAGCAAAGAGACAGCTCGAGTTGCGCAGCATCACGATCTGCCCCGCGAGGCCCGTACTTTGCTGCCAGAGCTCTTGCTCACCAACGATTGAGCCCGATTTCGGGCAGGAGCAAGCAGAACAGTGACTGTTGATCACGAGGCGTGGATCCCGGACCCAGCCCTGGCGCGAGAGGTGAGCGGCCAGTTCAAGCGGGCGATCGACTCCTACCGAATTCAACCCAACCTAGTGGTCGAACACGCAAATCTCGAGGAGTCCATCCGCACGGGTGGATACGCGAACCGGACGCTCCTCGAACTTGTGCAGAACGCTGCGGATGCAATCGTCGGTGCAGAGGACGAGGGCGAGACCGCAGGTCGTGTCGAGATCGTGCTCGACACGAAGAACGAAGTTCTGTACTGCGCAAACGCTGGACGCACATTCTCACTCAGCGGACTCACCGCGATCTCCATGGCGTACCTGAGCGCAAAGCGCGGTGAGGAGATCGGAAGGTTCGGACTCGGATTCAAGTCGGTGCTGGCCGTATCGGATTCCCCGCAGGTCTTTAGCCGATCCATTGCCTTCGAGTTCAACACGTCGGAGGCGCGCGACGAACTGCATGAGGTGAACCCAGCTGCTCGGAGACTCCCGATTCTAAGGACGGCGACGGTCGCAGACTTCAGCCACGCCGTCAGTGAAGATCCAATCCTCGCAGACTTGTCGTCATGGGCAACAACAGTCGTAAGGCTCCCGGGCGCAAGGAACCTGAAGCGGCTTCGCACCGAGATTGAAGGCTTCCACTCTGAGTTCCTCCTGTTCGTGCAGGCCGTTCGTGAAATCCGCCTGAAGGTCGTCGGCGGGGAGTCGTACGAAGCCCACCACGTCTCACGTGACCTCGGTGATGGAAGATTCAGCATCGAGTCTTTGGGCGAGAACCCGGATGAGTGGATTATCGAGAGCCGGATGCATGCGCCGTCGACAGAGGCCCGCAAGCAGGTCGGCGAGGCGGTGTCGCGCTCGCAGGTGAAAGTCACGGTGGCAGTTCCGGCCGTTCAGCGCCGCGAGTTCCGTCGAGGGCAGTTCTGGTCGTACTTCCCGCTGCAAGACGAAACTTCCGCATCTGCGCTGTTCAACGCCCCCTGGAGCGTGAACGACGACCGTACGACCCTACTCAAGAACGACTACAACCGCGAGATTCTCCGTACGGTCGCGGAGATGTTTGTCGACGTCATGCCGAAGCTGAGCACTGCCAAGGACCCGGCTGCGCATCTGGACTTCATGCCCGCACGAGGACGGGAGACCCTGAGCTTCGGAGACGAACTCCTGACGGCGCATGTGCCTGAGATCGCGGCTGGCCGAGAGTTGATTCCCAATGCGATGGGTTCCCTTCGGAACGGCCAGCAGCTCCTTCCGCTCGACTTCGCAGTCGGGTTCGACAAAGAGGTCCACCAAGCATGGATTCAGTCGCCCAACACGGGCGACGACGTTCCGCACTGGCTCTGCTATCAGACCGGCACCCGAACGACGCGCCTTCGGGATCTCTATATCCTCGGCCGGAACTCCGAAGCGGACACCCGAGACCCAAGAACGGCCCTGACGCACCTGCCTAAAAGAGGGCTCCTCACCTGGCTGCGCGAATGGGCTGAGGGCGATGACCCCCAGTCCGCCGCAAACGCGCTGAAGACCGTCGCTGGCCACTCGAGCCTTCCGAAGATCAACGAGGCGAAGGTCATCCCCACCAACGCCGGCATGCGGGCACTCGAGGATCGCCGAGTGGTGTTCCTGCACCGCGAGTCGGATCTGGAGATCGAAGAGGCGGTCTTCGTGAGCCCGGCGTTCCTCAAGCAGCACGGCGTCGAGAAAATCCTTCAGGATCGAGGCTTCCGTGACCTCGATCCTGAGGCGATCCTCACGGCACGTCTCGCCAAGCTCGACAACGATCCGAGTCCCGACGACCTGACCAAGGTTTGGGACTCCACCGTCGACCTGCCTTCGCAGGCCGCAACCCGCGTAATGCTCGCTGCAAAGGCACCCATCAAAGTGCCAACTCTCGACGGCGGCTGGGCGTGGCCACAGCAAGTGCTCGACCTCGACGTCCCGCTGGGGGACAAGTTTGCTCCGCGATTGCTCGACAGGCACCGCTGCGATTCCGAGGTCGCCTATCAACTCGGCGTCGTACGTCGGCCCGTAAAGGATTACCCGATCGAAGACGAACCGCACTTCGACGAGTACCGGCGGTGGATCCTGGACGAGCTCAACCAGCACAATGGTCCAGGAGCACGACCGATCGAGGCCATCGAGTTCAACCTGGCGAAAGGCCCGGGACCATTCTCGGTTCTATTCTTGATGCGTGATGTGGGCGTTCCCGACAACGCACGGGAGTCCTGGACAGCCGCCCTCTTGGCTTTCGGTGACGACCCTTGGGCGTGCGAGGACCTGGAAACTGGGCGTACCTACGAGGTCGACTCTCCGCTCAGGTGGGCGGCGCGAAGCGCTGGACTGGTGAAGTCGACCCATGGCATGCGGGGCCCAGGTGACGTTGTAGCGCCCTCGTTGGTTCGGTATGAGGGTTTGCTCCCGCTGTTTCGGGGAGCGCCCCAGGCCGCTGCGGTTCTCGAGCTACCGAACGAGTTGGGCGATGTTCCGTCCCACCTCATGCGCGAGATGTTGGAAGGAAACCTCTTCCCGCCGCGGATCAACGATGATGTCCTTCTGGAGTTCATCGTCGCTGCGACGAAGGTCGGTTTCGAGGGCATCAAGCCTGCGACAATCCCGGCACGGATCGCAAGAACGATCGAGGCTCACTCACCCAACGCTGTGTACATTGCATCCACCGACGAGCAGGCGACGTTCCTGAGTACACGGGGTCGTCCGTACCTGAGGGCGCGTGTGGACCAAGTCGACGAACTTCTTCGCCTCGTCGGGTGCCAGCGTTTCGAGGACAGTTTCGCATTCTCGGAGATCATCGAGGGCCGACAGAGCAGCGAGCCGATTCTGGACGTCTACACCGGCCTGCGAAACTTGGTGGGCTCCGACCGCCTCAACGGCGTGACGCTCGCCCGCGCGATCATGATCGCCAAGCGAGTCACCACCGAGGATGGAGTCGAGGACCACCCGCAGAACTGGTATCTCGACGGGAGCGAGCTCGTTGTTCGCGACGACGCTGACGAGACGCTGGTCCTCAAGTTCATCAACGAGGCGTTCGAGCTGCGCCTTGACAACGCCCAGATCACCTCCGTGATCAAGGCGGGTATTGCCCACATGCTGGAGGACCTCCGAATTCAGGCGAAGGCGGTTGACTCCGATGCCGAGCGGCTCGAACTCTACATCGGTCCGGACGACCTACGGGACGCGTTGCCGAAGGGTCTCTGGTCGGCGCTGGAAGCCCAAGGCCTCGTATCTGACGACACTTCAGTAGCCGAACTGTTCCTCGTCGTCTACGGCTCCGACTCGCTCAATATGCTTAAAGACCGTTTCCGAGAGGTCGGGTTCTCCGACGTTCCCGAGAAATGGGCCGGTGGCGCATCTGCCATCACCTGGGTCCGCAAGATGGGTTTCGCGACGGAGTATGCCGGCCAGCGCTCGCAGAACCGACCGCACGAGTTCGTCGTGCCGGGCGCAGTGAAACTTAACGATCTTCACCCCTTCCAGAAGAAGATCAGCGAGAAGCTACGTGTCGTGCTGACACAGCCTTCCAAGCAAGGCCCCGCCCAGAAAGGGATGGTCGAGCTGCCGACAGGTGCCGGCAAGACGCGGGTGGCTACTCAGACGGTCCTGCGTCTCTTTGTAGACGAGGTTCTCAGCGGCACGATCCTATGGATTGCGCAGTCGATCGAACTGTGCGAGCAGGCGGTGCAGACTTTCGAGACAGTCTGGCGCCACCTTGGCGACGAGCGGCCGTTGACGATCGGCCGTCTCTGGGAGAACCACACGGTCCACGAACCAGACACCGAGTTCAGCGTGATCGTGGCTACCGACGCGAAGCTTGAGGCGATCATGGGGCAGACCGAGTATGAGTGGTTGAAGACTCCTGCTGCGGTCTTCGTTGACGAGGCGCACCGTGCTGGCGGGTCGACGCGTTACACGCAGATCCTTCGGTGGCTCGGTGTCGACGGCCGCAGCTTCGACCGGCCACTCGTCGGTCTGTCGGCCACGCCGTTCAAGGGCAGCGCAGGAGAGACTGAGCGTACACAACAACTCGCAGCCCGATTCGGGCACAACCGACTCACGGCCATTGAGTCCGATGCTTACAAGGAACTGGTCGGCCTTGGCGTATTGGCCAGCGTCAAGCACGAGATCCTGCCCGGTGTCGATGTCGACCTGAGTTCGGTGGACCAGGAGAAGATTCGCTTCTCGAAGGTCATCGACCGCAGCCTCTACGAACATCTTGGGCGCAACGAGGTCCGGATGAAGATCCTGGTCGAACACATCATGGAGCTGACGGAGGAGCATCCCGACTGGCCAATCCTCGTCTTCACGCCCAGCGTGCTCTCGGCTCAGGTGCTCGCGGCTTCCCTAAGGTACCGCGAGGTCAAGGCCGACTCGGTCAGCGGTCAGACAGGTCGTCAGCAGCGCCGTGATGTCATCAGTCGCTTCCAGCGGGGCGAGATCAAGGTCTTGGCCAACTGTGATCTCCTCATCCAGGGCTTCGACGCGCCCGGTGTTCGTGCGCTCTACATCGCGCGACCGACGTTCAGCCCGAGTGCCTACATACAGATGGCGGGCCGGGGGCTGCGTGGACCGAAGAACGGCGGCAAGGAGGAGTGCCTCATCGTCGACGTCGCCGACAACTGGGGCGCGATGAACGACTTCCTTGGATACCGCGACTACACCGATCTCTGGAATCACCAGCAGGGGAGCATCAATGAAGAAGTGGAGTCAGAAGAGTGATCCTCGTACCTGCGCTGGCGGACATCGAGCGACGTACCACCAGCAACGCCGAGCGCACGGTCGCACGCCTACTTCGTGATGTCGTGGGGGATCCCGATTCTGCTGCGTTTCACTCTGTAGACCTCCGCTCGCACGCCTACAAGCAGCAGGCGGAGGCCGATTTCATCGTCCTGTGGAGGGGCGTGGTCGTGGTGATCGAGGTCAAAGGCGGCGGCGTGCGTAAGCACGACGGCGTCTGGTACTCCGTCGACCGGCGTGGCGACTGGCACAAGTTGGCTGGCTCGCCGATGGAACAGGCCCGATCCGCGGCATATGCGCTGCGCGACATCCTTCAGGAGGAGGGTGTCGGCTGGTTCGCGCATGAAGCGATCGTCATCACGCCGGACATCGATTCCCCGCCGAATGCGGTCGGCTGGCGGCCAACGCACTGGTTGGCGCGGGATGACATGACCTCGGCTGGCCTCGGGGCCGCTCTCGATCGAGTCGTGGACAATGCACGGGCCGCCCCGAACGGGCAGAAGCGGGCTCGAATGGGTGACCTGCGCACACGTATGTTCGGCGAGTTCACCAGGATGCCGGTGATCGATGCCCAGCGCGGTGCCGTCATCGAGGAGCAGAACCGGGCAACTGCAGGGCAGGCGCGGGTGCTGGCAGCGCTGGCCCGCAATCCGCGAGTGCTCGTCTATGGGGGCGCCGGCACCGGGAAGTCTCTCGTGCTCGTCGAGGCCGCTAAGCAGGAGAAGGACCAGGGCAAGTCGGTGCTCATCACGTTCCACTCGCCTGCGCTCACCCGGTTCTTCGCCCCACACGTTGAAGGCCGCGAGATCGATTTGATCCCGTTGGAGAAGCTCCCGGCCGACAAGTCGTACGATGTCGTCTTGGTCGACGAGGCTCAGGACATGATGACCGCAGACGCCATGGATCGCATCGACGCTGTAATTGATGGCGGCCGAGCACGCGGCCGCTGGCGGATGTTTCTCGACCCGAACAACCAAGCCCATGTCGATGGCGGCTACGACGATGAGGTGGCTGAACTTATAGCTGACGAGGCGATCGCCGTGGACCTTGACTTGAACGTCCGCAACACCCATGCGATCGTCCACGTGGTCCAGGAGTACCTCGGCGCAGACATCGGTGACCCTGGGATCGTCCATGGCGAGAAGGTCCAGTGGCACAACGCAGCGAGTGACGCCGACATCACCGAGGCGGACCTGCTCGCCAAACAGATCGTCGCCGACGGAGCCAACCGAGCCGACCTCTGGCTAATCAGCACGACTACGGATGGCCCACCATCGACCAGTCCTGGTGGGTTCGTACTCACCAGCCCCAAGCATGCTAAGGGCCTCGAGGCCGAGCATGTCATCGTGTTCGACCTGCCGGAGACTTACGATGAAGCCGGAACGGCCGCCTTCTACGTCGCCGTCACTCGAGCGCGCGTTTCGCTACACATCATCACATCGAAAGACGACAAACGCGGGCTCCAGCAACTCTCGAAGAATCGGATGATGGCGAAGTGACCCTGACCCGTTCTCAGCAGGCGGTGCTCAACCACCTTCGGGCAGCCTACGTCGGGCCCGAGGGCAGTGAGGACGAGATCGTCTGGAACATGCCGAACCGGCAGTACGCCGTCGGCATGCTCTTCCCGCATGGCGCCGTAGACCACGCCGAGGCCGAAGAGCTCTCCCAAATCGACGATGTCGAGGGCGACGCGGAGGTCGAGTCCTCCGGCGAGGTCGAAGAGCGTGGCTCCGCGGTCCCGATCGCCGAGGAGTGGCGGCCATCCTCGGTAGCGATCTCCTTCGTCACCGATCGACCGGCTGCGTTCTGCAACCTCTCGGGTGGCACCTACAAGGCGGTCGAAGGCGATGGTCCGCCGAGGTGGCAACGTCGGCCGTTCTTTTTCGACCGACTCTCCGTGCAACGTGGCGAGGGCCCGCATGCACTGACCGCCAACGGTGTGAAGATCGAGATTGGTTCCCGCTGGCGCCACTACGGCTCGGCATTCCTTGCGACGGTCTTCGTCCGAGTCCTGGAGAACTCCACCGACGACGACAAGCTGGACATCTCCAAGATGCTCTATCAGGTCGGGCTCAGCGTCTCGCCCGCCGACGATGCTCAGTTCCTTGAGTACGACCCCAGCCAGTCGTTCGACGTGGACGACGAAGCAGCTGAGCTGCGACTGCGCTACCGCGACCGGAAGGTCTATGCGGTGGGGCATGGCATGGCAGCAGACTGGCAGCTGAATGATGAGGCATGTAGGCGGATCTGGCTCGATCCGGTGCCGTCATTCGTAGTGCCTGCAGTCGAGACCCTCTCCTTCGCTCCGGAGACACCCGAGGCCGGTGCGCTCCAACTTGCCCATCTGGCGACGCTGGACTCGGACACCGACGCCGTATTGGCGTCGTTGGACGCCTTCGTCGACGCGTTCGAACGTTGGGTGTCGAAACAACAGCAGCGAGTGGCCGGTTTTGACGAGGACGAGAAGGTTGCACGCCGGATCGTGGATCGGTCCGTGAAAGCCGCCGAGCGGATGCGTGAGACCGTCGCTCTGCTGCGGCAACCGGACCAGGATCAGTTGTGCACCGCCTTCGCTCTCGGCATGACCGCTATGCGTTTGCAGATGCGCCAAGCGCAGATCAACCAAGGCAAACCCGGTGGGGAGCCGCAGTGGCGGCCCTTCCAGCTCGGGTTCCTGCTCGTGGCACTTGCCTCGACCGTGGACGAGAAGCACGGTGATCGCGAACTGGTCGACCTCATCTGGTTTCCGACCGGTGGCGGCAAGACTGAGGCCTACCTGGGCCTTGCGGCCATCGAGATATTCCGACGCCGCCTCGCCTACGGGACCTCGGGTGGCGGGACGGCGGTCATCACTCGCTACACGCTCCGGCTCCTCACTGCGCAGCAGTTCCAGCGAGCGGCCGCACTGGTCTGCGCGATGGAGCTGCTGCGTATGCAGGGCGAGCTCGGTGACGCCCGGGTTCGCAAGATGACTCCGTTCAGCATCGGTCTTTGGGTCGGCAACGAGGTCACACCGGGAAGCCGAGCCGACGCCAAGAAGGCCCTCGAACGGCTCCACAAAGCTGCGCGGCCAGAGGAAGCCAACCAGTTCCAGGTCGAGAGCTGCCCGTGGTGCGGAACCACTTTGCTCCCAGCTTCGCGCTCCGAGGACAAGTCGAAGTATGGCGTGCGCCTCGTCGGCCGTGATGTCGCCGTGCATTGCACCAATGTCAGCTGTCACTTCAACGATGAACTGCCGGTCGTGGTGGTTGACGACCTGATCTATGAGCAGCCGCCGACCATCCTGTTGGCCACCGTCGACAAGTTCGCCAGGCTTCAATTCAAGCCCGACGCTGGCAAACTCCTGGGCTTGGGTACGACCTACCGGCAACCGTCGATGATCATCCAGGACGAGCTACACCTGCTCTCCGGGCCGCTGGGCACCACCGTCGCGGTCTTTGACGCCGTGATCCAGCTGCTACTGAGCCGAGGGGGCCCAACCCCAAAGATCGTTGCCTCCACCGCGACCATCCGTGCATCCGACGAGCAGGTGCAAGGACTCTACGGCCGTAAAGTCGCGCTCTATCCGCCGTCCGGCCTGGACGACGACCGTACATTCTTCTCCCAACCGGTGAGCAGCGGTAGGGGCCGGCTCTACGTCGGACTCATGCCTCAAGCCCTCTCGCAGATGTCCGCCGTAGTCGCTGCGTCATCTCCGCTTCTGGAAATTCCCGGGGTTCTCGCAGCAGATCCCGAGGACCGTTCCACTCGGGATGCCTACTGGACGGCCGTCATGTACCACAACAGCCTGCGAGAGCTTGGCCGCACCGGCACGCTTGTCGTCGACGACGTAAACGGCCGCCTCGAGCCCCGGGCCGATCGTCTCGGTCTTCCGCTGCGCAACGTCCGGGCTGACAAGGTCCTTGAACTCACCAGCCGTCGGGGCCCTGAAGAGCTCCCGAAGGATCTACGTGCTCTAAGGCGGAGCGCTAACGACTCCGATGATGCGATCGACGTCGTGCTCTCCTCCAACATGCTCTCCGTCGGCATCGATATCCCACGACTAGCACTTATGCTCATGGTCGGTCAGCCCAAGACCACCGCCGAGTACATCCAGGCCACCAGCCGAGTCGGACGCGGCGACATCAACGGCATCGTCGCCACCCTCTTCCGCTCGAACCGAGCCCGCGACCGGTCACACTTCGAGACCTTTCGTGGCTATCACGAGGCGCTTTATCGCAGCGTCGAGCCGACCAGTGTGACTCCCTGGTCGCTGGCTTCTAGAGACCGCTCTCTCGCAGGCGCCGTCGTTGCCATGCTGCGCCACACCCTCGCGACGCTCGCAGCCAACGACTCGGCGTCAAACATGGACCTCGATAACATTGGGCTCAAGAGCCAGATCGAGACCATGGTGGGCCAGTTCGTCGCGATCGTAGGTCAATCCGAGCCAAGCGAGGCGGCAGACACTCACGCGGCGGTCTGGGAGCTCCTGCGCGACTGGGATAACCGCGCTCAACGCGCCCGTCAGGATGGCGCCAAGCTCGTCTACGACCGCAAGAGCGGCGATGATGCAGCGCTCTTCAAGCGATTCGGCCAGCCCGGAGAAGGATGGCTCGTCGCCGATTCCATGCGTTCGGTCGAGCCCAATGTCGCCGTCGACGTACGCGAGCCATTCGAGGAGGGATCCCATGGAACGGATCAAGCATGACCTGAGACTGTCCGAGACGGTCACCCCGTTCGGTGTCGGCGCCATCGTCGACATCCGCGGAGCCTCCCTCATTGCACCCGACACTTCATGGTGGGAGAAGGAGTACGCCAGCGAGGTCCACTGCGACCGGCTCACGGACCGACTCGGATCCAGCGTCCTCATGGAAGCCCCCACACACGCGGGACGTGCGGCAAAGGAGACCAAAGGCTTGCTCTACTGGCGCTTCCCGGAGTGGCGCTTCTGCGAGCGCTGCACCCGGCTTTCGCGTACCACGAGTAAGGACAAGGGCAAGTGGGTCAACGTCTGCGTTAATTGCAAGGGCGCACTCGTGCCGATGCGATACGTGGCGGTCTGCGAGCGTGGAAGCCACATCCAGGACATCCCGTGGTTTCAGTGGGCCCACCGCGGCCACGACAGCGGAGTGACTGAGACAGTCCGCCACTGCCGCGCCTACAAGGACCTGAAGTTCGTCCGCTCCTCCAGCCACGGCGAGGGCCTCAAGT
>NZ_JACIXG010000160.1 GCF_014360585.1 Nocardioides sp.
CTTGGAGGCTCCGTACTCCAGGACGAGGTATTCGCGGGTCGCGCCCTGCACCTCGCGCTGCTTCATCTCGATGAACTGCCCGACCCCGTGCTGCTCGTGGACGACGTAGTCGCCGGGCTTCAGCTCGAGCGGGTCGATCTGCTTCTTGCGCCGGGTCGGCATCTTGACCATGTCGCGCGTGGACGACTTCTGGCCGGAGATGTCCTCGCCGGTGAGCACGACCAGCTGGTTGGCGTCGTCGAGGAAGCCGTGGTTGAGCCGGGCGTGGATGACGGTGACCGTCTTGTGGACGGGTTTGGCGGTCTCTTCGTCACGCTCTGCCAGACGGGCCGGGACGTCGCGCTCCCCCAAGGCTTCGACCGTACGCTGCGCCGTGCCGTGCGCGGGCTGGACCACGACCACGCGGTAGGAGTCGTCGCGCCAGCGCTCGATGTCGGTCAGGGCCGCGGCGGTGTCGCCGCGGTAGGCCTTCGCGGGCTGCCAGTCGATCTTGCGGGCCGGGACCCCGACCACATCCGGGTCGGCAAGATCGGAGTCGGCGTCATCCAGGCCGAACGGGCTGACCGACCACCACGGCTTGCCCTGGGAGATGGCGTGGGCGCGCACGTCGGCCAAGTCCTTGTAGGAAGCCGCCGAGAGGTCGATCGGGGCGACTCCCCCGCTGGCCGCGGCGGCCCAGGAGGCGCCGAGGAACTCATCAGCGGTGGCGACCAGGTCGTGGGCACGGCTGCGGATCCGCTCGGGGTCGAGCAGGAGGACGTGGCTGTTCTCCGGGATCAGGTCGAGCAGCAGCTCCATGTCGTCGACGAGCGCGGGCGCGAGCGACTCCATGCCGTCGACCGCGATCCCGGCGGCGATCTTGTCGGTGAGCTCGACCAGGGTGGGGTGGGCCTCGCCGAGCGCCTTGGCTCGCGCCCTGACCTCCGGGGTGAGCAGGAGCTCGCGGCAGGGCGGCGCCCACAGCCGCTCGGTCTCGCCGCCGTGCTCGGGCGGGATCGCCCGCTGGTCGGCGACCGCGAAGTGGCGCAGCGAGTCGATCTCGTCGCCCCAGAACTCCACCCGGACCGGATGCTCCTCGGTGGGCGGGAAGACGTCGACGATGCCGCCTCGGACGGCGAACTCGCCGCGCTTCTCGACCAGGTCGACGCGAGAGTAGGCCGCATCGGCGAGCTTCTGGACGACGTCGTCGAGGGCCGCTTCCTGGCCCTTGATCAGCTCCACGGGCTCCAGGTCGCCGAGACCCTTGACCTGCGGCTGGAGCACGCTGCGGACCGGGGCGACGACGACCTTCAGCGGGCCGTGGGCGCCGTCTGCATCGGGGTGGCGGAGACGGCGGAGCACCGCCAGGCGGCGCCCGACGGTGTCGCTGCGCGGGGAGAGCCGCTCGTGAGGCAGCGTCTCCCAGCTCGGGTAGAGAGCCACCGAGTCGGGCGGCAGCAGGTCGGTCAGGTCGTTGACCAGGTCCTCCGCCTCGCGCGAGGTCGCGGTCACCGCGAGGACGGTGCGCTCCTGGCGTACGAGACCGGTGACCACGAACGGACGCAGCGCCTCCGGCCCGGTGACGTCGAGCGCCAGCATCCGGCCGCCCTTGGCCTCCGCCATCACCTCGCTCAGGGCAGCATCGCGCAGGACGAGATCGGCGAGCGGGGCGAGGATCACGGGTGACTCCAAAATGACGGCAAGCACGAGAGCCCCGGCCGGGAAGACAGGGGGTGCAGGCACCAGTCTAGAAGACGTGCGTACGCCGTGGTCGAGGCGTGCTCACCGGTGGTCGAGCCTGTCGAGACCCCGCAATCTCAAACCTGTTGACTTCGAG
>NZ_JACIXG010000017.1 GCF_014360585.1 Nocardioides sp.
GACATAGGAGCGTCGCGGTGCATGATCGAGAAACACTCGAGGAAATCGAGAAACACTCGAGGAAAGGGTCGGCGGCGAACCCTAGAAGCGAAGAAACAGTCGCGTAGCGAGGTTTCCCCGACGAGAACCGTGTTGGTCTCGACACGCCTCCGCCTAGCGGCTCCGGCGGCTCGACCAGCGGGTGGCAGGTCTCGACCAGCGAGTGGCGGGTCTCGACCAGCGGGGGATGCTCGACCAGCGGGGGATGGGTCTCGACCACCGGGCCGTACCAGACAGATCTGGCCCCGTACGGCGAGCCCGATGTCGCGTTCGCACAGGGATTCGAGACAATGCCCCTTATGGCACGCGGCAAGGCAAAGCAGGATGTCCCCGACGACTTCGAGGAGCACATCCTCGACACCGACATCGGTGACGAGATGCGGTCCTCATTCCTGGAGTACTCCTACTCCGTCATCTACTCCCGGGCGCTGCCCGACGCCCGCGACGGCCTCAAGCCCGTCCAGCGCCGGATCCTGTTCACGATGAACGACATGGGCGTACGCCCAGACCGCGGCCACGTGAAGTGTGCACGCATCGTCGGTGAGGTGATGGGCAAGCTGCACCCGCACGGCGACGGCGCGATCTACGACGCCCTCGTCCGGATGGCGCAGCCGTGGGCGATGCGACTGCCGATGATCGACGGGCACGGCAACTTCGGCTCCCCAGGCGGCGACGACCCGGCTGCGGCGATGCGTTACACCGAGGCCCGGATGGGGCCGGCCGCGCAGGCGATGACCGATGACATCAAGGAAGACACGGTCGACTTCCGGCCCAACTACGACTCGCGGGAGATGGAGCCGAGCGTGCTCCCCGCCGCGATCCCCAACCTGCTGGTCAACGGCGCCACCGGCATCGCGGTCGGCATGGCGACCAACATGGCCCCGCACAACCTGATCGAGGTCATCGCCGCCGCGCGTCACCTCATCAAGCACCCAGGTGCCGAGCTCGACACGCTGATGAAGTTCATCCCCGGCCCCGACCTCCCCACCGGCGGCACCATCGTCGGCCTCGACGGGATCCGGGATGCGTACGAGACCGGCCGAGGCTCCTTCAAGATCCGTGCGACGACGCGGATCGAGACGTTCGGCCGCCGCAAGGGCATCGTGATCACCGAGCTGCCGTTCAACATCGGCACCGAGAAGATCATCGAGCGCGTCAAGACGCTGGTGCAGTCCAAGAAGATCCAGGGCATCGCCGACCTCAAGGACCTCACCGACCGCGAGCACGGCACCCGCCTGGTGATCGAGGTCAAGAACGGGTTCGTGCCCGAGGCCGTCCTCGAGCAGCTCTACAAGATGACCCCGCTGGAAGACTCCTTCGGGATCAACAACGTCGCGCTCGTCGACGGCCAGCCGCGCACCCTCGGCCTCAAGGAGCTCCTCGAGGTCTTCCTGGGACACCGCTACGACGTCGTCCGCCGCCGCAGCCAGTTCCGCCGCGACAAGGCCGCCGACCGGCTCCACCTGGTCGACGGTCTGCTGATCGCGATCCTCGACATCGACGAGGTCATCCAGCTGATCCGCTCCTCCGACAACGCCGGGGAGGCCAAGGAGCGGCTCATGTCGGTCTTCGACCTGAGCGTGGCGCAGGCGGAGTACATCCTCGACATGGCGCTGCGCCGGTTGACGAAGTTCTCCAAGATCGAGCTGGAGAAGGAGCGCGAGGACCTGCTCGCCACCATCGAGTACCTCGACTCGATCCTCGGCGACGACGACATGCTCCGCAAGGTCGTCTCCGACGAGCTGGGCGAGGTGGCCAAGACGTTCGGCACCCCGCGCCGCACCGTCCTGCTCGCCTCGGCCGGCACCCCGGCGCTCGAGGCGATGAGCCTGGAGGTCGCCGACGACCCGTGCTTCGCGCTGCTCTCCTCGACCGGGCTCCTGGCCCGTTCCTCGGACGCCGACCCGTTCTCGACCGGCTCTACTGGTTCCGGGGGGAGCCGCGCCAACCACGACGTCATCGTCTCGGTGGTCCCGGCGACCGCCCGCGGCCAGATCGGCGTCCTCACCTCCCGCGGGCGCCTCGTACGCCTCGGGGTGCTCGACCTGCCGGCAATGCCGCCGACCCACGGCGACCCGAACCTCTCCGGCGGTCTGCCGCTGTCCGCGCTCCTCTCGCTGGAGTCCGACGAGAAGGTGCTGGCGCTCACCACGCTGGCCACCGAGGGCCCGGGCATCGCGCTCGGCACCAAGCTCGGTGTCGTCAAGCGGGTCAACCCCGAGGTGCTGCTCAACAAGGACGAGTGGGAGGTCATCAAGCTCGCCGACGGCGACGAGGTGGTCGGCGCGGCCGAGCTGCGCACCGGCACCGAGTCGCTGGTCTTCGTCACCTCCGACGCCCAGCTCCTCCACTTCCCCGCCGACGTCGTACGTCCCCAGGGCCGCAGCGCCGGCGGTATGGCCGGCGTCCGGATGGCCCACGGCTCCCGCGTCGTCTTCTTCGGGATCGTCTCCCCCGATGCGCCCGAGGGCGCCGCGGTCGTCACCGTGTCCGGATCCTCGACCGCACTGCCCGGCACCGAGCCGGGCTCGGTGAAGACCACCCCGTTCAGCGAGTTCCCGGCCAAGGGCCGGGCCACCGGCGGCGTACGCGCCCACCGCTATCTCAAGGGCGAGGACTCTCTCGTCTTCGCCTGGGTCGGCGCCGCTCCCCCGATGGCGGCCGCGGCCTCCGGCGCACCGATCGAGCTGCCCGAGATCGACCCGCGCCGCGACGGCTCCGGGGTGCCGCTGGAGCAGCCCATCGACGCCGTAGCCGGCCCGGTCGCCAACGCATTCCCGGTATCCGCTGGGTAGGTGTTGTCTGCTCACCGAGGTAACTCAGTCGGCGCGCACTTCCTTCACCGAGTTCCACGAAGGAAGTGCAGCCAAACCGAGGTATCTCGGTGAGCGTCCGCGCCCTCAGCGCACACCGGTCGCCACGAAAGGAAGTCGATGGGCAAGCACACCGCCCGACTGACCGAGTTCATCGACACCTACGAACGCGCGACCAACAGCCATGACACCGCGGAGCTCGCGCCACTGATCGCGCCCGAGGCCGTCTACTGGTTCACCGACGGGTCACATCGAGGGCGCGAGGCGATCCTGTCCGCCATCGCTGACACGTTCACAACCATCAGAGACGAGACCTACCGGATCCACGATCTGGAGTGGATCCTCGCCGACGACAGCCAGGCCGTATGCCGCTACCGGTTCTCGTGGACAGGGGCCATCAACGGAGACCCTCGATCGGGAGACGGGCGGGGAACGAACGTTCTGGTCCGCCACGGCGAGTCGTGGCAGGTGCTCCACGAGCATCTGAGCGCCTGAATCGCCCGTCCGACTGCGGGGCACCGATGTGGCAGGGCGCGCGGCTCCGCGCTTCGACGCCCTTGGAAGGCAACAGAACTAAGGACGCAGTCTGCTGGCGACGAAGTCGATCCAGGTCTCTTCGTCGCCAGCATGAGAGTCGGCATGAGCGCCTGGGCGAAGGGTCATGACCTTGTCGGGCGACCCGAACGCATCGAAGAGACCGAGCGCCCCGCTGAACGGGAAGAGTTCGTCGCCGCGTTGCACGTGCAGCAGCAGTGGCGCCTCGATACGCCGCGCTGCGCCCTCGATGAGCTCCGTGGTCGCCAACTCCTCCGGCAAACGCGTCGACTGTTCCAACCCGAACTTGCCGAACACAGCACATCTCAGGCGCTGCCCCAGCTCAGCCGCGAGCGGGATGCCGAACCGGGATCCGAGGGACAGACCGATATAGCCGCAACGGTTCCGATCGACGCGGGCAGTCTCATGTGCCGCCTCGAGCGCGGCCAGCCAGTCGGCCATCATCGTCTCGATCACGGATGCGACCCCGACTTCGATCATCCGGTGTTGGTAGTCGCCGGCATGCTGGGCCGCAACTCCCCTATCGCCGTGGAACGGTCCGTCGATCGCAAGTGCCGCTATGCCTCTTGAGGCCAACGCGTTCCCGAGACGCTCGTTGCGAGCGGACGCTTTCGAGCTGCTACCGCCATGCCCGAGCATGCAGGTCGGCGCTCCGGTCGGGTGACTCGGCAGCCACAGGAGCGCGGGAACGTCGCCCCTGTGGCCATGGATCGAAACCTCTAGCCTGCTAACCGCAAGGTTCGTCTCTTCGATCTCGGGTCGTGATCCCACTCGCTGAGGATGGCAGATCTGTCACATCCATCCACCGTGGCCTCGATACCGTTTGCTCACACGTCGACCTGTGAAGCGCCATACCGTCGACTTGGCGCTCGACGGGTCTGTGTTGGTCTCGACACGCTCGGCCGCAGGCGGCCTCGCGGCTCGACCAGCTTGGTCAGCGCAGGGCGATGGGGTTCACCGGGGCGCCGACGGCGCCGGTGACGCGGAGCGGCGCCGCGGTCAGCAGGAAGTCGTAGCGACCGTCCTCAG
Source organism: Nocardioides sp. (assembly GCF_014360585.1). Lineage (GTDB taxonomy): Bacteria > Actinomycetota > Actinomycetes > Propionibacteriales > Nocardioidaceae > Nocardioides. Next base: position 4,437 of record NZ_JACIXG010000017.1, read on the forward strand.
CGCAGGCGGAGGCGAGGCCGTCGAGGTCCCACATCTCGCCCAGGAAGAGGCCGAGGTGTGGGATCGCGACCTGGTGGAGCGGCTGGAAGGCATCGTCGAACTCGTTGGGCCGGACCTCGAAGCCCCAGGTGTCGGTGGCGATCGCGGCGATCTCGGTGCGGTGCAGCCAGTCGGCGGTGGTGAAGGAGAGCCCCGGGGCCGATCCGCCGGCGTAGCCGCCCCAGCCGTCACCCGCCGCGACGGCGCGGCGGGCCCGGGTCAGCTGCCCGGTCCGGACCACGACGATGTCGCCGCGGCCGACGGCCGCGCTCGGCCCCTGCGCCGCGATCGTACGTTCCAGGTGCTCCTCGGTGATCGCGAAGCCGTCGGGCAGCTCACCGTCGGTCCCGACCGCGCGGCCGACGTCGAGCAGCACCCCGCGGCCGCAGACCACGTCGGCGACCGTCTCGATGCCGGTGACCCCGTCGCCGAGCGAGGTGACCACCGAATCGGCCGGTCGGCCGTTCCAAGCCCGGCCGTGGTCGAAGATGTGGCCGAGCCCGTCCCACTGGGTCGAGCACTGCAACGGCATCGCGATGACGTCGTCGGCGCCGCCGATCCCGTGCGGGAAGCCCTGGACGCCGGCAACCGCGTCGGTGCCGGTGTCGAGCATGGTGTGCACCGGGTTCGTACGCCGCCGCCAGCCGTTCTGCGGGCCGTCCATGTCGAAGGGCAGCGAGAGGGAGTAGGACCGCCCGGTCTGGACCAGCCCCGCAGCCGAGACCCGCTTGGAGTCGGTGAGGAAGTTCATCGTCCCGCGGACATCGTCCTCGCCCCAGCGCCCCCAGTTGGAGACGCGGGCGACCGTCTTCGCGATCTCGCCTTCGGGATCGCTCCGATCAAGGGAGGTCACGACGCGTCCAGCTCGGCGAACGTGTCGGCGACCCAGTCGGCGATGTAGCCGATGACGTGCGGGAAGTGGTCCAGCCCGATGTGCTCGGTCGCGCCCTCCTCGGGCGTGAAGACCCGCAGCTCGCGCTTGGGGCTGCCCGTCGCCTGGTCGTAGGAGCGGTGCGCGTAGGAGAGCGGGATCTGGCGGTCGTTCTCCCCGTGGGCGATGAGGAACGGCACAGTGATCTTCTTGACCACGCCGTCGAGGTTGATGTCCTCGGCGAAGTCGATGAACGTGTCGATGTCGGGCTGTCCCCACACCCACAGCACGTGGTCCCAATAGTGCGGCACCGGGTTCTCACCCTCGCGCAGCAGCCGGCGCTTCTGCACCGCACCCCAGTCGTGGTTCGCACCCCAGGCGACACACAGCGCCAGCCGCTTCTCGTACGCCGCGGCGCGAGGTGCGTAGTAGCCGCCCAGCGACCAGCCCACGAGCCCGATCCGGTCGCTGCGTACGTCCGGACGCGCCTCCAGCCAGTCGACGCAGGCCGCGGCCCAGGCCTCGGTGTCGACACGCGCGGTGAGCCCGTCGAGACGCAGCGCCTCGCCTGCACCGCCGCAGTCGACCATCAGCGTCGAGATGCCACGGGCGGCCAGCTCGGTGTGGACGCCGGCGCCGACCATCATCTCCTTGGTCGAGTCCAGGCCGTTCCACACGATCATGACGGGCGCCGACTCGTCCGCACCGACAGCCGCATGGAAGTAGCCGGGCAGCGTGGTCTCACGGCCGTTCTCGACGTACGGGATGGCGACCTTCACCGTCGGCTGGTCGAGCAGCTCGAAGGAGCGCACCAGCAGGTCGACGCTGCGCTGGTACTCGGCGTTGCGGCCCGGGTCCTTCGCGCTCTGCATCCGCTCGGCCTGGGAGACGTAGACCGAGGCGCGGAAGAGCTTCTGGCCGGCGGTACGCCGGTGGCCGGCCTTCTCGGCCTCGCCGGCCTGCTCCTCGAGCTGGTCGGCGACGCCGCGCCAGGCAGCCATGAACTCGGCGGTGCCCACGTCGGAGCCCTGCGCGGCCAGCTCCTTCAGCGGCCGGCAGGCGCGGTCGACCTCGTCGATCAGACCGCCGGAGTTGAGCGTGGCGACCACACCCAGGTTCCACACGTAGTTGCCGGGAAAGTACTCGAACATTGGTGTTCCTCTTCTTGGTAGGTATCAGCGGCGGCGGTCGGCAGCGGCGCGGCACCGCACCGGCGGCAGCTCGGGGGCGGCCGGCGCGACCGCGACGGTGTTGGTGAGGGTGCCGATCCCCTCGACCTCGAGGGTGACCACGTCATCGGGTTGCAACGGCTTCGGGTCTTGCGAACCGCGACGGCCCCAGAGCTCGGCCAGGCATCCGCCGTTGCCGACGGTGCCGGAGCCGAGGACGTCGCCGGCGACCACGCGAGAGTCGCGGGAGGCGTAGGCGATCATCGTCTCGAAGGTCCACCCGACGTTCGAGAGCCGGTCGCGGCCGACCTCGACGCCGTTGACCGACACCGTGCACAGCAGGTCGAGGAAGCCGTCGTCGGCGCGGTACGGCTCCAGCTCGTCGGCCGTCACGATCCACGGCCCGAGCGTGGTCGCGAAGTCCTTGCCCTTCGCCGGTCCGAGACCCACCTGCATCTCGCGGCCCTGCAGGTCCCGCGCGGACCAGTCGTTCATGATCGTGTAGCCGAAGACGTACGCCCCGGCCTCCTCCGGCGGGACCGACCGGCCATCACCGACTCTGCCGCCGACCACGACCGCGACCTCCAGCTCGTAATCGCGGGCCTGGCAGGCGGCCGGGAACGCGACCTCCTCCCCCGGTCCCTGGATGGCGTGCGGGTTGGTGAAGTAGAAGGTCGGCGCGTCGTACCAGGCGTCGGGGACACCGCTGGCGCCGTCGACCGAGCGGCGTACGCCCTCGACGTGCTCCTCGAAGGCGACGAAGTCGCGCACCGAGGCCGGCTCCAGCGGCGCCAGCAGCTCGACCTCGGCGAGGTCGATGGCGTCCGCCGCCCGAGCGTGGTCGGCGGCGCGGTCGAGCACGTCGCGGCCGCCGGCGATGAGCGTACGCATCGAGTGCCGGACGGCGAAGGGGTGCAGCCCGTCCTCGGTGACGAGGCCGACGCGCGGCACGCCAAGGTCAGGATCACGGAAGGTTGCCAGCTTCATCGGGCTCTCCTCATTCGATCGCGTCTCAGACCGGCGGGGCGACGAAGACGCCCTTGTCCGGGTCGTTGAACGACTTCCCGGCCACCAGCTCGTCCATCGGGTTGGCGGTGCCCCACTGGTCGGTGACGTTCGGGTCGCTGAAGTCGTACAGATGCGGGTGCCAGTTGTCCTCGACGAGCTCCTCGAGCTCGGTGGTGTACTCGATGGTGTTGCCGTGCGGGTCCAGGAAGTAGCTGAAGGTGTTGTTGCCGGCCAGGTGCCGCCCCGGCCCCCAGATCTTCTCCGCGCCGGCCCGCAGCAGCCGCCCGGTGCCGCGCATGTACTCGTCCAAACCGCGCATCTCGAACGAGGCGTGGTGGAGCGCGACGTGCGGCCCGCGGGCGATCGCCAGGCTGTGGTGGAACCGGTTGGTACGCAGGAACCACATCATCGAACCCATCCGCGGGTGCATCAGGGTGTCGGAGAGCGCGAAACCGAGGTGGCGCTGGTAGAACGCCACGGTCTGCTCCGGGTTGGGTGAGTTGATCACGACGTGGGAGAGCTTGACCGGCACCGACTCGCCCTCCTCGATCCGCCGGTGCTGCCGCACGGCGACGTCGCAGGAGACCTCGACCGTACGTCCGTCGTTGTCGAAGAAGCGGAAGCCGTAGCCGCCCCCGGGGGTCAGGATCGGGCCGGGCTCGCTGATGAGCCTCACCCCGGCACGGCCGAGCCGCTCGGCCATCGCGTCCACGTCGGCCGGGCTGGCAGCACCGAAGGCGATCAGGTCCAGGCGCTTGTCGTCGGCGCGGCGCAGGCGCACGGAGTAGTGCTCCGGGGAGCCCTCCGCGGCCAGGAACGCCAGGCCGCTGTCGGTGGTCTCGGCCTTGAGCTTCCAGGTGTTGGTGTAGAACTCCAGCTGCCGCTCGTAGTCGGGCACGGCCAGGTCGACGTGGCGCAGGTGGGTGATCAGCCGCTCGGCCGGCGGCGCCTCGATGACAGGTTCGTTGTCGGTCACGGTCTTCTCCTCGTGAGATCGGTGGGTGGTCAGGCGGGGTCGCTGACGAGAGTGGCGACGCCGGCCATCAGGCCGGGTACGTCACCGCGCTCGCGCGCCTTCAGCCAGGTGCAGAGCTGGAGCGAGGCCTCGACGACGGCTCGCGCACGGGGCAGCCGGCGCTCGGTGAGCGCGGGCCAGACGGTGGCCAGGTCGTCGTGACTGGTGAGCAGCTCGGCGAGCACCACGGCATCCTCGAGCGCTTGGGCGGCGCCCTGGGCGAGGGTCGGCGGGCAGCTGTGGGCGGCGTCGCCGATGACCACGACCCGGCCGCGGTTCCAGGGGCCGTCGATGACGTGGCTCTCGAAGTGGGTGTGGTTGACCCGGGTCGGGTCGGTCAGCGATCCGCGGATCTCGTCCCAGGGCCCGTGGAAGGCCCCGGCGAGCTCGCGCATCACCGCCAAGCCTTCCTCGGACGAGAGGCCGGTGCGGTCCTGGGCCGGCTCGACGATGTAGGCGTAGAGGGAGTCCGCCGAGGTCGGGCAGTAGCCGGCGATGTAGGACGGTCCGCCGTAGATCAGGTCGGTGCGGGTGACCGAGTCGGGCCGGTCGGTGAAGGCCCGCCAGATCCCCATGCCGACCGCCTCGGGCTCGACGTCGATGCCGATCGCCCGACGCGTCCACGACCGCACCCCGTCGGCGCCGACGACGAGGTCGTAACGCCCGTGCGAACCGTCCGCGAAGGTGGCGTCGACCCCGTCGGCGTCCTGGGCGAGCTCGGTCACCGCGACCCCGAAGCGCACCTTGGCGCCGGCCTCGACCGCCCGGTCGAGCAGGATGCGCGCCAGGGCCGGGCGGTACATCCCCATGGTCGCGGGCAGGTCCGGACCGCCGGTGCGGTGGTCCTCCAGCTCGACCAGCAGGGTGCCGGCCGGGTCGGGTGCTCGCAGCCCGAGGGTGTCGTACCCGTAGCCCTCTTCGCGGACCTGCTCCCACACGCCGAGATCCCGCAGCACGCGCAGCGCGTTGCCCTGCAGCGTGATCCCGGAGCCGAGGGCGGCGATGTCCGGCTTGGCCTCGACGAGATCGACCGAGACGCCGCGCTCGGCGAGCAGGATCGCGGTCGCCGTCCCGGCGGTTCCGGCACCGATGACGAGAACCGAGCTGATGGCGGGCATGAGGTCTCCCTGGATGTGGAGTGGTGGAGTGACGCGCACCACTCTGTCCCGGGCTCAGCTATTCAGGAAGAGCGGATTTCCGATCCCGCATATTCATGGTGTTTATAGTCAGGCCATGGCCAGCGATCCGCTCCGCAACCTCGATCTCAATCTGCTTCTCTCCCTGGACGCCCTGCTCGAGGAGCGCAACGTGACCCGCGCGGCGGAGCGGCTCGGGCTGAGTCAGCCGGCGGTCTCGGCCGCGCTGCGGCGGCTCCGGCGCCACTTCGCCGACGAGCTCCTCGTCCGCACCGGCAACCGCTACGACCTGACTCCCCTGGCCACCCAGCTGCGCGGCACGACCACGACGGCCCTCTCCGGCGTACGCAGGGTCTTCGAGGCCGAGCCGAGCTTCGACCCGGCGACCTCGTCCCGGGAGTTCACCGTGGTCGCCTCGGACTATTCCACGACCGTCCTCGGCGACCACCTCGCCACCGAGCTGGCCCGGGAGGCTCCCGGCGTACGCCTGCGGTTCCAGCTGCAGACGCACGGCGACGTCGACCAGGCACCCGAGTCGCTTCGGCACGTGGACGGGATGGTCCTACCCCACGGCTTCCTTCAAGACCTGCCGGCCGTCGAGCTCCACACCGACAGCTGGGTGCTGGTCGTGGCCACCGACAACGAAGCCGTCGGCGACGCGATCACCATGGAGCAGCTCGCCGAGATGCCCTGGGTCGTCACCCATCACGCCCCGACCGCCTTCACCCCGGCCGTACGCCAGCTCAGCATGATCGGGGTCGAGCCGGACGTCCACGTGGTGACCGAGACCTTCCTCCCGGTCCCGTTCCTGGTCGCCGGGACACCGCGCATCGCCCTCCTGCAGCGACAGCTCGCCGCGCGGCTGGCAGGGGCCGCAGGCGTACGCATCCTCGACTGTCCATGGGACGTGGTCCCGCTGAAGGAGGCGTTCTGGTGGCACCCCGCCCACCGCGCCGACCCGGCCCACGGGTGGCTGCGCCGGATGATGGCCCGCGCCGCGGCAAGGCTGGATGAGCCTTCCTGATCAGTCTGACCTCCGGCTATCGACGGTGCTGATACCCGCAAGAAGCAGGTTTGGCTTCCGCAATACCTCCTGGTCTCCGACGATTCTGTGACTGCTGTCACACCATCTCGGCCCGACCGTGGGAGACCCCATGCCCGACTCCACCCCACCGACCCGGCGAGCCGGACGCCCTCAGGGCTTCCTGCTGATGTTCATGAGCTGCCTGCCGATCCTCGGCGCCGTGCTGCTCGCCCCCGTCCTGCCCCGGATGCAGGACCACTTCGGCCACAGCGGCGCCGCCACCGCGCTGGTCCCGCTGTCGCTCACCGTCCCGGCGCTGATGATCGCGCTCCTGGCGCCGTTCGCGGGCCGCATCGTGGACCGGTTCGGTCGCAAGCGGCTTCTGCTGACCGGCCTGGCGGTCTACGCCGTGTTCGGCACCGCTCCGCTGTGGCTGGACGGCCTCGGCGCGATCGTGCTCAGCCGTGCCGGGGTCGGCGTCGCCGAGGCGGCGATCATGACCTGCTGCACCACGCTGATCTCTGACTATTTCTCCGGCACCGAGCGTGACCGTTGGCTCGGCATGCAGACCGTGTTCGCGTCGCTGTCGGCCACGTTGTTCTTCGCCCTCGGCGGCGCGCTGGGCGCCCAGGACTGGCGCACCCCGTTCTGGCTCTACGCCTCGAGCCTGATCTTCCTCGTCCTCGCTGCCGCGTTCCTCTGGCAGCCGGCCGGCGAGGCCGCCGCGGGCTCGAGACGCACCCCACTCCCGCCCCTGCCCACCCGCACCCTCGCCTTCCCGTGCGCCGTCACCCTCGTCGGCGGCATCGTCTTCTACACCCCGATCGTCGAGCTGCCCTACCTGCTGGACGCGGCCGGGATCACCGCCGTCCCCGCCATCGGCGCGTTCACCGCGTTCGCCTCGCTCGCGACGGCCGGCGGTGCGTACACCTTCGGCCGGGTCTCCGGACGCGGCACCGCCACGCTGCTGCCGATCGCCTTCCTGCTGGCCGGGACCGGTCTGGTCGTCCTCGGCGCCACCTCGTTGGTGCCGGTCATCGTGCTCGGCGCGGTCATCGCCTCGGCCGGCACCGGCCTGATGCTGCCGACCCTGCTCGTCTGGGCGCTCTCCGGTCTCACCTTCGAGCAGCGCGGCCGCGGCACGGGGCTGTGGACCGCCGCACTGTTCCTGGGCGAGTTCGTCTGCCCGCTCCTCGTCGTCGCCTTCACCGGCGCCGTCGGCGGCCTCGGTGCCGCGGTCGCCCTCATCGGCGCCCTCGCTCTCGTCCTCGCCCTCCTCACCCGCCGGGTCCTCACCCGCGCCGTCCCCGTCCCTGCCTGATTCAAGGAGACCGATCCACATGTGTCATGTCGACCCCGAGTTCGTCGAGCGGCTCACCGAGTCCCTGCCGCCCGAGACCGCGGAGCCGGTCGGCGTCGGCACTCTCGCCCTCTCCCACCTCGTGCCAGGCGGCAACCCGGCCTCGCGCTGGCGCAGGACTCAGCGTGGCTTCTCCGGCCACCTCGTCGTCGGTGAAGACCTGAAGGTCATCCCCGTCGGCCGGGCCCGCCGGACCAGCTGAACCGCGCAGGAGCGGCCTGACCACCCGCGAGGTTGCGAGACGTGGCATTCTGACTCGCATGCTCAGCTCGCATCTGGTGCGGAACCTGCCGCGCCTCGCCTTCGCACTCATCGCCCTCCTGGCCGCGCTTCTGGTGATGACCGCCTGCGGCGGCGAGGACCCTGCCAAGGGACGTACGCCGCAGCAGGTTCTCGCAGCCGCGCAGAACAACCTCGACGAGACCAGCGGGATCAACTTCTCGCTGGCCTCCGACGACCTGCCCGAGGGCATCACGACGCTGAAGGCCGCGACCGGGACGCTGACCCGCGACCCCGCCTTCGAGGGCAAGCTGACCGTGCCGGTGATGGGTACCGAGGCGCAGGTCGAGGTGGTCTCTGTCGACGGCGTCGTCTACGCGAAGCTGCCGTTCACGACCTCGTTCCAGGAGCTCGATCCGGCCGACTACGGCGTGCCGGACCCGGCTGCGCTGATCGCTCCGCAGACCGGGATCTCCTCGCTGCTCCCGGCGACCGAGGACGTGAAGATCGGCAAGTCGGTGCGCGGCGGCGCCGACAACGACGAGATCCTCTCCACCTACACCGGCACGCTGCCGGCCGCGGCGGTCCAGAAGATCCTCGCCGGCGCGGAGGGCGAGTTCGACGTCACCTACATCGTCAACGACGCCGACGAGCTCACCGAGGCCACCATCACGGGCCACTTCAGCGGTGAGGGCGAAGCGGCGTACTCCTACACGCTCGACGTGACCGAGTACGGCGTCGAGAAGGAGATCGCCAAGCCGTGAGAGCGGTCCTCTGGCTCGCCGCGATCGCGGTGGCGTTCGCCGCTGCGGACACCTACGTCGTCGTGCTGGCGCTGCCGGACATGATGGCAGGCGTCGGGCTCTCGATCGAGGAGCTGCAGCGGGCCGCACCGCTGATCTCGGGCTTCCTGCTGGGCTACGTCGCGGTGCTGCCGCTGATCGGACGGCTCGCCGACCTCCTCGGTCACCTGCCGGTGCTCGTCGCCGGGCTGGTGGTCTTCGCCTTCGGCTCCTTCCTCACGGCGCTCTCGTGGGACCTGACCGCGATGGTGGTGGGACGGTTCTTCCAGGGGCTGGGCGGCGGCGCGCTGGTGCCGGCGACCCTCGCTCTGGTCGCGGCGCTCTATCCGGTCGAGCGCCGCGGCGTGCCGCTCGGGCTGGTCTCGGCGGTCCAGGAGCTCGGCTCGGTGCTCGGCCCGCTCTTCGGGGCGGTGGTGCTCGCGGTCGCGGACTGGCGGGCGATCTTCCTGCTCAACCTCGTGGTCGGCGTGGTGCTGGCCGTGGCGATCCGGCGGCTTGGCCGCCCTGATCCCGCCTCCGTCGCGGGTCGCTCGGGCCGGCCCGGCCTGAGTGCTCTGCTGATGCTGCTGGTCGCCGGCGCCGCGTTCGTGCTGCTGGCGGTCGAACCCACCGCGCTCGTACAGGACCTGACCTGGGGCGCGCTCTACGTACCGGCCGCCGGATCCTCGCGCTGGCTGACGCCGCTGGGGCTGATCACGATCCTCGCCGCGCTCGGCTTCGTGGCGACGTGGGTGGCCAAGCCAGGCGTACGCAGCGTGCTTCGCCGGATCACCGCCGAGGTCGACCTCCTCGGGGCGCTGCTGCTCTCGATCGCCCTGGCGGGGGTGATCCTGGCCTTCGCGACCGCCGATCCCGAGGTGGCGGTCTTCTCCGACCAGGGCGTCTGGTATCTCGTCTCCGCCGGGCTTGCCCTGCTCGGCTTCGTCTTCCACCTGCGGCGGGCACAGAACCCGATCGTGCCGCGCGGTGCGTTCGCGCGGATGCCGGCGTGGGGTTCGGTGCTCGTCTCGTTCTTCGTGGGCGCCGCGCTGGTCGCCGCGCTGATCGACGTCCCGCTCTTCGCCCGCACCACCATCCACGGCGACAGCCAGCTGAGGGCCGCCCTGGTGCTGCTGGAGTTCCTGGTCGCGCTGCCGGTGGGTGCCGTCCTGGGCGGGTTCCTGACCCGGCGGCTGCCCGCGGGCGTGATCGCAGGCGGCGGGATGCTGCTGGCGGCGGTGGCATTCGTGTTCATGGCCCGCTGGGATGCCGACGCCCTCCGCTCGCTGTCGTCGACCGTCGTGCTCGTCTCCGGCGGCCTCGGTTTCGGTCTCGCGCTGGCGCCGGTCAACGCCGCAGTCCTGGCCACCACCGAGCAGTCGGTGCACGGCCTGACCACGTCGTTCACCGTCGTCGCTCGCATGGTCGGGATGCTCGTGGGCATCTCGGCGCTGACCACGATCGGCCTACGCAGCTACTACGCCGCCCAGGCCGACCTGCCGTCGCTCTCCTCGGTCTGCACCGGCGGCGGCATGTGCGAGGAGTATCAGGACCTGCTCATCGGCGCCGCCATCGCCCAGGAGCACACCGTCTTCGCCGGAGCCGCGGTCTGCGCGGCGATCGCCGCGCTGCTGTCGGTCGTGCTGCTGCGGGGCGCGCCGACCCGGGCGCTCTCCCCCAGCGAGACGGTCACCGCGCTCTGACAGGTGCCGGACCGGCCTACCCGATCCGCAACCGCAACTGTGGCCGAGCCGGGATCCGGGGATAGGTGCTCCCCCGCTCCACCACGCTCCACGACGCCGCGACGAAGACCTCGACGGTCGCGGAGAGCATCTCGATCGTCGCGGGCTCGCCGGGACACCGGTGACCCTCTGCCGGGTCTCCCCCACCCTGCGGGACCAGCTCGAACGGGTCGACCTGCCGGCCGAGGAACCGCTCGGGAGAGAACTCGGTCGGCGCCGGCCACGAGCTCGGATCCAGGTCCGTCCCGGGGACGTCGAGGACGATCCGCCGTCCCGGGGAGACGGGATGACCGTCCCAGTCGACACGCTGACGGGTGACACCGGCGAGCGCGGGCACGAACGGAGCGGTGCGGCGCACCTCCTGGGAGTAGGCGTGCCGCCAGGAAGCGTGCTCGGCGAGGGTCGGCCAGATCTGTCGATGACCGTCGAGCGCCTGCACGGCGAAGGCGCCGAGGTAGGCGACCGCGACGGCCGGACGAAGGACGTTGAGCAGCTCGACCGCGGCCACCGGGACGGGCAGCAGGTCCTCGTGCTGGTCCCGCCAGCCCGCGATGGTCTGCACGGGCGTCGGGGCACCGGAAGCCGGCGACGCCGAGCGCGCCTCCCGAACCAACCCCCGTGCCCAGTGGTTGGCCCAGAGCCGCGCCGCCCACGCCGTCCCGGCGGACGGCCCCGACATCCCGAAGCCGTCGACGATCGCCGCCAACCGGCGCCCTACCCTGCTCGGGTCACGCACCGAGATGCCGGCCCAGTCAAGGACTGCGCGGCCGTAGACCTCGGACAGGAGCGTGAACACACTCACCGGCTCGCCGTGGTTCTCGTGCAGGGACGAGAGCAGGTGGCAGCGTACGTTGTCCTGAAGGTCCGAAGCAGCGGCGTCGTCGAGGAGGTCGAGGAAGAGCGCCTTGCGGTGGAGGTGCTCGGCGCCGTCGAGTCCGTGGATGGCGCCGCGGCCGAAGAGAAGCATGGCCAGCGGCGCCGGCACCGCGCCGGAACGCTGGATGAGCGAGGCGTCGTAGAAACGACGTACGGAGTCGGGACCGCTCACGACCAGAGCGTCGTCTCCGAGGAGCTTCACGGGGCAGACCGGCGCATCGCCCGCCTCGCGGCGGGCATCAGGGATCGCGTGGTAGCCGTGCCGGAACAGATCAGTTGAGAGTTCGCGGGGCATCCGGGTCCGCTGCCCGTCAGGAGCCGCTGGTGACGCGGTCGCTCACACCGGTCACGCCCACCTCGTTGGCGCAGTGAGCGCAGCAGAACATGTGCTGCTCGTTCTGCACCCCGTGTCCGAGGATGCGGGTGCCGCAGTTGACGCAGGTCGGTGCGACCACCGGCGCCGCGCACTCGATCGAGTCGAAGACATGGTGTTCGCCCGATGCCGTCGTCACCTCGAACGTCCCGTCGTAGTCGTTGCCGCACGTGACGCACTTACCCATGATCGGTCCTTTCGCTCTTGCCGCACACCGGCTTTCGCACCGGCTCTTCACACGGACGCCACGCGGCCCGGGACCCGATGGTGGCACCGGGCCGCATGGTGACTACGTGAAGATGCTTACCCCACCGGGGCCGACCAACAGGCCGACCACGATGAGGACTGCGCCCCACAGGATTTGGCCACGGACCAGCGACACGATGCCGCCGATCACCAGAGCTGCCGCGATCAGCCAGAGAATTAGTGCCATTTGATCTCACCTCGGTGTGTAGTTGTTGCGGGGGATGCTCGGTCCTTGTCGACCGAGCGGGCTACGGGCAACCGGTACCCACCCCCGCGTCCGGCAAACCCTCCTGACGGCAAACCCTCAGGAGAGTGCGAACCGCTCCCACGACCGGTGCGCAGCCAGCAGGTCGGGAAGCTCGGCGGCGACCTCGGCCCCGGACTTCAGGGACTTGACCCCCGGCGCAGGCACCGCGATGCCCGCTGTCGCGACCGCCTCTCCACCGTCGCCCCAGGCGAGCAGCGCCTTGCCGTGCCGGAAGATCTCCTCGATCAGGAGAAGCAGGTGCGGGTCCGAGTCGATGGCCCCCGCGCCGTCCGCGAGCACCAGCGCGTCGTACTCGACCGATCGAGCGGTGGCGAACGTCCGCTGCACCGGCAGCTCCCCGCCCACCGGAGCGCCCGTAGGGGCGATGAGCAGCGGCGTGATCCCCGAGCCGGAGAGCGCCGTGCGCACCCCGTCGATCTGGTCCGACGCGCTCTCCGGGCCGGCGACGATGCCGACGACCCGCCCGTCCGGTGGGTAGGAGCCGCCGAGCATCGAAAGAGCCGGGCTGGGCTCGGGGTCGGCGAGCTCGATGGTCGGAGACGGCACCGGCAGCCCGAGGGAGGTGGCGACCCCCTCGCACAGGTCTGCGTCGATGTTGGCCAGGCACTGCAGCTGTCGCTCGCGGATCGCGGGCTCGTAGACCTTGCCCAGCTCGAAGCTGTACGCCGCGATGATGTGCTGCTTCTCGACCGGTGTCATCGAGAGCCAGAAGAGTCGCGCCTGGCTGAAGTGGTCGTCGAAGGAGGCCGGCTGAGCGCGCTGCTTGACCGTCTCGGGCACCTTCACCGGGTTGTCCACGAAGGCTCCCTGCGGGTCGCCCGCCATGAACGGGCAGCCGGCGTCGAGCGAGTTGGGATGGTAGGGCGCCACGCCACGGTGCACCGCATCCTGGTGGAATCCGTCGCGCTGCATGTCGTTGACCGGGGCGTGCGGGCGGTTGACCGGGATCTGGTTGAAGTTCGGTCCGCCGAGCCGGGTCAGCTGGGTGTCGACGTACGAGAACAGTCGCGCCTGCATCAGGGCGTCATCGGTGACGTCGATGCCGGGCACGAGGTTGCCGACGTGGAACGCGATCTGCTCGGTCTCGGCGAAGAAGTTGGACGGGTTGTGGTCGAGGACCAACCGGCCGATCTTCTAAACCGGCGCGATCTCCTCCGGAACGATCTTGGTCGGGTCGAGCAGGTCGATGCCCGCGTACGTCTGCTCGGGTGTGTCGGGGAAGACCTGGATGCCCAGCTCCCACTCGGGGTACGCGCCCGTCTCGATCGCATCGGCGAGGTCGCGGCGGTGGAAGTCGGGGTCGAAGCCGCCGAGCATCTGGGCCTCCTCCCAGAGGAGACCGTGCACACCGAGCTTCGGCTTCCAGTGGAACTTGGCGAGGCTCGTCTCGCCGGCGGCGTTGACGAGCCGGAAGGTGTGTACGCCGAAGCCCTCCATCATCCGGTAGGAGCGGGACAGGCCACGATCGGACATGTTCCACATCGTGTGGTGCTGCGCCTCGGTGTGCAGCGAGACGAAATCCCAGAAGGTGTCGTGCGCGGACTGGGCCTGGGGGATCTCGCGGTCCGGGTGCGGCTTGCCCGCATGGATGACGTCCGGGAACTTGATGCCGTCCTGGATGAAGAAGACCGGGATGTTGTTGCCGACGAGGTCGAAGTTGCCCTCCTCGGTGTAGAACTTGGTCGCGAACCCGCGGGTGTCGCGCACCGTGTCGGCGCTGCCGCGCGAGCCGAGCACCGTGGAGAACCTCACGAAGACCGGCGTCTCCCGGCCCTCGGCGAGGAAGCCGGCGCTGGTGACGGTCTCCGCGCCGCCGTAGGCCTTGAAGGTGCCGTGCGCGCCGGCCCCGCGCGCGTGGACCACGCGCTCCGGGATCCGCTCGTGGTCGAAGTGGGTGATCTTCTCGCGCAGGTGGTGGTCCTGGAGCAGGGTGGGGCCGCGCTCACCCGCCTTGAGCGACTTGTCGGTCTCGCGCAGACGCACGCCTCCGGACGTGGTCAGCCACTCGCCCTGCTGGGCGTTGACCTGCTGGTCCTCGTGGGCCTGCACACCGGTCGGTGTCCGCACCTGTGGTCCGCTCTGGTCGGGTTTGGGGCCTGGTGTGGGTACCGGTTCGGTGGGCTCCTCCACCGGCGGCGGCTGCGGGGCGGGGGCACCGGGGATCGGGATGTCGGGCATGACACTCCTTCGGTCGGGAACAGGCTCGTGCCTCCCGTACCCCTGGTGGGCGCCGGACATGCCCGGTGCGACCCGAGCCCGGCTTCTCACCCGCAGGGGTGGTTGCGGCCGTGAAGAGGCACACCCGCCCGGGTGAACTTCACTTCACAGCCGTTGGATGGCGATCGATCCGGGCACTAACTGGATATGACGACGACAACTTTCGAGACAGACCTTCCCAGGGCCGAGCGACAGCGTCTGACCTCAGAGCTGTTGACGAAGGCGCACAACGCCGAAGGCGTTGAGCAGGAGCGACTCCTCGAGGAGGTCATCCTGCTCAACGCGGCGGTCGCACGCTCGATCGCTCACCGCTACACCGGGCGCGGAATCCCCCGCGCCGATCTCGAACAGGTGGCGTACACCGCGCTGGTCCGAGCCGCGAAGAGCTTTCACCCGGACCGCGCCGACGATTTTCTCACCTACGCCGTGCCCACCATCCGTGGTGAGGTGAAGCGCTGGTTCCGTGACCATGGCTGGACCGTACGGCCGCCGCGGCCGATCCAGGAGCTGCAGAGCACGTTGCTGCGGATCGGCTCCGAGCGGGGCAACCTGCCCACCTCCGAGCTGGCCCAGATCGCCGACGTCCCGGAGCAGAAGGTACGCGAGGCGCTCGACGCGCGTGGATGCTTCACCCCCACCTCGCTGGATGCCCCGCTGCGGGCCAGCGACGCGCAGTCCTCGGGCGAGGCCACCATCGGTGACATGCTGCCCGGCATCGACGGGGGCTTGGCCGACTGTGAGACCCGACTCGCGCTGGAGCAGGCGATCAAGACGCTGAACAAGCGCGACCAGCTGGTGGTGCGGCTCCGCTACCTCGAGGACCGCAGCCAAGCAGAGATCGGCGAGACCATCGGCGTCACCCAGACACAGGTCTCCCGGATCCTGACCCGGATCATCGACGACCTGCGAGGCCAGCTCGAGGACGTAGGTATCGCCGCATGACCCACACCCACGACGGGTACGGGACGAAAGCCGACCCGACAACCAAGGAGACTGGCATGACGTACTCAACGATCACCGGCGAGCGCGACGACACCGCCCAGCGCTCACTGTGGAACGGCACCCCCAAGTCCAAGTGGCAGGAGTCCTCTTGGGGCAAGCGGATCTCGGCGGTCGCCGCATTCGCGGTGCCGATCGCGATGGCTGTCGTCACCACCATGGTCCGCAAGAAGGGGACCGACGCAGTGATGCGGAAGCTCAAGGGTGGAACGAAGAAGCACTGAGCACGCAGGAGACTGAGAACAAAACGCCATGTGCCGGTCTGTATGCGATTCGCATACAGACCGGCACATGTGGCTCAGTCAGCGGCCGACGGCCTTCTCGAGCTCTGCCTTGTTCATCTTCGAGCGTCCCTCGATGTTCTTCTTCTTGGCCTCTTCGTACAGTTGGGCCTTGGTGCGTCCGCCCGAGCCGCGGTGGCTGCGTAAGCCACCGCGGCGGCTCGAGGAGATGTCCTTCGTCGAGGTGCGGCTGCTCTCGCGGGACTCGCCCTTGCGGGCACGCTCCTTGTTCACCGTTCGAGCAGCGATCTCTTCGGCGGTGTCCTCGCTCTTGCCACTGTCGAGCGCACCTTCCTTGATGTGCTCGTACTGTCGCTCTCGCTTCTTGCTCCAAGCACGTTGCGGCATCTCAACTCCTCTTTCTCGGGTGTTCAACGCGCTCGTCGTCATCGGCGACGTGCTTGTTCCGCCTGGCGTCGAAGAGCCAGGCGGCGACAGCGACCAGGACGACCATCACGCCGATCAAACTGAAGATGATTACTTGGGTGCTCATGGTCTTCCGGTACCCATCAGTGGTCTCGGCTACGCGGCGAGGCCGCCGCGCATCCGGCGGATGATCCGCGCCAGAGCGCGAGAGATCTGGGCCTGGGTGGCACCGAGGCGTTCGCCGATCTCGGCCTGGCTCAGGCCGTCCGCGAACCGTAGCTGCAGGATCATCCGGTCGGTCTCGTCGAGATCGCCGATCGCCCGCTCGACGATGACTCGCGCCTCCGCACGCTCGAAACCGGGGTCGGGCTCCCCCATCTGCTCGAGCAGCTCGTCGTCGCCGTGAGAACGTACGCAGCGGGCCTGCTCGCGGAAGCAGTGGCGGATCTCGCCGGTGGCCATCGGCACGGCATAGTTCAAGAACGCCCCTTGCTCGGGATCATAGCGGCGAGCGGCCTTCACCAGCCCGACTCGTGCGGCCTGACGAAGGTCCTCGACCTCGACGCCACGGCCCGCGTAGCGGGCGGCAAGGGAGCGGGCCACCGGGAGGTGACGTACGACCAGCTCCTCCTGCGACAGCGAAGAGTCCTGCTGAACCGGAGCCGGAAGCGGCGAAGCCTGCGTCGTGTCCATGGCTCGAGTCTGCGCCGTAAACCCCTCGAACCCCCAGATCTACGTGGGATTTGACCCTCAGGGGTGGGGTTGCCCCCACGGCCGCCCACCCCTGAGGGTTAGTACCGCGACCCCGAGTCCGTGCCGGGGCCACGGCCATCGGCGGCGCGACGTGGTGTCAGCTCTCCCGCGCTTGGGCACGGAGAGAGTCACCCAGACTGCTCCACCGATAAGTCTCCGGTAACCATCTGTGCCCCGACGGATGCGCCCGACTCCACGGAATCGCCATCAGGCGGCGCGAACCCGTGGGTGATCGCCCAGCTGACCGCCTGGCTGCGGGTCGTCACCTCGATCTTGCGGTAGGCCTGTCGGATGTGGCTCTTGAGCGTGTTGACGCTCACGACGAGCTTGTCGGCGATGTCCTTGTTGGACAGCCCCTGGGTGATCAGGGCGAGCACCTCGACCTCGCGGGTGGTGAGCCCGGCGACCGTGGCCAACCGGTCCTCGTGCTCGCCGATCGGCTCGCCGGCCGCGGCGAGCTCGATGGTGCGTACGAGCTCACCGGCGTGCACGCTCATCGAGACCCACGCCTTCGCGCCCAACGCGTAGGCCCTGGCACGCAGGTCGGGGCGCATGTCGCGGCTGAAGATCAGCACCTTGGCGTCGGTCTCGCTCAGCAGATATCTGAGGTCGGTGCCGTCGGTCAGGTGCAGCCCGAGAGTGTCGTAGAGGATCACGTCGACTCCCGGCGCCTTGGTGCGTACGGCCGGAAGCGCCGTCACCACCAAGCGATCCGGATAGTCCGCGAGCATCGTGGTGAGCCCACGCATGACAACTTCCTGCGGGCTGACCACCGCCACCCGCACAACCCCCGACCTCATCACTCCAGAACCCTCTCAGATCGGCGATCGGCTGGACGGGTGCATGGAGAGAACACGCCGTGGGTACCAAGCCGACGTCCAAAGATTACCCGAGTCAGGAGAAATCCCTGTGTCCCACGTGACCGAAGCCCTCAAGAAGGCCTCGGAGCTTCCCGAGGGGGACGTGGTCCGGATCCTGCTGCAGCAGCACGCCGGCATCCGGCAGCTCTGCGCCACGGTGGGGAACTCAACCGGCCCGGCCAAGCGCCAGGCGTTCGACGACCTCCGCGTCCTGCTCGCAGTGCACGAGACCGCCGAGGAGCTCGTCGTCCATCCGGTCGCCTCGGTCCATGGCGGCGAGACGCTCACCAAGGCGCTCGTCGCCGACGAGAAGGAGGCCACGCAGATGCTGGCCCAGCTCGAGGAGGTCGGCGTCGACAGCCCCGAGTTCGACGCGACCTTCCCGATCTTCCAGCTCGCCGTCGAGCAGCACGCCGAGGAGGAGGAGCGGGTCGAGTTCCCGCTGCTTCTCGCCGAGCTCGACGAGACCGCCCGCCAGGCGATGGGCAAGCGGCTGTCGGCGGCCGAACGGGTCGCGCCGACCCGCCCCCACCCCGGCAGTGCCGGCTCCGTGCCCAAGCAGCTGGCCACGATGCCGTTCCACTCCGTCGTGGACCGCGTCAGGGACGCGCTGAGCCGCTCCTGAAGTGGCACAGTGGGTGCTGAGCGGCACCGACGACATCATCGAAGTTCTTCAGATGGGAGCAGAACCATGGTCGAGAAGGAAACCAAGGACCCCGTGACCGGCGCTGACGAGAGCACCGAGGCCCCGATCCCCTTCCCCACCCCGGAGCGGGTCGAGGAGGAGGGCGAGGAGCGCGATCCCCAGGACGAGGCCGCGGAGGAGACGTTCCCCGCCAGCGACCCGCAGTCCAGCTGGGCGGGCCCTGAGGACCCGCGCGACCGCTGAACCCAGCGACAGTTGACCCTCAGGCCAGGCCCCGGCGCTCCAGCAGCGGAGCGATCGGGGCCGGCCTGCCTCGCCACTCCGCGTAGGACTCCAGCGGGTCCCGGGTGCCACCGATGCCGATCACGTAGCGGACGTACGCCTCGCCGTTCTCCCGGGTCAGGCCGCCGTTCTCCTTGAACCACGCCACCGTGTCGGCGTCGAGGACCTCTGACCAGATGTAGGAATAGTAGGCCGAGGCGTAGCCGCCGAAGATGTGCTTGAAGTACGCCGTGTAGTACCGCGCCCGCACCGCCGGGTTGTCCAGGCCGACCGCCGAGAGCGCGGCCGCCTCGAACTCGCCCACCGCCTCCGGCGAGGCCGGAACCTCGTCCGGGGCCAGCTCGTGCCAGGCCAGGTCGATGAGCGCGGCGGCGAGATACTCCGAGGTCGCGAACCCCTCGTTGAACGTGGCGGACGCCTCGAGCTTGCCGAGCACGTCGGCCGGGATCGGCTCGCCGGTCTCGTGATGCACCGCGTAGTTGGCCAGCACCTCGGGCCAGAGCATCCACATCTCGTTGACCTGGGAGGGGTACTCCACGAAGTCGCGGTAGACCGACGTCGCCGCGAACCGCGGGTAGGTTGCCCGGGCGAGCAGCCCGTGGAGCGCATGCCCGAACTCGTGGAAGAGAGTGTTGACCTGGTCGAAGGTCAGCAGCGTCGGCTCCCCCGGCGCCGGCTTGGGCACGTTGAGGTTGTTGGTCACGATCGCAGACGGCTCGCCCAGCAGCGTGTTGGCGGTGACGTAGGAGTTCATCCAGGCACCGCCCTTCTTCGAGTCGCGGGTGTAGAGGTCGAGCAGGTAGAGCCCGATCGGCTCGCCGTCGCGGGCGACCTCGAAGACGCGTACCTCGGGGTGGTAGCCCTGCAGGTCGGGCCGCTCCTCGAAGGTCAGCCCGTAGAGTCGCCCGGCGGCGAAGAAGACGCCGTCGCGCAGCACCCGGTCCGCCTCGAACCACGGTCGCAGCACGGCCAGGTCGACGTCGTACTCAGAGGTCCTGACCTTCTCCGCGTAGTAGGGCCAGTCCCAGGCTTCGATCTTGCTCCGCCCGTCTTCGGAGCGAGCCGACGCCTCGAGGGCGGCCTGCTCGGCCCGGGCGTTGCGAGCCGCCGGCGCGGCGAGGCGCTCCAGCATGTCGCGGACTGCCTTCGGCGTACCGGCCGTGTTGTCGGCCGTCACCAGACCCGCGTAGCTGTCGAACCCGAGCAGCTGGGCCTTCTCGGCCCGCAGCCGCAGCGCGTCGAGGGCGATGGCGCGGGTGTCGTTGGCGTTGCCGCGCGAGCCGCGCGCGAGCTGCGCCTCGAAGAGCCGCTGCCGCAGCTCCCGGTTCTCCAGCACAGACAGGTAGGGGTGGGCGGTGAACAGGGTCAGCGTGATCAGGAACCTGCCCGCGAGCCCTCGGCCTTCGGCGGCCGCCGCAGCCGCCGAGATCTCTCCCGGGGTCAGCCCGGCGAGCTCCTCGACGGTGTCGACGACGACGGCGAGATCGTTGGAGTCGGCCTGCGCGGCCTGCCCGAACGCCGCCTCCAGCCCGGAGATCTCCTGGTTGAGCTCCCGCAGGCGCGCCTTCTCCGCGGGGCCCAACGCAGCCCCCGCGAGCACGAAGTCGCGGTGGTAGCGCTCGACCAGATAGCGGTCCTCACCCTCCAGCTCGGCCCGCTTCTCATGGACCGCGTTCACCCGGGCGAAGAGCGCGTCGTCGAGGAGCAGCGCGTCGTGGTGGGCCGCCAGCCGAGGAGCGTACGCAGCGTTGAGCTCGTCGAGGTCGTCGTCGGAGTCCGCGGAGAGCAGCGAGAAGAAGACCCGCAGGACCCGGTCCAGACGCTCGCCGGACCGCTCCAGGGCGACCAGGGTGTTCTCGAAGGTCGGCTCGTCGGTGGACGAGGTGATCGCGGCCAGCGCCGCCAGCTGCTCGGCCATCCCCTGCTCGATCGCCGGGCCGTAGTCCTCGATCGAGATGTCCGCGAAACGGGGCAGTCGGTGGGGCAGGTCGCTGGGCTCGAGTAGGGCGTCGATCACATCGCGCACGCTATCTGACACGGCGCGAGGTCGTCGCCGCGATATCGGCTACCTTGACACCATGTCCGACTTCGATGACCTCCTAGCCGCGAATCAGACCTACGCCGAGACCTTCGACGACGGTGGCTTCGACGGTGTCGCCCATGCCGGTGTCGCGATCGTCACCTGCATGGACTCTCGTATCGAGCCGCTCGCCATGCTGGGCCTGGGCCTGGGCGACGCCAAGATCTTCCGCAACCCCGGTGGCCGGGTCACCCCGCAGGCGATGGAGGCCCTGGTGCTCGGTGTGCACCTCCTCAACGTCAAGCGCATCCTGATCGTGCCCCACACCCGCTGTGCGGTCGCCTCCAACACCGAGGCCGCGCTGCGTGCCAAGATCGCCGAGTCCGCCGGCCAGGACGCGTCCTGGCTCGACCTGACCGTCGTCGTCGACGACCAGGCCCGCGCGCTCGCCGAGGACGTCGCCAAGGTCCGCTCGCACCCGCTCGTCCCCGAGGACGTCAAGGTCGGCGGGTTCATCTACGACGTCGACACCGGGCTCCTCAACCAGAAGATCTGAGTCCGAGCCTACGACCCCTGCGAGCGAAGCGAGCAGGGGTCGTAACGCGAGGAGATCGAGCAAGCGCAGCGGGTGAGCCTGCGAACCCGCGAAGCGGGTCGAGATCCACGCCTCGAAATGACATGCACCCCAACCACCCATAGGCAAGAGTTGAGGCGTGAGTCTCACAGATCCGGCACCGCAGGACCCCGCGCAGCGTGAGATCGCCGCTCAGGCGATCGACGTGCACAAGACCTACGGCAAGGACGCTGCGGAGGTGCGTGCGCTCGACGGCGTGAGCCTGGACCTCTACGCCGGCGAGTTCACCGCGATCATGGGCCCCTCGGGCTCGGGCAAGTCGACGCTGATGCACTGCCTGGCCGCGCTCGACAAGCCCACGACCGGCGAGGTGGTGGTCGGCGGTCGCAAGCTCGGCCGGCTGCGCGACCGCCGCCTCACCGAGCTGCGACGCGACAAGATCGGGTTCGTCTTCCAGGCGTTCAACCTGGTGCCGACGTTGACCGCGCAGGAGAACATCCTGCTGCCGCTCTCCCTGGCCCGGAAGAAGCCGGACCCGGGGTGGTTCGACCAGGTCATCGACACGGTCGGCCTGCGTCCGCGGCTCGACCACAAGCCGAGCGAGCTCTCCGGCGGACAGCAGCAGCGGGTTGCCTGCGCCCGGGCGCTGGCCTCCAAGCCCGACATCGTCTTCGCCGACGAGCCCACCGGCAACCTCGACTCCACCTCGGCCGCCCAGGTGCTCGGCTTCCTGCGCCACAGCGTCGACGACCTCGGCCAGACCATCGTCATGGTCTCGCACGACCCGGTCGCGGCCTCCTACTGCGACCGGGTGATCTTCCTCGCCGACGGCCGCGTCGTCGACGAGCTGGCCAAGCCGAGCCGTGAACAGATCCTGGCCCACATGGCTGACCTGCAGTCGCGGGCGATGGGACTGGCCCCGATCGGCGAGGACGCCTGAGGGTGAACCAAACCATCGGCACGCCGCCACGTCCGTACCCTGGCGCTTGCGCAACGGGGGTGGTGGCGTGCTCCGGCTGACGCTGCGCAACCTCGCCGCGCACAAGGTGCGCCTGCTCATGTCGACCCTCGCGATCGTGCTGGGCGTGGCGTTCCTGGCCGGCGTACTCACCTTCTCCCACGGGCTGGACCGCACCTTCTCCGGGATCATCAGCGGCTCCACGCCCGACGCTCAGGTGCGCCCGGCCAACAGCGCCAGCGCCGCAGAGGCGGCCGCTCGCCCTGGCGCCGGCAGCGAGGCGATGCTGGAGCCGGAGGCCATCGAGAGGCTGCGTACGCTGCCGGAGATCGCCCGCGCCGATGGCGTCGTCCAGGGCACCGGGCTCTATGTGCTCGACACCGAGGACAAGCTGGTCAGCAGCTCCGGTGCGCCGACGCTGGCCTTCAACCACACCGGCTCCCGCAACCTGCTCGGCGAGCCGATGCTCGAGCTCGAGGAAGGAAGCTGGCCGAAGACCGAGAAGGAGCTCGTCCTCGACGGAGCGACCGCGGAGAGGGCCGGCTACCGGGTGGGTGACTCGGTCACCCTCATCGCGCCCCAGGGCGAGACCCGGCGCAAGGTCACCCTCACCGGCACCGCAGCCTTCAACGGCGGTGGCACCGCCGGCGCCCAGCTGCTCGTCTTCAGCACCGCGGGCGCGCAGAACCTGTTCACCGAGGGGAAGGACGTCTACGCCGCCGTCTCCCTGACCGCCGCCCCCGGCGTCAGCCAGAAGGAGCTGGTCGAGGCGGCGAACACAGTCGTCCCGGACGGCTTCGAGGCCGTCACCGGCGACAAGGTGGTCGCGGAGTCCGAGGACGCCATCGGCGACTTCCTCGACGTGATCTCGGTCTTCCTGATCGTCTTCGCGGTGATCGCGGTGATCGTCGGTGCCTTCATCATCGTCAACACGTTCTCGATCCTGATCGCGCAGCGCTCGCGTCAGCTGGCGCTGCTGCGCGCCCTGGGTGCCTCGCGGCGCCAGGTCACCGCCTCGGTGCTCTTCGAGGCGCTGGTGATGTCGCTGATCGCGGCCACCATCGGCGTCCTCGCCGGCTGGGGGCTCGCCCACGGCCTGGCCGCCGCCTTCCGCCAGGCCGGGCTCGAGATCGCCTCCGACGTCCTCGTCCTCACCCCGCGCACCATCTGGATCTCCTACGCCGTCGGCGTCCTCGTCACGCTCGCCGCAGCCCTGCTCCCCTCTCGCCGGGCGGCGAAGGTCCCGCCGGTGGCGGCCATGCGCGAGGACACCCAGCCGCCCGCCAGATCCACCGCCCTGCGTACGTCGGCGGGGCTCGTCCTGCTGGCCGCCGGTCTCGGGCTCGCGGCGATGCCACGGATCGGGATCCCCGAGATCAGTCTTCCCGGCGGCTTCGAGGTGCCCACGAGCCCGGCGCTGTGGGTCGGCGTCGGGGCCGGTGTCTCGATCCTCTCGGTCGCCTGGATCAGCGCGTTCCTGGGCCGTCCGGTGCTGGCGGCGCTGCGTACGCTGTCCGAGCTGGCCTTCGGGATGACCGGCAAGCTGGCCGGCCAGAACGCGATGCGCGACCCACGGCGCACCGGCGCCACCGCCTCCGCGCTGATGATCGGGCTCGCGCTGGTCTCCCTGATCGGGGTGCTCGCCGCCTCGATGAACGCCTCCGTCAGCGACGTCGTCGAGGAGGAGTTCAAGCCCGACCTGATCGTGCAGAGCCCGACCTACACCCCGTTCCCGGCCTCGATCGGCGACGAGATGGAGAAGGTGGAGGGCGTCGCCACCGTCTCCCGCGCCCAGGTGGCCCAGGCCGTCCTCGGCAAGGTGGATCTGCAGAATCCCAAGAAGAACGAGCCCGCGTTCCTCTTCGGCGTCGACGAGCACATGTCACGGATCTACGATCTGGACGCCCTCGAGGGCAGCGACGACGTCAAGCCCGGTCAGGTGCTGGTCACCGAGGAGACCGCGAAGGAACACAAGTGGCAGCTCGGCGACCGTATCGACCTCACCTTCCGCAGCGGCCGCCAGCTGCAGCCGCAGATCAGCGGGATCATCGCCGAGACCCAGGTCACCGGAGACATCACCGTGCGCATCGAGGACCTCGTCGAGGCGAAGGTGCCGCGTGAGGACGCCTCGCTCAGCATCCTGCTCGCCCGCGGCGCCGACCCGGCCGTGGTCCACGAGCGTCTCGACAAGCTCGTCGCGGACCGTCCGGTGGTCGCGGTGCAGGACAAGGAGGAGTTCGCCGAGTCGATCAAGGGGCAGGTAAACCAGCTGCTCTACATGATCTACGGCCTGCTCGCTCTGGCGATCGTGATCGCCGTGATCGGCATCGTCAACACCCTCGGACTCAGCGTCATCGAGCGTACGCGTGAGATCGGGCTGCTACGCGCCATCGGGCTCTCCCGCGGGCAGCTGCGCCGGATGATCACCCTGGAGTCGGTGACGATCGCGGTGCTCGGCGCGGTCCTCGGGCTCGCTCTCGGGGTGCTCTTCGGGGTGCTGCTGCGCGACGCGCTGCGCGACGACCTCACCAGCCTGTGGGTGCCGCTCGACCAGCTGGCCGCGTTCTTGGCGGTCGCCGTGGCCGTCGGCGTACTGGCCGCTCTCGTCCCGGCGATCCGGGCGGGGAGGCAAGACGTCCTCAAGGCCATCGCCACGGAGTAGCCTGCAGGGGTGAGCACCGAACGTCCTACCGACCTGCCCGAGCCCACCCTCCGCGTCAGCCCGCCGGAAACGGCCGCCGTCGGAATCTCGGGAGTGGTGCACTCGATGGAGTACGCACTGCGCGAGATGGGCCCCAAACGCAGCCTGCAGACCCTGCTCAAGGTCAACCAGGTCGGCGGCTTCGACTGCCCCTCGTGCGCTTGGCCGGACCCCGACCACCGCAAGGCGGCCGAGTTCTGCGAGAACGGCGCCAAGGCGGTGGCGTGGGAGGCCACCCGCAAGCGGGTCGACCGTTCCTTCTTCGCGGCCAACTCGGTCGCGTCGCTCGCCGAGCGCGACGACCACTGGCTGGAGGCGCAGGGCCGGCTGACCGAGCCGATGTACATCGCCCCGGGCGACACCCACTACTCCCCCATCACCTGGTCCGAGGCGATCTCGCTGATCGCCGACCGGATGCGCGCGACCGCGCCGGACCGCTCCGTCTTCTACACCTCCGGGCGGGCGTCCAACGAGGCCGCGTTCGCCTATCAGCTGCTCGCCCGCCAACTCGGCACCAACAACCTGCCCGACTGCTCCAACATGTGTCACGAGTCCAGCGGCACCGCGCTCGGCGAGGTCATCGGCATCGGCAAGGGCACGGTCTCCTACGACGACCTCGCTGAGCACTCCGACCTGATCCTCATCGTCGGCCAGAACCCCGGCACCAACCACCCCCGGATGCTGACCGCGCTCGAGTCCGCCAAGGAGAACGGCGCCAAGGTCGTCTCGGTCAACCCGCTCCTCGAGGCCGGGCTGGGACGGTTCCGCAACCCGCAGACCGTACGTGGCATCAGCGGTGTCGGAACCAAGCTCGCCGACGTCCACGTTCCTGTCCAGGTCAACGGCGATCTGGCGCTGTTCGCCGGGGTCAACAAGCTGCTCGTCGAGCACGACGCCATCGCGCACCCGTTCATCGAGAAGCACACCGACGGGTTCGAGGTCGCGGCGCAGGCGTGGGCTGCGATGGAGTGGGACGAGATCACCCGGCTCAGCGGCATCTCCCGCGAGGAGATCGAGTCGCTGACCGACCTGATCGAGAGCCGCGAGCGCATCATCGTCTGCTGGGCGATGGGCCTGACCCAGCACAAGAACTCGGTCGCCACGATCCGCGAGATCGCCTCGTTCCTGCTGCTGCGCGGCAACATCGGCAAGCCCGGCGCGGGTGCCTGCCCGGTCCGGGGCCACTCCAACGTGCAGGGCGACCGCACGATGGGCATCTGGGAGAAGCCGCCGGCGTGGTTCCTCGACGCCGTCCGCGACGAGTTCGGCATCACGCCGCCGCGGGAGGAGGGCTTCGACGTCGTCGCTGCGATCGAGGCGATGCGCGACGGCGCCGTCGACGTCTTCGTCGCCCTCGGCGGCAACTTCGCCGCGGCGACCCCCGACACCGCCGTCACCACCGCGGCGCTGGCCAACGTCGGGCTCACCGTCCAGATCTCGACCAAGCTCAACCGCAGCCATCTCCACCACGGCCGCGAGGGTCTGATCCTGCCCTGCCTGGGACGCACCGAGCGCGACGAGACCGGCGGCCGTGAGCAGTTCGTCACCGTCGAGGACTCGATGGGCATGGTCCACGCCTCCTACGGCCGGCTGCTGCCCGGCTCGAAGGAGCTGCGCAGCGAGGTCGGCATCATCTGCGCCATCGGCGAGGCCATGTTCGGCTCGTCGGAGGGCGTCGACTGGGCCGCGATGGGCAGCGACTACTCCAGGATCCGTCAGCACATCTCCGCGGTGATCCCCGGCTTCGAGGACTTCGAGACCCGGCTGAAGGCGCCCGGCGGCTTCGCCCTGCCCAACGGTCCGCGCGACTCCCGCACCTTCGACACCGCGACCGGGCGGGCCCGGGTCACCGCCAACCCGCTGACCGCGATCTCCGCTCCCCCCGGACACCTGCTGCTGCAGACGCTGCGCTCCCACGATCAGTTCAACACCACCGTCTACGGCTACGACGACCGCTACCGCGGCATCAAGGGCGGGCGCCATGTCGTCTTCGTGAACGCCGAGGATCTCCTCGAGCTCGGTATCGCCGACGGCGACACCGTCGACGTCGTCTCGGTCTGGACCGACGGCGAGCGCCGCGCCGAAGGCTTCCGCGTCGTCGCCTACGCCACCCCTCGAGGCTCCGCCGCGGCGTACTTCCCGGAGACGAACGTCCTCATCCCGCTCGACTCCTACGCCGACGGCAGCCGCACCCCGACCTCGAAGTCGGTCGTCGTGCGCCTCGACCCCCGCTGAGTCGGCTCATCCTGACCATAATCCTCGCCGAGTCGGCGCGTCATGACGCGCCGACTCGGCGCTGGATCACGTCGGTTTGCGCCGACTCGGCGCACGGGAATTACGTTGCCGGGGCCAGTGTTGATGCCTATCGTGATGCGCATGTTCCGCGTGGTTTCCGAGATCGACCTGTCAGGCATCGGCCTGACGGGCGCTCCCACGTGGGCTCCGTCAGTTGATTGCACCGGCGCTCGAGGCTGACCCTCCTCCTGATCTTCAGGACCCGCGGAGGAGGGTGGCCCGCACCGGCCCCCTCATCGCGGTGACAGCGCTGTGAGGGCTTGCCGGAGGGTCCTGGCTCACCCCGAAATCTTCTGACACACCTAGGAACTCTCATGGCCAAGAGCCAGTTCGTGCGGACCAAGCCGCACCTCAACATCGGGACGATGGGTCACGTCGACCACGGCAAGACGACGCTGACCGCCGCGATCACCAAGGTGCTCGCGGAGCGCGACCCGAGCGTGAACCGCTTCATCGCCTTCGACGGCATCGACCGTGCCCCGGAGGAGTTGCAGCGCGGGATCACGATCAACATCTCGCACGTCGAGTACGAGACCGCGTCCCGCCACTACGCGCACGTCGACATGCCCGGGCACGCCGACTACGTGAAGAACATGATCACCGGCGCCGCCCAGGTGGACGCCGCGATCCTGGTCGTCTCCGCGCAGGACGGCGCCATGCCGCAGACGCGCGAGCACGTGCTGCTCGCACGCCGGGTGGGCGTGCCGTACCTGGTCGTCGCGCTCAACAAGGCCGACATGGTCGACGACCCGGAGCTGCTCGACCTGGTCGAGCTGGAGGTCCGTGACCTCCTCTCCGAGTACGGGTTCCCGGGCGACGACGTGCCTGTCGTGCGGGTCTCCGGGCTGAAGGCGCTGGAGGGCGACCCGGAGTGGACCGTCGCGATCGGCGACCTGCTGGACGCGGTCGACGACTACGTGCCGGTGCCGGACCGCGCTCTCGGTGAGCCGTTCCTGATGCCGATCGAGAACGTGGTCACCATCACCGGCCGCGGCACGGTGGTCACCGGAGCTGTCGAGCGCGGGTCGCTGAAGGTCGGCGACGCGGTCGAGATCGTGGGTCTCGGCCCGACGATCACCACCACGGCGATCGGCATGGAGACGTTCGGCAAGTCGCTGGAGTCCGCTGACGCCGGCGACAACGCGGCCGTGCTGCTGCGTGGCATCAAGCGCGACGAGGTCCGTCGTGGCCAGGTCGTGGCTCTGCCGGGCAGCGTACGTCCGCACCGGAGGTTCCGGGCGAACCTGCACGCGCTGTCCACCGCCGAGGGCGGCCGGCACACTCCGTTCGCCGCCGACTACCGGCCGCAGTTCTACTTCCGGACCACGGACGTGCCCGGCGGGATCGACCTGGGTGAGGTCGCCCTGGTGATGCCCGGCGACACGATCGAGCTCGGGGTGGAGCTGGAGAAGCCGATCGCGATGAACGTCGGTCTCGGCTTCGCGGTCCGCGAAGGCGGTCACACCGTCGCCGCCGGCACCGTGACCGAGCTGCTCGACTAGAGCTGCTCGACTGACGATGGGGACGGCCCTCACCTGGTGGGGGCCGTCCCTCATCTCTCAGCTGCGGGGGCGCCAGCGCTTCCACAGCGCCTCGCCCTCGGCGCGGACCTTCCCTTCCCACTCCAGCCTGACCAGCGCGGTGATCTGGTCCTCGCTGGCGTCCTTGGTGGAGGCGACCAGCGTGATCGGCTCCTTGAGCGGAGCCGGCCGCCGGTAGCGTACGTCGAGCCCGGCCGTGACGTAGGCCAGCGACTCCCCCTCGGCGGGCATCCAGCCGTTGAGGAAGGCCTCCTGGTGCACCGCGGCGGCGCTGTGGCAGTCGAGCAGGGTCGCGATGACCCCTCCGTTGAGGAACCCACCGCCGTTGTCGTGCTGCGGCCACGGCTGGAAGGTCGCGGTCACGCTCCCGTCCAGCTGCGGATAGCTCTTGAGCCGGAGTCCCTCGGCGTTGGCCGGCCCGCACCCGAAGCAGGTCATCGTCGGCCACCACTCGTCCTGCAGCGCCATCATCTTCACCGCGCCACCATAACCATCTCCCCGGCCGGTCAGCCGATCCCGGTCTTGAAGCCCTCCCGCCAGCGGATAGCCGACGGCGCCCTGCTGGTCCGGGCCCAGCCGGTCGAGGCTCTACCCGTCCAGGAGCGTACGCAGCGATTGGTCGACCAACGGCCGCCCCAGCGCTCCCTCCGCGAGCGCTTCGCCCAGGGCGGTGACCGAGTCCAGGGCGCCGACGAGACCGACGAGCTCGCCGACCTCCTCCCCTATCTCGACCGGGGTGGTCGAGGCGACCGGACGGTCGAGCAGCAGCGGGCAGTCGACCGGACCGCCCTCGGGCTCCGGGTGGTTCAGAGCGGCGACCCAGCACCCGATCTCGAAGCGTAGCGGCGCGCTCGGCCCGGCCCCCTGAGCGCGCAGGTCGATGTACCAGACGATGTCGTCGCGCTTGGGGTCGCCGAGCCGGTGATGACCCTTGCGCAGCGGCATGCCACCGGCCTTGAACGCCTTCGCCGCCGCGGTCCGGGCTGCCTTCTGGTCCATCGGTGCTGTCCCGGTCCTAGAAGTCGAGATCGGTCTCGGAGAGCTGACCGCCCCCGGCGACGATGAACTCCTTGCGCGGTGCCACCTCTGAGCCCATCAGCAGGTCGAAGACCGCAGCGGCCGCGTCGGCGTCGTCCAACGTCAGCCGGCGAAGCGTACGGTGGCGCGGATCCATCGTGGTCTCGGCCAGTTGGTCGGCGTCCATCTCACCCAGACCCTTGTAGCGCTGCACCGGGTCCTTCCAGGAGACGTTCTTCTTCTTCAGCTCGGCGAGCCTCCGCTGCAGCTCCTGGTCGGAGTAGGTGTAGATGTACTTGTCCATCCCCTTCTTGGGGTTGGAGATCTCGATCCGGTGCAGCGGCGGGACCGCGGTGTAGACCTTGCCCGCCGCGATCAGCTCGGGCATGTACTTGAAGAACAGAGTCGCCAGCAGCGTACGGATGTGGGCGCCGTCGGAGTCGGCGTCGGCCATGAAGATGATCTTGCCGTAGCGCGCCGCGTCCAGGTCGAAGCCGCGACCGGTGCCGGTCCCGACCACCTGGATGATCGAGGAGCACTCGGCGTTCTTCAGCATGTCGCCGACCGAGGCCTTCTGGACGTTGAGGATCTTGCCGCGGATCGGCAGCAGCGCCTGGAACTCGGAGTTGCGGGCCACCTTGGCGGTGCCGAGCGCGGAGTCACCCTCGACGATGAACAGCTCGGCGCGGTCGTCGGTGGTGCGGCAGTCGGCAAGCTTGGAGGGCAGCGCGGAGGACTCCAGCGCGTTCTTGCGCCGCTGGTTCTCCTTCTGCTGACGCAGCGAGAGGCGGGTCTTGGAGGCGGAGTAGACCTTCTCCATCACCAGCTTGGCCTGCTGCTTCTGCGCACCGCGCGAGTCGACGAGGAACTTCTTCATCTCCGCGGCCACGACCTTGCGCACCACGCTGCGAGCGGCCGGGGTGCCGAGGATCTCCTTGGTCTGCCCCTCGAACTGCGGCTCGGCCAGACGCACCGTCACCACCGAGGTCAGCCCCTCGAGGACGTCCTCCTTGACGATGTCCTTGTCGTTGACCTTGAGCACCTTGGCGGCGCGCATGGCGTCGTTGAACGTCTTCGTCATCGCGTTCTCGAAGCCGCTGACGTGGGTGCCGCCCTTCGGGGTGGCGATCACGTTGACGAAGGAACGGATCTCGGTGTCGTAGCCGCTGCCCCACCGCACCGCGATGTCGACGCCGAGCTCGCGCTCGACGTCCTGCGGGGTCATGTGACCGGCGTCGTCGAGCATCGGCACGGTCTCGGTGAAGGTGTCCGAACCCTGCAGGCGGAGTACGCCGCTGACCGGCTCGTCCTTGGCCAGGAAGTCGACGAACTCGGCGATGCCGCCGTCGTGGCGGAACTTCTCCTCGAGCGGGCCCTCGTTGCCGGACCCGGACAGGTCACGGATGACCAGCTCGAGGCCGGGGACGATGAAGCTGGTCTGCCGGGCGCGGCCGAGCAGCCCCTCGAGCTCGAAGCGCGCGTCCTTGGTGAAGATCTGCTTGTCCGGCCAGAACCGGATCCGGGTGCCGGTCTTGCCCTTCGCGACCCGCTTGCCCTTGCGGGTAAGGCCGCTCTGCGGCGTGAAGCCGGCGGTCGGGCCGTCGCCGTCGAAGATGCCGGGCACACCACGGCGGAACGACAGGCCCTGCTGGGCCGGCGAGCGGTCCACGTCGATGTCCATCCGGCTGGAGAGCGCGTTGACGACCGAGAGACCGACACCGTGCAGACCGCCGGTGGCGTTGTAGGAGCCGCCACCGAACTTTCCGCCCGCGTGCAGCTTGGTCGCGACCACCTCGACGCCGGGGAGACCGGTGCGGGGCTCCTTGTCGGTCGGGATGCCGCGGCCGTCGTCGTAGACCTCCACCGAGCCGTCGGGGTGCATCGTGACCTCGACGTGATGGGCGTAGCCGGCCAGCGCCTCGTCGACGCCGTTGTCGATGATCTCCCACAGGCAGTGCATGAGGCCGCGGGTATCCGTCGAGCCGATGTACATACCGGGACGCTTGCGAACCGCCTCCAGGCCCTCGAGGACGAGGAGGTGCGCGGCGTTGTAGGTGTTGTCAGAGATGATCGGCTCCTGGCTGTACTGCGTAACTGCGCTGTTTCTCGGTGCAGCTGCGTGGGGGGGTTGCTCAGATGAAATCTACCGTGCGACACGCCCGGCTCTCACGCAGGCACGCGGCAACGGGCCGGTGCGCCGTCGAGCGGCACATCTACGTTGTGACCGGTCCGTTACGCGGAACTTGCGGGTTTCGATGCACGAAATGGTCGGTCGACAGGTAAGAATGTCTCTCACGGACAGCGATGTCCCGCGGGGTAGGTTCCGACCCGGATCCCCGACTTGGAGCGACAACTGCAAGGATTAGAGGTGCGGCGGCGATAAGAGTCCGCGAAGAGACGCTAGCGACCTAGGGAATCTTCCAAGGCTCACGTACGTTATCCCGGCGCAACCATGATTCAGAAATGAGGCCGATGTGACCACTGCCGTTGCCACCAGCTCGCCGCTCACGTCCGAGGACCGTTGCGACCGGTGCGGAGCGCAGGCCTACGTACGCGCGGAGCTCCACTCCGGCGGCGAACTCCTGTTCTGCGCTCATCACGCCCGCGAGCACGGTGAGAAGCTCAAGGAGATCGCGAGCTCCATCATCGACGAGACCCACAAGCTCACCGAGAAGAGCTGACCCGCCCACCAACTCGTGCGAAGGCCCGGACCACCATGGTCCGGGCCTTTGGCTTACCTCGCCCGATCACAGGGCTAGGGTTCGCTCCGTGAGTCCCGTCCCTGAATCCATCGTCGTTGGCATCGTCGCGCTGGTCATCGCCTTCGGCATCGCTGGCATCATCGTCCCGGTCCTGCCAGGGGGTGCGCTGCTCGTCGCCGCCGCCATCCTCGGCTGGGCCATCTGGCTGGGAGAGTCCGCCGGTTGGGTGGTCTTCGGTATCGCCGCCGCCTTCATCGCCATCGGGCTGATCACCAAGTACGCCATCCCCGGCAAGCATCTCAAGGACTCCGGGATGCCGCTGTCCACCCAGATCGCCGGCGGGATCCTCGCCATCATCGGCTTCTTCGTGATCCCGGTCGTCGGCGTCTTCATCGGCTTCCCCATCGGCGTCTTCCTGGCCGAGCTGCGCCGCCACGGCGGCAACGCGGGCGACGCCTGGGCCTCCACCTGGACCGCCCTGAAGGCCGTCGGCCTGTTCATCCTGATCGACGCCCTCGCCGCCACCCTCGCCACCATCACCTGGGTCGTCGGCCTGTTCCTGACCTAGGTTCGTCGGTCGAGCCGTGAGCGTCAGCGAGCGTGTCGAGACCAACACAGTAGGTGGCCGTGTTGGTCTCGACACGCCTCCGCCTAGCGGCTCCGGCGGCTCGACCAGCGGTGCTGGCGTTCAGCCGTCGGTGACGGTCACGTCGTCGGCCATGACGTACGCGATCCGGTGGTTGAACCAGATCTGGTAGTAGGTCGTGTCGCCGCTGATCACGATGCAGTCGGGTACGCCGTTGACCGCGGCGCAGTTGAAGTTGTTCGCCTTGTAGTAGTCGGTCGGGACGTCGGCGTCGGCCAGGACGTACTGCTGACCGGCGGGGATGGTGTACTGCAGCGGCGCGATCGTCCGCGGCGTCACTCCTGCGGGGTAGTCACTGGCCTTCGTGGGGTAGGCGGTGCCGTAGATCTTGGCGGCGACGCCGGCCTTCGGGGTCACGACCTTGCCGTCGGAGGGCAGGAGTACGGCTTCGGGGTTCTGGATCCACCCCTGCTTGCCGCCGAACCAGATCCCCCACCAGTCCGAGCGGGTCCGGTCGTTGACGACGACCTTCTGCCCGGCAGCGAGGCGAGGGCCCCAGTTGGACACCCTGGCGGAGCCACCGACGACGGTGTCCGGCAGCAGCGGGGCCGTGGTGGACGGCTCGGAGTAGACGTTGACGAAGTTGGTGCCTCGGTCGCTCGGACACGGGACGCCTGCCCCCGTGCAGCCGGTCATCACGTTGCCGGTGTTGGTGTCGAAGTCCGGGTTGACGGTCCAGATCTGGCTGCGCGAGTGCCGGTCGGGCTTGATCGGCGAGCGGAGCAGGTCGAAGTAGTGGCTCCAGTCCCAGTAGGGGCCCGGGTCCCAGTGCATGCCGGCGACGTTGGCCGGCGCGACACCCTGGATCTGGTCGTGGCCGATGATGTGGGCCCGGTCCAGCGGGACGTCGTACTTGGCGGCCAGGTAGCCGACGAGGGAGGCCGAGGTCTGGTACATCGCCTCGGTGTACCACGCACCGTTGGCCGCGTAGCCCTCGTGCTCGAGCCCGATCGAGTGGCTGTTGACGTACCAGTTTCCGGCGTGCCAGCCGATGTTCTTGCCAGGGATGTGGTGGGCGACGTGGCCGTCGACGGAGCGCAGCGTGTAGTGCCAGCCGAGGTACGTCGGGTCCTGGACCAGTCTCACGGTGCCGTTGTAGGAGGTCTCGGTGTCGTGGATGATGATGTAGTCGATCGAGCCTTCCTCGGGCCGGTTGCCGAGGTCGTGGTTGCCGTAGTCGCCGATCGTGTCGCCGGTCTGCGCATACGGCGCCGGCAGCGACTCGCAGCCGAGCGTCGCCGGACACTCAGGCTCCTCGGCGGTCGAGCCTGTCGAGGAGTCGGCGAGGTCGAGCCGTCCGATCGCCTCCTTGCTGACCCCGACCGGCTTGGCCGCCAAGGTGACCCGATGGCCGTCGTTGGTCGTACGCGACTCCCCCGCGCTCAGGGTCGCGAAGACCTGGCGGGCGAACTGGAGCGCGGTCGCCTCGTCGGCGGCTCCGCTGTAGCGGCCGACCGCGGCACTCCAGTCGGCCAGAGTGTCGGCCCCGCCCACGGCCTCCTGGTAGTCGGCCAGCACTGCGGCACCGCCGCAGATGTTGGCGACCGCGTCCTCGCGCAGGTCGGCGACCGGGATCCCGGTGATGTCGTTGGCCGTACGCAGCGTCTCGACCTCACCCAGCCTGATCGCCTCCTCACGCTGGTGCGGGGTGCGCTCCTGGTGGGAGCCGTCGCCCTTCCCGAGCGGGTCTGGGTGGGCCTCGGTGTGCTCCGCCAGCGCGGGTAGGTCGGTGAGGTGCATCGGGCCGTAGCCGCCAGATGTGCTCGGGGCCTCGCCATGGGCATCCCAGCGCGACTCCATGTAGGAGACCGCCAGCAGCACCTCGGCGGGCACCCCGCTGGTCTCGGCTGCTCGGTCGAAGACGGCCTGCCGGTCGGTGGAGCCTTCCAGACAGGCCTTCCAGTCGGGCTCGGAGGCCGACGCCACCGCGGTGATCGGCACCGCAGCGAACAAGCCTGCGATCAGGGCTCCGGCCGCGACCAGCACGGGCCGGCGTGGACGTGAGAGACGCATAGGCACGAGAAACCTCCCAGGACAGGAATCTGACGCGTGCAACCTAGCGGAGTCCGCAGTTGTTACGGACGAGTCTGCAGAAATGGCGAACGCCCTCCCAGATATCCGGGAAGGCGTTCGGTGGGACTAACGGGGTTCAGTCGAGATAGTCACGCAGCACTTGCGAACGCGACGGGTGTCGCAGCTTCGACATCGTCTTGGACTCGATCTGACGGATGCGCTCGCGGGTGACCCCGTAGACCTTGCCGATCTCGTCTAAAGTCTTCGGCTGGCCGTCGGTCAGGCCGAAGCGCATGCTCACCACGCCGGCCTCGCGCTCGGAGAGCGTGTCGAGGACCGCGTGCAGCTGCTCCTGGAGCAGAGTGAACGAGACGGCGTCGGCCGGGACGATCGCCTCGGAGTCCTCGATCAGGTCGCCGAACTCGGAGTCGCCGTCCTCACCCAGCGGGGTGTGCAGCGAGATCGGCTCGCGACCGTACTTCTGGACCTCGATGACCTTCTCGGGGGTCATGTCGAGCTCCTTGGCGAGCTCCTCCGGGGTGGGCTCGCGGCCCAAGTCCTGGAGCATCTGACGCTGGACACGAGCCAGCTTGTTGATGACCTCGACCATGTGCACCGGGATACGGATGGTGCGGGCCTGGTCGGCCATCGCACGGGTGATGGCCTGGCGGATCCACCACGTCGCGTAGGTCGAGAACTTGTAGCCCTTGGTGTAGTCGAACTTCTCGACCGCACGGATCAGACCGAGGTTGCCCTCCTGGATCAGGTCGAGGAAGAGCATGCCGCGGCCGGTGTAGCGCTTGGCCAGCGAGACGACCAGACGCAGGTTGGCCTCGAGGAGGTGGTTCTTGGCGCGCTTGCCGTCCTCGGCGATCCACTCGAGCTCGTCGAGGATCTTCGGGGTGATCTTGCCGCCCTTGCCGAGCTTCTCCTCCGCGAAGAGGCCGGCCTCGATCCGCTTGGCGAGCTCGACCTCCATCTCGGCGTTGAGCAGCGGGACCTTGCCGATCTGCTTCAGGTAGTCCTTGACCGGGTCGGCGGTCGCACCGGCGACCATGACGGTCTGCTCGGGCTCGTCGGTGTCGTCGGAGGTCGAGACGACGAAGCTCTGCTTCGAAGCCTCCTTCTCGTCCTCCTTGATCGTCGGATCGGCGACGACGTCCTTCTCGAACTGCTCGTCGGGGATGTCGGGCAGCACCTTCTTGCCGTCGGGGCCGACCGGGACGACGACCGGGACGTCCGTCTCGGTCTCCGAGTCCTCGACCACGATGTCGTCGACATCGACCTCGACGTCCTCGAGGATGATCTCCTCGCCGTCCTCGTCGATCTCTGTCGTCTTCTTGGGCTCGGGCACGTCGGACTTCTTCGCCGCGGCCTTCTTGGCCGGCTTCTCAGCCTCGGCCTTCTTGGCGGCAGCCTTCTTCGCCGGCGCCTTGGCCGTGGTCGTCTTGCGGGTCGAGGTCGTCGCCGCCGCGGCACGGCTGGTCACCGCGGTGCCGAGGTCCACCGAGATGCCGAGCGTGCTCAGGTGGCCGAGCAGCGCCTTGAGGTGTCTGGGCTCGACCGCGGCGTCCTCGCTGGCCTGGCGGACCTGATCTGGGCTCACCCGTCCAGTCGGCTTGGCCTGGTCGATCAGTGCCTTCACGGCAGGGTGGGCGAGTACCTCAGCGGGTATCTTGCGCGCGTTCGAGGACACGAACACCTCTCCGTCGAACTTGGTCGAGACTTATCAAAAACTCAGTTTGGGCGCGGCAGGGCCCGGGGTCGTCAAGAGCCGCAGATTCATTCTGCCACGGTGATGGTGAACAGTCCCCATCCGGGGCGCGTTTCCGCCAGTGACTCATTCGGATGCTTTGGCTGCGGCCTTCTTCTGCTGTTTGTAGTCACGCACCTTCTGCAACGAGTCAACGTCGACGACGTCAGCCACAGAACGGTAACCATCCAGCGAGTAGTCCCCGACGGCCTCTTCCCAGCCCTCGGGTCGCACTCCCAGCTGCTTGGCCAGCAGCGAGACGAAGATCTGCGCCTTCTGCTTCCCGAAGCCCGGAAGCGCCTGGACCCGCTTGAGCAGGTCCTTGCCGCTGCTGGCCTCGGTCCACAGCCGGGTGACGTCGCCGCCGTACTCGTTGGTGACGATGGTCGCGATCCCCTGCACCTTCGCCGACATCGAGCCGGGGAACCGGTGGATCGCCGGCGGGGTCGAGGCGACCGTCTTGAACTCGTCGGGATCCATCTCGGCGATCTTGGCAGGATCCAGATGGCCCAGGCGGGTCACCAGCTTGTGACCGCCCTTGAACGCATCCTCCATCCGATACTGCTGATCGAGGGCCATGCCCAGCAACAGCGCGAACGGATCCTCGGAGAGCAGCTTGTCAGCGGCCTCGTCGCCGGTGATTTTGAGCGAAGGCATGAGAGCCATCTTGCCTCATCCGGCAACACATCATGAGGTCATACCTGTGGATAGCGGGTCGCGCCGATCGGGCATCCGTTGCACTCTGGGTCCATGGCCTCCACCTCTGTCATGTCCGCCGTATCCGAGACGAGCGTCGAAGGACTGCACGAGCCGCTCTCGCCGGTGCTCGAGAAACGACTGAGACGCGCGGTGCTCGACCACACCGCCAGCGAGCACCGGCGCTCATTCCTCGCGCTCGTGCATCTCGGCATCCCGGGCGGCAAGGAGGTCGTCCACGCCCATCGCGAGGACGAGCCCACGGATCAGTGGCTTCGTGCCGACATCATCCACAGCATGCGGCGCCGGGTCGGCGTACCCGACCCGATCGTGTGGCTGACCCGCGCCGGCGACCTGCAGGTCGAGGACGTCGACCTCCGCTGGCTCGCCGCCGCCCGGCAGGCGTTCCGCGAGATCCGGACACCCCTGACGTACGTCGTCGTGACCCGCAACGCGTGGGTCGATCCGCGCTCGGGGCTGGCCCGCCGGTGGAAGCGGCTGCGCTACCGCAACGACTAGGACACGTCCGGCTGCCCCAGCGCCTCCTCCCAGGCGGCCGGCGCGACCGCCCCGTCGAGCATCTGCGCAACCAGCACCCCGAGGCCATGGTGACGCTCGCTCGCGAAGCAGCGGTCGAGAGCACACCAGGCGAGCGCGCCGTCGCCTCCCAACCAGGCCGCGAAGGCCAGCACCGCCGCGGGGTGGGCGACGTGTCCGTCGGGGCTGCGGCGTACGACATCGGTCCACAGGCGCACGTGGGCGTTGGCCTCATCGCGGGTCATCCCGCCCCAGGCGGCATCACGTGCCTGCGGGTCACGCAGCGCAAGCAGCAGGGAGGCGACCTGACCGGCCGAGAGCACCGTCCCGGCGACCGCGTCGTCGACCAGACGGCCGACCTCGTAGAGCTTCATCGGCGGGGCCTCACTCAGAGCCGCTTCGGTCTCGGCGACGGCCGCGGGGACGGCAGCGATGGAGGTGGCCAGCTCGGTGCGGGAGCGGCGCACCAGGTGGCCGTCGTAGACCGCCTGGGCGAGGATCGGGTGCACGTCGACATCGAAGGGCACACCGTCGGCGGGGACGTCATGGAACCCGAGCGGGTCGAACCACCGCCCACCCTGGACCCGCAGGCAGCCGATCAGGTCGATCTCGCTCTCGGCGAGCCTCTCGGCCAGACGGCGAGCGAGCTTCGCGCCGAAGCGCGGACCGCTGTCGTAGAGGACGAGCAGGACACCGCGTACCTGATGGCGGATCGCGGGCAGGAGGAGACTGTCGAGACAGACCTCGACCTCGTCGGGAGGCGGCAGGTCGATCCGGCCGTGGACCTGGTGGACACCGCCGAACGTCAGCATGACGATCGACTTCTCGGGCTGGAACCCGAGCAGGACAGGGACTGCCGCCAAGACGTCCTCGGGGCGGGCGATGGAGAGTTTCGTGGTCATACCGACCACACTCCCCGCGACCCACCGACAGTTTCTTCGTCAATAGCCGGGCCTGTGGACAACCTCGTCCCCAGTCGCACGTGTGGACGGTCAACGGCCCGAGGCAGCCCGAGACAGACTGTCCGCGCTGCCAGATAGGTTGCCACCATGAGACCGAACGCGTCGGTGATGCACCTCGACCTCGACGCGTTCTACGCCTCCGTCGAGCAGCGCGACAAGCCGTCCCTACGCGGCAAACCGGTGGTCGTGGGCGGCATCAGCGGCCGCGGCGTGGTCAGCACGGCCTCCTACGAGGCCAGGGTCTTCGGTGTCCGCTCGGCGATGTCGACGCGGGAGGCCAGGGCCCTGTGCGGACACGCCGCCTTCCTCTACCCGCGCTTCCATGCGTACAAGAAGGTCAGCGAGCAGGTCTTCGGGATCCTGCGCGAGCTGTCGCCGCTGGTCGAGCCGCTCTCCCTCGACGAGGCCTTCGTCGATCTCGCCGCCGCCGACCTCCCTGACCTGGAGGTCGAGACCGTGACCGAGACCGCGGCTCGGATCCGCGCCGAGGTCGCCGAGGTCACCGGCGGCCTGAGCGCGAGCGTCGGGCTGGCCAGCTCGAAGTTCATCGCCAAGATCGCCAGCGACCTCGACAAGCCCGACGGCCTGGTCGTGGTAGCACCCGGCACCGAGCTCGACCTGCTCCGCCCGATGAACGTCAAGGTGATCCCCGGCGTCGGCCCGGCCACCACCGAGCGCCTACGCCGCGCAGGCATCCACACGGTGGCCGACCTGGAGCAGGTCAGCGTCGAGGAGCTCGTACGCCTGGTGGGCAGGTCCCACGGCACCAACCTCCACCAGCTGGCCAGGGCCCAGGACGACCGGCGCGTCGAGCCCGAGCGTGAGGCGAAGTCGGTCAGCGTGGAGGGCACCTACGACACCGACCTGACCGACCGGCCGCTGATGGAGCAGATCCTCACCCGCCAGGCCACCGAGGTCGCCGCGCGGCTGAAGAAGAGCGGTCTCTCGGGCCGCACGATCACGATCAAGGTCAGGCTCTACGACTTCACCACGATCAACCGCTCGGCGACCCTCCCCGGCCCGACCGACCAGGCCGGCGCCATCGCCCGCCTGGCCAGAGCTCTGCTCGGCGAGCTGTTCACCGCCGGCGAGACAGCCGGCGGCGTACGCCTTCTCGGGGTGGGCGTCTCCGGTCTCGCCGACTGGATCCAGGAAGACCTCTTCGGCGACGACACCGACGAGGACACCGAGCCGGACCTGCCGCTGCCCGAGCCGGCACGGCGGCCGACCTGGGCGGCAGGGATGGACGTCGTCCACGCGGAGCTGGGCCGAGGTTGGGTGTGGGGCTCGGGGCGAGGTGTCGTGACCGTGCGCTTCGAGACCGCCGAGACTCCCGCCGGTCCGGTGAAGTCCTACGCCGTCGACGATCC
This sequence comes from Nocardioides sp., assembly GCF_014360585.1. Classification (GTDB taxonomy): domain Bacteria; phylum Actinomycetota; class Actinomycetes; order Propionibacteriales; family Nocardioidaceae; genus Nocardioides. The sequence continues at coordinate 44,754 of NZ_JACIXG010000017.1, forward strand.
CGACCTGCAGCCCTTCACCGAGTCCTGAGGTGCCGCTCCCCCGCTCTGTGCTGCGCCGTCCCGGCCGGCCCGTGCAGTATCGCGGCAACCGACAACAGTGTGCGATAGCGCGGGCTGCTAGAACACCGAGCTTGGGTCACTCAGTAGACACAATCGGCTTGTATCGGACGCTTGGCACAAATTGCCTGAAGGAGGCCCTGTGCTCGGCATCGGACTGATCGAGCCGGCTCTCGTCGTTGCCGTGCTACTCCTCACCCGGCTCATCGGCAGTGCGCGGCCGGCGGCCGATCCGCTGCTCGCCAAGGCCCGGACGTACGTCGCCTCCGCTCGTGCGCTCGGATGCAGCGACTCGCAGGTGAGGGACGCGCTCGAGCGGGCGCTCGCCGACTCCTCACCTCACCGAAGATAGGGTCACATTCATGTCTGAAGCCCTCCCGTCGACGCCCTGGCCGATCGCACCCAAGAAGCCCTCGGCCAAGCAGTTCCACGGCCTGACCCGGACCGATGACTACGAATGGCTTCGCGAGAAGGAGAATCCCGAGGTCATCGCCTACATCGAGGCCGAGAACGCCTACACCGAGCAGCAGACCGACCACCTCTCCGACCTGCGCACCCAGATCTTCGAGGAGATCAAGGCGCGCACCCTCGAGACCGACCTGAGCGTGCCGACGCGGTCGCGCGGCCACTGGTACTACGGCCGAAGCTTCGAGGGGAAGCAGTACGGCGCGAGCTGCCGGGTCAAGGTGGCCGACCCCGACGACTGGACTCCGCCGACCCCGGCCGACGTCACCCACGACCAGCCCGCGCTCCCCGGCGAGGAGGTGCTGCTCGATCTCGACGCGCTCGCCGAGGGCCACGAGTTCTTCAGCCTCGGCGGCTCCAGCGTGAGCCCGAGCACCACCCTGCTCGCCTACGCGGTCGACGTGGCCGGCGACGAGCGCTACACCGTACGCGTCAAGGACCTGACCACCGGCGAGCTGCTCACCGACGAGCTCACCAACGTCCACGGCGGCGCCACCTGGGACCGCGAGTCCTCCGCGCTCTACTACACGACCGCCGACGAGTCCTGGCGCGCCGACAAGATCTGGTGCCACCGTCTCGGCACCGCCCAGGACCAGGACGAGCTCGTCTACCACGAGACCGACGACCGGTTCTGGGTCGGCGTGGGGCGGACCAAGTCCGACCGGTTCATGTTCATCGGCACCGCCGCGAAGATCACCGCCGAGTACCGCTTCCTCGACCTCGACGACCCCGACGCCGGCTGGCAGGTCTTCGCCGCCCGCGAGGAAGGCGTCGAGTACTCCCTGGAGCACGCCACCATCGCCGGCGAGGACGTCTTCCTGGTCACCCACAACGTGTCGGGCCCCGACTTCGAGATCGCGACCGCCCCGGTCGCGCCAACCCAGCGCGACCAGTGGCAGCCGCTGATCCCCCACACCCAGGGCGTACGCCTCGAGGACGTCGACGCCTTCGCCGGCCACCTGGTCGTGCACCAGCGCAGCGAGGGCCTGACCCAGCTCCGCATCCTGGAGCTCGGCGACGCCGGCGTGACCGACGACTACCTGGTGAAGTTCGACGACGAGCTCTACACCATCGGCTCCGGCTCCAACCCGGCCTTCGACTCCCCCGTCGTGCGGCTCGGCTACACCACGATGCGCACCCCGGCCTCCGTCTTCGACTACGACGTACGCAGCCGCGAGCTGACCCTGCGCAAGCAGGCCCCGGTGCTCGGCGGCTACGACCGCGACGACTACGAGGAGCACCGCCTCTGGGCCACGGCCGAGGACGGCGTACGGGTGCCGATCTCGATCGTGGCGAAGAAGGGGCTCCACGAGGCGGGGCCGATCCCGGTGCTGCTCTACGCCTACGGCTCCTACGAAGCCAGCATGGATCCCTACTTCTCGATCGCCCGGCTGAGCCTGCTGGACCGCGGGATCGGGTTCGCGATCGCCCACATCCGCGGCGGCGGGGAGATGGGCCGGGCCTGGTACGACGACGGCAAGATGCTCAAGAAGCAGAACACCTTCTCCGACTACATCGCCTGTGCCCGCCACCTGGCCGAGTCCGGCTGGTCGACGCCCAACCAGATCATCGCCGAGGGCGGCAGCGCCGGCGGTCTGCTGATGGGCGCGGTCGCCAACCAGGCACCCGACGCCGTGGGTGCGATCGTCGCCGCCGTGCCGTTCGTGGACGCGCTGACCACGATGCTCGACGCGACGCTGCCGCTGACCGTCACCGAGTACGACGAGTGGGGCAACCCGGAGGCCGACAAGGAGACCTACGACTACATGGCCTCCTACGACCCCTACACGAACGTCGCCGCCCAGCACTATCCGCCGATCCTGGCCGAGACCAGCATCAACGACACCCGGGTGCTCTACGTCGAGCCCGCCAAATGGGTCGCGAAGCTGCGGGCCGTGGCGGAGAATCCCGGTGACGTGCTCCTGAAGACGGAGATGGCGGCCGGACACGGAGGAGTCTCGGGGCGCTACAAGGCGTGGGAGGACCGGGCGTTCAGCCTTGCCTGGATGATCGATCAGGTGACCCCTTCGTAGGGCATATCTGAACGGTTCTCGGGGTACTCCATGAGAAACCCCTGAGATTCACCTCATGATGCAACTTATCGCCCCTGGCGTACGTCGAACCGGACAAGAGATCGAAGTCGGATCGATGACAAGGCGCTCTACCAGGGAACACCTGGGAGGGGCGAAGCGTTGAACACCGTGAGGCCACAAACCTCACCGTGAGGAGGTTCCCATGGCGACACGCACCGCAACCGTGACCCGCGAGATCGAAGGCCGCGACAGCGTCGGTCTGTATCTCGACGAGATCGCGCGCAACGATCTCCTGGATGCTGCCAAAGAGGTTGAGCTGTCCAAGGCGATCGAGGCCGGCCTGATGGCCGAGCACCTCCTGGCCGAGGGTCGCGTCGGCCGCAAGAAGGCACCCGGCGGAGCCACCCGAGCCGAGCTGGAGTGGCTGGCCGAGGAGGGCCACCGCGCCACCCGTGAGTTCATCAACGCCAACCTGCGACTGGTGGTGTCCATCGCGCGGAAGTACGGCCGCGCGCAGATGCCTATGCTCGACCTGATCCAGGAGGGAAACACCGGCCTGATCAGGGCTGTGGAGAAGTTCGACTACACCAAGGGCTACAAGTTCTCGACGTACGCGACGTGGTGGGTGCGCCAGGCGATCACCCGTGGCATCGCCCAGCAGGCGCGTGTGGTCCGGCTTCCGGTCCACGTCGTCGAGGAGCTCAACCAGGTCGGCGGCGCCCGCCGCACCCTGGAGCGTCAGCTCGGCCGCGACCCGGAGCCGGAGGAGATCGCCACCGAGCTCGGCATGGACATCGACCGGGTGCTCGACCTGCTCTCCTGGGGTCGTGACCACGTCTCGCTCGACACGCCCATCGACGAGGACGGCGACACCTCGCTGGGTGACCTGATGGCTCAGGAGTCGGCCCCCGGCCCCGACATGGACGTGATCGACGTCGAGTCGCGCGAGCGGCTCAACTCGCTGGTCGGCCAGCTCGACGATCGTTCCGCCGACATCGTCCGGTCCCGCTACGGGCTCACCGACGGGCGCCAGCACAAGCTCGCCGACATCGGCGTCAAGCACGGCATCTCCGCCGAGCGCGTACGCCAGCTCGAGCGCGAGGCGCTGCAGAAGCTGCGCCGCTTCGCCGACCCTGACCTGGCGGCCTGACCAATCAGATTCGGCGCTCCTTCGGGGGCGCCGAATCTGTAGTTGTGGCGGTCAGTAGCCTCCGGGCGGCGGGGCCATCTCCAGGCGTACGCCGATCAGGCGGACCGGGCGGTCCTTCTCGACCCGCTCGAGGAGCGCCTCGGCCTCGTCGGCGAGCCGGTCAGCGTCGAGGGTGGGCTCGGGGAGCTTGTGGCCGCGAGTGACGGTGAAGAACGGTTTGAACCGCACCTTGATCTCGACCCTGGTCACCGGCCGGTCCTCCTTGACCACGTCGGCCAGGCACTCGCCACAGAGCCGCCTGGTCGCGGCGACGATGTCGGGCCACTCGACGAGATCCTGCTGGAACGTCTCCTCGTGGCCGTGACCGCGGGCGACCCAGGGCGAGGGGTCCACGGGGCTGGTGTCGGCGCCACGGCCCAAGCGGCGCAGCCAGGGGCCGGTCGTGGGACCGATCTCGGCGGCCAGCCGCTCCGCCGAGGCGGCTCCCAGCTCGGCGACCGTCTCGATCCCGAGCCCGGCGAGCCGCTTGGCGGTCTTCGCCCCGATCCCCCACAGCGCGTCCGTCGGAAGATGCCCCATCTCGGCGTCCCAGGTCTCGTGCGTGATCCGGTAGACGCCGCTCCCCCGCAGCTGCCCGGCCGGTCCGGGCTCGTGGCCGCCCGCCCCGGCCTCGCGCGCGACGGCTCCGTCGACCCGCCGCTTGGCGAACCCGGTGGCGAGCTTCGCCTGCAGCTTGTTGTCGCCCACGCCGACCCCGCTGTGCAGACGGGTGCGGGCGAGCACGACGTCGCGTACGTCCCAGGCGAAGGCCGCCGGATCGCCGAGCTCGCCATGTCCCGGGCCCGGCCCCAGGAACGCCTCGTCCCAGCCGAGGACCTCGACCAGGACCGGTACGCCGCCCCACTCCAGCGACCGCAGCGTGTCCATGACGCCCACGGAGGCCTCGTCGTAGGCGACGTGATCGACCGGCAGCAGCACCGCATCGGGACACTTCCGCACCGCCAGGCGCAGCGGCATGCCCGAGCCGACGCCGTACGCCCGGGCCTCATAGGACGCCGTCGAGACGACCGCTCGCTCGGCCGGGTCGCCGCGCCCGCCCACGATCACCGGCTTGCCGGCGAGCTCGGGCCGGCGCAGCACCTCGACCGCCGCGATGAACTGGTCGAGGTCGACGTGAAGGACGACGCTCATTCCGCCGCCTCCGTGCGAGAACGCCGAGGATACGGAGGCGGCGGAATGAGGCCTATCGTCGCTCGCTGACGCTCGCTCATGCACCGATGGTGCCACGAACGGGCCCGGTTGGGGTCAGCCTTCGGAGCCGGCCTCGGAGAGGGCCTCAGAGGCCTTCTCCGCCTGCTTGCGTACGTCACCGGGCACCGGGACCGCCTCGGCGGTGCGCTGCTGCCACATCTGCATGGCGACGACCTTGGCCGCGGCCTCCTCGACCCGTTCCCGGTCGAGGCGACCGGAGCGGAGGGCCTTGACGACGCTGCGGTGGGCGGCCCGGGAGTTGGCGGGCATCAGCAGAAGGTCGGCGCCGGCCTCGAGCGCGACCACCGCGGGCTTCTTGGTGGTGGTCGTGACCGCACCCATCCCCAGCGAGTCGGTGATCGCGATGCCCTCGAAGCCGAGGTCGTCGCGGAGCAGGTCGTAGATCGGGGGCGCCATACTGGCCGGCACACCGGGGGCCACCGCCTTCACGTCGACGTGGCTGATCATGACGGCCGGAGCGCCGGCGTCCACCGCCGCGTCGAAGGGCACCAGGTCACGGCGCTTCAGCTTCTTCATCCCGAAGTCGAGCTCCTGGAGCCCGAGGTGGGTGTCGCCGGTGACCGCGCCATGGCCCGGGAAGTGCTTGGTGGTGGAGACCAGGCCGGCGGCGTTGTAGCCCTGCACGGCCGCGGATACGGCCGCGGCGGCGATCTTCTTGTCCTCGCTCGGCGAGCGCGACCCGATCGTCGGGTCGGTCGCGCCCACGGTCACGTCGGCGACCGGCGCGAACGCCCAGGTGAAGCCCAGGTCTCGAAGCTCGAGCGCCGTCGTGCGCGCTGCCTCGGTCGTCACCGGGACGCCCTTGCGCGGCTTGGCCTCGATGGCGTCGCCGGTGCGCGCGAACTCCGGGAACTCGGTGGCCACGCCGCGCAGGTGGGAGACCACGCCACCCTCCTGGTCGACGCCGATCACCGCCGGGATCGTGCGGCCGTCGGCGGCGACGGCCTCGTTGACCGCAGCGGTCGTCTCACGCACCTGTGCCTCGTCGACCACGTTCTCGCCGGTGACGCTGACCCCGGCGAGGTGGAGCTTGCGCACCATCTTCGCGGCCTTGGCCGGGTCCGTGCCGTGGTAGCGGCCGACGATCACCTGACCGGCGAGCCGCTTCTCGTCCCAGCCCGCCACCAGCTCACGGGCGGTCGCGAGCTCACCGCGGGTCGGACCCCAGGCGAGCGCCGTGGTGTCCTTCTTCGGGTCTTCCTTCGGGGAGGCAGCGACCGGCCCGCTCGGCTCGACGTCGGCCCTCGTCGGGAAGCCGACGGTCACCGCCGCGGCGCCCGCACCGGCCGACAGGGCCAGCACGGCCCCGGCGATCACCGGTCGCATCCAACGCCTCGGACGACGCGGCTGATCCTCTGATTCGGTGTGCTTGCCCCCAGTCACCCGGCCGAGTATGGCAGCAACCCCCAGCTACTGACACGTTCAGGCGAGTGAGTCATAGATCTCCCGCACCCGCTTGCTCAGGTCCTGCAGGGTGCCGGTGTTGTCGATGACGTACGTCGCCGCGGCGAGCCGCTCCTCACGACTGGCCTGCGCGGAGATGCGGGCACGGACGTCGGCCTCGCTCATCCCGCGCGAGACCGCCCTCTCGACCTGGGTCTCGACCGGCACGTCGACGACGATCACCTCGTCGAAGAACGGCGCGTAGCCCACCTCGACCAGCAGGGGGATGTCGTTGACGACCAGCCTCCCCGCCGCCCGCCCGGCTTCCTCGAGCTCCGCGGAGCGCGCCCCGACCAGCGGGTGAACGATCGCGTTGAGCCGCGCGCGGGCGGACTCGTCGGCGAAGACGAGCTCCCCCACCTTGGCCCGATCGAGCTCGCCGGCCTCGGTCAGCACCGCGGGACCGAACTCCGCCACGACCTGGGCCAGCCCCTGCGTACCCGGTTCGACGACCTCCCGGGCGATCAGGTCCGAGTCGACGATCACCGCCCCGAAGTCGGCCAGCAGCTTCGAGACCGTGCTCTTCCCCGAGGCGATCCCGCCGGTGAGTCCTACGCGCATGGCGCCCAACCTATCGACAACCCGGCGCAGCCCCACCCCGGACCCGGACATCCTTCGGCCGCGCGACCCCACGGTCGGGCATCGCACCATGCCCACTCCGCATCGCGTATCCGGACCACTCCGCATCGCTTTCCACGCCGAGCCGCTAGCGTCGATTCCCGGTGAAATCGGGATCCGATGGTGTCACGATCCACCTGCGGCACCATGCACCGCTCAATCGGCCCATTCCACTGTTCGACAGTTCAATCCCCCACAACCACGAACGATGGGAACAGGAATGCGATCACCACGAGTTTCACGCACACTCCTAGCAGCCACCGCCGTCGCCGCTGTGAGCGCGGCCGGCGTCGTGACGACCCAGCTGGTCCCCCCGGCATCCGCCGCGGGAACCGCATCCGGGTACGCGTCCCAGAACGGCGGCACCACCGGCGGCGCCGGCGGTGAGACCGTTCGGGCGCGAACCGGCACCGAGATCCACCAGGCGCTGTGCTCACGACCGGCCAGCGACACCCCGATCACCATCGAGGTCGAGGGCACGATCAACCACGCGAACACCAGCAAGGTCTCCGGCGACAGCTGCAGCACCGCCGACGGTGTGATCGAGCTGAAACGGGTCAGCAACGTCACGCTGGTCGGCGTCGGCAGCGGCGCGGTCTTCGACCAGGTCGGCATCCACATCCGAGAGGCCAGCAACATCATCATCCAGAACCTCACCGTCCAGAACGTCAAGAAGTCCGGTACCCCGACGTCGAACGGCGGCGACGCCATCGGCATGGAGTCCGGCGTACGCAACGTCTGGGCCGACCACCTCGACCTCATCGCCTCCGGCGGCGAGTCCGAGGGCTACGACGGGCTCTTCGACATGAAGGCCGGCACGCGGTACGTCACCCTCTCCTACAGCACGCTGCGCAACTCCGGACGCGGCGGGCTCGTCGGATCCAGCGACTCCGACACCGGCAACACCTACGTCACCTACCACCACAACCTCTACGAGAACATCGACTCGCGCACCCCGCTGCTGCGGGCCGGGACGGCACACACCTACAACAACCACTTCACGCGCATCAACGAGTCCGGCATCAACGCCCGGCTCGGCGCGAAGGTCCGGGTCGACAACAACTACTTCGAGGACTCGAAGAACCCGCTGGGCACCTTCTACACCGACGCCCTGGGCTACTGGGAGGTCAACGGCAACATCTGGGAGAACATCACCTGGGACAGCGACGATCACCCGGCCGGACCGGACCCGAGGTCGACCACGTCCGTGCAGATCCCCTACGCCTTCGACCTCGACCCGGCCGAGTGCGTGCCGAACGTCGTCGCGGCGACCGCGGGATCGCACACGAACCTGGCAGTCTCCGACGGCAGCTGCTGATCCAGGCTAGGAAGCGACGTCCCCGCAGGCGAACCGGCGACGGTAGGCCTGCGGGGACAGGCCCCGCACCCGGGTGAAGTGGTGCCGCAGCGCGGCCGCGTTGCCGAACCCGACCTCGCTCGCGATCCACTCCACCGACCGCTCGGTGCTCTCCAGCAGCTCCTCGGCCCGGCGGACCCGCTGGGCGGTGATCCACGCATAGGGGGTCGCGCCGGTCTCGGCGCGGAACCTGCGGGCGAACGTACGCGGCGACATCAGCACCCGGCGGGCCAGCGAGTCCACGTCGAGCTCCTCGTGGAGGTTCTCCAGGATCCAGGCCAGGAGCGGACCGAGAGTCTCGGCGTCGACCTCGGGCACGGGACGGGAGATGAACTGCGCCTGGCCACCGTCACGCTGGGGCGGCACGACCATCCGGCGAGCCACCGCGGAGGCGACCGCCGCACCGTACTCCTGGCGCCAGATGTGCAGGCACGCGTCCAGCCCGGCCGCCGTGCCGGCGCTGGTGATGATCTGCCCGGTGTCGACGTAGAGGACCTCCGGCACCACCTTCGCCTCCGGGAACCTGGCCGCGAGCTCGTCGGTGTACTTCCAGTGGGTCGTGCACTCGCGCCCGTCGAGGAGACCGGCCGCGCCCAAGGCGAACGCGCCCCCGCAGACCGTCAGGATCCGGGCACCGCGGTGATAGGCGCGCAGCAGCGTCTCGACCACCCACGGCGGCACCGGGTCGCCCCTGCGCATGGCCGGGACACACAGCAGATCGGCCTGGTCGGCTCGCTCCAGACCGCTCGGAGCCTCGATCGCGAAACCCAGGTTGGAGCGCACCAGGCCGGGCTCGAGCGAGCAGACCCCGAACTCCAGCAACGGCACTCCGTCCTCGCGCCGGTCGAGCCCGAAGGCCTCGCACACGACCCCGAACTCGAAGGGAGCGACACCGTCCCAGATCACCGCGGCCACGTTCCTAAGCACCTCAGAAGAGTGCCACTTGGCAGGAACTCGCGCAACTTAGGCATTTCTGCCAATGTGGCAGGAATGCCAAGTAGCGCAGAATCACTGCCATGAACACAGCACTCCTCGCCCTCATCGTCCTGCTCGCCGTCGCCGCGTACGCCACGTTCGCCGCCATCCACGCCGACCGCCCCAAGGCCGCCCCTCGGTCTCACGCCACCGACCCCGACTTCGAGCCCGTGGTGAGGTGGCCGTGACCGGACGGACGCCAGCTCCGTACCGGCGTCCGTAGCACCCTCTGACCCGCAGCGAAAGCCGACCGCTATTCGAGATCGCGATGTCAGGATCCGGAATCCGTCGCATGTGAGAGCGGAATAGAACGATCACGAAAGCGCGATTGTCCCCCGGGCTCGGATCCACTTGTCTGCATCTATGAGCCTGTTCACAAACCCCACCGCCACCGCCCTCAACCGACGCTCACTCCTCAGCGCCGCCGGGATCGCGACCGCCGGAGTCTCCGTCTCGCAGATCCTTGACCGGCCCCTCGAAGACCAGATCTCGCACCTGACCCAGAACGTACGCCGTGCCTCCTCACCGAGCGAGCTGAAGATCACCGACATGCGGATCGCGGTGGTGGCCGGCGTACCGTTCACCTCCCCCATCGTGCGCATCGACACCAACCAGGGCATCAGCGGCTACGGCGAGGTGCGCGATGACGCCGACAAGCGCTACGCGCTCATGCTGAAGAGCCGCATCCTCGGCGAGAACCCCTGCAACGTCGAGAAGATCTTCAAGATCATCAAGCAGTTCGGCGGTCACGGCCGCCAGGGCGGCGGTGTCTCCGGCGTCGAGATGGCGCTGTGGGACCTCACCGGCAAGGCGTACGAGGTGCCCGTCTACCAGCTGCTCGGCGGCAAGTACCGCGACAAGGTCCGCCTCTACACCGACACCGCCGGCGCGGAGACTCCGGAGGGGTACGCCAAGCAGATGAAGAAGAAGATCGACGAGTTCGGCTACACCTTCGTCAAGATGGACGTCGGGATCGAGCTGATCAAGAAGATCCCGGGCACCCTGACCGGCGCCGGCCCCTGGGGCGACCTCGGGCAGTACGACCTCGACCCGCCCAGCGACTCCTACGGCTCCACCGAGCACCCCTACACGGGGATCGAGATCACGGACAAGGGCATGGACGAGATCGCCAAGTTTCCCGCCGCGATGCGGGAGGCCATCGGCTGGGACATCCCGCTGGGGATCGACCACATCGGCCACTTCGGCGTCAACAGCGCCGTCCGTCTCGCCCGGCGGCTGGAGGAGTACTCGCTGGCGTATCTCGAGGACATCCAGCCTTGGTTCCACCACGACGAGTTCAAGCAGATCACCGACTCGTCATCAACGCCGATCATGACGGGCGAGGACATCTACGGGCTCGACGGCTTCCGCCCGCTCCTCGAGCGCCGCACGTGCGACTACATCCACCCCGACATCGCCACGGCGGGCGGCATCCTGGAGACCAAGCGCATCGGCGACCTCGCCCAGGAGCACAACATCCCGATGTTCATCCACTACGCCGGCTCACCGATCGGCGCGATGGCGGCCGCTCACGTCGCAGCGGCGACGGAGAACTTCATGGCACTCGAGCAGCACTCCTCCGAGGTGAAGTTCTGGGAGGACCTGGTCACCGGCCTGCCCAAGCCGCTCGTCGACAAGGGCTACTACCACGTCTCGGACGCCCCCGGGCTCGGTCTCGAGCTGGTCGAGGAGGTCGTCAGCGAGCACCTGGCCGAGGGCGAGAAGTACTTCGCCCCGACCGACGAGTGGGACGACTGGAAGATCACCCACGACCGCCAGTGGAGCTGAGCACCGCTACCACGCGGCCCGATCAGTGACCATGACCGTGGCCATGACCATGACCGCCCTGGTGAGCCCGGCGCTCCTCGTGCCGGGCCACCTCGGTGGCGTGACGGTCTGACGCGGTGTCCAGGACCATCCCGCCGCTGCTGATCAGCAGGCCTGTCACCGAGCACGCAGCCCGTAGGCTCGCCTGGAACAGCGCGAGCGGGAGCACGGCCCCCGCCGGCGTGCGGCCGGCCATCACCTCGAGCGCGCCCCGGACCGCGTGCGCCGCGCCGTCGCGGCTCCCTGTCGCGTCGGCCTCCGGCAACGAGCACGCGGCCGCCTCCCAAGACCTTGCCGGCAGTACGCCACCAGCCACCGCCGCACAGGCGGTGGCGACAGCGCCCTGCACGGCCGGGAGCATCGACTGCCCGACGACGCCGTCAGCAGGGACGCGAAGACGTGCCCACCGATCACCGGCACCGTCCGCACCAGCCGCATGGCCCTCGACCAGGCACCGGCTCCCGTCGACCTCCACGCGGTGCGCCGTACCGAGCAGGTCCGGCGTGACGGTCTGCAACGGGACGCCGCGCTCGAGGCCGAGGACGCTCGCGCCCGTCAGCGCGGCCACCTCCGCCAGCCGCGTGCGCCGGTGGGCGCCCAGGTGCGGAGCAGCCACGGCGACCACCTGAAAGGGTCCCTGCAGGTGGTTCACGACCAGGACCGCCAACGCCTCCGAGGCGACGCGATCGGCCACCAGGAACAGCGGTCGATGTCCGTCCGGCCCGTCGGCGAGCCGACCGAGGAGCGGCAGAAGCTCGTGGGCCGAGCGCACGGGTCCGTCGTAGAGCAGCACCCTGGCGTCGTACATCTCGGCCAGGTCTGCGCCTCGGTCGGTGACCATCGAAGGGCTGAGCCGGCCGGTGTCCAGGACGACCCCGGTGCCGACCTCGAGCGTCGGCCTCTCCACATATTTCAGCGCCGGGACGACGCTGGGCGAGCGGTCCGGACCGCAGTGGGCGAGCGCCTCGATCACGAGCGACCCGAGCGCTCCGGTCGGATCGCCGGCCCTCGAGACGGTGCGGCGCGACCAAGGCCCGAGGGCCGTGTCCACGACTCGCCGCAGCTCGGCGGGCGACGCCGGATGTGCCTGGTCGGCCATCGCCTCGAGCACGGCCTCGCACGCGAGCGTGAGCCCGGTCCGCAAGTGCACCGGGTCCGTCCCGGCCGCCACCTGGCGCGCAGCCGACTGCAGGAGAGCATCGGCGAGCAGCACCGTGTGGGTCGCGCCGCCACCTGCGACTCGGGCGACCTCGGCAGCGGCCTGCTTCAGGACCTGCAGCGCCAGCCGGGATCCACCCGCGTCCGGCCGGAGCGAGGCGAGCACGCGGTCCGCGTCCGCGGTGACCTCGGGCGGCCCGTTCCCGGCACCGAGCACGACCGTCCGGCCGGCTCCGTCGATCAGCGGCGCCACCGCTCGGGCCGCGGCACGGAAGCCGGCGCAGGCGCCGTCGAGGGTGCTCTCAGCGGAGAGGACGACCACGACCGCTCCTCCCGCTCAGCGGTGCTTCTCCGTGATCATCGCGGCTTGGAGCATCGCGCGGGCATAGCCGGTGTCATAGAGCTCGCCGCCGTGACCACCGCCGCCCACATCGGCGTACTGGCCGCCGATCGAGCCGTTCTCCCGGTCGAAGTCGAGCGCCCTGGGGTGCTCGGCGAGCACCCCGAGGTGGTAGCCCGAGCGCACCAGCTCACGCATGAAGGCGAACATGTCGGTCTCGCCGTTGTCGGGGAAGACCTCGGCGTACCGCACGAACGGCTCCTCGACCACGACGTTGCGGTAGTGGATGTGGTTGACCCTGTCCTTGCGCGCCATCCAGCGCAGGAAGGACACCGAGTCGAAGCCCACCTCTGCGGTGACCCCGGAATGGACGGTCATCCCGTTGGACGGGCTGTCGACCGTCTCCACCATCCGTTGCCAGTCCGGGACACTGCCCATGATCTGCGGGTTGCCGCGGCTGACCTGGTAGGGCGGGTCATTCGGGTGGACGGCGAGGCGGACCCCGGCCTCCTCGGCCGCGGGCACCACACGCTCGAGAAAGTAGGCGTAGTTCTCCCAGAGCTGCTCGCGCGTGTAGACGGGCGTCCCGTCCCGCGGTGGCAGGTCCTTGACCTTGACGCCGTCCACCTCGCGGTCGGCGTCGAAGGCCGTGTAGCCGGCACCGATCCGGTCGGTCTGGTCGACCTGCTCGTAGTAGCCCTCGGTGAGCCGGTGGATGTACCAGTTGTATTCGACCACCGGGATCCCGGCTTCACCCGCAGCTCGCACCGAGGCGATGACGTTCTCCAGGTCCGTGTCGCGAGCGGCCGTGCCCTGGACGATCGACTGCGAGACCGCTATCAGGTACGCGGTGATGTGCAGGCCCTGTGACTCCAGACGGTCGCGGTCCGCCCGCAGGGTCTCGACGCTCCACGGCAGTGGCGGCGGGTCCGTGACGAGCGCCCCGGTGACCCCGGCCTGTCGCCAGCGTCGTACCGTCGCCTCGTCAGGGTTCCGGGAGAGCCACTGGCACAGCTTCGGAGTGTCCGGCCCCTCGGCCACGTCCCCCGGCCAGGACGCCTTGGAGTACGGCCCGGGCCGGCCGTCGGCAGCCGCGCTTCCTGGGACGTGAGCTGCGGCTGCAGAAGCGGCCGCGGCGGCCGCACTGAGCTTGAGGACGCTGCGGCGGGAATGATCTGTCATGAAACTGTCCCCTCGGTTCGGAACGCGTCGTAGGTCGTGATCAGTGAAGGGCCGCCGACCTGTCCCTGACAACGGCGACTTCCGGATGCCTCGATCAGGAAAACTGATGGGCCGGGCAGATCACAGCGCGGCCCTTCCCGTTCGGCGGCACAAGCACCGTCCGCGCACTGGGACAGGTTGCGGAAACCGCTTTTTGTCATAGCCTTTACGTTCGGTATGACGCACGTCACAGTCGCTCGGAGTCGATGACGAGCACGATCCGGCATCCTCACCGGCCGCGGCCTCGCGTGCACCCCCACCTGCCGACGGAGGAACGTGATGCTGAACGCCGACGTACGACTCGAGTGGCTTGTCTCGTTCCTGGCGGTGGTGGAGACCGGCGGATTCAGCTCGGCGGCGGAGGCCACCCACCGCTCCCAGCCGCGGATCAGCATGCATGTCGCGTCCCTCGAGCGGGCTGTCGGCGTACCAGTCCTCGACCGCCGCAAGCGACCCTCGGCCGTCACCCCGGCGGGCGCGGCCCTGCTTCGGCACGCCCGCGCGATCCTGCAGGAGGTCGAGCTGGCCGAGGCGGAGATGTCGAGCTTCCGCGGTGGCGCCCGCGGCGTCGTCAACTTCGGCGCCTACCCAAGCGCCAGCGCTGCCTTCGTGCCGCAGGTCCTCCGTGATCTCGCCGAGTCCGAGCCGGACATCACGGTCTCGCTGGTGGAGACCGACACCCTCGAGCTCGACAGTGCGCTGCTCCGCGGCGACATCGACCTCTGCCTGCGACCGATCGCGCCACGGCCAGCTCAAGGGGCGATCCGCACCCGTCCGCTGTGGCGCGAGCGGCTCGTCGCGGTCATCCCCGAGGACGACCCGCTCGCCGAGGAGGACAAACCACTCGGCGTCGCCGACATCGCCCACCGCGACCTCATCTCCATCGGCCGTCTGGAGTCCGACGTACCGCCCTCGTTCGAGGCATACCAGCTCTTCCGCGACGAGGGCTACGAGCTGCACCCGGTGCAGGCCACCAACCAGCCGCAGTCCCTGGTCTCGATGGTCCGCGCCGGTCTGGGCATCGGACTCACCAACGCGCTGGCGGCCCAGATCTCGGACCTCTCCGGGGTCAGGGTCAGAGCGTTGCGCGGGCCGCACGAGCGGGTGGTCGCGGTGTGCTGGAACGCCGACGCCGTGCTCTCCCCCGCGGCCCGGACGGTGCTCACCGCGCTGGCTCAGGCGCCGGCGCCCGCGGGGACCCGGCCCGTCGACCGATCGCGGCCCGGCGTACGCCAGGTGATCGCGCCTCCACGACGGATCCATCCGGCATCCGAATAGGGGCATACGAGAGACATTGTTCTCAGCGGTGACACGGCTCACTAGCGTCGGCTGAGCACGACGCCCCCTCGTCACACCCTAGGAGTCCGCGTGACCGCCACTTCCGCTCCCCAGATCATCGACCGATTCCGGAAAATCGCCTCGGCCTCGGTCGCCGACGCCGTCGAGCAGCACGGACACCGCGGCTACCTCGCGGGCCGGGTCGGCCAGATACGGCCGGGCAAGGTGGTGGGGCCGGCCGTCACCGTACTGGAGGAACCCAGCGACACCGCTGAGCCTCCGACCCACGCACTCGAGGCGATCGACGCATCTCCCGCCGGGAGCGTGCTCTGCATCGCCGCCGGCGGAGCCGACGTCGCCGTCTTCGGGGGCCTGATGGCCGCCGGAGCCGTGGTCAACGAGCTGGCCGGGGTCGTCCTCGACGCCGCCGTGCGTGACGTCGAGGAGATCACGCGCGACTACCCCGACTTTCCCGTCTACGCCGCCGGCACCGTCTCCGCCACGACCGTCGGGCGCTACCGCTCAGTCTCGAGCAACCAGCCGGTCCTCCTCGGCGACGTCGAGGTCCACCCGGGCGACCTGATCGTCGCCGACACCGACGGTGTCGTCCGTGTCCCCGCGGACCTCGTCGAGCAGGTCTTGGAGACCGCCGAGGAGATCGAGCGGCGCGAGTCGGAGCAGACCAGGCTGATCCTGGAGGCACGGTCCCTCAAGACCGGGCTCGATCTCTACAACCGGGTCTGACGTGGTGACGGACCTCATCTGCCTCGGCGAGCCGCTGGTCGAGTTCAACCCGGTGAACGGCGAGCCGCTCGACTCCGCCCGCTCCTTCAGCGTCGACTACGGCGGGGACACCTCCAACGTCGCCGTCGCCGCCCGACGTTCCGGTGCGGACGTGGGCTACGCGACCCGCATCGGGGACGACGCCTTCGGAGATGCCCTGCTCCGACTCTGGACCGACGAGGGCATCGACACCGCTCTCGTCGAGCGTGAACTGCACGGGACGACCGGGATCTACTTCATCTCCCGCGACCCCGAGCACAGCGCGTTCACGTACTACCGATCGAACTCACCGGCCACCCGGATGTCGCCTGCATGGGTTCCGGAGACGGCGATCCGCACGACCCGGGCTCTGCACATCTCCGGGATCAGCCAGGCGATCAGCACCTCGGCGTGCGACGCCGTCTTCCGCGCGATCGAGGTCGCCAAGGACGCCGGGACGCTGGTCTCCTACGACCCCAACCACCGCCCCGCGCTGTGGGAGACCGGCCGTGCCCGTGCCGTCATCCGGCAGACCGTCACCGAGGCCGACCTGGTGATGCCCAACCTGTCCGAGGGGCGTCTGCTCACCGGCTTCCTCGCTCCCGAGGACGTGCTGGCCAAGCTCGTCGACCTGGGCCCACGGATCATCGTGCTCAAGCTCGGCAGCGCCGGCGCCCTGCTCGCCCATGGCGGAGAGATCACCCGCTTCGCCGCGCCACGCGTGGACGCCATCGACAGCACGGGTGCGGGGGATGCCTTCGACGGCGCCTTCCTCGCCCAGCTTCTCGCCGGTGCCAGCCCACGTGACGCCGCCGAGTACGCCGTCCACGCAGCCGCCCTGACCACTCTCGGCCCCGGGGCGGTCGATCCCATCCCTGATCGCAGCGCCGTGCTCGAGACGCGCGGTCTGCGGTGATCCTTCGGATCACCCCATCTCCCACGAAGGAAGACAGATGCTCACCACGACAAGGATGCGCCTCTCCGCCACCGTCTCCGTCCTCGCGTTCGGCGTCCTCACCGGGTGCGGTGGCGGCTCGACCGTCGAAGACCCCGGAGCGGCTGGTTCCGCCGCCTCCCTGCGGGCCGGTTACCTCTCCGCGATCGACCAGGTCGGGCTGCCGCTCGCCCTGGAGAACGGCTACTTCGAGGACCGCGGGCTCAACGTCGAGGTCGCCGACCCGTTCCCGACCGGGGTCGACGCGCTCAACGCCCTCCAGGCCGGCGAGGTCGACCTGGTCCAAGTCGGAACCCCGCTGGTTCCGGCTGCACAGAAGGGCGACGAGCTGGTGCTCGTCGGCACCTACACCGGGTCGGCCAGCCAGACCAGCATCGACGACACGATGGCCGTCGTCGCCACCCCCGACGCCGGCATCGCCGCCGACGACCTCGGCAGCCTGCGCGGGAAGCGGATCGGCGTGTCGGTCGGCTCGATCAACCACCTCTACCTCCTCGGCCTGCTGGAGGAGGCGGGCATGACGACCTCGCAGGTCACGATCGTCAACACCGCGCCGCCCGACCTCGGCGTCGCACTCGAGACCGGTGGCATCGACGCCGCGATCGTCTGGGACCCGTGGCCGATCACCATCACCGACCAGGTGGACGGCGCCGAGGAGGTCATGCGCGGTGGCGGCTACATCCCGTTCGTGGGCTACCAGGTGACCACTCGAGAGTTCCTCGACGAGCACCCCGACGAGGTCGCCGACTACCTCGCCGCCCGCGCCGAGGTGGACAAGTGGATCCGAGAGAACCCCGAGGACGCTGGCGGGGCCGCCACCCGCTGGCTGCCGGGCACCGAGAGCGCGGTCGCCCAACAGGCGATGCAGCACAACGTCAAGCAGCTCGACCCCCGCTTCAGCGCGTGCAACTACCTCGCCCTGGACACGGTGGCCGACCTGATGGCCCAGGGTGACGCCGCCGAGCCGGACTTCGACCCCGCCCCGTACTTCGACCCGGAGCCCATCCTCCAGGTGATGGAGGAGAACCCCGACCTCTTCGAGGGTCTGCCCGAGATCCCCGCGCAGGCCCGGGTCGAGGAGGGCTACACCTACGACCAGGCTGCGGCTGACAAGGCCTGCCCGTGACCACGATCGACTCGCCCGCCCGCTCCGTGGGGCGCGTACGTCCTCGGCCCGGGCCACGACGCGGCACGGAGGCGGTCTGGTTCGCCGTCCCGTTCGTCCTGCTCGTCGCGATCTGGTGGCTGGTCGTCGAGGTCACGGGCACCACGGCGCGTACGTTCCCGCAGGTCACCGACGCGATCGCCGCGCTCGCGGAGATGGCCGCCAGCGGCGACCTGGCCCGTCACCTCGGCGCCAGCGTGCAGCGCATGCTGATCGGCGCCGTGCTGGCGGTCGTGACAGCGATCCCGTTCGGCATCGCCCTGGGGTCCAGCCCCCGGCTGTCCGCCTTCTTCTCCCCGCTGCTGCGGTTCTCCGTCGCCCTGGCCGGGATCGCGTGGATCCCGATCGCCACGCTCTGGCTGGGCTACGGGGACCGCGCGGTCATCTTCATCGTCTGGAACGCCATGTTCTTCGCCCTCACCTACAACACGGTCCTCGGGGTCCAGCAGATCCCGGTGCAGACCGTGCGCGCCGCCCGCTCGATGGGCACCCGCGGTCCGCGGATCGTCTGGGAGGTGCTGCTCCCGGGCGCCCTGCCCAGCATCGTCACCGGTCTGCGGATCGGGCTGGGCTATGGATGGCGGGGACTGGTCGCGGCTGAGATCATCGCCACCAACGCCGGCCTGGGGTATGCCCTGTTTCTCGCTCAGAGCCAGTTCGACACCGGCGTCATCATCGCGTCGATGGTCATCATCGGCGTCCTGTGGCTGCTGATGGACCGGCTCATGCTGGCGCCGTTGGAGCGGCGTACGGTCGAGCGTTGGGGCATGAAGGCGGTCTCGTGATGACAACGATGACTCCGCCCGCGGCCCCGACCCGCACTCCCGTGCGCGTGCCCCTGTGGCGCCGTTTCGGGACAGCGCTTCTGGCCCATCCTGCCGTCCGTACGCTCGGACCGTTCGTCCCGTTCCTCCTGATCTGGTGGGCGGTCGCCGCGGCCGGAACGGTGAACGCGGCTTTCATCGCCGGCCCCGTCGAGGTCTGGCAGTCCTTCACCGAACTGGTCCGCAAGGGGATGATGCCCAGCTACCTCGGCGACTCGCTCGAGCGGCTCGCGTACGGAGTCGGCTTCGGTCTCCTGATCGGCCTGCCGCTCGGGTTCGTGGTCGCCCTCTCGTCCTGGGCGCGCCGTCTCACCTGGCCGCTGCTGCTCTTCTTCCAGGCGATCGCGGACATCGCCTGGCTGCCGATCCTGATCGTATGGTTCGGCTTCAGCCTGACCTCGGTGACCTTCGTGATCGTCTACACCGTGGTCTTCCCGCTGATGCTCGGCATCGTCGCCGGAGTCGACCAGGTGCCGCGGGAGCTCGTCAACGCGGCTCGAAGCCTCGGCGCCGGACGCCTGCGGGTGTTCTTCGAGGTGATCGTCCCCGGCTCCCTGCCCGCCGTCGCCAGCGGTGTCCGTACCGGCCTCGGCTACGGCTGGCGGGCGCTGATCGCCGCCGAGATCATCGTCGGCACCAGCGGAATCGGCTTCATGATGTTCGACGCCCGCCGAGCGGGCGAAGTCAGTCAGGTCTTCCTCGGGATGATCGTGCTCGGCGTGCTCTGGTACGCCCTGGACGCGCTCATCCTCGCGCCCTTCGAACGGGCGACCGTGGAGCGGTGGGGACTCGTACGCCAGATGGAGGCAGCAAGATGAACACCCTCGAGATCAACGGTCTCCGCAAGGAGTACGTCGACCACTACACCGGAGAGACGATCCCGGCAATCGGCGAGGTGACCTTCTCCATCGGCGAGGGTGAGTTCGTATCGGTGCTCGGCCCGAGCGGATGCGGGAAGACGACCGTGCTCAACATCGTGGCCGGGTTCATCGACCACACAGCCGGGGACGTGCTCGTCCACGGCAGGTCCGTCCACGGTCCCGGTCCCGACCGCGGTGTGGTCTTCCAGAGCCACGCGCTCTTCCCTTGGAAGACGGTGCTGGGCAACGTCACCTTCGGACTCCGGATGAAGGGCGTCCCCCGTGCCCAGCGGGACGTGGCGGCGGCCGACATCCTCGAGCTCGTCGGACTCAGCGGCTTCGAGCGGAAGTATCCGCACGAGCTCTCCGGCGGCATGCAGCAACGCCTCGGTCTCGCCCGCGTGCTCGTCAACGAGCCCGAGGTGATGCTGATGGACGAGCCGTTCGCCAGCATCGACGCCCAGACCCGGCGCAAGCTCCAGCAGGATCTGACCGAGATCTTCGAGAAGCGCCGGCCGACGGTCTTCTTCGTCACCCACGACATCGACGAAGCGGTCTTCCTCTCCGACCGGGTCGTGGTTCTCTCACACCGTCCCAGCACCGTCGCGGAGATCATCGACATCGAGCTGCCGAGGCCGCGGATCTGGCGCGAGACGGTGGAGGACCCGCGCTTCCGCGAGTACACCCACCACATCGAGGAACGGCTGGGCGGAGGTGAGCCGGATGCACAGGCTGGCTGAGCGTGCCGGCGGCGTGTGGCGCAACAAGGTCCTGCGCCGCCTCCTGATCCTGATCGCCATCGTCCTCGCCTACCAGCTGTGGCTGACGATCCAGGCCGTCGGCAAGGTTGACGACGGGGTCGGTCTCCGCCCCGACGCGGACGGCCGCTTCGCGGTCGACGTGCGACTCGGGTTCGCCCCTGAGCGTTTCCACATCCTCGAGCTGCAGCAGCACGGCCGGGTCTCGGGCTCCGACGGCGAGACGGTCCACCTGCGCGGGGTCTCCGACGCCGGCGTAGACGCGCTGGCCCACTTCTACTGGATCGAGGAGATCGCTCCGGGCGAGGGCAGAACCTCCTGATCCGTACTCGGCTTCCCGAGACGCACGAGGGCCCGACCACCAATCGGTGGTCGGGCCCTCGTGTTGTTCCTTAGAGCCTCAGCTCCGCGCTTCGCGCGGTTACTCCTTCGCTCGGCGCGAGCAGACGAGCAAGCTCGCCGCTCGGCCTCGCTCCAGTCGTCTCAAGCGTTCACTGACCGCCGGTCAGCTTCTCGCGAAGAGCCTGGAGAGCCTCGTCGGAGGCGAGGGAACCGCCCTCGCCGCCGTCGCCCTCGGCGACGGTCTCGTCGACCGAGCCACCCGAGGAGTACGAGGTGGCCTCGCCGGCCTCGGCAGCCTTCTCGGCGGCCTCCTGCTGCTGCTTGATGTGGGCCTCCCAGCGAGCGTGGGCCTGAGCGTACTGCTCCTCCCACTTCACACGCTGCTCGTCGTAGCCCTCGAGCCACTCGCCCGTCTCCGGGTCGAAGCCCTCGGGGTAGAGGTAGTTGCCCTGCTCGTCGTAGCTGGCCGGCATGCCGTAGAGCGTCGGGTCGAACTCCTCGACGTCGGTCGAGGTGACCGTCTCGTTGGCCTGCTTGAGCGAGAGCGAGATGCGGCGACGCTCGAGGTCGATGTCGATGATCTTGACCATGACGTCGTCGTTGACCTGGACGACCTGCTCGGGGATCTCCACGTGGCGCTCGGCCAGCTCGGAGATGTGCACCAGGCCCTCGATGCCCTCCTCGACACGGACGAACGAACCGAACGGCACCAGCTTGGTGACCTTACCCGGGACGATCTGACCGATCTGGTGGGTGCGGGCGAAGTGCTGCCACGGGTCCTCCTGGGTCGCCTTCAGCGACAGGGAGACACGCTCGCGGTCCATGTCCACGTCGAGAACCTCGACGGTGACCTCGTCACCGACGGTGACGACCTCGGACGGGTGGTCGATGTGCTTCCAGGAGAGCTCGGAGACGTGGACGAGACCGTCGACGCCACCCAGGTCCACGAACGCACCGAAGTTGACGATCGAGGAGACGACACCCTTGCGGATCTGACCCTTCTGGAGCTGGGTCAGGAAGCCGTGGCGAACCTCGGACTGGGTCTGCTCGAGCCAGGCACGGCGCGACAGGACCACGTTGTTGCGGTTCTTGTCGAGCTCGATGATCTTGGCCTCGAGGGTCTGGCCGACGTACGGCTGCAGGTCGCGGACGCGACGCATCTCGACGAGGGAGGCGGGGAGGAAGCCACGCAGGCCGATGTCCAGGATGAGACCACCCTTGACGACCTCGATGACCGCGCCCTCGACGACGCCGTCCTCCTCCTTGACCTGCTCGATCGTGCCCCAGGCGCGCTCGTACTGCGCGCGCTTCTTGGACAGGATCAGGCGGCCTTCCTTGTCCTCCTTCTGGAGCACAAGGGCCTCGACCTTGTCGCCGACCTCGACGACCTCGGACGGGTCGACGTCGTGCTTGATCGAGAGCTCGCGCGACGGGATGACACCTTCGGTCTTGTAACCGATGTCGAGCAGGACCTCGTCCCGGTCGACCTTGACGATGACACCGTCCACGATGTCGCCGTCGTTGAAGTACTTGATGGTCTCGTCGATCGCGGCGAGGAAGTCCTCTTCCGACCCGATGTCGTTGATCGCGACCTGAGGCGCGTCATAGTCGGGGAGAGGAATGTTGAGCGTGCTCGTCATAAGGGAGGTGGTTTCCTTGGGTGGACAGATATCGTCGGGTCACACACGGCTGAAGTCTCAGGTCGGCAACCCCTCGCCGGCACCAGCACAACAGGCTTCGTCGCCTGGTGTTCGCCGGCGGCCGAGGTAGCAAGCCAAGGTCCACTAGGTCTGGGACCCGAGCAGACTTCAGACGCAGTTTCTTAGCCTACGCTCCGCGTACGGGCCCCGTCCAACTGTCGAGGCTCGTTGCCGCATTCCCGCGTTCAGGCCGGGAGGCATACCCTGTAGAGGTGGACCAAGCCCTCAGCCCGGTCGTCCGACCGGAGGCACCCATCGATCCCTTCGGCGCGATCGAGACCATCGATACCACCGGCCCCGTCGTCAGAGCGGAGCGGCGATCGGTCAGCGAGGCCGACTCCCGCCACGCCAACGGCCCCGACTGGGACAGGTACGCCGACGAGTACCAGGCGACCCACGGCCCCTTCCTCGGCGAGGCCGGGTTCGTCTGGGGCCCCGAGGGGCTGACCGAGGCCGACCTCGGCATCCTCGGCGACGTCAGCGGCAAGGACGTACTCGAGCTCGGCTCGGGCGCCTGCCAGTGCTCCCGCTGGGTGAACACCCGAGGCGGGCACGCGATCGGAATGGACCTGTCCGGACGCCAGCTCCAGCACTCCCGCCGCCTCGACGACCACACCGGCGTCGTCGTGCCCGCGGTGCAGGCCACCGCGACCGACCTGCCCTTCGCAGCCGGCTCCTTCGACGTGGTCTTCTGCTCCTTCGGCGCGCTGCAGTTCGTCAGCGACATCGCCCACGCGGTCGCGGAGACCGCCCGCGTGCTCCGACCCGGCGGCCGCTTCGCGTTCTCGATCACCCACCCGACACGGTGGATGTTCCCCGACGACCCCGGCCCGGAGGGCCTGATCGCCGCCCAGTCCTACTGGGACCGCACCCCCTACGTCGAGGTCGACGACGAGACCGGCGAGGTGTCGTACGTCGAGCACCACCGCACCCTCGGCGACTGGGTCTCGATCCTGGCCGGTGCCGGGTTCCGGATCACCGACCTGGTCGAGCCCGAATGGCCCGAGGGCCACGAGCGGATCTGGGGCGGCTGGTCGCGCACCCGGGGGCTGCTGACCCCCGGGACCGCGATCTTCGGCGCAGACCTGGCGATCGGCTAGACCCGCCCCCGACGACGACCGCGGATCCGGAGGCTGTCAGCCTCC
>NZ_JACIXG010000018.1 GCF_014360585.1 Nocardioides sp.
GATGCGTGCGTTGTGTTCTGTCGTGTTCTATTCCGATCTGCTTGTGGCCACACGGGTGCATTCTGGCACGACCGGGGTGACGCTTCGGTCGACCGGGGTGACGCTTCGGCGCTCTGCTAGATCTTCCGGGCGAGCAGGAGGCCGTCGCCGACCGGGAGAAGTAGCGGGATCAGGCCGTCGTTGTCGGCGACCAATTGGTTGAGCTCGCGGATGGTGGCGGTCTCCTCGTCGCGTACGGACGGGTCGGCCACACGGTCGTGCCACAGCGCGTTGTCGAAGGCGACGACGCCGCCGGGACGCAGCAACCGGAGCGCCTCCTTGAGATAGGCGGCGTACTCGGTCTTGTCGCCGTCGACGAAGACGACGTCGTAGTGGTTGTCGGTGAGCCGGGGGAGCACGTCGAGGGCGGCGCCGGCGATGCACCGGGCCTGCCGCTGCCCGAACCCGGCCTCGGTGAAGGACTGGCGGGCCAGCCGCTGGTGCTCGGTCTCGATGTCGACGGTGGTCAGGACCCCTTCGGGGCGCATGCCGCGCAGCAGCCATAGTCCGGAGACGCCGGTGCCGGTGCCGACCTCGACCACGTTCTTGGCATCGAGGACGGAGGCGAGGAAGCGGAGCGTGGCGCCGCCGCCCGGGCCGATGGGCGCGACTCCGACCTCCTCGGCCCGTGAACGGGCGGCAGCGAGGAGGTCGTCCTCCGCGACGAACTCGTCGGCGTAGGTCCAACTTGCGGGCGAGACAGGGCTGGTCACACCGCAAAACCTAACCTGTTTCGTGTAACGGTGCGGGAACGCCTGATCCAACTCATGCGTTAGGTGGGCATAGGCAGAGGAAAAATAGGAGCCTCACAGGCAACTCTCAGCCCTTCCGGTCCCAGGCGATCTACCGTAGGAGATGTCAGCGATCAGCGAGGCAAACAGGAGCACCATGACCGCGGAGCCCACCAACGAGACCGCTCTCGACGAGCTCGACCAGCGAGCTTCGTCGGGCGTGCCGACGTGGGACGAGATCGTGGAGAAGCACTCCGACCGGGTCTACCGGCTCGCTTACCGCCTCACTGGCAACCGCCCCGACGCGGAGGACCTCACCCAAGAGGTCTTCGTGCGGGTCTTCCGCTCTCTCGACACCTACAGCCCCGGCACCTTCGAGGGCTGGCTGCACCGGATCACCACCAACCTCTTCCTCGACCAGGCCCGCCGCAAGCAGCGGATCCGCTTCGATGCCCTCTCCGACGAGCGCGCCTCGCGCCTGACGAGCAGCGGCCCGACACCCGACGTGGCCTACACCGACCAGCGCTTCGACGACGACATCGAGCGCGCGCTGGCCACGCTGCCACCCGACTTCCGGGCCGCGGTCGTGCTCTGTGACGTGGAGGGGCTCTCCTACGAGGAGATCTCCGAGATCCTGGGCGCGAAGCTCGGCACCGTCCGCTCGCGCATCCACCGCGGCCGGGCGATGCTCCGTGACGCCCTCGCCCACCGCGCCCCGCGCGGCGGACGATTGCGCCACTCGGGGCCCAAGGTGCTGTGGGGCGGGGCTTCATGAGCGAGCGCCAGCGAGCGACAACAAGCCTCAGGCCGGCGGGTCCGTATTCTTTGCTTTCCTCTACGGAGGTGCCGGCATGAGTTTGTTGGGCAACCACCTCGGGGCGCGGACCAGCGCCCTTCTCGACGGCCAGCTCGACGCCGCGGAGGAGGAGCGCGCCTGGGCGCACGTGCACGAGTGCTGCGCGTGCCGCAGGTCGGTCGAGCGCGAGGGCTGGCTCAAACGGCG
Organism: Nocardioides sp.; assembly: GCF_014360585.1. Taxonomy (GTDB): domain Bacteria; phylum Actinomycetota; class Actinomycetes; order Propionibacteriales; family Nocardioidaceae; genus Nocardioides. The sequence continues at coordinate 1,774 of NZ_JACIXG010000018.1, forward strand.
TCTGGCCGGTCTCAGCGTCGACCCCGGGGTCTGTGCCCCGGCCGACCTGAAGGGCTCGCTTCGCGGGGGCGCCCTCGCCGCCTCGGTGTGGCCCACCGACGACCTCGGCGAGGCCTACTCCGACCCTCGGTCGATGCGGCACACGTTGGTGATGGTCGCGGCGGGTGGCGGCGCTGTCGGCGCCGCGGTGTTCGGCATGTTCACCTTCGCCGCCGCGCCCGCCGACGCACCGGTTCCCAGGAACCTTCCGGTCACCGCGGTCACCCAGGTTCCGGGCTCTCCGGGCGCCCCCGTCATCGCCCACGTACGCCGCTGACCGGCTGCCGAGCGACGCGACACGAGACCCGGACTGCCCATTGTTGGGGCGAGTAGGAAGAATGGGTGTCGTGACGCAGGAACCACAAGACGACCAGTCGCGGCCGATCTCCCGTTGGGCGCCTCCCACTGACGCGCCCGGCGTGCCCTCGGCCGGGCAGTCGTCCTCCGACGGCCTCGGCGAGGACGAGCGCGACACCGCCGAGGTGCCGCTGCCAGGCATGCCCGGTCGGCCGGTCGCCCCGGCGCCGGCCGCCGACACCGCTCCGCTGCCGCCCTCGGCGCCACCGCCGGGTCCGTCCCTGCCCGGCTTCGACGGTCCACCACCGCCGCTGCCCGCAGCTGCGACCGGTTCCTCGCCGCGCCGTCGGGTCCCCGGCCCGATCTGGGCGCTCGCTGCGGCGGTCGCCTTCCTGCTCGGTGTGCTCGGTGGCTATGCCGGCGGCGTACTCGAAGACCAGGACGACATGTCCAGCCTGGCCGGCGGCGGGCTCGAACCGGGCTCGATCGAGACCGACGCGCCGTTGAACGCCGACGACGCCAACATCGTGAAGGTGGCCGCGACGCTGCTGCCCTCGACGGTCCAGATCTTCGCCGAATACCAGGGCGTGAAGGACGCCGCGACCGGTTCCGGCTTCGTCTTCGACAGGAACGGTCACGTGGTGACGAACAACCACGTGGTCGCCAACGCGGCCAAGGCCAAGGGAAGGATCGAGGTCGTCGACCACAAGGGCCGCCGCTACAAGGCCGACGTGGTCGGACGCAGTGCGGTCTACGACCTCGCCGTCCTCGACGTGCCCGAGATCAAGGAGCTCGACCCCGCCTCGCTGGGCAGCACCTCGCGACTGAGGATCGGCGAGGGCGTGGTCGCGATCGGCTCGCCGCTGGGGCTCAGCTCCACGGTGACATCGGGCATCGTCAGCGCTCTCCAGCGCCCGGTGAGCACCGGCCAGACAGAGGACGACACCTCGTACATCAACGCCGTCCAGACCGACGCGGCGATCAACCCCGGCAACTCCGGTGGTCCGCTGGTCAACCTTGTCGGCCAGGTCATCGGGGTCAACTCGGCCATCGCCACCGCGGGTGGTGGAGAGGGCGGAGAGAGCGGCAGCATCGGCGTCGGCTTCGCCATCCCGATCGACCAGGTCAAGGTGACCGCGGCGCAGATCCTGAAGACGGGCAAGGCGACCTACCCGATAGTGGGCGCCTCGGTCGACGTGCAGGCCGCCGACCACAGAGGTGCGCTGATCTCGGTGGTCGAGGCCGGTTCGCCGGCGGCCGCCGGTGGGCTCAAGGACGGTGATCGGGTCACCAAGGTGGGAGACGTGACCGTCACCGACGGGATCGGCATGATCGTCGCCATCCGCGCCCATCAGCCGGGGGAGACGGTCGAGTTCACCGTGATGCGCAACGGCGCCCGTCAGGAGCTGAAGATCAAGCTCGACGCGCAGACCGAGAACCTCGCCTGAACCAAGACGCGAAGAGCTGCTCGGCACGATGCCTGGCAGCTCTTCGCGTTGTTGTGGGGAAGGTTTAGTTGTGGGGGTTCAGGTTTCTATGACTCAAGAAGCGTCCGGCGTGACTGCAGGAGCAGGGGTGCTGCTCTCAGCCTCGACGAACGGGTGGTCGGCCACGAAGGCCTTGGTCTGCGAGTACATGTCATCGATGAACTTCTCGAGGACACTGGCCTCGACGCGCCACTGGCCACGTCCGCCGATCTTGATAGCGGGCAGCTCACCACGGCGGACAAGGGCATAGACCTGTGCGCTCGAGGTGTTGAGGACCTCGGCGACGTCGGCAAGAGTCAGGAAGCGGGGGGTACCAGACATAAGGTTCAGTCTCCCAGACTCTGCAAGCGGCCGTAAACAATGGCGCCAACCTGTTAGCCCACCTTAGGCAGTGTTGCGCTTCTTGTGTATGCGAGGTGGGTGAATCGTGAAGCAGAGGTGCGCTATGCGGCGAACAGCAGGTACAAACCACCGACTGTGAAGCCGACCATGGTCACCAGAAGCGGCACCTGCCCGGCCACCAGATGCTGCTTCGGAAGCACCTGGAGTGCCCGGATATGGGCCGACCAGACGCCGAGCACGTGGCCGACGATCACCGCGGCAACCTTGATGACGGCCAACAGCGTGCCGTGGTAGGCGAAGAAGTAGGAGACCGGCATGTCAGCGGTCCCGAACCAGTCGGCTCCGGTCCCCATCGGGTCGGACGCGTTGCGCAACGTGGCCAGCCCGCTCTCCCAGAAGTAGCTGAGGTAGTGGGCCACGACGTAACCGGCGATGATCGGCACCATCGACGGCGCCAGCTCGGCGGGAAGGGCCCGCCGAGGTACGTCACCGACACCGGTCAGCATCGTCCCGGCCGAGTAGAACCCGGCGACGAGAAGCGGCAGCGCGATGAGCGCGATGTTGTTGATCAGGTAGGCCGTGGACCCGGAGATCTCCGGGTTCTGCACGATCTGGAGCCACTGCGGTGACTCGCGGTAGGAGTCGTAGACGATGGTGCCGAAGAGCACCGAGACGACCGCGACCAGGCCCGGCGCCGGGCGCAGCGTGTCGAGGTTGCCGAGCGGGGTCCGCAGGACCAGCTTGCCGGCCGGGGTTCGGCCCCACACCGACAGGCGCGCGATCAGCGACGAGTAGACCTCGAACGGATCGGTGCGCTCCAGGAACTTCTCGCCGAACAGCACGCCGCCGAGGATCATCACGGCTAGGTAGACGGCCAGCCAGAGGCGTACGGGACCGAGGTAGTTGTTCTCCGGGTAGACCAGCTCGAGCCAGGCGAAGGCGAGCAGCGTGAACGCGGCGGGCCAGTAGCCCAGACGCTCGGGCAGGCGGAGCGGCGGGTCGCCGGTGCCCCGCAGCCAGGTCAGTCCGGCCACGATCGTGCGGGCCGGGCTGATCGCCTTCCAGACCGGTCCGAAGAGGAGCGAGAACGGGACGATGCCGACCCACAGCCAGACGTACGTCATCCCGAAGATGGGGTTGTTGGCGTTGTCGAGCCCGGCGAAGGCGACCAGGACGAAGTAGGCGAAGATCACCATCCCGACGACGCGCCACAGCGCGGTCCAGGCGGGGGAGTCGACGACACGCCCGAGGCGCGGCAGCGGCCAGCCGCGTGGGTTCCGGCTCTGTGGATCCGTGCTGGCGATCTCCTTGCCCGCAGCGGCACGCCTGGTGGTCAGCACCAGCAGCCCGAAGGAGACGAGAAGGGCGAGGACCGCGCCCGCGATGACGTACTCGAGCGGCAGTGGGAGGTCTTGGCGACCACCCACGCCGTGGGTGAGGATCACTTGACTTCGAGGGTGACGATGGTCTTGCCGAGGGTGTGTGACTCCACCTCGTACTGACCGGGGATCTCGAGCGCGCCCAGGCTGATCCGCGTCGTGCCTACGCCGTAGGCGGCCGACTGCTCCGGGTCGGAGTGCACATGGATCTCGCCAGCGGCGTCGGCGGTGACGTCGAGCTCGACGCCGTGCCCGAGGGGGACGTCGATCTTGGTCCCGTGGGGATCGACCGAGTCACCGGAGAAGTTGATCTCGACGACCACCGGGTCGCTGCTGGTCCTGGGTTCGGTGGCGATGTCGTTTCCGCAGGCTGTCGCGACGGACGCGATCCCGCAGATTGCAGCCACGACCGCGATGATCCGGGTCGTGAGGCGCATTGATCCCCCGTTTCGTGGGCTGGTTTCAAGCTGGCGTCTGCCACAATCGCATACGAACCAAAGAGGGGGCTGAGAGGACATGAGCGAGCGTCAGCGAGATCGACTCGGACCACGTGAGGTGGCGTTCCTGGACGGGGAGACGCTGGCGGTGCCGCACCAGGTGGCGAGCATCGAGGTGATCGAGCCTAAGGCGGAGGGCTTCGACTACGGCGCCTTCCTCCAGCACGTCGAGGACCGGCTGGCGTTCGTGCCCCGCTTCCGCCAACGGGTCCGTGTCGTACCCGGCCGGATCGCCTACCCCGTGTGGGCCGACGACGACCGGTTCGACCTGACCTACCACGTACGCCGCTCCGCGCTGCCCCGCCCGGGCTCGATGGAACAGCTCCTCGACCTCGCCGGCCGGATCGTCTCCCGGCCCCTGGACCGCTCCCGGCCGTTGTGGGAGCTGTATGTCATCGAGGGGCTGGCCGGCGACCGGGTCGCGCTGGTCACCAAGACACACCAGGCGCTGGTGGACGGCGCCGAGACCGTCGACCTGGTCCAGCTCCTGCTCGACGACAAGCCCGAGGTCGGGCCGGTCGTGCCCGACCTGTGGGAGCCGCCCGAGCCTCATTCGAGCGCGCGCCTGGTCGTGCACGCGGTCTTCGACGCGGTCACCTCGGTCAGCGGCCTGACCGGCACGGCCCGCAGCCTGGGCGGCTTCGCCCTCGGCCGGGTCACCGGAGTGACGAAGGACGTCCAGAACGCGGGCGCGGGCATCGCCCGGGTGGTCACCCGTCGGCCTCCGGAACGGCCGACGCCGCTCAACGGAACACTCTCCCAGCAGCGGCTGGTCGTCACGCTGCAGGCCGACCTGGCCGACTTCCGCCGCATCCGGGACACCCACGGCGGCACCGTCAACGACGTGATCCTCGCTGCCGTCACCGGCGGACTGCGCGCCTGGCTGATGGCCCGCCAGGAGTCGCTCGCCGGCGTACGCCAGGTGCCGGCGCTGGTGCCGGTCTCGGTGATCGACGAGGAGCTCGACCCGACCCAGCTCGGCTCCGCGGTGGCGCCCCACTTCGTGGTGCTGCCGGTGGCGGAGCCTTCGCCGGTGGTCCGCCTCCACCAGGTGTCCTACTCCTTCGAGCAGCACAAGGCGAACGCCCGCACCGTCAGCGCGCAGCGGCTGGCCGGGATCAGCGGCTTCGCCCCGGCGACCTTCCACATGGTGGGCTCCCGGGTGGCCGCCGAGAGCGAGCACGACTACCTGCTCTCGGTGTGCAACGTGCCCGGCCCGCAGGAGCCCCGTTATGCGGCCGGCTCCCGGTTGGTGGCCTCCTACCCCATCCACCCGCTGACCGAGGGCCACACCCTCGCGATCGGGGTGACCTCGTACGACGGCCACGTCTTCTTCGCGATCACCGCCGACCGTGACCTGGTGCCGGACGCGTCGCTGCTCGGGCAGTGCATCAGCGAGGCGCTGGACGAGCTGCTCGACACCGCCTCAGGACGCCGCTTCCGGGCGCCCCGGGGGCTGCGCGTGGTCAAGAGCTCCGGCGAGTGAGCGGTCTGAGAGAATTCCACCGTGACCCGCATCTACGTACCCGCCACGCTCGAGCTGCTCGCTGACTGGTACGCCAACGGAGAGCTGCCCGGCACCGCCGACGGCTATGCGGCGCCCGACGACAGCGAAGAGGCCGAGTACGCCGCGCTGATGAGCGCCGCCGACGACTCGGCGGCGCTCCTCGCTGGTCCCGGGCGCAGGGTCGTGGTCGTCGTCGACGCTCCCGCCGCGCTGGGGGACCAGGTTGTTCCGCTCAAGCTCGTCGCCGCGGTCCACGCCGATCTTTCCGACCGGCCCGCCGACGCCGATCCCGACGAGGACCTGGGCTGGTTCGGGACCCAGGAGATCCCGCAGCTCATCGGGTAGACCGGCGCCGGCGCTGCTTCAGGCCGGGCTCACTCCTCGTTCCACCAGGTCTCGGTGTCGACGCCCTGGTAGGGCGGGACGGTGACGGTGCGGGCGCCGGCCTTGCCGCCGATGATCACGGTGCGGTGGCTGACGTTGTTGGACCGGGTGGTCTCGTAGAGGTTGCCGTCCGGGTTGACGGTCACCTTGATCCGGTACGTGCCGTTCTTGACCTTGGTGAGGTCGAAGGCCTGGGTCTGGGACTGGTCGTAGGTGTCGCCCCAGCCGGACGGCAGGCTCTCCCGCAGCCAGAGCGCGGACTTGGAGCCGCAGGCCGACTCCAGGCCGGTCTGTCCGGGCCGCAGCGTGGCGCCGGGCACGGTCAGGTCCACCGGGTCGGTGGGCACCAGGCACCATGACTGCTTGCCGCTGGTCGAGACGACCTTGTCCTTGGCGTCGACCAGCTCGTACTTCGCGAAGTCGAGGAAGTGCCAGTGGTTGTGCTCCGGTGCCTCGTGGAACTCCATGGTGCCGGTCCGCTTCATCCCGACCTGCTTACCGTTGCGGTAGAACATCTGGTAGGCGTCCATCACCGGGGACGTGCCGCGGCGGAAGCCCTCGACGATCATCGGAGCCGGTCCGGCGTTCCACTCGTTGGCAGCGAAGTTGAGGCGATCGGTGCCTTCCTCGTCGACCGCGGTCGAGATCTGCCAGGCGGGCACGGAGACGAGGTCGGGCAGGCTGCTCTTCTTGGGCTTGCCGTGCGACGTACCTCCTGCGCCGCCGCCCAGCGGGAGCCGTCCGCGACCGTTCTCGGCGCCTTCCAGCGCCTCTCGCGGGACCACGGTGCGAGCGCCCTGGTCGTCATCGGCTCCATGGGCCGAGTGAGTGCCCATGTGACCCTCACCCTCGCCGTCGCCTTCGCAGCCGCCCTCGGCGCACGCGTCGACGATGACCAGGTTCTGCTTGGCGCTGCGGCTGGCAGTCGGGAGACCGAGGAAGTCGGCGACGGGCGTGCTGACCCTCATCGTCATGGTGAGCGCGGTCTCGCCCTTGGTCTCGAACTCGAGGTCGGAGAAGGTCGGGACCGCCATGCCCCGCTCGATCCCGTACAGGATGCCCTTGGTGAACCAGTTGCCGCCGCAGAACTCGGGGTAGACCGGCCCGGTGGCACCGTCGGTCTGTACCCGCTGCCGGTCGTAGCCGCCAGGACACAGCGGGCGGCGCTCGTCGAGGATCACCTTGCCGGCCTTGTTCTTGATCGTGACCCGGAGGCCGTCCTTGAAGCCCTTCATCCCGTCGACGATGGCCGCGGGCGCGGTCGTGGTGGTGCGCTTCTTGCCGCGGATGACGGTCAAGGTCTGCTTGACCGGTTCGTTGTAGGCCGTGTGGCTGGCGCGGAACTCGAAGGCCGCGTCATAGGCGGCCAGCCAGACCGACGGTTCGACGTACGCCGTCCCCTCCCAGGCCTGGACCTCGACGGTGTCGGCAGCCGCGACGAGCTTCAGCGTGCCCTTTCCGGTGGTGCCGCTCGCGGCACCGTAGTTCGCCGTCACCGTGGTGGTGACGACGAGTGCGGCCGCGACCAGCCCGATGCCGGCCGAGGCCAGCTGCCGGGCGCGAGTGCGAGGATTGACCATGGAGCTCCCCTTTGAACGGCCGCGGACCCTCCCGATCCGAGGCGCCGAATGGCCGGCAATGTAGTGCCCGCCACATAGGGGACGGTTGGTTTTCCGATCTGGTTGCACCAGATCGGCGATATCTCAGCGGGAGAGGTACTCCGCGCCGACCGCCTGCTCGAGGTCGAAGGCCTTGAGCATCAGCTGCTCGACGTACTCCTCGAGCTTGGCCCCGACCAGCGGGACGGGCACCTTGATGTTCAGTCGCACGCTCTCGGTGGTGCGCCCGTCGGACTCGGTCAGCGAGATGTTGCCGCGCAGCGTGGCGAGGCCGCCGGGGACGGTGATGTCGACGACGGCGACCGTGTCGGAGGACCAGACCTCGTTCTGGTGGACGGTGAGGTCGCCGGTGACGATGGGCTTCGCGAAGGCGGGTACGCCGACGGTCGACTGCACCCGGTCGATCCGGACCTCGCGTGGAGCGCCGCCGATGGTCACCCGGCGACGGAGCGCGCCCTGGGCGTCGGCGACCCGCTCCCGGAAGCCGGGATCAGCCAACATCGCGGAGACTTCGCCCATGCGGGCCTCGTAGACGAGCTCGTGCTGAAGGGTCGTCGTCATTGCCGAATCCTTTTGGGGCTCTTCTGCGGGTTGGGACGGGGATGAAGGAGGGTCAGCGGGCGAGCCAGCGGGTGCCTACCTCGTGCTCCTTCTCGAGCCCCTTCTTGAAGATCGAGAGGATGAGGTCCTCCAGCTTTCCGCTGACCAGAGGCACATTCACGGTAGCGGTCAGGGTGACCGTCTCGATGGTCCGTGTGCCGTTCTCGGCCAGTCGAGCGACGCCGGTGAGCGAGCCGGGCTTGCCGGGCAGGGTGACCTTGAGATCGCCGGAGGTGAAGTCGGCCGACCACACCTCGTCCTGGTGGACCTCGATGGTGTCGCCGACGAACTTCTTCGCGAACCCGGGCACCCCGCTGACGGCCTGCTCATAGCGGATGCTCACCGTCGACCCGGTGATGGCCACGCTCTTGGACCGTGCGTGCTGGGCGTCGCAGACCTGCTCACGGAACGTCGCGTCGGCGAGCATCCCGGAGACGGCTGCGATCGGGGCGTCGTAAGCCAGGTCGATCGACAGCTTTTTACTCATAAGAACCCATCATGACGCCTAGCCGCGTCAGAGTCATCAGTAGAGGGCCCGAGAGAACCGACACATTCCCCGAGTATGCTGAATGGGCCGGTTGCGCGAGGGTGCCGTGGGCCTATGACTCGCATCGGCGATTCCTTCGGATCTGACCGCCTATCCGCAGTCCTCCCGGGATACCGTGACAGGTGTGTCAACGGAGACGCATATCCAACCTGTCCAGGCTTCGCAGACGGTCCAGCAGTTCCGCCTGCCGAGCACCACCTACTTCCGCAACGTAGCTCCCGAGGAGCTCACCGGCCGCAGCGAGGCTGACCTCGCCGGCGCGGTGGGATCGCATCTGGCGCTGGCAGCGAGCCGCCCACAGGGCACCGCCGCCGTGCGGATCCTCACCCCGACCACTGCTGCAGATGGTTGGTCCGCCGGAGGCCGTAGCGTCGTCGAGATCGTCGTCGACGACATGCCCTACCTCGTGGACTCGGTCAAGACCGAGCTCTACCGCCGCGGTCTCGACGTCCATCTCGTCGTCCACCCCGTCATCGACGTCGCCCGTGACGTGACCGGTGCGCTCGAGGGGGTGAACGAAGGAGACATCCGCGAGTCCTGGATGCACATCGAGATCGACCGTCTCGCCCCCGACACGGCGAAGGAGATCGTCGCGGGTCTGGAGGGCATCCTCGAGGACGTACGCGAGGTCATCGAGGACGAGCCGCGGCTGCACCGTCGGCTGGCGGAGATCGCGGCCGGTCTGCGCTACACCCCGCCCAACAGCGTGCCTCGAGAGGAGGCCGCTGAGGCCGCCGAGCTGCTGGCCTGGCTGGCCGAGGACCACTTCCTGCTGACCGGCTACCGCGAGTACCGCCTCGACGGTGACTACCTGCGCGGCCGCTCCGGCACCGGCCTGGGCATCCTGCGCGCCGACCCGCCGCAGGCCCCCGACCACGGCAAGATGCCGCCCAAGGTCGCCGCCCACGCCCGGGACAAGGTCATGCTCGTCCTCGCCAAGGCCAACTCGCGCTCGACCGTCGGGGAGCCCGCCTACCTCGACCATGTCGGCATCAAGATCTTCAACGGCGCCGGTGAGGTGGTCGGTGAGCACCGTTTCCTCGGGCTCTTCACCACGAAGTCGGCTCGGCAGTCGGTGACCCGGATCCCGGTCGTCCGCGGCAAGGTCGCCGCGGTCCTCGACCACACCGGCTACGACCCCCGCAGCCACACCGGCAAGGCGATGCTCGACGCGATGGAGACCTACCCGCGCGAAGAGCTCTTCCACGCCTCCGCCGAGGAGCTGACCGCGCTCGCCGAGGCCGCGCTGGGCGCGATCGAACGCCGCATCCTTCGAGTCGCGGTCCGCCCCGACACGTACGGGCGCTACGTCTCGGTGCTCGTCTCGCTGCCGCGTGACCGTTACAACACCACGGTCCGCGAGCGGTTCTCGAAGGTGCTCCTCGATGTCCTGGGTGGCACCGACCTGGAGTTCACCGTACGCATCAGCGAGTCCACCACCGCCCGGGTGCACTTCGTGGTCCACGGCACCACCGAGTCGCTGGGCAAGGCCCTGGACACCCCCGGGCTGGTCGACAGCCTCGAGTCGCGACTGCGCAAGGCCGCCCGGAGCTGGCGCGACGACCTGGTCAGCGCGGTCATCGCCCACGCCGGAGAGGATGGCGCGGCCCGGCTCTCGCACGTGCTCGACGCCTTCCCGGAGGCCTACAAGGAGGACTTCGACGCCGACACCGGCGCCGCCGACCTGACTCGCCTGGAGCTGCTCTCGCACCAGGGCGAGGCGGTCGACTTCTCCTTCTACAAGGACCCCGAGAGCCCCGGCGGGTTCCGGGTCAAGATCTACCGCACCGGCGGCCCGCTCTCGCTGTCCCTGATGCTCCCGATCCTGTCCTCCTTCGGGTTCGAGGTCACCGACGAGCGGCCCTATGACCTGGAGGGGGTCGGCACGTCCGGGTCGGAGGAGTGGTTCATCTACGACTTCGGCCTCGCCTACGCCGGCACCCCCGTCGGCACGCCCACCCAGCTGGTCGCAGCGTTGCACCAGGCCTGGTCCGGGCGCAGTGAGGTCGACCGTCTGAACGCACTCGTCCTGGCCGGTCTCGACCATGGCCAGATCACGATGCTGCGCGCCTATGGCCGCTACCTGCGCCAGGGCGGCACCCCCAACTCGTTCGCGACGATTGCGGGCGCGCTGGTCGCCAACCCGGGCATCGCCCGGCAGCTCGTGGAGCTGTTCGAGACGCGTTTCGACCCCTCGCTCACCACGCGTGACGAGACGAAGCGGGCCGAGGCGATCATCGAGGCACTCGACGACGTCGCGAGCCTGGACCAGGACCGGATCCTGCGCAGCTACGTCAGCACGATCCTGGCGACGACGCGGACCAACTACTATCGAGGTCGGGACTACCTCGCGTTCAAGTTCGACCCGCAGCAGGTGCCCGACCTGCCGCTGCCGCGGCCGGCGTACGAGATCTTCGTCTACTCGCCCAACGTCGAGGGCGTTCACCTGCGCTTCGACGCCGTGGCCCGTGGCGGGCTGCGGTGGAGCGACCGGCGCGACGACTTCCGCACCGAGGTGCTCGGACTGGCGAAGGCGCAGCAGGTCAAGAACACCGTGATCGTGCCGGGTGGCGCGAAGGGTGGCTTCGTCCCCAAGGGCGTGGCCGGTCCGGACGCCTATGTCACCTTCCTGCGTGGCCTGCTCGACGTCACCGACAACCGGGTGGACGGAGAGATCGTGCCGCCGCCCGACGTGGTGCGTCACGATGCCGACGACTCCTACCTGGTCGTCGCCGCCGACAAGGGCACCGCGACCTTCTCCGACCTGGCCAACTCGGTCGCGGCCGAGTACGACTTCTGGCTCGGCGACGCGTTCGCCTCCGGCGGCTCGGCGGGCTATGACCACAAGGCGATGGGGATCACCTCGCGAGGTGCCTGGGTCTCGGTGCAGCACCACTTCAAGCGGCTCGGCATCGACCCCCAGGTCGACGAGATCACCGCGGTCGGCGTCGGCGACATGTCCGGAGACGTGTTCGGCAACGGCATGCTGCGCTCGGACCGGATCCGGCTCGTGGCTGCCTTCGACCACCGGCACATCTTCATCGATCCGACGCCCGACGCGGCGACGGGATTCCAGGAGCGGAAGCGTCTCTTCGAGACGCCCGGGTCGAACTGGGAGTCCTACGACACCTCGCTCATCTCGGCAGGCGGCGGCGTGTGGTCACGGCAGCTGAAGTGGGTGCCGATCAGTGCCGAGGTGCGCGAGGCGCTCGGTCTCGGGGCCGGCGTCAAGCGGCTGACGCCGCAGGAGCTGATCAGCGCGATCCTGCGCGCCCCGGTCGACCTGCTGTGGAACGGCGGGATCGGGACGTACGTCAAGGCCTCTGGCGAGAGCCATGACGACGCTGGGGACCACTCCAACGACGGCGTCCGGGTGGATGCCGCCGACCTGCGGGTACGGGTCATCGGCGAGGGCGGCAACCTGGGCATCACCCAGGCCGCGCGCGTCGAGTTCGCCCGCAAGGGTGGGCTGATCAACACCGACGCGATCGACAACTCCGCCGGTGTCGGCACCTCCGACCACGAGGTGAACCTCAAGATCCTGCTGGACCGTGAGGTACGCGCCGGCTTGCTCACCCTCGCCGCGCGCGACGAGCTGCTCGAGGAGATGACCGACGAGGTCGCCGCGCTGGTGCTGGCTCACAACGAGGCTCACAACGTGACCTTGACCCGTGCGGTCGCATCGGCGCCGCAGCTGCTCGAGGCGCACGAGCGTCAGATCGCGGAGTGGGTCACCGATGGTCTCCTCACCCGCGATGTCGAGGGACTGCCGTCATCGACCGAGGTGGCTCGCCGTCTGGAGGCAGGGGAGGGGCTCACCGCCCCCGAGCTGTCCGTCGTGCTCGCCTGGGCCAAGATCGAGCGTCAACGCCAGTTGGTCGCCGAGGGTCTTCCCGACCCGGCCACGGATCCGGAGATGACGCAGCGGCTGGTGGCGTACTTCCCGACCGCCATCCGTGAGCGTTTCCCCGAGGCCGTCCTGGATCACCCGCTGCGGCGGGAGATCTGGGCGACCTCGGTGGTCAACGAAGAGGTCAACCGTGGCTTCGGGTGCGTCGCCGGGCCGTCACAGTGAGCACGGTTCCGGCGAGCATGAGCGAGACACCGAGCGCGGCGAACACCCACGACGGGCCGCCGGTCTCGGGCAACGAGCTCTGAGGTGAGATCTCCGTCGGCGGTCCCGGGTTCGGGGCCGTCGGCGGATTCTCGTCTCCGCCCGGGGTCGGGAGGTCGGTCGGGTCCGGCGTGGGCTCCGGTGTCGGTGTCGGGTCCGGTGTGGGCGTCGGCGTCGGGCTCGGAGAGGCGACCGCTTCGACGCGGAAGTCCTGCCCGCCGCGGATCTCGCCGGCCGAGGTGATCGTGACCGTACGCGTCGTGTCACCGACCACGCGCATCCCGTCGGGCGCGGTGACGGTGATGGTGTAGTCGCCCGGAGGAAGGTCCTCGAGGAGGTAGGCGCCCGCGTCGTTGGTGATGACAGAGACCGGTCCGTCGGGACCGTCGACGGTGAGGGTGACCCCGGCGACCGGGTCCCCGGACGAGGCGTCGGTGACCTGCCCGGCGATCGTGCCGGGGCGGGTGAGGTCGAAGTCGACTCCGGTCACGTCGCTCGCGCCCACGGTGACCGGTCGTGTGGTGGCGCCGGAGTAGCCCTCGGGTGCGTCGATCTCGGCGGTGTAGTCACCGGGCGGCACGCCGTCGAGCAGGTAGTTGCCGTCACCGTCGGTGACTGTGGTGATCGGGTCTCCGCCGCCGGCGGGGACCAGGCGCACCTGGACGCCGCCGAGACCGTCGCCGCCGCCGGTCACGGTGCCCGAGACGCTGGCGAGCTGGTTCACGACGAAGTCCTGGTCGGTGACCGGACTGTCGGTGATGGTGATGTCGGAGCGGGTCGTGCCGTCGGGTCCCGCGGTGTAGCCGCCGGGCACCGTCAGGTTTACCGAGTAGCCCGTGCCGGTGGCGTTGTCGTCGAAGAGATAGCTGCCGTCCACGCTGGTCGTCGTGGTCGCGGTGGTCCCGTCGGGACGGGTGAGGGTCACGGTCGCCCCCGGGACGGGCGCGCCGACCGAGTCACGTACGGTGCCGCTGATCGCCTGCGGGATCACCTGCCGCACCTCGAAGTCGGCTCGTGAGGCGGGGTCGTCGTCGTTGCCGCGGTTGCTCACGGCCGCCTCGGACTGCCCGACCGTCGCGCAGCCCTCGGGCCGGGTGAGGCGGACGGTGTAGCCGTCCTGGGTGGCGAAGTCGCCGAAGGAGTAGGTGCCGTCGGCGGCGGGGCTCGTGGTCGCCAGTGTCTCGCCGTAGGGCGAGACGAGGGTGAGCACGGACTCCTCGACCGGGCAGGACCCCGAGGTCGACACGTCGGTCACGGTGCCGCCGATCGGCCGCGCCCTGCTGACGAACCAGGTCTGGTAGATCGGGAACCCGGCGCGGCGGGTGAAGACGAAGGAGAGACTGGTGATCCGGATGTCGGGCTCGTACCAGCCGCTGGCGCCGTTGGTGTCGGTGGCGGTCGGGTTGCCGGTCAGCGTCGAGGTGGCCGGGTTCCAGGTCGGCTGGTCGGTGCCGCCGGCGTAGTTGAACGATCCCTGGAACCACGAGGCGATCTCCGCGGCCGGGACGGGGTCGCCGTTCTCGTCGGTCGCCAGGATCTGGACCTGGTCGGAGTCGATGTCACCGAGCACGAACGCCCAGCCGGTGTCGGGCGTGGGGTTCTCGAAGGCGTACGTCGTGGTCGAGGGGCCGCTCGGGGAGTCGGCCTTCGGTCGCAGGTTGATGTAGGCCGAACCGCGGCTCGTGCCGTACTTCGCCCCCGGAGGCGTGCTGGTGTCGAGGAAGGTGCTCGCCCCGCTGGGGAGGGCGACGTTGGCCCGGGAGTCGCTGGCCATCTGGGCCTGCGGGAAGCCGGGCGAGCGCTGGGTCATCGTCGTTGAGTAGTCGTTGGACGTCCCGGAGACGGGCGCCCACTCGGCCCACGAGTCCGCCATCGCATGAGCCGGAGCCGGTGAGAGCACCATCAGGAACGCTCCGGCCAAGACCGTCAACGCCAAGCAAGCCCGTTTGAGCATGGGAGGGGATCCTTTTCGGGGAACGAACGCTGCGTTGGGGGACTTCGGCAGGCTATCCGAGTGTCGACGGGTTTTTACGTTCTGAATCGCGCGTGTGGCTGTGTTGACGCCGTTCGGCTCCAGGTGGCTGGTCCGGGAGGACTGCGAGTCCCTTCGTCCCCAGGGCTCCGATGTGGGTTACGTCTCAACCAGCTCTGCCCGCAGGCTTCCTACTCGCGAGTCACCGACGCGTTGGTTTACCGTCCAAATCGCGTCCAGCCGAGGACGCCAGTTGGGAGATAGACGAACGATGAGCACGAGCCAGATCGCCGAGAAGCGCGAGGTGCGCGAAGCCAACCGAGTCGAGGGCCACAACGCCCGGTCCTGGCTCCTGGTCTCCGCGATGCGTACGGAGATCTTCGATGACGCGCAGCTCAGCCGCGCAGACCAGATCATCCTCGACATGGAGGATGCGATCGACACCTCGCTGAAGTCACAGGCGCGTGCGAACGTGACCGACTGGCTCAAGGGCGGCGGCCGTGCCTGGGTACGCATCAACGACTGGACGACCGAGGACTGGAGTGAGGACATCTCGGCGCTGGCCGGGATCGAGACGCTCGCCGGTGTGATGCTCGCGAAGACCGAGTCGCCCGACCAGGTGACCGACACCTTCCAGCGACTGGGCGGCAGGACCCCCGTCATCCCGCTGCTCGAGTCGGCGCTGGGGATCGAGGACGCCGCCACGATCGCCCGGGCCCGCGGCGCCTACCGGCTCGCGTTCGGCTCCGGCGACTACCGCCGCGACACCGGCGCGGAGAACGACCCCCTCGCCATGGCCTACCCGCGGACCAAGCTGGTCCTGGCCTCGCGGATCGGCAACCTGCCCGGTCCGATCGACGGCCCGACGGTCGGCAGCAGCCACCCGCTCCTGCGCGAGCAGTCCGCCGACGGCGTCGCGATGGGTATGACCGGCAAGCTCTGCCTCGACATCGAGCAGCCCTCGGTGATCAACGAGTCGTTCAGCCCCACCCCGTCCGACGTGACCTGGGCCCACGAGTTCCTGCACAAGTTCGAGGAGGGCGGCCGCGTGATCCGCGACGGCAGCGACAAGCCGCGCCTGGCTCGCGCCGAGACGATCAAGCGTCGCGCCGAGCTGTTCAAGATCAAGCCGGACACCTACGGCGACCCGGTCTCGGGCCCGAGCGTCTACTGACGCGGCCGACTCGGCGCGCTGTGGTGGGACAGCCGCGCCGAGCCGGCACTCCTCGGCTAGCGTTGAGGCTGTGGATCTGCAGCAGCGCATCAGTGACCGAGCCGGTGAGATTCTGCTTTTCGCCGTCACCCCGCCGAGGGTGACGACGGACCCCGAGAGGGTGCAGCAGATCGCGGAGGTCACGCTCGAGCGCATCCGGCCGCTGGATGTCGACGGACTGATCCTCTACGACATCGACGACGAGTCCGATCGCAATCCCGAGGAACGGCCCTTCCCGTTCGTACGCACCCTCGACCCGGCCGAGTTCCTCGAGCGCAACCTCGCCGGCCTCGACGTGCCGGCCGTCGTCTACCGAGCCACCGGGAAGTACGACGAGGGGGAGCTGCGGGACTGGGTCAAGACCCAGGACCCGGCCAGGTCGCTGTCGGTCTTCGTCGGTGCCTCCTCGGGTGAGAAGCGGGTGGCGACCAGCCTGCGCCGTGCCCAGGAGATCCGGAAGGAGACCAACCCCGACCTGCTGCTCGGCGCGGTCGCGATCCCCGAGCGACACACGGCCAAGGGCGATGAGCACCTTCGGCTGATCGCGAAGCAGGAGGCGGGCTGCTCCTACTTCGTGACCCAGGTCGTCTACGACGTCAACGCCGCCAAGAACCTCGTCTCCGACTACCGCTACGAGTGCGAGAACCGCGGTCTGCAGCCGGTGCCGATCGTGTTCACCTTCTCCGTGTGCGGCTCGATGAAGACCCTCGAGTTCCTCCGTTGGCTCGGCGTGGACGTCCCGCGCTGGATCGAGAACGAGCTGCGCCACGCCACTGACACCCTCGACGCCTCGCTCGAGCAGGCCGAGGCGACTG
Source organism: Nocardioides sp. (assembly GCF_014360585.1). Lineage (GTDB taxonomy): Bacteria > Actinomycetota > Actinomycetes > Propionibacteriales > Nocardioidaceae > Nocardioides. The sequence continues at coordinate 18,586 of NZ_JACIXG010000018.1, forward strand.
CGCTCGAGCTGATGTCGTTCTGCCGGCAGCTCGGTGTGCCGTTCGGCATCAACATCGAGTCCGTCTCGATCCGGAAGGTCGAGATCGAGGCCTCCGTACGCCTCGCGGAGCGGCTCCGGGCGAAGCTGGCCCGCTGACCTACAGGCCGGTCCGCATCGCCCACAGCTCGGGGAACAGGATGATGTCGAGCTGTTTGCGCAGGTAGCCGACACCGGAGGTCCCGCCGGTGCCGGGCTTGAAGCCGATGATCCGCTCGACGGTGGTGACGTGCCGGAACCGCCAGACGCGGAAGGCGGTCTCCAGATCGGTGAGCTCCTCGCCGAGCTCGTAGAGGTCCCAGTGCTTCTCCGGGTCGCGGTAGACCTCGCGCCAGGCCGCCTCGACGGCTTCGGACGCCGCGTACTCCCGCTTCCAGTCCCTGGTCAGGTGTGACTCCGGGATGTCGAAGCCTCGGCGGGACAGCAGCCGCAGCGACTCGTCGTAGAGAGACGGGCGTCCGTATGCGGCCAGCACATCCTGCTCGTGCGGCCGTCCCTCGTGCACGCGAAGCGTGTGGACCGCCTTGTTGCCGAGCGCGAACTCGATGCAGCGGTACTGCCACGACTGGAACCCCGAGCCGGTCGCCAGATAGGGGCGGAACTTGTCGTACTCGGTCGGGGTCAGTGTCGAGAGGACGTCCCAGGCGTGCACGAGCTGCTCCATGACCCGGGAGACCCGGGCCAGTCCCTTGAACGCCGGGCGCACCTCGTCGACCGAGAGCAGTCGTTGGGCCTCGGTCAGCTCGTGCAGCGCGAGCCGCATCCACAGCTCCATCGCCTGGTGCTGCACGATGAAGAGCATCTCGTGGTGGTCGCCGGAGAGCGGGTTCTGCGCGCCGAGCACCTCCGGCAGGTGGAGGTAGTCGGAGTAGTCCATCGGAAGGTCCTGCGCACCGCTGACGTCACTGCTCGTGTCATGGCTCATGTCACTGCTCCTCGGGTCCAGAAGCGCTCGGCGCGCCATTCGTCGTTGTCCATCACCGCGACCAGGTGGTCGACGGCGTCCCAGATGTCGACGTAGCGCGTGTAGAGCGGGGTGACGCCGAAGCGCAGGATGTCCGGGGAACCGGCACGGAAGTCCCCGACGACGCCACGTTCGATGAGCGCCTGCACGATCGCGTACGCCCCTTCCCCTGAGCCGAGGCTCAGCGACAGCTGGCTGCCGCGCCGCGCGTCCTCCAGCGGCGACTCGATCACGAACCCGGGGAGCCGGGAGGCGACGAGGTCGGCGAAGAGCCGGGTCAGCGCGAGCGACTTCACCCGCAGCGCTCGCAGACCGCCGTACGTCTCGGCGGCGAGCAGCGTGTCGACGCCGCACTCCAGGGCGGAGGTGCCGATGACGGCGGGGGTGCCGGACAGGTAGCGCGAGACCCCTTCCGCCGGCCGGTAGCCCGGCGACATCTCGAACGGCGCCGCGTGACCCATCCAGCCCGACAGCGGCTGCTCGAAGCGGTCGACGTGGCGCGGGTTGACCCACAGGAACGCCGGTGCGCCGGGGCCGCCGTTGAGGAACTTGTAGCCGCAGCCGACCGCGAAGTCGGCATCGGCACCACGAAGGTCCACCGGCACGGCACCCGCGGAGTGGCACAGGTCCCAGACCGCGAGCACACCGTGCTCGTGGGCGCGCGCGGTCACCGCGGTCATGTCGTGCAGGTATCCGGTGCGGTAGTTGACCTCGGTGAGCATCAGCACCGCGGCGCGGTCGAGCAGGCTCTCGATCTCGTCGGGCGAGTCGACCAGCACCAGCTCGTAGTTGCGCTCGCGACACAGCGAGGAGGCGATGTAGAGATCGGTCGGGAAGTTGCTGCGCTCACTGATCACGACCCGCCGCTCAGGCGCGTCGGCCGAGGCGATCGAGAGCGCTGAGGCGAGCGCCTTGTAGACGTTGAGCGAGGTCGAGTCGGCGACCACGACCTCGTCCTCACCTGCGCCGACGATCCGGGCGATCTTGTCGCCGACGCGCTGGGGAAGGGTGATCCAGGAGGCGGTGTTCCAGGACTCGATCAGCCCGCGTCCCCACTCCTGGGTGACCACCTCGGCCACCCGGCCCGCGGTGGCGCGGGGGAGCGCGCCGAGAGAGTTGCCGTCGAGGTAGATCGTCCCCTCGGGCAGGTCGAAGAGCTCCCGCAGCGGGGCCAGCGGGTCGGCCTGGTCGAGAGCGACTGCGTCGTCGCGGTTCATCCGGCGACCTCCTCGAGAGGCCTGAGCACGGCCCGGACGGGCGCGGCGTCGGCGGTGGTGAGCTTGAGCGGGAGCGCGATCAGCTCGTAGTCGCCCGGCGGGACCTCGTCGAGCAGGAGGTTCTCCAGGATGCGTACGTCGTGACGATGGGTCGCGAAGTGCGCCGGCAGGTCCTTGGAGTCGGACGGGTCCAGGCTGGCCGCGTCGGTGCCGACCAGCCGCACCCCGTGCGAGGCGAGCAGATCGATCAGCGCGGGATCGAGCGCGCAGAAGTCGTCGTCCCAGGTCGGCGGCTGGGTGGCGTACGTCCGGAACAGCACGCGCGGCGGCAGGTCGGTGACGTCGACGTCATCGACGGTGACCAGCGGCCGCACGTCGGAGACGTCGACCACCCGGCACGGCCCGAGGAACGGCTCCAGCGACATCTCACCGGCCGGTGTGCCCCCGTCGGTGAAGTGCAGCGGAGCGTCCGCGTGCGCGCCGACGTGGGCCGAGAGGGTCAGCTCGGCGACGTTGACCGGACACCCCGGGCCGATCCGGAACGTCCAGCCGACCTCGGTGGCATGGTCACCGGGGAAGACCGGCGACGATGCGTGGACGGGTGGGGAGATGTCCCAGAGCTGCGCCATGGCGCCAGGATAGGCCGCCTCCGGACACAGCCGTTCAGGCGGTGAGGAACTCGGTCGCGACCGGCGCGAGCGCCTCGGCCTTGACCATGTGGTCCTGCCCGTCGAGGACCACGTAGCGGCCGTCCGGGACCGCCCGGGAGATGGCCTGCTGGGCGTTGGTCATGTAGGTCGGGCTCTTGCTGCCGGCGCCCGAGAGCACCGGCACCGTCACGTTCTTGTAGTAGCCCTTCGGCAGCGGCCGCCCCTGCTGGAACGGCACACACATGCCCAGGTCGTAGGTCAGCGTGTGCGCCACCGGGGTGAGCTTCTTGAACATCGGGGACAGGCGCATGATCTTGACGGCGATCAGGGGCATGCCGACCATGCGCATGAACAGCTCGATCGCGGCGGCCCGCTTGCCCTTCTCGACGAGAGCCTCGACCTGCTGCGCCAGATCGGCGTCGTTGGGGCGGTGGGTGTCGTCGAGGATGAGCGGCGCCTCGTAGGCGACGATCTTGTCGATCGGCAGCCCCGCCCGTGCGCCCTCGAGCGCGAGGAAGGCACCGGAGCTGAGGCCCAGCAGGTGGGCGTGACCGCCGGCCGCCTCGATCACGGCGCCCAGGTCGGCGACCTCCTGCTCGACCGCCTCCATGGTGCCGACTTCAGCGGGCTTGGCGATGGTGCTCTCGCCCCGGCCGCGGCGGTCGTAGCGGTAGACGGTGAACCGGTCCGAGAGCGCGTCGGCCAGCTCCTGCGACGGTCCGAAGCCGCGGTAGCACATCGCCCCGTCGACGAGGACGAGCGCCGGGCCGGTGCCGGTGACGTCGTAGGCGATCGTGGAGCCGTCGGCGGAGGTGGTGGTCTTGGTCATGGCGATCTTCCCTAATCCAGCGGTTGTAGAGCCGGTGAGGCCCGGTTGATGCTTACGCGTCGGACGAGCTCTCGTCGTTTCGACACGCGGCCGCGCGTTTCTCCAGAAGTTCTCGTTCCTCGGCGTTGGCGGTCGCCGCGGCGGCCTTCTCGAACGCTTCCGCGGCCGCGAGGTGGCGCCCGGCGCGATGCAGCAGGTCACCACGTACGCCGGCCGGTAGATGCGATCCCGGGAGCGCGCCGTCGGGGAGGGCCGCCAGGATCTCCAGCCCCGCGTCGGGCCCGAAGGCACGCCCGTGCGCCACGGCCCGGTTGACCTCGATGACGGCGCCCGGGGCAGCGGCGGCGAGCACGTCGTAGAGGCGTGCGATCTCGGCCCAGTCGGTCTGTTCGGCCGTGCGGGCGCGGCCGTGGCACGCGGCGATCATCGCCTGGACCAGATAGCTCCCGCCCGGGGTGCCGGACGAGGCCAGCGCCTTCGCCCGGTCGACGGCGGTCAGACCGCGCCGCAGCAGGAGCTGGTCCCACCGGGTCCGGTCCTGGTCCTCGAGCAGCACCGGATTCCCCTCTGCGTCCGTCCGGGCCGCGAGCCGTGAGCCCTGGATCTCCAACAGCCCCTGCAGCGCCTGCGCCTCGGGGTCTCCTGGAGCGAGCGCGGCCAGCATCCGGGCCAGCCGCATCCCCTCCAGGCACAGCTCGGGCCGGGTCCACGACGGCCCGGACGTCGCGGCGTAGCCCTCGTTGAAGACCAGGTAGATCGTCTGCATCACCTCGCGCAGACGGGCAGCCCGCTCTTCGCCCACCGGAAGCTCGAACGACGCCCCGGCCTCGGCCAGGGTGCGTTTCGCCCGCGAGATCCGCTGGCCGACGGCCGACTCCTTGGCGAAGTAGGCCCGCGCGATCTCGGCAGTGGTCAGCCCGCCCACGAGCCGCAGCGTCAGCACCGTGCGGGAGTCGGGCGCCAGAGCCGGATGGCAGGAGAGGAACATCAGCCGCAGCACATCGTCCTCGATGTGATCCACCGCGGCGGCCAGGTCCGGCATCTCACCCTCCTCCAGCTCGTGGCCCAACAGGGCGACCTTGCGGCGCAGCACCTCGTCGCGGCGGAACCCGTCGATCGCGCGCCGCTTCGCGATCGACATCAACCATGCCCCGGGGTTGCGAGGGATGCCCTCGTGCGGCCACTGCTCCAGCGCCGCGACGAGGGCATCCTGGGCCAGATCCTCGGCCAGGTCGAGGTCGTGGGTCATCCGCGCCAGACCGGCGAGGAGGCGTACGGACTCGTTGCGCCAGACCGCGACGATCGCTTCCTCGGGGTCTGGACGGAGTGGCCCAGAGCTCATTCCGCCGGCGCCGGCGGACCGACCAACGGCCGCATCTCCACGGCCACGTCCTGCCCGGGCCACAGCTCCTCATGGAGCTGGACCATCCGCCGCCCGAGCTCGACGGCCTCGTCGTGGGAGCGGACCTCGAACAGCGAGAACCCGCCCGCGACCTCCTTGGCCTCGGCGAACGGCCCGTCGATGTGGGTCACCTCCCCGGCGGTCAGCCGGATCTCCAGGCCGGGGCCGAGCCCGTCGGCGTCGAGCAGGATGCCGTCGGCGTACTGCTGCTTGATCTCGCCCTCCACCGCCTCCATCAGAGCCATCGGGGGCGGCCCGGCGTCGGGGGCCATCTTCACCAGCATCATGTAGCGCATCAGTCTCTCCTTGCGGTTGCGCGACGCTTCCGTTGCGCGTCGTCGCCTACGCGTCGAGCAGAGCCTGCCCTCTTCGACACGACGACACCAGAAAGTTTCTGCGTGCCGCGCCGGTCGTCTCCTCGCTCCGCGCGGTTCTCTCCTCAGGAGGCCTCCGAGGCCTTCTCCTCGCCCTTGTCCTCGTCCTCGTCGGACGCCTCCTCGGGGACCTCTTCGCCGCGCGACTTCTTCGCCGCGGCGACGGAGCGCTGCAGAGCGGCGAGCAGGTCGACGACCTCGCCGGAGGTCTTGGTGGAGGTGGGGGTCCGCTCGACCTCGCCGCCCTCGATCTTGGCCTTCACCATCTCCTCGATGGCCTCGGCGTAGTCGTCGGAGAACTCCTCGGGGTGGAAGTCGCCCGCGAGCGTCTCGACGAGCATGTTGGCCATCTTGATCTCGGAGTCCTTGATCTCGCCCGCCTCGACGTTGAAGTCCGGCACCCGGATCTCGTCGGGCCACATCATCGTCTGCAGCACGATCACGTCGCCGTTGTCCGTCGGCCGTACCCGCAGCGCGGCGACGGTCGTACGCTGCCGCAGCGCGACGGTCACCAGCGCGACCCGGTCGGCATCGAGCAGGGCCTGGCGCAGCAGCGCGTAGGGCTTGACCCCGGTGTTCTCCGGCTCGAGGTAGTAGCTCTTCTCGAAGAGCATCGGGTCGATCTGCTCGGAGGGCACGAACTTCTCCACCGCGATCTCGCGCGAGGAGGTCGTCGGCAGGTTGGCGAAGTCGTCGTCGGTGAGGATGACCATCTCGCCGTCCTCGGTCTCATAGCCCTTCGCGATCTCGGAGTAGGGCACCTCCTCCCCGTCGATCGAACAGATCCGCTGATAGCGGATCCGGCCGCCGTCGGCCTGGTGCACCTGGCGGAAGGAGACGTCGTGGGACTCCGTCGCCGAATAGAGCTTCACAGGCACGCTGACCAGCCCGAACGAGACAGCGCCCTTCCAGATCGCACGCATGCGGACCCCTCGTCAGTTGGGATGGATTCACCAAGTATCTGTCGGATTCCCCGATACCGGTACCCCATTCACCCACGTCAGAGCCACCACGCGCAGCCGCGAGATAGCAAGATGGGGCCATGCGCTCAACGCTGCGTCCCATGCTGGCCACGCCCGGCAGCCACGTGCCGCCGGGGGAGGAGTGGGTCCATGAGGTCAAGTGGGACGGCATCCGTCTCCTCGGCGACAGCCCCGAAGGGCGTACGCAGACCCGGCTGACCACACGCAACGACAACGACGCCACCCCTGCCTGGCCCGAGATCGCCACGGGCCCGAAGCGCGACGTGCTCGTCGATGGCGAGGTGATCGCGCTCAACGACTCCGGGCTGCCCGACTTCCGGGTGCTGATGGACCGGATGCACAACCGCGACGTCCGCCGCGCTGCACGGTTCGCGGAGCGGATCCCGGCGACGTACATGGTCTTCGATCTTCTCCGTCTCGACGGGCGGCTGCTCATCGAGGAGTCCTGGGCCGAGCGGCGCAAGGTCCTCGAGGCCGTCCATGCCCAGGGCGACCTGGGCTCGTGGCAGCTGCCGGCGACCTACGACGACGGGCAGATGCTCCACGAGGTGACGCGGGCGCAGGGGCTGGAGGGGATCGTGTCCAAGCGGCGCGGCAGCCGCTACCGGCCCGGCGAGCGGAGCAAGGACTGGGTGAAGCTGGCCCACCGCTACCGCGCCTCGCTCGTGGTCGGCGGCTGGCGGCCCGAGGTGGGCACCGAGGGCGGCACCGAGCGTCTCGGCGCCCTCCTCGTCGGGCAGCCGACGCCCGCCGGTCTGATCTACAGAGGAAGGGTCGGCAGCGGCATCACCGGCAAGCGGGGCCAGCGGCTCGGGGAGCTGCTCCGCGAGACCGGGCGCAGCCCCTTCGCTGGCCCCGACGTCGACCCCGACGGGGGAGTGCCGACGGTGGACGCCCGCGGCACCCACTGGGTCGAGCCGCTCCTCGTCGTGGAGGTGGAGACCCACGGCACCGCCGTCGCGGCGGCGAGCTACAAGGGCCGGCTGCGGCAGCCGAGCTTCATCGGGATCAGGGACGACGTCTCACCGGAGGATCTGTGATGGTCGAACGAGAAGAGGTACGTGTCGAGGTCGACGGTCGGGTGCTGACCCTGACCAGCCTCAGCAAGGTGCTCTATCCCCGCACCGGGATGACGAAGGGCGAGGTGCTCAACTACTACGCCCAGGTGGCGCCGGCGCTCCTGCCGCAGCTCCAGAACCGCGCCGTGACGAGGATCCGCTGGCCGCACGGCATCGGCGACATGTCGTTCTTCGAGAAGAACGCACCGGCCGGCACGCCCAGCTGGGTCCGCACGGTCATCGTTCCGACAACGGGATCCCGAACCGCCGACCACAAAGAGGGAACACTCACCTTTCCGATCCTCGACAGCCTCGCCGCGCTCACCTGGGCCGCCAACCTCTCCGCACTCGAGCTGCACGTCCATCAGTGGACGGTCGGCGCCGACGGCACCCCGGCCGGTGCGAACCGGATCGTGATCGACCTCGACCCCGGCGAGCCGGCCGGTCTCCAGGAGTGTTGCGAGGTCGCGCTGCTGGTGCGCGACGCGCTCGGTGCCCGCGACCTCGCCGCGACGCCGGTGCTCAGCGGCAGCAAGGGTCTTCATCTGTACGCCGCCCTGCCGGAGCCCGTCGAGCCGGACGCGGCCACGGCGCTGGCCAAGGAGATCGCCGAGGACCTGCAGAAGGCGAACCCGAGCAAGGTGACCGCGACGATGACCAAAAGCCGCAGGTCAGGGAAGGTTTTCCTGGACTGGTCGCAGAACTCCGGCTCGAAGACGACCATCTGTCCCTACTCGCTGAGAGGCAAGGACACCCCGACCGTGGCAGCTCCCGTCACCTGGGACGAGGTCACCGAGGGAGCCGAGGATCCGCTCGGTATCGAGCAGCTCGGACCTAACAATGTGATCACGCGCTTATCTGAAAGGGGGGATCTCTTCACAAGCCCTACGGGCCTGTAACTATTGTTCTCTTCATGTCTAACTCCGTGCTCGTCGTAGAAGACCAAGAGGACATCGCCGCTCCGCTGGTGCGCACGCTCCAGCGTGAGGGGTACGACGTCACCTGGGTCGACTCCGGCAAGAAGGCGCTGGAGCTGCTGGCGCCCCCCTACGAGGCCGAGCTCGTGCTGCTCGACCTGGGCCTTCCCGACATGGACGGGCTCGAGGTCTGCAAGGCCGCGCGGGACAACGGCTACGAGGGCGGGATCATGATCCTCACCGCCCGGGACGCCGAGATCGATCTGGTGGTCGGCCTCGACGCCGGCGCCGACGACTACCTGGCCAAGCCGTTCGCGCTGGCCGTCCTCCAGGCTCGCGTCCGAGCGCTCCTGCGCCGCTCGGGCCCGCTCGAGCCCGGCGACGACGACGACGCGCTGCGCATCGACGTCGCCGCCCACCGTGTCTACGCCGGCGAGCGCGAGGTGACCCTGACCGGCAAGGAGTTCGCGCTCCTGGCCGTGCTGGCCGCCTCTCGCGACAAGGTCGTCTCCCGGGACCGGCTGATGGCCGAGGTCTGGGACGAGAACTGGTACGGCTCGACGAAGACGCTCGACGTCACCGTCGGACGCCTGCGCCAGAAGCTCGAGGCGGCCGGTGTGCAGGAGAAGGTCGTCGCCGTCCGCGGGGTCGGATTCCGGCTCGAAGCGGCGGAGTGAGGGCCGCTCGGACCCGGTCCCAAACGGCCGTCTGCCGGTGAGATGACTCACAAACGACGGTAAAACCACGCGTAAACACGTGGTTTCTGCCCCAAATGCGCACATTCCGGATTGGCTCCGCTCGAGTTGCCATGTCACCTTGGTTGAGCCGTGCAGAACGCACGACCGGCCCCGGTACACGCCGAATCCTGTCCCTCCGGAAGCCGGCCCCTACTACTGAACCCCCTTACCCCTCACACTCAGCAGTACGTATGGGACAGGAGCGGGGGACCCAAGATCCACGCGACTAACTCGGACGGTCGCTCGGGGTGAAGCCATCGCAAGATGGCCGGGCAACCTTCTGGCCCGAACCCGACAGCTCACCTCGCAGGCGTGGGAAGGAACTCACGCATGTCCAAGTCCGTATCCCGCCCTGCCCATCGAGGCACGGCGCGCCAGTTCCGGGTGCCGAACGTATCCGTAGTCCAGACGATCGCAGGATCGCTAAGCGGCCACGGAAAGCTCCTCGGCCGCATCACCCTCGCCAGCGGCATCGCCGCGGGTGCCCTGGTGGCGGTGCCCGCCGCCAACGCCGCCCCGGCCGCCCAGGAGCCGAACCTCGAGTCGGCCACGGTGGTGGAGGCTCCGATCCTGGAGGCCTCGGCCACGCCCACGGCGATGCTCACCGACATCAAGCAGCTCGAGAGGGCTGTCGAGGTGCAGGAGCGCAAGGCCGAGGCAGCCCGCAAGGCTGCCGAGGCGAAGCGCAAGGCAGCGATCGCGGCCAAGAAGGCCGCGGAAGCGAAGAAGAAGGCCGAGGCGAAGGCCGCGGCAGAGGCCAAGGCCTTCGCAGCGAGCCAGCAGGGCAAGATCGAGCGGGCGATCAGCGTCGCCTCGGAGCAGATCGGCGACCCGTACGTCTGGGGTGCCACCGGCCCGAGCGCGTTCGACTGCTCCGGCCTGACGCAGTACGCCTTCAGTGCCGCCGGTATCGAGCTGCCCCGGGTCTCGCGGGACCAGGCCGCTGCGCTGCCGCCGGTGCCGAACGACCAGATCCAGCGCGGTGACCTGATGTTCTGGGGTAGCCCGGTCTACCACGTGGGCATCTTCCTGCGCTGGGAGAACGGCCAGGCGATCATGCTGCACGCCCCGAAGCCGGGAACCGCTGTTCGTGAGGAGGCTGCCTGGGACGGCTGGTTCGCCGGCTCGATCCGTCAGGCCTGAGGTCTCTCGGGCCCGTTCCGACGGGCTCGCGCCGATGTATCCCTTTCGCGACATCCCCCTGGCGCTCGCCCTCCGGTTCCCCATGCCGGAGGGCGAGCGCATATCCGAGGCCCGCGAATCGGGTGCGGCACCACGCGTCAAGTAACCTTGAGGACGTGGCAGGCCCCGAATTCGACACCGAGATCAAGCAGCTCCAGGCAACGATGCAGACCATCGGCCAGGTGCTGGACCTGGACGCGATGCGCACCGAGATCGCCGACCTCGGCGAGCAGGTCGCGGCGCCCGACCTCTGGGACGACCAGGACAACGCCACCCGGGTCACCGGCCGCCTCTCCCTGCTGCAGGGCGAGCTCAACAAGTTCACCGAGCTCCACACCCGCATCGAGGACCTCGGCCTGATGGTCGAGATGGCCCAGGAGGAGGGCGACGCCGACTCGCTCGCCGACTCCGTGGCCGAGCTGAACCGGGTCAAGAAGGCTGTCGAGAGCCTGGAGATCCGCACCCTGCTCTCGGGGGAGTACGACTCCCGCGAGGCCGTGATCACGATCCGTGCCGGGGCGGGCGGCGTCGACGCCGCCGACTTCGCCGAGATGCTGATGCGGATGTACGTCCGCTGGGCCGAGCAGCACAAGTACCGGGTCGAGGTCTTCGACACCTCCTACGCCGAGGAGGCCGGGCTCAAGTCCGCCACCTTCGCGATCCACGCTCCCTACGCCTACGGCACCCTGTCGGTCGAGGCCGGCACCCACCGTCTGGTCCGGATCAGCCCCTTCGACAACCAGGGCCGGCGGCAGACCTCCTTCGCCGCGGTCGAGGTCGTGCCCGTCCTCGAGCAGACCGACGAGATCGACCTCGACGAGAACGACATCAAGGTCGACGTCTACCGCTCCTCGGGCCCCGGCGGCCAGTCGGTCAACACCACCGACTCGGCTGTCCGGCTGACCCACATCCCCACCGGCACCGTGGTCTCCTGCCAGAACGAGAAGTCGCAGCTGCAGAACAAGGCCGCCGCGATGATCGTGCTCAAGGCCAAGCTGCTCGCGCTGAAGAAGGCCGAGGAAGAGGCGCAGATCAAGGAGCTCAAGGGCGACGTCGCCGCCTCCTGGGGCGACCAGATGCGCAACTACGTCCTCAACCCCTACCAGATCGTCAAGGACCTGCGTACGACCTATGAGGTCGGCAACCCGCAGGCCGTCTTCGACGGCGACATCGACGGTTTCCTCGAGGCCGGTATCCGCTGGCGTCGGGGTGCTGAGAAGGCCGAGCAGAACTGACTTGATGGTTGCGCAGACGCGCACCAGGCTTCCACTTCCCGGCCGCGGGGCGGCGTACGTCTATGACGTCTACGGCCCCGAGGGTGGAACGCCGATGGTGCTGTTGCACGAGCTCGGAGGCACGGCGAAGCGATGGCATGGGGTCGTGCCGTCGTTCGCGGCCGAGCACCGCGTCCACGCTTTCGACCTGCGTGGGCACGGGGACTCGGACTGGGCCTCGGAGTACTCTCACCGGCTCATCGCCGACGACGTCATCGTGGCGATGGACGCGCTCGAGATCTCGGGTGCCGTGCTCGTCGGGCACTCGACCGGCGGCAACGTCGCGCTCCTGGTCGCGATGCACCGGCCCGACCTGGTCTCGCGGCTGGTCATCGAGGACGTCGTGCCACCTGCGCCGCGCGACCGCCGGGGCCCCGGGCGCGCGACCAGGCCGATGCCGCACGACTGGGAGTGCATCGCGTCCCTCCTCGTCGAGGCGACGACGTACGACGCGTGGATGTGGGAACAGCTCGAGCTGCTGCCCATGCCGACCCTGATCGTGGCCGGCGGAGGCAACAGCCACATCCCGCCGGAAGACCTCGAGAAGGTCGCCCACCGGATCCCGGAGGCCGACCTCGTCCACTTCGACGTCGGCCACTTCGTGCATCGCAACAAGCCCGCGGAGTTCGCGGAGGCAGTCCTTGCCTGGCTCGCGTCCCGCGACCGGGCCTCGGTCAGCCGGTAGCGGACCTGCTCGTCAGGCGGAGGCGGCGGTCGCCGTCACCAGGCACCAGCGGGAGGCGCGCTTCTGCAGCGTCGCGGTCTCCTCGCCGGCCTTGCCGGTGAGCTCGCAGGAGAGCCAGGCGTCGCCGAACAGGCCGCGCAGGACCACCTTCGGCTGCTTCTTCGCGTCGACGCAGGTGAGCGCGACCGACGGTTTCCCGTACGCAGGGCTCGACGAGGCCTTGCAGCCCTTGGGCACGCTCTTGGTCATCTGGGTGGCCCAGTCCAGCGTGACCGGCGGGGCGAAGACCCAGGCGCGGGCAGAGGTGGCCGAGCCCTCCGGCCCGGTCCAGATGCAGCCGTACTCCTGGGCGACGTCGGTCTTCTCGCCCGTGATGACGGTCTGGTCGCCGTCGCCGTAGGCCTTCTTCTCGGCCGCGGCGCCGCCCAACGCGTCGGTGACGTCCTCGGTCGGGACGCGGTCGCAGAAGGCGCCCCGGCGCACATGCATCGTGGTGGTGTCAGCGGTGCTGAGGTCGCCCTTCACCTCGGGTGTCTCGGGCTCATCGTCTTTCAGGGTGAGCACGCCGACCCCGACCGCGATCACGGTGAGGACTACGGCACCGAGGAGGATCCGGACTGCAGAGCGCACGTCGTCAGAGTACAGGGGTCGGTATCTCAGAGCCGAAGTGTCGAGTCCCACCACGGTTGCACTACCCTCGGCGGGGTGATCCGCTTCGAGAAGGTCAGCAAGGCCTATCCAGGGCAGGCGCGGCCCGCCCTCAACAGCCTTTCGATCGACATCCAGAAGGGGGAGTTCGTCTTCCTCGTGGGCCAGTCGGGCTCGGGGAAGTCGACGGCGCTCAAGCTGATGCTGCGCGAGCAGCGGCCGAGCTCGGGCCGGGTCTACGTCGCCGGCAAGGAGATCAACCGGCTCGCCGGCTGGAAGGTGCCGCGGCTGCGTCGCCAGGTCGGCACGATCTTTCAGGACTTCCGTCTGCTGACCAACAAGACCGTCGCCGAGAACGTCGCCTTCGCGATGCAGGTGACCGGTCACTCCAACCGCGAGATCCGGGAGCGCGTCCCAGAGACGCTCGAGCTGGTCGGCCTCGACGGCAAGGGCGACCGGATGCCCGACGAGCTCTCCGGTGGTGAGCAGCAGCGGGTGGCAGTCGCCCGCGCCTTCATCAACCGGCCGATGATCCTGATCGCCGACGAGCCGACCGGAAACCTCGACCCCGGCAACACCGTCGGCATCATGCGCCTGCTCGACCGCATCAACCGGTCCGGCACCACCATCGTGATGGCCACCCACGACGTCCAGATGGTCGACCAGATGCGCAAGCGCGTCATCGAGCTCGAGCACGGCCACCTCGTGCGCGACCAGGTCCAGGGCGGCTACGGCGCTCAGTTCTGAGCCGGCCCCCTCACCGTCGACCAGGTTCTACAACCCAGAAAAGGCTCTCGACCCGCCATGCAGCTGCGCTACGTATTCACCGAGCTTCGCCAGGGGCTCCGCCGAAACCTGTCGATGCACGTCGCGGTGGCCCTGACCCTGCTCGTCTCGCTCACCCTGGCCGGTGTCGGTCTGCTGCTGCGTGAGCAGGCCCAGCTGACCGAGGAGGTCTGGGGCGACGAGCTGCAGATCACCTTCTACATGTGCAACGGCGCCAACGACCGCAACCCGCAGTGTGCCGGTGCCGTCGACGACAGCCAGAAGGAGGTCATCACCAACGCCCTCGAGGACAACCGGTACGTCGACAAGATCGAGCCGGAGAGCCAGGAGCAGGCCTACAAGCGGCTGCAGGCTCTCGACGTCGAAGGCGTCAGTGGTCCCGACCCGGTGGTCAAGGCCGGAGACATGTGGGAGTCCTACTGGGTGACGATGACCGACCCACACCACTCCGCCGAGATCATCGAGGCCGTCGCCGGCCTGGACGGCATCGACCACGTCGGTGACGTCCACGAGGTGACCGGGCCCATCCTCGCCGCGGTCGACGGGCTGCAGAGCGCGGCGCTGGTCGGCGCGATCGTGCTGATCGTCGCGGCGCTCCTGCTGGTCGCCAACACCATCCGGCTGGCAGCCTTCGCGCGCCGCCGTGAGATCGGGATCATGCGGCTGGTCGGTGCCTCGACGCTCTACATCGCGCTGCCGTTCCTCCTGGAGTCGCTCGTGGTGGCGCTGGTCGGCATCGGCCTGTCCGGGGTCGCGCTGGCCGCGGTGATGCACTTCGGCGTCGAGCAGCGGCTCTCGTCCACAGCGGTGACCCAGTGGGTCGGCTGGGAGGAGTTCTTCAGCTCCTTCGCGATCGTCGCGCTCCTCGGCATCCTGCTCACCCTCGTTCCGACACTCCTGCTCACCCGCAAATACATCAAGGTCTGACCCGGGTCGTTTAGCGTCTGAGTGGTGCACGCCTTCCCCCGTGCCGGTTCGCTTGCCGCTGTGCTCAGTTGCGCCGTGGTGGCTGCCGTGCTCTTCTCGCCGCCCCTCCCCTCCTCCGCCGACGAGAGAGACCGTCTCGAGCAGGAGCAGCGCGAGGTCGAGCGGGACCAGAAGGCCGCCGCCAAGGATCTCGAGCACTCCAGCGCCGGCGTGCGGGAGGCGTCGTCGACGTACGCCGCGGCGCAGAAGAAGCTCGACCGGGCCCAGTCACGTCTGGACGAGCTCAACGCGCGGCTCGTCGAGGCACAGGCCGCCCACGCCAGGCTCGAGAGCGAGCTGGCCGAGCAGAGGCGGCTGCTCGCCGCGGCGAAGAGGCAGCTCGCCGAGGGCCAGGCCAAGGTCAAGAGGCAGCGCGAGGAGATGCGTGACGCGATCCTGACCCGGTTCACCGGGGGAGACCCGCAGCTCGCCCAGGCGGCGGCCCTGCTCTCGGGAGGTTCCCTCGAGGACCTGATGCGCCAGCAGACGTACGCCGACGCGGCCGCCGCGGGCCAGGACGCCACCCTCCAGCGGATGGAGGCGACCGAGACGATGCTCGTCGTCCGTGAGACGGAGGTGCAGGAGGCGACGGACGCGATCGCGGCCAAGGAGAAGAAGGCCCGCAAGCTGGTCGCCGAGGTCGACTCGCTCCGGGACCAGGCCGAGGCGGCCCACGCCGAGATGTCCACGCTGGCCGAGCAGGCAGCCACCGCGAAGCGCTCCGCCGAGGCGGCCAGAGCTGCGGATGCCGCCGAGCTGCGCAAGCTCGAGGCCGAGGAGTCGGCGCTGCGTACGAAGATCCGGGCGCTCGCCTCGTCGGGCTCCGGCTCTGACCGGAACGTCGGGTCGGTCGGTGGGCTCTTCGGTGCTCCGGTGTCCGACACCTACGTCACCTCGCCCTACGGGATCCGCAAGCACCCGATCTACGGCTACGTGGCGCTGCACAACGGCACGGACTTCCACGCGCCGTGCGGTCGCCCGTTGCGCGCCATCGAATCGGGACAGATCATCTCGACCTCGTACTCGAGCGTGTGGGGCAACCGTCTCCATCTGTATCTCGGCAAGGTCAACGGACACTCCTACACCGCCGTCTACAACCACATCTCCAGCTATGCGAAGCGTTCGGGGAGCATCGGTCGCGGTGAGACCGTGGCGTACGCCGGGACCACCGGCTGGTCCACGGGCTGCCACCTGCACTTCACGATCCTGCGCGACGGGACCCCGGTCGATCCGGCACCGCTGCTGGGCTGATCTCGCGCGGCTCGCGATCTAAACGTTTCGCGGTCATGCCCCTGCGCCTGAGAGAATGGGAGAATGGCGAAGGAGCAGGGGCGCAAGATGATCGCGCAGAACAAGAAGGCGCGACACGACTACCACATCGAGGACACCTACGAGGCCGGCATGGTCCTGCAGGGCACCGAGGTGAAGTCGCTGCGTGAGGGTCGCGCGTCGCTGGTCGACGGCTTCGTCGACATCGACCGGGGCGAGGCCTGGATCCACGGGATCCACATCCCCGAATACCTCAACGGCACCTGGACCAACCACGCCGCCCGCCGCAAGCGCAAGCTCCTCCTGAACCGCGCCGAGATCGACAAGATCGAGCGCAAGGTCACCGAGAAGGGCCTCACCGTCGTCCCCCTCGCCCTCTACTTCCTCAACGGCCGCGCCAAGGTCGAGATCGGCGTCGCCAAGGGCAAGAAGTCCTGGGACAAGCGCAACACCATCGCCGAGCGTACGGCCAAGCGCGAGGCCGAGGTCGAGGTCGGGCGCAAGCTCAAGGGGATGACGGGCTAAACCGAGTGGGGAATGTCGGCGGGGGCCTGTAGTGTTGTGTCATTGCCTGGTTGCAGGCGTTGAAAACTCAAAAGGGGCTGATCGGTTTCGACTTGGGACGTTGCTCCCAGGGGAAGCGGGTCGAGGAGCCAGCGTCATCTCGTAAACGATCGCTGGAAACCAATAACTGCCGACTCTAAGCGCAGTTCCTTCGCTCTCGCCGCCTGACGCGGTGATCGAAGCGTCTGACCGAGTATCCGTCTCCGGCTCGGAACCAGGCGTCATCTAGGAGACTCACCTCATGCACATGCCGACGGGGCATGAGGGACAACTAGTCGGATGAGCCTGTCGGGGACGTGTCTGTGTCGAGCCCCGGGGATGAGAGAACGCCACCCACAGACTGCACCCGGAGAAGACCTGGCACGGCGCTCGAGGACCGGGGTTCGATTCCCCGCAGCTCCACAAACCTTTGGCCGACGTGTGCCCTCCATTCGGAGGGCCACGTCGGTTTGTCATTTCAGGCGACGCTTCGCGTCGCGGCGGGGGCTTCGCCACCCGCACCCCCGAAGCGCGTGGTTGGCGTGTCTTCGGCCCGGCGATTCTGTTGCTACGGCGGTAAAACTTCCGGCCCTTCGTCTATGCGGCGAAATGACTTCTCTTGCGTGCGCGATAGGGTTGTGAGGCGTACGTCACATGGAGGTAAGGATGTTCGAGGAAGGACAGCTCTACTCGCCCGTCACCGTGGGCGATGATGGGCAGGTCGAGGTGCATCTGGGGGACAACCACCCCGGGTTCGCAGACCAGGACTACCGGGCTCGGCGGAGCGAGATCGCTGCCGCGGCGCTTGGTTGGAAGCCCGGGGAGACGGTGCCCCGGATCGACTACACCGACACCGAGAACGAGATCTGGCGGACAGTGTGCCGTGAGATCGCGCCGCTGCACGCGAAATATGCCTGCCGCAACTACATCGCGGCCGTCGAGGCCCTCAATCTGCCGACCGATCGGGTGCCACAGCTCGACGAGGTGAGCGCCGGCCTGAAGGCGCTGACCGGCTTCGAGTACGTCCCGGCCGCGGGGATCGTCCCGCTGGAGGAGTTCTACGGGAGCCTGGCGGACAGGCAGTTCCACTCGACGCAGTACCTGCGCCATCACGCGGTGCCGCTCTACACCCCGGAGCCCGACATCATCCACGAGGTGATCGGCCACGGGAACCTCCTCGCCGACCCGCAGGTGGCCGAGGTCAAGCGGCTCGCCGGCGCGGCCGCGCGACGCGTCGAGACCCGAGAGGCGCTCCAGGTCGTCGCCGACGTCTTCTGGTTCACCATCGAGTTCGGCGTGCTCCACGAGGACGGCGACCTGAAGGCCTACGGGGCCGGGCTGCTCTCCTCCTACGGCGAGATCGAGGAGATGCATGAGGTGGAGGTGCGTCCGATCGACTTCGCCCAGATGGCGACGGTCGACTACGACATCACCCACTACCAGCCGGTGCTCTTCGCGGCGGAGTCGTTCAGCCACATGGTCGACGAGGTCGGCAACTTCTTCGCGACCTGCGACGACGACACGCCGCAGCGTCTCGGCGCCGCCTAGCCTCAACCGGCCGCTTCCGGGCGCTAGCCTCGGAAGATGATCGACGGCTACCGTAACCACGCGCTGGAGGCGGCCCTTGAGGCCGCCGACATCGACGCGGTCGGAGCCGCGCTGCGTACGGGGCAGGTTGTCGTTCCCCAGCTCGACGAGGCCCGGATCCGGGTCTTTCCCGGGGACCGCGGCAACCGGCCGCCGTACGAGGCGATGCTCTTCTCCTCCCAGGAGTCGCTGGAGACGTTCCTCGCCGAGGACACCCGGCGCCGTGCACAGCTGCGCGGCGGCGACGGCGTGCGCGAGTTCCTCACCGCCAACATCGAGGAGATCGCGTACGTCACCTTCGACCCTGCGGGTCCGAACCGGTTCCGGGCCGGCATCAAGGACGTGCTCAAGGCGCTCGGCCCGAAGCCGCACGTCGACCTGCGCCTGCCGAAGGGGCAGGAGTGGTACGTCGTCGACATGTCCGAGGACGACGTGCGCGACTACCAGCTCGCCGATCTGGTCGACAACGTCCTCCCGAAGGTGCAGCGGTCCAAGACCGAGCAGTCCGAGTGGGCGCAGTGGATGATCGCCGCCAAGGACGCGGCCGCCGAGCAGGGCGCGGCCTTCCTGGCCTTCTGGCTGCAGCGGGTCGGACGACGCCCGTCCGCGCTGGCGGTCGCGCTGAACCGGCCGGCGCCGTTCGGGATGATGCGACACCCGCTGCAGGCCGAGACGACCACGGTGGGGGAGCGGTGGATCGCCTCGCCCGACCGGCTCTACGAGTCACGGCTGATCTACTCCTTCCCACACCCCGACCTCACCGACCTGGCCCTGCCGACCGTCGACCTGGTGGTCGCGACGCTGTCGTGGGGAGACGAGTCGTGAGCGAGCGAACCCCATGAGCTGCGTCTTCTGTGACGTCGTCGCCGGCGATCTGGAGGCCGAGGTGGTCTTCGAGGATGACGCCTTCCTGGCCTTTCTCGACCATCGGCCGGTGCAGAAGGGGCACATCCTGATGGTGCCCAGACAGCACTTGGCGACGCTGCTCGATCTCCCTCCCGACCTGCACGAACGCTTCGTCGCGAACGCTCAGCGCTTGGCCGCCGCGGTCGTCGACGGCATCGACGCCCAAGGCAGCTTCGTCGCGATCAACAACGTGGTCAGCCAGTCGGTCCCGCACCTCCACCTCCACGTCGTCCCGCGCCGCCGCGGCGACGGCCTCAAGGGCTTCTTCTGGCCCCGGCACAAGTACAAGGACGGCGAACAGAAGGAGTACGCCGACCGGCTGCGTGCCGTGCTGGACTGAGTTCACCGAGGCGTACGGCTTCGGCCATCAAGAGGTCGGGGCAAGGTCGGTGAGGGCCGATTCACTCGAGATCAGTTGTTGTCCACTGATCCCGGGAGTGCGCAATGTCCGTGTCGTCCGTCGCGACCAAGTCCCTCACCTCAGCTCTGGCCGGCGTCGCGCTGGCCGCGGGCACGATGCTCGTTCCGGTGGCGGTGAACGCCGTCGAGGCCAACCGGGCCGACGACATCACCGTCACCGCCCACCGTGGGGCGAGCGCGTACGCCCCGGAGAACACCCTCGCCGCCTTCGCCGTCGGCATCGAGCAGCGCTCCGACTGGATCGAGTCGGACGTGCAGGCCACGAAGGACGGCGAGCTCGTGCTGATGCACGACACCACGTTGTCGCGTACGACCGACGTCGAGCAGCGCTTCCCCGGCCGCTCGCCGTGGCGGGTCAAGGACTTCACGCTCGCCGAGATCAAGACGCTGGACGCCGGCTCCTGGTTCGATGAGGAGTTCGCCGGTGAGCCGGTGCCGACGCTGAAGGAGATGGTCGAGCAGGTGCGGTCTTCGCGCTCCGGGATCCTGATGGAGCTCAAGTCGCCCGGGCTCTACCCGGGGATCGAGAAAAAGGTCGCGGCCGAGTTCGACTCCTTCCCGGGCTACGTTCGGTCCTCGGTCGCCGCCGGCCGGCTCGCCGTGCAGAGCTTCGACTTCGGCTCGATGAAGACCTACAAGAGCATCCAGCCCGAGGTGCCGGTCGGCCTGCTCGGCACCCCGGCCTACGCCGACCTGGACAGCTACACCTGGGCCGACCAGATCAACCCGCACTACGGCTCCTTCGACGCGAGCTACGTCGCCCGCGTGCACGCGCTGGGGATGGACATCCACTCCTGGACGGTCGACGACGCCGAGATGATGAGCGCAGTCCTCGACCGCGGTGTCGACGGCGTCATCACCAACCGCCCCGACGTGCTCGAGAACGTGATCGCCGAGCGCCGTACCGCCGATGTGGACGACGCGGCCGTCGCCGCCGACGCAGCCTGAGGCCCGTCGACAGATCGTCATTCGTCGTTCACCGCACACCGGGCCCGGGGTCTCCCGGGACCGGTGTGATCGGTTCATGACCACGCCGAACCCCACTCGAATGCGTACCCTCACGCTCGCCGCGGCCGCGACGCTCGCCGCCGGGACCCTCCTGGTCTCGAACCCCGCCTCCGCGGCGGCCACCCCCACGACCGCCGTCCAGGCGGCCAAGCACAAGCACGCCGAGCCGATCGTCTTCGGTCACCGCGGTGCCTCGGGCTACCGGCCCGAGCACACCCTCGAGGCGTACGACCTGGCCATCCAGCAGGGTGCCGACTACATCGAGCCCGATGTGGTCTCGACCAAGGACCGCGTGCTCGTGGCCCGTCACGAGAACGAGATCTCGGGCACCACCGATGTCTCCGCCCGCCCGGAGTTCGCGGACCGGAAGACCACGAAGACCATCGACGGAAAGGCGCTGACCGGCTGGTTCACCGAGGACTTCACCCTCGCCGAGCTGAAGACGCTGCGAGCCGTGGAGCGCATCCCCGGCGACCGCCCGGCCAACACCGCCTACGACGGCCTGTTCGAGGTGCCGACCATCGAGGAGGTGCTCGACCTGGTCGAGGCCAAGGAGGCCGAGACCGGCCGCACCATCGGCGTCGCTCCGGAGACCAAGCACCCGACGTACTTCGACTCCATCGGTCTCTCCATGGAGGAGCCGCTCGCCAAGAGCCTCAAGCGCCACGGTCTCGGTGGCAAGCGCGCCGCCGCAGTGATCCAGTCCTTCGAGGTCAGCAACCTCAAGGACCTCAACCGCATGGTCGACACCCCGCTGGTGCAGCTGGTCGACTTCGGCGGTGCCCCCTACGACCAGGTGGTCGCCGGGACCGGCGTGACCAACGACTACCTCGTCACCGACAAGGGCCTGCGGAGCATCAGGAAGTACGCCGACCAGGTGGCGCCGTACAAGTACTACTTCATCCCGCGCAACGCCGACGGCACGCTGGGGGAGCCGACCGACCTCGCCGACCGTGCGGAGCGCCTCGGGCTGCCGACCGTCATCTGGACCATGCGCGCCGAGAACAAGAACCTGCCCACCGAGTGCCGCATCGGCACCGACCCGATCGCGATCGGTGACCTCGGCTGCGAGGTCGGCCCCTACCTGGACGCAGGCGTCGACGCGTTCTTCACCGACCACCCCGATCTGGGCGTGGCCGCGCGCGACGCTTGGGTTGCTACCAATCAGTAGACACCTCGCGACATGACGTGCGGCCCTCGCTACAGTCGGCGGGGGCCGTACGTCATTGTCGGCTGAGTCATAGAGCCTGAGTCACACGAAGGAGTTTGGTCATGGGTCGTTTCGACGGACGCGTCGCAGTCATCACCGGGGCAGCGCGAGGGATCGGTTTCGGAGTCGCCACGCGTTTCGCCGAGGAGGGTGCCTCGGTAGCGATCATCGACCTGGACGAGGCCGCCGCCGCTGAGGCCGCCGCCAAGCTCCCGCTGGCGGAGGGCGCCAAGTCCGTCGGCATCGGCGCCAACGTCGCCAAGGCGGAGGACACCGAGGCCGCGGTCGCGCGCATCGTCGAGGAGCTCGGCGGCCTGCACATCCTGATGAACAACGCCGGTATCACCCGCGACAACCTGCTCTTCAAGATGACCGAGGACGACTGGGACCTGGTCATGAACGTGCACCTCAAGGGCCACTTCCTGATGTCGAAGGCCGCGCAGGCGGTCTTCGTGAAGCAGAAGTACGGCAAGATCATCAACGTCTCCTCCACCTCGGCCACCGGCAACCGCGGCCAGGCCAACTACTCCGCGGCGAAGGCCGGCGTGCAGGGGTTCACCCGCACCCTCGCGCTCGAGCTCGGCCCGTTCGGCGTCAACGTGAACGCCATCGCGCCGGGGTTCATCGCCACCGAGATGACCGACCAGACCGCGGCCCGCCTCGGTCTCGACGTCGACGAGTTCCGCAAGCTCTCGGCCGACGCCAACCCAGTCAAGCGCGTCGGTGAGCCCGCCGACATCGCCGCCGCCGCGGCCTTCCTGGCCAGCGACGAGTCCTCCTACATCACCGGTCAGACCCTATACGTAGACGGCGGCGCGACCGTAGCCTGAGCGCCCTCCCAGCACGCACCCGGCGGCGTTGTCGTCGGTCGACGGCCAAGGCCACTTCGTTCAGGCCTGGGCCGCCTCCCTCCTCCGCCTTGCCGTGCACGCACTGGGAGAACGCTCAGATCGCAATTACTAGGGAGCCCCGGGCGCGGCTTCGTCGCATGCAACGATTACCGTCTGACACTCGTCTAGGTAGCTGAGCCGATGTAGATGGAGATCGATGATGCGCACGTCCCGCCCGGGGTTCCTGCTGCGAGCGACGGCAACGCTCGCTGCCGCGGGACTGGTCCTGACCGGCTGTGGCTCCTCGGAGGAGCCGAAGGAGACGAAGCCGTCGCCGTCCGCGCCCGCTGAGCCCGACCACGAGCCGCTGACCGGAGCCCAGCTCCCCGAGGGGCAGACCGCTGCTCGCAAGCACCCCGCCTACATCGTGAAGATCGACAACACCGCGGCCAGCGACCCGCAGTACGGGCTCGCCAAGGCGGACATGGTCGTCCAGGAGCTGGTCGAGGGTGGCGTGACGCGGCTGGCCGTCGCGTACTACTCCCAGCTCCCGAAGGAGGCCGGCCCGGTCCGGTCGATGCGGGCGACCGACGCCGGGATCGCCGCGCCGATCGATGCCAAGATCATGACCAGTGGCGCCGCGCCCTACACCTTCGCGCAGCTGAAGAAGCACGACGTCTCGTGGATCGACATGTCCACCCCCTACGTCGTACGTGACACCAGCAAGCCCCACGACTTTCTGCACAGCGTGGTCGGCAAGGTCGCCAAGGTCGGCAAGGCTGCCGAGAAGAAGGGCAAGGCCAAGCGGCCGGCCGACTTCATGCCCTGGGGCGACGCGACCACGAAGCTTGCCGGCGGCAAGCCCGCCAAGGCCGTAGACGTGAAGTTCTCCCAGGCGCGTACGGACAACTGGGTCTTCAAGGGTGGCAAGTACCGCCTGCAGAACAACTACATGTCCAAGAGCGGTCAGTTCCTCGCCGACACCGTCGTGGTCGCGCAGACCAGGACCACGATCGCCCCGTACAAGGACCCGGGCGGCGCGATCGTCCCGGTCTCCCACTTCACCGGTAGGGGTAAGGCGTGGATCCTGCGCGCCGGTCAGATCGTCGAGGCGACCTGGGTGAAGAAGGGCGAGAAGGGCGCCGTCACGTTCACCGATGCGAGCGGTGCCGCGATCGAGATCCCGCCGGGCAAGGTGTGGCTGGACCTGATCCCGAAGGGCAACGGCCAGGTCGAGCCCGGTGGGGTGAGCGTCAAGTAGCGCTCGTCACTGACCCGGTGGGTCAGCGCATGTCCTCGACCTTGACGCCCTGCTGCGCCAGGGTCTGGACCCCGGTCAGCAGGTAGGTCACGGCCAACTCGATGCGCTCGGCGGCGTCCTCGGGGTCGCTGGCCTCGGTGACGGATTCGCCCGCGGCCGACATCGCCCCGAAGAAGAGTCGGGCGAAGGTCGCGACCATCTCGTCGTCCACGGTCCGGTCGCCGGCGCGCAGGACGGCGGCGACGATGTCCTCGACGACGGCGAACGTGGAGCGCTCCTCCTGCTCGCGGTAGCGCTGGTAGCCGAGGACGGCGGGCCCCTCCTGCACGACGATGCGGCGGTAGGTGGGCTGCTGGACGGCCTCCAGGAACGTACGCAGCCCGGCCCGCGCCTGCTCCCAGGGGTCCTTCGACTCGCGCATGGCGGCGTCGATGCTCTGCGCGGTGGCGGCCTCGACCTTCTCGAAGACGACCTCGTAGAGCGCCTGCTTGCCGCTGAAGTGGTGGTAGAGCGCGCCCTTGGTGACCTCGGCGCCGGCCACGATGGCGTCCAGCGACGTGCTCGCATAGCCGTGCTCGGTGAAGAGCTTCTCGGCGACCTCGACCAGCGTCTTCTTGGTCGAGGCGGAGAACTGCTGCCGCCGTGACATCCCCGGGACCGACGGGAGAGGGGGGACCTTGGGGACCAGCTTGCTCACGGACGACTTTGCCACCCGCCCACTCTAACGGCCGTGTTCGGAATCACCGTCCCAGGTATTGGCCATACCCTTGGTATGTTCAATACTATAGGTACGTACTCACGGTATGTGAGTCACGAACTTCCGCAAGGAGCCGACAAATGAGCTGGACCAGCCATCACAAGCGCGGGGAGATCCTCCGCGGCGTGGTCGCCGCCGTCGACGAGCGTCGAGACGGCCTGCTGCCCATGGATCTTCCTGGAGTCACCGAGACCTTCGCCGACGAGCTCGACCTGCTCGCCGCCCTGCAGCTGCGCTGGCACACCCGCCTGTCCGGCCGCATCGAGACCGAGCTCGCCGACCAGCCGATGGACCTCGAGGACGCCGTCGTCCGGGCCTGGCACGGCGCCGCCGACGACCTGCCGGGGATCCGTGCTGTCCTCGACCGCTACCACGCACTGCCCGTCGACGAGACGATGGCCGACGCCCTGGCCAAGGCGCAGGCCAAGGAGCACCTCACCCTCGCCGTGATGGCGGGCAAGGGTGCCTTCGCCGACGCCCAGTGCGTCCAGATCGGCTCGCTGATCGAGCTGCGGGCTCGGGCCGAGTACGAACCTGCCGCCCCGATCGTCGACCGCGGGCCCTTCGCCGGCCTCGTCGACATGTTCCGGTCGGTGCGCTCAGCGGCCTGACGCTGCGTACCGGCTCATCAAGCCAGGCTCCGGGCGCCGGCGCGCCCCTCCCGCGGTCTCCCTCCGCACTCCCTAAGTGCCGGCCCCGGAGTCTTCATACGCGTTGGCTTCGGGTGCGACTGATGTTTCACAGGTGATGCGATCATGGCGTCATGACCGAGCAGACGGACGTACGCGCCGGTCGGCTGCTGGTGGCCACGCCCGAGCTTCGCGATCCCAACTTCGTCGACACCGTGGTGCTGCTGATCGAGGTCAACGACGACGGCGCGCTCGGCGTCGTGCTGAACCGGCCCTCGCCGGTTCCGGTCGCCGAGGTGCTCCATCCGTGGGCGGCCTCCGTCGCCGACCCTGACGTCCTGTTCCAAGGCGGCCCGGTGAGCAAGGACGCCGCGATCGCGGTCGCGCTCCTGGTCGATGCCGACGACCAGCCCCTGGGGTTCCGTCCGGTGGTCGGGCGACTCGGGCTGCTCGACCTCGACACGCCCCTAGAGCTGGTCGAGGGCACGCTGTCGCGACTGCGCATCTTCGCCGGCTACGCCGGCTGGGGGTCTGCCCAGCTTCAGGGCGAGGTGGAGGAGGGGTCGTGGTATGTCGTCGACAGCGAGCCCTATGACTCCTTCCTCGTCGACGTGAGCTCGATGTGGGGCGCGGTGCTTCGACGCCAGCCCGGTGAGCTGGCCTTTCACGCCACGCGCCCGCCCGACCCGGGACTCAACTGACGGACCCTTGTAAGGTTGGCGCATGGGCATCCTGGGATTCGGCACGAAAGAAGCCGTCAAGGAACGGGAGGACATCCGCGAGCAGGACGTCCCCACCGAGGAGGGTGACCACGACCGCTACTCCCATTACGTGGAGAAGGACAAGCTGACCGAGGCGATGGTCATGGGCACGCCCGTGGTCGCGCTGTGCGGCAAGGTGTGGGTGCCGAGCCGCGACGGGTCCAAGTTCCCGGTCTGCCCCGACTGCAAGGAGATCTTCGAGGGGATGCCGCCTAGCGGTGGCGAGGGCGACGACGAGTGAGTGAGCTTCAGCGAGCGAGCCATCGAGACAACACTTCGCCGAGTGCGTATTCTGGCGCTCGCGCTACGGACTCGGCGAAGTGACTGGGGCCGACCTACCCGGCGCCCTCACACCCGCGTGGCCCAACAAGGCCGCGTGGGGCACTGCGCCCAAGCTGCGTGCTTGGCAGCAGGAGGCGCTGTCTCGATACCTGGCCGACCAGCCTCGTGACTTCCTGGCCGTGGCGACGCCGGGTGCCGGTAAGACGACCTTCGCGCTGACCGTCGCCGCCGACCTCCTCGGTCGCAGGCTGGTCGACCGGATCACCATCGTCGCTCCCACCGAGCACCTCAAGGTGCAGTGGGCGGAGGCGGCCGCCCGGGCCGGGATCCCGATCGACCCGAGCTACTCCGCCGGTCAGGGCAAGACCTCGGCCGACTACGTCGGGATCGCGGTGACGTACGCCGGGGTGGCGGTCAACCCGCTCGCGATGCGGATCCGCACCGAGCGGTTCAAGACGCTGGTGATCCTCGACGAGGTCCACCACGCCGGCGACGCGCTGTCGTGGGGCGAGGGGGTCCGGGAGGCCTTCGAGCCGGCCGCGCGCCGACTGGCGCTCACCGGGACGCCCTTCCGCTCCGACACCAACCCGATCCCGTTCGTCACCTACGCCCCCGGCGAGGATGGCGTGCCTCGTTCGGCGGCCGACTACACCTACGGGTACGCCGAGGCGCTGCGCGACAACGTCGTCCGGCCGGTGCTCTTCATGGCCTATTCCGGACAGATGCAGTGGCGCACCCGGGCCGGCGACGAGATCGCCGCCCACCTCGGCGAGCCGCTGACCAAGGACCTGACCTCACAGGCGCTGCGGACCGCGCTCGATCCGGCCGGATCGTGGATTCCGTCGGTGCTCGCGGCCGCCGACAAGCGCCTGACCGAGGTGCGGCGTCACGTGCCCGACGCGGGCGGGCTCGTCATCGCCACCGACCAGGACTCGGCGCGCTCCTACGCCAAGACGCTGAAGACCATCACCGGGCAGAGCGCCACCGTCGTGCTCTCCGACGAGAAGGCCGGCTCGAAGAAGATCGCCAAGTTCTCCGAGTCCGACGACCGCTGGATGGTCGCGGTCCGGATGGTCTCCGAGGGCGTCGACGTGCCCCGGCTGGCGGTCGGGGTCTACGCGACCACCACCTCGACACCGCTCTTCTTCGCGCAGGCGGTCGGGCGCTTCGTACGCGCGCGTACGCGGGGTGAGACCGCCTCGGTCTTCCTGCCGTCGGTCCCGAACCTGCTCGGGTTCGCCTCCGAGCTCGAGCTGCAGCGCGACCATGTGCTCGGCAAGAAGGTCACCAGCGAGGACGACATCTTCGCCGCCGAAAACGCGCTGATGGCCGCGGCCAACGCCGAGGAGGGCGCCTCCGAGGAGGAGCTGGGAGCCTGGGAGGCCATGGGGTCTGAGGCGCGCTTCGACCGGGTGCTCTTCGACGGCGGCGAGTTCGGCCACTCCGGCGAGGTGCACGTCGGCTCGGAGGAGGAGATGGACTTCCTCGGCATCCCCGGGCTGCTGGACACCGACCAGATGAAGACCCTGCTCCAGCAGCGGCAGAGCGACCGGGCACGCAAGCAGAAGTCCACCTCGGCGCCGGTGGCCGCCGACGAGCCGGTCGCGGCGGTCGCCGCCCACGAGCAGCTCGCCGTGCTCCGCCGTGAGCTCAACGGCCTGGTCGCGGCCTGGCACCACCGCACCAAGACTCCTCACGGCGTCACCCACAACCGGCTCCGGAAGGAGTGCGGCGGCCCGCCCGCCGCGGTCGCCAACGCGGACCAGCTGAAGGCCCGCATCGACACCCTGCGCGACTGGGCGGCGCGAGGCTCGGCGTGAGCCGTCTCCCGGGCCGGCCGCGCTCGACCGCGCTGGAGATCGCGGTGACCTCGGTGGCCGGGGCACGCGCGGCGCGCACGGGCGGTGCGACCCGGGTCGAGCTCTGCTCGGCCCTCGAGGTCGGCGGCGTCACCCCGTCGCAGGGGCTCGTGGAGGCCGTCCTCGACGAGGTCGGCGGCAGCGAGGCCGCCGACGGGTGGCAGGGCGTCCACGTGCTCGTCCGGCCGCGCCCGGGCGGATTCAGCTACTCCCGGGCGGAGCGGGACCTCCTGAGGCGAGAGGTCGACATGATTCTCGAGGCCGGTGCCGACGGGATCGTGATCGGCGCGCTCACCCCGCACGGGGAGCCGGACGTGGAGCTGATCCGGCAGCTGGCCGAGGAGGCTGCTGCGTACGAGGCGACGGTGACGTTCCACCGCGCCGTCGACCTCAGTGCCGACCCGGTCGCGGCGGTCCGGGCGCTGGCCGGCGTGGTCGACCGGGTGCTCACCTCCGGCGGCGCACCGACGGCGGCCGCGGGAGCGTCGACGATCGCCGCGATGGTTGCGGTCGACGGGCCGGACGTGCTGGCCGGCGGTGGCGTCGGTGTCGACTCGATCGCGATGCTCGCCGCGCTCGGTGTCGAGGGCGTGCATCTGTCCGCGAAGCGGCGGGTCATCACCGCCTCCCTGATCGCCTTGGGCGACGCCGACGACGGCGGCCACTGGGAGACCGATCCCGCGGTGGTCGCGGCTGCGGCTGCCGCGCTCGGCTTGCCGGGTTAGGAGCCGGTCGGGGCGTCGCCCTCGACCAGGTCACGAAGGACGGCCACGGCCGCCTCGAGCTCTGCCTCGGTGCGGTTGCGGGACTCGAGCCGCTCGGCGATGAGCCGGGAGATGCGGTCGCGCACCTCGGCCAGGTCGGCCCGGCCGGCCTCGGTGAGGGTGACCAGGCTGGCCCGCGCATCGGCCGGGTTGGGTGTCTTGGTGACCAGACCGGTCTCCACCAGCTGGGCGATCTGGGCCGACATGGTCGGCTGCGAGCAGCCGTCTGCGCGGGCCAGCTCGGTGATGCCGAGCGGCCCGATGGCGTCGAGGATCGTGAGGACGCGGACGCTGGCCGGAAGGTCCAGCGTGCGGCGTACGAGGCGCATGAGACGCGCCGCGTAGACGACCAGGTCGCTGGAGAGGTCCAGGGTCTTCGCCGAAGCGGAGCCCGAGGCGGTCGGGGCTGCCGAGGAGAGCAGCTGCTGTGAAGGCATCGATCGGATTCCAGGGTCGGGGTTGCGGCGCGGCGGACGGGTGGAGACTATCTGAGAATGACAACGGAACGGCACACCTGGATCGCGTTCCTGCGAGCCATCAACCTCGGCGCGAACCGGAAGTTCCCGAAGCAGGCGATCATCGCCGCCGTCGTGAGGGCGGGCGGAACGGACGTCGAGACCTACATCAACACCGGCAACGTACGCTTCGACCACCCGGTCGGCGACCGGGCGGAGATGGAGGCGATCCTGGAGGAGGCCTTCGCTGCCGACCGCTTCTTCGAGGTGCCGACGGTCTGCATCACGCCGGCCGAGCTGAAGGTGATCGCCAACGACGCCGTGGCTGTCGGGACGGGGCACGAAGGCAAGCAGTTCGTGTTCCTGTGCAAGGAGCTCACGGACTCCGGCTCGCGGGACGCGCTGGTCGCACGGGCGGGGGAGGGCGAGCGGGTCTACGTCATCGGCCGCGCCGTGCACCTGCTCACCGAGAGCTTCCAGCAGACGAAGATCACCAACGCCGTCGTCGAGCGCCACATCGCGGTCAGCACCAACCGCAACCTCAACGTGATCCGCACCCTCGCCGACAGGTGGGCGTGAGCCTGGATACATCGATCTTCGACGGCGTGGTTCATCACCCGGCTGCCGCCCGCGCCGGAGGCGAGGTATGAGCCATGGGGTGCCGAAGCTGCGCGGGAGCCGGTAGAAAGCGAGTCTGAGGGTCGAGGGTCTTCGGCGGCTGCCAGCCCAGGCGATGGGCGGCGCCCACCGCGGCGATCTGCGAGGTGACCTCGAGCTTGGCGAGAATGGACTTCACCTGCGTGCGGACCGTCGCAGGCGAGACGAAGTCGAGGGCGGCGATCTGGGACACGGTGCGCCCGTTCCTGAGGTGCTCCAGCACCTCTTCCTCGCGGCGAGAGAGACGTTCGAACCGCTCGCGGAGTCCCGCCAGTTCGATGTCGCGACGCACGGCGTGCGCGATGAGCTCTTCGCGCTCGCGTACGTCGAGGACGCGGAGTCCGTCGGTGAGGCGCCTCACGATCGAGATGAGATCGTTGAGCGGCCGGGACTTCGGCAACACCGCCCGAGCACCGCGGCGCAGCGCCTGTCCCCAGCAGGCCCGGTCCGTCGTCGACGTCAGGATGGCCACATCGACCCCCGCGCGCGTCAGTGGCGCGATCGCCCCCATCCAGGGATCTCCGGCGTCCAGCGTCGCGCCGAGGATCACGATGCTCGCCCGAGCGCGCAAGATCTGTGCTGTGAGCGCGGAGGTGGTCGCGTGATCCGAGGGTGGGGGCAGGAGCCGGGCATCGAAGCGGTGCCTCGACAGCGCCAGCTCCAGGGACTCGCCGACCACCGGGTGAGACTCCACGATGGCTATCCGATTGCTGACCAGAGACTGACCAGGACCGGAGCTTGCTACGGCGGTCATGCCCCGACCTGCCCAGCGGTGTCGGTCGTCTCGTAATGGTTGATCGCCAGGTTCAACGTGGCCAGTGCACGCAGCTCGGTCAGCGTCGCTCTCTCGATGCCGGCCAACCGCAGGCGGGCCCGTGCTTCCCGCAGCGCCCGGCCATCGCCGACCTCGTCTGCCAGGCGTACGGCCGAGGACTGCGGTGTCCACGAGGGAGCTCGCACCTCGCGCATCACCTTGAGCAAGGTCCACTGTGGGGATCCGGCTGGGAGCAGCCGGGCGATCCTGCGCTGACTCGGGCCGCCGTGCGGTCCGGGAGCTGTCTGAACTGCCGATGGGGGATTGCTGATCATGGACGCAATCCTTGTCCCGCGGGGCGCCTGCGTGACCGTGCATAGGGCCCGAAGTTCCGGGACTGAAGACCCGGCCGGATCTCCTGTGGTGCCAACGCCTTGGCCGGCTGACCGAGCGAAGCCACGCCTCGGCCTACACGGCCTACACGGCCTGCGTTCTGGTGGGTCGGACCTAGTGCGCCGGGGCGCCGTCGCGCTCGGCCAGGGCCGGCACACGGCTCAAGCGGCGGACAGCCGGGCTCAGCAGTGTCGCCAGCGAGATCACGACAAAGGTGATGCCGGCGATCGCGAGCACGTTCTCGATCCCGTACGCAGCGGCCAACGGCCCCATCGCCAGCTGCCCGATGGGGATCGCGATATAGGTCCCCAGCTGGTCGTAGGACGAGGCACGGGAGAGCAGCTCGGGAGGGACGTTCTCCTGCATCGAGAGCTGCCAGCCGAGGCTGAACACCTGGATGCCGGCACCGGAGAGAGCGGCTGCGGGAAGCAGCACCGCCAGGTCGGTGGAGAAGCCGAGCGCCGCGATCGGCAGGCCGAACACGGCCATGCCGATCATGCCGTAGAGCAGGGGCCGTTCGAGCCGGACCTTCATCAGCACGAGCGTCGCGGCGAGCACGCCGATCCCCTGGAAGGTGAGGATCAGGCCCCAGCCGCCGGCGCCCAGCGATGAACCCTCCGCCCGCTGCGGACCGAGGGTGAGCAGCCCGCCTTCGTAGAGTGCGTTGAGCATGGTCGCGGCGCCGACACAGAGCCACAGCCAGCTGGTCGTGCGGAAGTAGTCCCAGCCCAGACGCAGGTCGCCGACGATGGACGCCTTGGCGGCAGTGCCACTGAGCTTGACCGGCAGCAACAGCAGAGCCGCGATGATCCAGGTGGCGGCGTCGATCGCGAGCGCCCAGCCCGCGCCGACGCTGAGGACGAGCAGGCCGGCGGTGCCGGGGCCGGCGACCGCGACGACCGCCCGGGTCAGCGACAGCAGCACGTTGGCTTCCTGCAGCATGCTGCGGGGCACCACGAGCGGGATGATCCCCTGCTGGGCCGGCAGGCCGGCGGCGGAGACGATGCCGTTGAGAGCCGAGAGGGCGATCAGGTGCCACAGCTCGGCGACGCCGGTGATGACGAGGACGGCGACGGCCGCCTGGCTCAGCCCGGAGACCAGGTTGGAGGCGAACAGGACCCGGGCTCGGCCCATCCGGTCGGCCAGCACGCCGCCGATGAGCATGAAGACGATCATCGGGATGGTCCTGGCCGCGAGGACGGCACCGATCGCGATCGGCGCGTCGCTCACCTCCATCACGGCGAAAGCGAGCGCGACGGGCGCCATGAAGTTGCCGACCAGATTGATCGAGCGGGACGCGAAGAACCACCGAAAGAGGGGTTGGCGAAGAGGGGCTGTCGCCGAGATCGGAGCCATTCGAGAGAGAATAGACCGTCAGACGCGCCTTATCGGCGCAAAGTTCCCATTTCTGTCATGAGACCGTTACCCCAGCGGCGCGCATCTCTTCGACGGCCGCTGCGGTGCTCTCCGCAGCCACGCCGGCGGTCAGGTCGGAGAGCAGCGTCGTGTGGAACCCGGCCGCTCGCGCGTCGAGCGCGGTGGCACGTACGCAGTAGTCGGTCGCCAACCCGCACACGTCGACCTCCGCCACGCCGCGACCCCGGAGCCAGTCGACCAGGGTGGCGCCGCCGTTGGCCGCGCCCTCGAAGCCGGAGTAAGCGGCGGCGTACTCGCCCTTGCGGAAGATCTCGTCGAAGGTCACCGGGTCCAGGTTGGGGTGGAAGGCCTCGCCGTCGGTGCCGACGACGCAGTGGGGCGGCCAGGAGTTGACGTAGTCCGGCGGGTTGCCGAAGTGGTCGCCCGGGTCGATGTGGTGGTCCTTGGTGGCGACGACCAGGCCGTACGTCGGCTCCGGCTCCTCGCTCGCCGCCCGCTCACGCAGCAGCTGACCGATGTCGTAGGCCACCCGCGCCCCGCCGGCGACCGGCAGGGACCCGCCCTCGCAGAAGTCGTTCTGTACGTCGACCACGATCAGTGCACGCGTCATGCTCGCCACACTAGCCCGAGCCTCGTTGGACCCGAGCCTCATTGGAACAGCGTCGGGATGACCGGATCGCCCTTGAGGAGCGAGTGGGCGACGACGGGAAGCTCGGCGACCGAGGCCTGGTGGCGTTCACGCGCCGCGTCGAGCGGCTCACGACCGACGACCTCGCCCTTGCTCACGAGCTGGGTGAGGAGGGGACGGTCGTTGTTGTCGCCGGCCGGCGCGGCACCGATACCGATCACCTCGGCGTCGGCGACGTCTTTTCGGTCACGGCGGCGCAGGGCGTACTTCCGGCCGCCGATCGAGGCCTTGGACGCGCTCTTCTTGGCGACGGGCTCCAGGTCGCCGGAGGCGCCCTCGCGCGCGACCAGCTTGTAGACGAACCCGGCGGTCGGGTGACCGGAGCCGGTGACCAGCTGGGTGCCGACGCCGTAGCCGTCGACCGGGGCGGCGGCCAGGCCGGCGATCGCGTACTCGTCCAGGTCGCTGGTGACGATGATCTTGGTCTCGGTGGCGCCGAGGTCGTCGAGCTGGCGGCGTACGTCATGGGCGAGCAGCCCCAGGTCGCCGGAGTCGATCCGCACCGCACCGAGCTCGGGTCCGGCGATCTCGACCGCCTTCGCGACCGCCTCCGCGATGTCGTAGGTGTCCACCAGGAGCGTGGTGCCCTTGCCGAGGGAGGCGACCTGGGCCCGGAAGGCCTGCTCCTCGGTGTCGTGCAGGAGCGTGAAGGCGTGGGCGGAGGTGCCGGTGGTGGGCACGCCGTAGCGGGCGCGGGCGGCGAGGTTGGAGGTGGCGGTGAAACCGGCCACGTAGGCCGCGCGGGCGGCGGCCACGGCGGCCGCCTCGTGGGTGCGGCGCGAGCCCATCTCGATGCACGGGCGCTCACCGGCTGCCATCGTCATCCGCGAGGCCGCGGTGGCGATGGCCGAGTCGTGGTTGTAGATCGAGAGCAGCACCGTCTCCAGGACGACCGCCTCGGCGAAGCTCGCCTCGACGACGAGCAGCGGCGAGTGCGGGAAGAAGGTCTCACCCTCGGCGTACCCCCAGATGTCGCCGGTGAAGCGGTAGCCGGCCAGCCACTCCAGGGTCGGGCCGTCGACGACCCCCTCCAGGACGGCCAGCTGCTCCGGGCCGAACCGGAAGGCCTCGATGGCATCGAGCGCCCGCCCGACCCCGGCCACCACGCCGTAGCGGCGACCTCCGGCCAGCCGCCGGGGGAACAGCTCGAAGACCGCACGACGCTCTGCGGAGCCGGCCTTGAGGGCTGCCTGGAGCATGGTCAGCTCGTAATGATCGGTCAGGAGCGCGGTCGAGCCTGCCGTCGAGTCCACTGTCGAGTCCACGGGCACATCGTGGCACGATGGATGTCATGAGCGAGCGCAAGCGAGTGACCATCAAGGTCCTCATGCCGCCGAATCCGTATCCTTGCGCCTGCGCTACGGAGGTGGCGGCATGAGCGCGCCAAGCCCCGTGGAGCTCGACGAGCCCGAGGTCGACGACCTCGTAGCGCCCGCGACTCCGTGGGTGACCATCGTCTGGAACGACCCGGTCAACCTGATGTCGTATGTCACCTTCGTCTTCCAGAAATACTTCGGCTACTCGAAGAAGAAGTCGGAGAAGCTGATGATGGAGGTGCACCACGACGGCAAGTCGGCGGTCTCCTCCGGATCGCGTGAGGAGATGGAGCGCGACGTGCAGGCGATGCACGAGTACGGGCTCTGGGCGACTCTGGAGAAGCAGGATTGATGGGCGGGTTCAGCTACCACCGCCGCAGCAAGCAGATCATCGCGACCTTCTCCGGGTTCGAGGCAGACCTGCTCCGTTCGCTGGCCTCTCAGCTCGTCGAGCTGTTGCGCAACGAGGTCGCCGCGCCGGCCGAGAGCGATGACCCGCTGGAGGCCATGCTCGACTTCTCGGGTCCGACCACCGAGCCCGAGGACCCGGTGCTGAAGCGGCTCTTCCCCTCGGCCTACGGAGAAGACGCCGAGGCGGCCGGGGAGTTCCGGCGGTTCACCGAGGGCGGGCTGCGCGACGGCAAGGCGCGGGCCGCCTCGACGATCATCGACGCGCTCGAGGAGGCCGGGCTGCCGCCCGAGCTGGACGAGGACGGGATGGTCATCGACGTCGAGCTCTCGATCGCCGACGCCGAGGCGTGGATGCGCTCGTTCACCGACATCCGGCTCGCGCTCGCGACCCGGCTCGGGGTCGAGGACGGCGACGAGGACTTCTGGGACTCGCTGCCCGAGGACGACCCCGCAGGCCAGGTCTACGGGATCTACCAGTGGGTCGGGATCCTGCAGGAGACCATCGTCGAAGCGCTCTGGGCGGCGTCCTGACTACACCATCGTGGCGGGTGGTTGTGACCGTGTCCGGCACCCGGTCATGTACGTCGTCGCTGCTTGGCCCGCCTAGGCTGATCCTGTGCTGACCATCGACCAGGCGACCTACGACGCGATCGTCGCCCACGCGAAGCGCGACCATCCCGACGAGGCGTGCGGGATCGTCGCGGGCCCTGAGGGGTCCGACCGGCCGGAGCGGTTCATCGAGATGATCAACGCCGCCGGATCGCCGACCTTCTACGAGTTCGACTCGACCGATCTGCTCCAGCTCTACAAGGAGATGGACGCGAACGACGAGGAGCCGGTGATCGTCTACCACTCCCACACGGCGACCGAGGCCTACCCCTCGCGGACCGACATCGGTCTCGCGATGGAGCCGAACGCACACTACGTGCTGGTCAGCACCCGCGACTGTTTCACCGATGGGGGAAACGACGACGGCCCGGTCGAGTTTCGATCATTCCGCATCATCGACGGCAACGTCACCGAGGAAGAAATCAGCATCGTCGCGACGTTGTCGTGACGCGCCCGAGAAACATCCAGCTAGGAGAACCCATGGCCATCGAGGTCAAGATCCCGACCATCCTCCGCACCTACACCGCCGGTGAGAAGGCAGTCAGCGCCGAGGGCAAGACCCTGAGCGCGCTCATCGACGACCTCGAGGCGAACCACTCCGGCATCAAGGAGCGCCTCATCGACAACGGCGACCTGCGCCGCTTCATCAACGTCTACATCAACGACGAGGACGTCCGCTTCATCGGCGGTCTCGACGCCGAGCTCAAGGACGGCGACCAGGTCGTAGTCCTCCCCGCTGTCGCCGGCGGCTGCTGAGCGCCGCCCCAGCACGCACCTGGCGGCGTTGTCGTCGGTCGACGGCCAACACCGGGCCGCCTCCCTCCTCTGCCTTGCCAGGCACGCACTGGGACGACGCTCGCTCAACCCAGGATGCCGCGGTCGTACGCTCGTGCGACCGCGGCAGCTCTGTCTGTGACGCCGAGCTTGTCGAAGATGTGGCCCAGGTGGGTCTTGACCGTCGCCTCGCTGACGAAGAGCTTTGCGGCGATCGCGCGGTTGGTCGTCCCGCCGGCGACAAGGGTGAGCACCTCGCGCTCGCGCGGGCTCAGCTGAGCGGTCGGGCCCGGTGAGCGGAGCCGGGAGGCGAGCCGGGTCGCGACCGCGGGGGAGAGCACGGTCTCGCCGGCAGCGGTCGCTCGGACTGCCTTGACCAGGTCCGGTGTCGGGGCGTCCTTGAGCAGGTAACCGGTCGCCCCCGCCTCGATCGCGGCGACCACGTCGGTGTCCGTGTCGAACGTCGTCAGGACCAGTACGCCGGTGCGCGACTCCCGTGCCCGGAGCCGCTCGATCACCTCCACGCCACCGGTCCCGGGCATCCGGAGGTCGAGGACGAGCACGTCCGGCTCGAGCTCCTGGACGAGGGCGAGAGCCTCGGCGCCGTCGCCGGCCTGGCCGACGACCTCGAAGCCTTGGGCGCGGAGCACTCCGACCACCCCGTCGCGTACGACCGGGTGGTCGTCGGCGACCACGATCTTGATCACTGTGGTCCTCTATCTGTCAGAAGGTGACCCCTCGGCGCCAGAAACCGACTCCTCGGCGTCAGATGGTGACGTCTCGGGGTCATGCGGCGCCTCGGGGGAGCGCAGGGACGGTCGTGGAGATCGCCGTGCCGCCGCCTGGGGCGGACTCCAGGGTCACGGATCCGGTGAGGCGCTGGGCGCGGTTGCGCATCACGCCCAGGCCGAAGGCCGAGTCACGGCGGGGAGCGGTGGGGTCGAAGCCGCAGCCGTCGTCGCGTACGTCGAGGATGACCTCGGACTCGTCGAACGTGAGCGTGACGCCGACCCTCGATGCCCCGGCGTGCTTGGCCACGTTGCGAGGGCCTCCTGGGCGATCCGCAGCAGGGTCGCCTCGACCTCGGAGTGCAGCGCCGTGGCTTCGCCGACGACGACGAAGGTGGCCTCGACGCCGTGGTCGTCGCGCCAGGTCGCGACCAACGCCGACAAGGCATCGGGGAGCCCCGCGTCGGCGAGCTCAGCGGGGGTGAGGTCCTGGACGGACCGACGGGCCTCGACGAGCGCGGTGCGAGCCATCTCGGTGGCCCGGGCGACCCGGCGGCGTACGTCCTGGGCGTCCACGCAGCCGTCCGCGGCCTGGAGCTGGGCCACGACGCCGGCGAGCGACTGCGCGATGGTGTCGTGGATCTCGCGAGCGAGGCGCTCGCGCTCGTCGCGTACGCCGCTCTCCCGCGACTGCGCGAGGAGCCGCTCCTGCAGCTTGGCGTTCTCGGCGTGCGCCCGCTCCAGCCTGACGATGGTGTCGGCCCGCTCCCGGCTGACGGCGTCGAGATGGATGCTGTAGCGGGCCATCAGGCTGGCGAGCCCGAAGTTGACGAGGAAGAGCATGGGCAGCAGCGCGCCCTGCCACGGGTTGTCGTAGGGCGGTGGCCCGCCGGTCTGGCCGACGGCCATGATCAGCGCGGTGGCCGCCATCGCCACCCAGCGCCGGCGCCCGCGGAAGGAGTCGAACGCGTCCAGGAACCCGATCCAGGCGAAGATGCAGAAGAGCGGATGGATGAGGGTGAGGGCGGCGGCCAGCAGGGTGCGCCCGGCGTAGCCGACCGGATGTGGGCGACCGTAGACATACATCCACCGCCAGATCCACGCCGCGGTCGCCGCCACCAGCACACCGAGGGTCACCTGCATCCCGACCGAGTGAGGACCGAGCTCGGGGATGGTCGCGACGCTGATGGCCGTGGCGAGCGCGAGCAGCGCGAAGGGAAGCACCTTGAGGTTGCGCTCCCAGCGCTGCTCGTGCTCGTCCGCCGAGGTCATGTAGAGGACCATCTCATTCCCAGCGGAAGACCCGCACGGCGATCACGTAGAGCACGACCGCCCAGCCGCCCATCACCGCCAGGTCGACCAGCTCCGGGAAGCTCCCGGCGGTGGCGTCGTTGAGTGCGTTGGAGGCCGCGCCGTAGGGCGTGAGCGAGATGATGTCGCGCACCGTGCCGCCGAACACCTCGACCGGGAAGTAGACCCCGGCCGTGAACATGCACGGGAAGAAGACCACCATCCCAACGACCTGCCCGGCCTTCGCGTTGGGCGAGACGGCCGTGATCGCGGCCCCGATCCCGAGGGAGACGATCAGCGCCAGGACGTACGCCACCGCATATCCGACGACCGACTCCGGCAGCGGCGTCCCGAACGCGACCCGGCCGAGGACGATCACGATCACCGACGAGGCGGCGACCGCAGCCGCGTGCACCAGCACCTGGCCGAGCAGGATCGCGAACGGCTTGGCGGGTGTGGTGCCGAGCCGTCGCAGGATCCCGTTCTCGCGGTAGCCGGTCAGCGTCGCCGGCATCGTCATGATCGAGGCCATGATCATCGAGAGCAGCACGGTGACCGGGACATAGAGGTCGATCAGGCTCCGGCCGCCGAAGTCGGCGCTGTCCTCGCGGAAGCTCGGGATGAGCCCGAGCACGCCCAGGAGCAGGCTCGGGAACAGGACGATCCAGAAGAGCGAGAGCCGTTCGCGGGCGAAGAGCCTGGACTCGGTCCGGATCACGGCTGCTGTCGGGCTGGTCATCGCGTGATCTCCTGCGTGGTGTCGGTGAGGTCGAGGTAGGCGGAGTCGAGGCTTCCGGCGGCGACCCGGAGCCGCTGGGGGGACACCCCTTGCGTACGCAGCGCCTCGATGACGGCGAGGGCGACTCCCTCGGCACCCTCGACGGTGATGGTGCCGTTCGCGCTGTGCGCGGAGGTGACACCGTCGATCTCGCGCAGGGAGACCAGGTCGATCGCGGCCGAGGTGTCGAAGGTGGTGGTCGTGGCAGCCGTGCCTGCGGCGATGAGCCCTGCCGGGGTGTCGAGGGCGCGGATCCGGCCGGCATCGACGATCGCGATCCGGTCGCAGAGCGTCTGCGCCTCCTCCATGGAGTGGGTGACCAGGATGACGGTCACGCCCCGGTCACGTACGTCCCGCACCAGGTCCCACACCTCGCGACGGGCCCGCGGATCGAGGCCGGTGGTGAGCTCGTCGAGCACGACGACCCGCGGCCGGCCGATCAGTGCCAGCGCGATCGAGAGCCGTTGCTGCTGGCCACCGGAGAGGTCCTCGAACCGCTGGCCCAGATGAGCGCCGAGCCCCAGCCGCTCGGCCAGCGGCGCCCACGGCTCGGGGTCGGGGTAGAAGGCGCTCCACAGCTCCAGGGCCTCCTGGACCGTGATCTTCTGCTGCAGCTTGGCCTCCTGGAGCTGCACGCCGAGCACCTCGGTGAGGGCGGCCCGGTCGGTCCAGGGGTCGATGCCGTGGACCCGGATGTGGCCCCGGTCGCCGACCCGCAGGCCGGCGATCGCCTCGACGGTCGTGCTCTTGCCTGCCCCGTTGGGGCCGAGGATCCCGAAGATCTCGCCCTCACAGACGTTCAGGCTGATCTCGTCGACCGCCACCTTCTCGCCGTACGTCTTGCGCAGGCCGTCCACGACGACCGCTGGTTCTCGCTCCTGATGCATACTCCCAGCCTGCTGTGTTCCGCGGTCTCACGGATCGGGCGATCGGCGCGTGTGGGCATCAGCCGATCGGTTGATGCGACCATGGACCCCATGCGCTACGACAACCTGCTGGCGTCG
Organism: Nocardioides sp.; assembly: GCF_014360585.1. GTDB lineage: Bacteria > Actinomycetota > Actinomycetes > Propionibacteriales > Nocardioidaceae > Nocardioides. The sequence continues at coordinate 58,616 of NZ_JACIXG010000018.1, forward strand.
GTCGGGGGCACCCCGCTGGTGGGCCTGCCCCGCCTCTCGCCTTCGCCCGACGTCCGGCTGTGGGCCAAGCTCGAGGACCGCAACCCGACCGGCTCGATCAAGGACCGCCCGGCTCTTCGGATGGTCGAGGAGGCCGAGAAGGACGGACGGCTCCGGCCCGGTTGCACGATCCTGGAGCCGACGTCGGGCAACACCGGGATCTCGCTGGCCATGGCGGCCAAGCTCAAGGGCTACCGGATCGTGTGCGTGATGCCGGAGAACACCTCCGAGGAGCGGCGCCAGCTGCTGCGGATGTGGGGCGCCGAGATCGTCTCCTCGCCCGCCGCAGGTGGCTCCAACGAGGCCGTCCGGGTCGCCAAGCGCCTGGCCGCCGAGCACCCCGACTGGGTGATGCTCTACCAGTACGGCAACTCCGCCAACGCGCTCGCGCACGAGGAGGGCACCGGCCCCGAGCTGCTGGCCGACCTGCCCTCCGTCACCCACTTCGTCGCCGGGCTGGGCACGACCGGCACGCTCATGGGCGTCGGCCGCTTCTTCCGCTCGGCCAAGCCGGACGTACGCATCGTGGCCGCCGAGCCGCGCTACGGCGAGCTCGTCTACGGCCTGCGCAACCTGGACGAGGGCTTCGTCCCCGAGCTGTACGACGCGTCCCTGATCGACGCCCGCTTCTCCGTCGGCCCTCGGGACGCCGTACGCCGCGTCCGCGAGCTCCTCGAGCTGGAGGGCATCTTCGCCGGCATCTCCACCGGCGCCATCCTGCATGCCGCCCTCGCCCAGGCCGCCAAGTCCCTCCAGGCCGGGGAGAAGGCCGACATCGCCTTCGTCGTCGCCGACGGCGGCTGGAAGTACCTCTCCACCGGGGCGTACGAAGGCACCATCGACGACGCCGAAGAGGGCCTCGAGGGGCAGCTCTGGGCCTGATCGCTCGCGCTTGTCGAGCCTCAGCGGCAGAAGGCGTAGACGACGAGGCCGTGGTCCTCGCCCTCGAAGACCTGGTCGAGGGCCTTGCCGGTGAGGCCGGAGTCGACGTAGCGCGGCGTGGCGCCGGTGGCGCCGGTGGCGATGATGGCGTGGCTGGGGAGTCGGCCGGTCATGTCGCCCGGGGCTTTCGCACTCCAGCAGTCGTGCTGCGCGATGAGCGCGGCGGGGCTGCCGGGGGCGAGCGGGCGCCCGCTGCCGGCAGAGGGAGCGGAACCGACCTGCGCCAGCGCTACGGCGATGGCGGCGGCGTACATCGTCCAGATGCCGAGCGCGATGAACCCTCTGCGTCCGGGGAAGGCTCTCACGTCTTGGCAACGCCGAAGCGGCCCGCGGAGTTACGGGCGGGGGAGGCCGGCCGCGGCGTCGTGCTCGTGGATCCAGGCGAGATGGCGGTCGTAGGCGTCAGGTGACCCGAGCCGCTTGTTGCGGGCCTGGGCGCGTGGGCCGTCGGGGAGATGGAGGACGTCGGCGGTGGCCTGGGAGGCGACCTGGATCCGGCGGGTGCGGTCGCGGCGGTGCACCTCGTAGCTGGTCCGGGCACGCTCCCAGTCTTCGTCGGCGGCGAGGCAGCCGGCGAGGACGACGGCGTCCTCGATCGCCTGGGCGGCACCTTGGCAGTGGTGGGGGAGCGTCAGGTGAGCGGCATCCCCCAGCAGCGTGACGCTGCCGCGCGACCAGGTGGACAGCGGTGGCCGGTGGAAGAGCGCCCAGTGCTCGGAGACCGGCGCCGCGGAGATCATCTGGACCACGGCGGGATGCCAGCCGGCGTACGCGTGGATGTGCTCGTCCGGGTCGGACGGCCAGCCCCACGACTCCGGGGCCCAGGGCCCGGTCTGCCGCTTGACCAGGAGGAAGGCATGGTCGCCGTTGCCGACCGGATGGTGCATCAGGTGGCCGTCGGCGCCGAGCCACAGCTGCAGTCGGCCGGGGTCGGGGAGCAGCGTGAGCCGCGATCGCGGGACGGTCCCGCGCCAGGCGAGGCAGCCGGAGAACTGGGCGTCGTCGTAGCCGACGACGTGCTCGCGCAGGATCGAGCGGGCGCCGTCGGCGCCGATGACCAGGTCTGCCTCGACCGACTCGCCGCCGGCGAGCTCCAGCGAGACCGGCCCGTGCCCGTCGTCGGTGAGACCGACCACGCGGCGGCTGAGGTGGAGCCCGTCGGTGCCGAACGCCTCGCGCAGGAGCGCGTGCAGGTCGGCGTGACGGATGCCGTAGCCGGGCGCGCCGGTGCGAGCGGCGTAGTCGTCGGCGGAGAGCAGCCGGCCGATCGTGGCGCCGGTGTGACCGTCGCGCCAGATCAGTCCGTCGACCCTCGCCGAGGCCTCACCGAGAGCGGGCTCGATGCCGATGCGCTCGAGGAGCCGGGTCGCGTTGGCCGGGAGGAACACGGCGTCGCCGCTCGGTCGGGAATCGGTCGCGGCCTCGTACACCTCGACGTCGATGCCCAGGCGGCGCAGCTCGACGGCGAGCGTCAGCCCGCCGATGCCGGCGCCGATGATCGTGACCCGCTGCGTGCGTCGGGCCCTGTGCAGGGCCGCTCGAGCGATCCGGCTGACTGACATTCACGCTCCTTGGGGAGGTTACGTTCGAAACGTACCTCAGAGACGTGTCTGCTCGTGGATGGTTTCGACAACGTCACTTCACGTCGAGTGTCTGCCCTTTGCCGATGTCGCTGGTCTCGATCGGCCCGAGGCCGAGAAGGTCCAGGGCGAGGTTGCCGAGGTCGGCGTTGCGTACGGGCTGGGAGCCTTCGTACCCGGGACGTCCCTTGCCCGGGTCGCGGTAGTCGTCGGCGTTGAGCCGGTAGAGGTCCTCGCCGGCCCCGGCGTCGGCACCCCAGACGATGAACGGGATCCGGTAGTTCTCGTAGACCTTCTCGGAGTGGTTGGTGATCCCGGGCTTGAAGCCGTGGTCGGCGGTCAGGATGACGTCCAGGTCCTTCTCGAGGCCGGGGTCGTCGTCGATGACGTCGAGGAGCTCGCCGACCTGTGCGTCGGACTCCTCGACGGCGCTCAGGTACTCCGGTGACATCCCACCCGAGGCGTGCCCGGCGACGTCGGGAAGCGACAGATGTACGAAGGTGAGGTCCCGCTGCTCGGAGGCCAGGTCCTTCGCGGCCTCCGAGACCAGCCGGTCGTGGTCGTCCACTGCCGCGAAGAGGTCGATGTCGTCCTCCCAGGCGCGCTGCCACAGCTCGAACTTCTGCTTGGTCGCGAAGACCCCGGTGCTGAGCCCGGCGTCGTGGGCGACGGTGAACACCGAGTCCTCGCTGGCCGCGATCGACCTCGACGGATCGCCGACGTTCCAAGTGACGCCGTGACCGCCCTCGTCGGCGTCGATCGGGTCGCTGGTGACCATCCCGGTGTGGTTGGGCAGGGTGATGTTCTTCTCGTAGGCAGTGCGGGCATTGAGCGTCGAGGCGCCCTCGTCGATCAGCCGGTGGATGTTGGGCGTCCTCGTCTGCCCGAGCCGCGCGAGAGCGTCCGGGTTCAACCCGTCGATCGAGATCGCGAGCACCTTCCGGTCGACCTGGCTGGGCTCCCGCTCCTCGCGGTCGGCACCGTCGGGCAGCGCGGTGAGCGCCACGACGAGCACGACGGCGATGAAGACACCGACGGAGACGAGCGGGAAGAGGCGACGCACCGGCACACCTTAAGTGAAGCCGATGGCGCCCAAGGCGAACCTTCGGCAGCCGCTCGTGAACGTGAGATGGATCTCGGGTGACCCCCGGCACTGCGAAATGGCGGTGTTTGGGCCTAGCCTTGACGATCGTGCAGTCCGTCTCGTCCCTGGGTTCGCCCTCGCCACTGGGTTCAGCCCAGCCCGATCGCGACGCCCCGATCGGGATCTTCGACTCGGGCTTCGGCGGTCTCACCGTGGCGCGGTCCGTGATCGACCAGCTCGCCCACGAGTCGATCCTGTACGTCGGCGACACCGCCCGCGCCCCCTACGGACCCAAGCCCATCGCCGAGGTCCGCGAGTACGCCCTGGAGTGCCTCGACCATCTCGTCGAGCAGGGTGTGAAAGCCCTGGTCATCGCCTGCAACTCCGCCTCGGCGGCGATGCTGCGCGACGCCCGTGAACGCTACCGGCCGCTGCCGGTGGTCGAGGTCATCCTGCCCGCGACCCGTCGCGCCGTCGCCGCCTCCCGCACCGGTCGGATCGGGGTCATCTGCACCCGTGCGACGGCCGAGTCGATGGCGTACGACGACGCGTTCGCCGCCGCGCCGCACGTCTCGCTGCACACCCGAGCCTGCCCTCGGTTCGTACCCTTCGTCGAGTCCGGTGTCACGGGCGGCGACGAGCTTCTCGCCGCAGCGCACGAGTATCTGGATCCGCTGACCAGCGCAGGGGTCGACACGCTGATCCTCGGGTGCACCCACTATCCGCTCCTGACTGGTGTGATCTCCTATGTGATGGGCGACAACGTGACGTTGGTCAGCAGCGCCGAGGAGTCGGCGAAGGACGTCTACCGCGTCCTCGCCGAGAACGACCTCATGCGCGAGGGCGGGGATCCGACCTACACGTTCCTCACCACCGGCAACCCGGCCGAGTTCAAGGCGATCGGCGCCCGGTTCCTCGGCCCGGAGCTCGCAGCCGCCCAGCAGTTCGCCGGAGGGATGGGATGACCTCAGGGATGCGGCTGACCATCATCGGGTGCTCGGGCTCCTACCCCGGACCCGACAGCCCGGCCTCCTGCTACCTCGTCGAGGCCGACGACTCGACGGGTCGGACTTGGCGGATCGTGCTCGACATGGGCAACGGCGCGCTCGGGGTGCTGCAGCGCTATGTCGACCCGCTGCTCATCGACGCGGTCCTGATCTCCCACCTGCACGCCGACCACTGCGTCGACATGACCTCCTACTACGTCCTGCGCAAGTGGCACCCGACCGGCCCGCAGCCGCCGATCCCGGTCTACGGCCCCAAGGGCACCGGCCGACGGCTGGCGAAGGCCTACGACCTGCCCAAGCGCCCCGGGATGCGCGAGGAGTTCGCGTTCTCGACCTATACGGGGCCGATCCACCTCGGGCCGTTCGTGATCACCCCGATGGCCGTGGAGCATCCGGTCGATGCGTACGGGCTTCGGATCGAGGCGAACGGCAAGGTCCTCGGCTACAGCGGTGACACCGCCGAGACCGACGCGCTCCTCGACATCGCCGCCGACGCCGACCTGTTCCTGTGCGAGGCCGCCTTCCGCGACGGCGTCGACAACCCGCCCGGCGTGCACATCACCGGCGTCCACGCGGGGGAGTACGCCACCAAGGCTCGAGCGAAGAAGCTGATCGTCACCCACGTCCCGCCCTGGCACGATTCCGCCGACGCCGTGCGCGAGGCCCGCTCGGCGTACGAGGGGCCGATCGAGCTGGCGGCCACTGGGGCCGTCTACACGGTCTGACGGCCCTCGCTGGTCGAGCCGCCGGAGCCGCTAGGCGGAGGCGTGTCGAGACCAACACGGTCGAATCGAGCGCAGAGGGAACCGTGTTGGTCTCGACACGCTCGCTGGCGCGAGGGTCTGAACGAAAGTGGCCCTCGACCAGCGGGTCAGTCAGACCAACCCGGCGTCGTGGACCGTGATCGCGATCTGGACGCGGTTGGTGGCGCCGAGCTTGTCGAAGAGGCGGGAGACGTGCGCCTTGACGGTCGGGATCGAGAGGTAGAGCTCCTTGGCGATCTCGGCGTTGCTCAGCCCGCGCCCGACAGCGAGCGCGACCTCGTGCTCGCGCTCGGTGAGGGTGTCCAGCCGGCGTACGGCGGCAGCGGCGCGGTCGCCGGTCGGCTCGGCTCGGAGCCGGGTGATCAGGGTGCGCGTGGCCCTGGGGGAGAGGATCGCCTCCCCGACCATGACCGTACGGATCGCGGCGACGATCTCGGGCGGAGGAGTGTCCTTGAGGAGGAACCCGTCGGCGCCCGCCGCGAGCGCGTCGACGACGTACTCGTCGGCACCGAAGGTGGTCAGCACGATCACGTGCGGAGGCTTGGCCTCAGCCAGCACCCGACGGGTCGCCTCGAGCCCGTTGACCCGCGGCATCCGGATGTCCATCAGCACCACATCAGGCGCGGCCGTACGTACCAGGGTGAGCGCCTCCTGGCCGTCGGTCGCCTCGCCGACCACCTCGATGTCGGCCTGGCCGCCGAGCATCAGGCCGAGGGCAGAGCGCACGAGCGGGTCGTCGTCGACGATCCCCACCTTGATCTTGATCGGGCTGTCCTGGTTGGCCTCTGGGCTGTTCACTGGCCCCACGGTAGCCAGGCTTCGAGGATGAAGACATCCTTTTCCGTGCGGTGCACGAGCCTGCCGCCGGCGAGGTCGACGCGTTCGGCGAGCCCGATGAGGCCGAGGCCGGAGCCGGGAGTGTTGGAGTCGAAGCCGAGCCGGTTGCGCAGCAGCACGTCGATCCCGTGCTCTTCGGAGCCCCGCAGCGTCACCTTCAGGGCCGCCCCGGGCGCGTGCTTGCGGGCGTTGGTGATGCCCTCCTGCACGACCCGGTAGATCGAGCGCCCGACCGCCTCGGGCGGGGATCCCTCGACGTCGTCCTCCATGGTGATGTTCATGCCTCCGGCGTGAATCTCCTCGATGAGACGGCCGAGATCTGCGTACGTCGGCTGGGGCGCGGTCTCGGGATCCTCGCCGTTTCCGCGGAGCACCCCGAGGACGGTACGGAGGTCCTCGAGCGCCCGGTGGGCGCCGTCGCGGATGGTGCTCACCTCGCTCCGGATGTCGTCGGCGGAGAGGTCCTCGCGGTAGGCGAGCGCCCCGGCCTGCATCGAGATGTGGGAGATCCGGTGGGCGAGCACGTCGTGCATCTCGCGGGCGATCCGCCGCCGCTCGGTCTCGCGGGCCTGGGCGACGCGCAGCGCCTGCTCGGCCTCGGCGGTCTCGGCGCGGAGCCGGAGCGTGGCGATCAGCTCGCGGCGCGAGCCGATGTACATGCCCCACGCGACGATCGCCCCGATGACCACCACGCTGAGACCGATGTTGAGTCCCCACATCACGAACGCCGAGGGCCCGAACGCCGGCGTGGCGGTGTCCATCACGCCGAACCAGAACATCCCGGCCGTGAAGCTGAGCAGCGAGATCGGGATGATCTCGCGCCAGCGCCGCCGGGTCGCCAGCGAGACCAGGGCGAGGGCGGACGCGCCCGCCGCGAGCATCGAGAACGCGCTGGCGATGGTGACGATGGTGGTGATCGTGACCGGCCAGCGACGCCGCCAGAAGACCAGGACCAGGCTGGTGACACCGAGGCTGACGTCGAGCGTGAAACGCCAGTCCGGCCAGCCGCCGACGCTGCTGGTCAACCCGAGCGCACTGATCCCCAGGGCGGCGAGATAGCGCCACACATGCCCCCACAGGCTCAGGCGTGGCTGATAGTCGTCGGGGGAGCGTTGTTGCACAGCCTCCACGTTAGTGAACCCGAGTCCGGCAGACCCGATGCCGCGGTCGAGACCGGCCCCATACTTTCGTCGGGTCGCAGGTCATCCGTATGTCCGATGCCGTTCGCGCCGCTCGCACGGCAGGATGGGCATCATGATCAAAGTCGAAGGACTGACGAGGGTCTACGGGCCCTTCACCGCGGTCGACGACGTGTCGTTCATCGCCGAGGCCGGCAAAGTCACCGGCTTCCTCGGCCCGAACGGTGCGGGCAAGTCGACCACCATGCGCATCATGGTCGGACTGACCAATCCCACCAGGGGAAGCGCAACGATCGACGGCAGCCTCTATGCCGACCTCCCCAACCCGGGCCGCCACGTCGGTGTGCTGCTCGACGCCAGCGCTCAGCACGACGGCCGCACCGGCCGCGAGGTGCTCACGCTCGCCGCGATGACGATGGGCCTGCCCAAGTCGCGCGTCGACGAGATGCTCGAGCTGGTCTCGCTGACACCGTCGGAGTCCAAGCGCCGCATCAAGAACTACTCCCTGGGCATGAAGCAGCGTCTGGGCATCGCGAGCGCGCTGATCGGTGACCCCAAGGTCCTGATCCTGGACGAGCCGGCCAACGGCCTCGACCCGGCCGGCATCCGCTGGATGCGTGGCCTGCTGAAGGAGTACGCCGACCGCGGCGGCACCGTCCTGCTCTCCTCCCACCTGCTGCACGAGGTCGAGCAGATCGCCGACGAGCTGATCCTCATCGGCAACGGCCGCATCGTGGCCCAGGGAACCAAGGACACGATCCTGACCGGCCAGGGCGCCGCCGGCCAGGCGCTGGTCACCTCCCTGGACAACGAGGCCCTCACCGTCGCGCTCAAGGCCAAGGGCTACAGCGTCGAGCCGGTCGGCACCGGCATGCGCGTCTCCGCCGCACCTGCAGAGGTCGGCAAGGCAGCGCTGGAGGCCAACGTAGTGCTCACCGACCTTCGTGACGGCGGCGCCGGGCTCGAGGACATCTTCCTGCAGCTCACCGCCGAGACCCAGCGCGAGAGCACCGCCCAGATCCACGCCGAAGGAGCCTCCGTATGAGCGCCGTATCCGTAGCGCCGTCGACCCCGATGCCCACCGCCACCAAGGTGCCGTTCGGCCGCCTGGTGCTGGTCGAGTGGCGCAAGATGACCGACACTCGTGCCGGACGTACGCTGCTGATCATCTCGGCCGGCCTCCTGCTGTTCGCGATGGGCATCGTCGTCCTGGTCGCCGCTCTCAACGAGAACTTCACGGTCGACCTGGCCCTGTGGTCGCAGATCCTCGTCTTCCCGCTCTCCCTGCTCACCCCGGTGCTGGCGATCCTGATCGTCACCCAGGAGTGGGGCCAGCGCACGCACATGGTCACCTTCACTCTCGAGCCGAGCCGGATGCGGGTGATCGTGGCCAAGCTCGTCGCCGTGGTGGCACTGGTGCTCGCGCTCATGGCGGTCGCGGTCCTGTGCGGCGTCATCGGCAACGTACTCGCGGCCGCACTCGGCGGCTACGACGCGTCGTGGACGCTCGACGGCTCGATGTTCGTGTGGACCGTCATCTCGCAACTGCTCTACTTCGTGATGGCCTTCGGGCTTGCGATGTGCCTGCTCAGCACGCCGTTCTCGATCGTCGTCGTCTACACCGTGCAGCTGATCCTGCCGATCGTGGTGTGGACCCCGCTGATGGCGTTCTTCGAGTGGGCCCGTGACCTGCTCCCGTTCCTCGACATCGGTCTGGCGACCTCGCCGTTCATGGCGCAGAGCTTCATGGGGCAGTCGGGAGGCCTCGAGACCTCTGACTACCTCGCCCTGGCGACCAGCATCTTGCTGTGGGTCGTGGCGCCGGTGGTACTGGGCAGCATGCGCGTGATCAAGTCCGAGCTGAAGTAGTAGTTCATCGGACTGTTCGCGATACGACAAGCGGGGGTGGGTGCTTCGGCACCCGCCCC
>NZ_JACIXG010000019.1 GCF_014360585.1 Nocardioides sp.
AACGCGATACCCGGCCCCGCATGACCGGTACGACGAACTGTTACCCGGCTGTTCTCATCCGCGCTGGTCGAGCCGGCGTCGTGCGTGACGACGCCGGCTCGACCAGCGGAACAGTTGGATCAGCGAGCGCCGGTGGCGCGCTGGCGCTTGCGGGAGCGCGAGCCGGGGCGGCTCTTCCGGTTGCCGGTGCCCTCGCCTGCGGGGCGGCGGGGCGGCTGCTGGACGGCGACGGGGACGAACGGGCCGGGGTGGTTGCGCTCACCAGGTGCCAGCTCGACGAGGATCGGGTGGCTGGGGCCTTCGAGGCGCGTGGTGGTCGGCTTGATGCCAGCGGCTCGGGTCATGGTGCGTACGTCCTTGACCTGGTCGGGCAGCATCAGCGTGACGACGGTGCCGGAGGCGCCGGCGCGGGCCGTACGCCCCGAGCGGTGCAGGTAGGCCTTGTGCTCGGCGGGCGGGTCGGCGTGGACCACGAGGGTGACGTCGTCGACGTGGATCCCGCGGGCGGCGATGTCGGTGGCCACGAGGGTGGTCGCCCGGCCGGAGTGGAAGGCGTCCAGGTTGCGCACGCGGGCGTTCTGGGAGAGGTCGCCGTGGAGCTCGACGGCCGGGATCCCGGCGCGGCCGAGCTGGCGGGCGACGCCCTTGGCGCCGTGCTTGGTGCGGGTGAAGACGACGGTGCGGCCCGGCGCGGCGGCCAGGTCGGCGAGCACCGGGATGCGGTGCTCGCGGGCGGCGAGGTGGAGGACGTGGTGCTCCATCTCGGCGACCGGCGACTGGGCCGAGTCGGCCTCGTGGATGACCGGCTGCTGGAGGAACTGCTTGACCAGGACGTTGACGCCCTTGTCGAGCGTGGCGCTGAACAGGAGACGCTGGCTGCCCTTGGGCGTCGTCGCCAGCAGCCTGCGCACGGCGGGCAGGAAGCCGAGGTCGGCCATGTGGTCGGCCTCGTCGAGCACGGTGATCTCGATCGAGGAAAGGTCGGCGTGACGCTGCGCGATCAGGTCCTCGAGCCGGCCGGGGCAGGCGAGCACGACGTCGGCGCCCTTGCGCAGGCCGACGACCTGCGGGTTCTGGCCGACACCGCCGAAGATGGTCTGCATGCTCAGGCCCGCCTCTGCGGCGAGCGGACGCAGCGCCTCCTCGATCTGGCGGACGAGCTCACGGGTCGGCGCGAGGATGAGCGCACGCGGCTTGCCCGACTTCGCCTTCGGACCGCCGGCGAGGCGGGCGACGAGGGGGAGCAGGAAGGCGTACGTCTTGCCGGACCCGGTCCGCCCACGGCCGAGCACATCGCGGCCGGCGAGGGAGTCCGGCAGTGTTGCGGCCTGGATCGGGGTGGGGGAGGTGATGCCGTGGCGATCGAGAACGGCGGTGAGGTCTGCGGGCACGCCAAGCGCGCTGAAGCTCTGCTGAGACAAGGAGAAGTCAACTTTTCAAGCGAGTTGTCTCGCCATAATGAGTGACCGAGTCCGAGGTTCGGCGAGAGCGGCCGGGGGCAAGACCGGAACGGGCCGCTGTTGAGATAGATACTACGGGTAGGTGACCCGTCCACCAGAATCCTCGGTCACTCGGCGGGTCTAGATGATCACGCGCCGAGTCGGCGGTCACGCCCAAGGGTCGACGAGGATCTTCGCGTGCGTCTCCGGATCGGCCAGATCCGAGAACGCCTGCGCGACCCCGTCGAGCCCGACGGTGCCGGTGTGCAGCGGCGAAGGGTCGACCTTTCCGCCGGCGATCAGCTCCAGCGTGCGCGCGAACTCCGCCGGGTCGTAGCCGAAGACGAACCGCAGGTCGATCTCCTTGTGGATCGCGACCGCCGGGCGGATCGTGTCCGGCTCCATGCACACCCCGACCACCACGACGCGCGTGTGCAGCGGCGCCGCGGTCATGATCTGCTCGAGCATCCCGGGCACGCCGACGCACTCGAAGACCACCGGCCCGGTCGGTGACTGCCCGAGACGGTCCGCGTTGAGCAGCACCGTCTCCCAGGGCAGCAGCGGGATGCGGCGTACGACCTGCATCGCGTCGATCCCGAAGCTCAGGTACTCGGGCAGCGATGTCACCGGACCACGCTGCCGGTAGGCGTCCCACGGCGAGGACTCGCGCGGGTCGACGACCACGTCGGCACCGCACTTGACCGCCAGCGCCCGACGCGCGGGCGAGAGGTCGGAGGCGACCACCGTCTTCACCCCCTGCGCCTTGAGCATGAGGATGACGGCCAGGCCGATCGGGCCGCAGCCGATGACCACGGCCGGGCGCCGTGCGGAGACCGCGCCGCGGCGTACGGCATGGAGGGCGACGGCGAGGGGCTCGGTGAAGACCGCCCGTTCGGGCTCGACCTCCTCGGGCACCGGGAAGGTGAACGCCTCCTGGACGACGCAGTACTCCGCGAAGCCGCCGGGGGAGTCGACGTCGAAGCCGACCATGTGGATCGCCCCGTCCGTACGCAGCACCGGCAGCGCCGTCACCGAGGTGCCCGGCTTCCAGCGACCGCGGGTCTGGGGCCCGTAGGCCACGACCGAGCCCAGGACCTCGTGTCCCAGGACGATCTCCTGCTCGGGCGTCATCGCGGTGGTGTAGCCGAGCTCGGTCACGACCTCGTTGAGCTCGTCGCTGTGCTCGCGGACGTGCAGGTCGGAGCCGCAGATCCCGGCACGGAGCACCTTGATCAGCAGCTGTCCCGGCCCGGGCTCGGGTCGCGGCACCGACCGCACCGAGAGCTCGCCGTTGTGGACCACGGTTGCGCGCATCTGAGTCATCGGCGCTGAGGCTACCTCAGCCCGCCCGTAGCGACCCGTCATCAGTGATCCGGTGCAGGTGGGCGGTGAGCGAATGCTGGTGGTCGACGCGCGGCAGCCTCAGCGCGGTGCCGGTGACCAGGTGCAGGGTGACGTCGATGCGTGGGTTGGCCCTGCGCTCGTCGACGACACCGGTGTCGATGCTGGTCACGTCCTCCCAGAGGATGACGTCGGTGTGGCGGGCGTAGTCCATGACCAGGCCGCCTTCGTAGAGTCCGAGGTCCACCGCGAACGGACGCCGCAGCCCGAGCCAGGCCAGCCGGAACCCGAGGATCAGCCCGGCGAGCGCAACCAGGCATCCGGCCAGCACGAGCACCGTCGGCAGTCGGGGCCGGGTGGCGCCCCAGGTGCCGAGCGCGATGAGTGCCGGTCCGAGGATCAGCCCGACGGCCGCCAGCCACGCCCGTCCGTGCGCGGGGTGGGTGCTCAGCCGGATGCCGAGGTCCTCGCTGAGCGGCTCCTCGCCCGGCGTACGCAGCCACGCCCGCCGCGTCGGCAGCACCACCAGGCCGAGCACGGTGAGTGCGATCCCGCCCCAGAGCACCGGTTCGCGGGCCGTCCCGAGGATGCGGGCCGGCCACGGGTTGATCGCGTGCTCTCCGTAGGCGTCGGAGTCGACGACCCACATCCGGTAGGTCGCCTTCGAGGGATCGGGGTCGCGGCCGATGTCGCGCAGGGTGCCGTGGATGCTTCCGGTGACCTGCTCGCCGTCGACGCGCCACCGGCCCTGGCAGGAGATGATCTCGCCGGTGCCGCTGTCGAACTCGCAGCGCTCGACGACGTTCACCTCCGCCCACTGCCCGCTGTTCCATCGGTCGGCGGCCTGCTGGGCCACGACGGTCGCCGGGAACAGCATCGCCAGCGCGCCGAGGCCCAGGGTGATCAGGACGGTCGCCAACGACGTACGTCGCTGTAGCCGGGCGACCCGGCGAGACGGGTCGATGAGACGGGACTTGGGGCCTGTGGTGGGGAGCACGAGGTCTTTCACATCAGACGGGGAGGGACGCCGATCGAGGCATCGAAAGTCTAGTCGTATGCCCCAACGGGTTCCGGTGACCTCGCGCCGTCGCGCCCGGGCCTCGCGGCCGCAGGGCGATGCCCGTCGCCTGTTTCGCAGTACGCCGCCGGCGACGGATACGATCGGGACGCCGCGCGAGCATCGCGGTCCACACACCACCGGAACCCACAGGAGCATCCGTGTCCGAGATCAAGATCGCCGTACTCACCCCCGACGGGCGCGAGGAACGGACGGTCACTACGGGCACGAAGGCGTGGGAGCTCTTCGCAGACAACCCCGACGTGATCGCTGCGCGGGTCGGCGAGGATCTGAAGGACCTCGCCTACGAGCTCGCTGACGGCGACGAGGTCGAGGGTGTCCTGATCGACTCCAAGGACGGCCACGACATCCTGCGCCACTCGACCGCGCACGTGATGGCGCAGGCCGTGCAGGAGCTCTTCCCGGACGCCAAGCTCGGGATCGGCCCGCCGGTGACCGACGGCTTCTACTACGACTTCGACGTCGAGACCCCCTTCGTGCCCGAGGACCTGGTCAAGATCGAGTCCCGGATGAAGAAGATCATCAAGGCCAACCAGAAGTTCTCCCGCCGGGTCACCACCGACGAGGACGCCCGCGTCGAGCTGGCCGACGAGCCCTACAAGCTCGAGCTGATCGGCCTGAAGGGCAACGCTGGCGAAGCGGCCGAAGGTGCCAGCGCCGAGGTCGGCGGCGGCGAGCTGACCATCTACGACAACCTCGGCCGCAACGGCGAGATCGCGTGGAAGGACCTCTGCCGCGGCCCGCACCTGCCCACCACCAAGCGGATCCCGGCCTTCAAGCTCATGCGCAGCGCCGCGGCGTACTGGCGCGGGGACGAGAAGAACAAGCAGCTCCAGCGCATCTACGGCACCGCCTGGGAGTCCAAGGAGGCCCTCGAGGCCCACCTGACCCGGATCGAGGAGGCCGAGCGCCGCGACCACCGCAGGCTCGGCCGCGAGCTCGACCTGTTCTCCTTCCCGGACGAGATCGGCTCCGGGCTCCCGGTCTTCCACCCCAAGGGCGGGATCATCAAGCGGGAGATGGAGGACTACGTACGCGCCAAGCACATCGAGCACGGCTTCGAGTACGTCGGCACCCCACACATCGCGCGCGAGCAGCTCTTCCACACCTCGGGCCACCTGCCCTACTACGGCGACGGCATGTTCCCGGCGCTGGACGTGGACGGCCAGGACTACCGCCTCAAGGCGATGAACTGCCCGATGCACAACCTGATCTTCCGCTCCCGGGGGCGGTCCTACCGCGAGCTGCCGCTGCGGCTGTTCGAGTTCGGGTCGGTCTACCGCAACGAGAAGTCGGGCGTCATCCACGGCCTCACCCGGGTGCGCGGCTTCGCCCAGGACGACAGCCACTCCTACTGCACCAAGGAGCAGGCGCCGGCCGAGGTCAAGCACCTGCTCGAGTTCATGCTGACAGTGCTCAAGGACTTCGGCCTCGACGACTTCTACCTGGAGATGTCGACCCGCGACGATGCCAACAAGGACAAGTTCGTCGGCAGCGACGAGGACTGGGCCGAGGCGACCCAGATCCTCGAGGACGTGGCCCGCGAGACCGGCCTCGAGCTCGTCCCGGACCCGGGCGGCGCGGCCTTCTACGGCCCGAAGATCTCCGTCCAGGCCAAGGACGCCATCGGCCGGACCTGGCAGATGGGCACGGTGCAGTACGACTTCAACCAGCCCTCCGCCGACCGGTTCAACCTGGAGTACCAGGCAGCCGACGGCACCCGGCAGCAGCCGGTGATGATCCACTCGGCCAAGTTCGGCTCCATCGAGCGGTTCCTCGGTGTGCTCGTCGAGCACTACGCCGGTGCCTTCCCTCCGTGGCTCGCCCCGGTCCAGGTGGAGATGATCCCGGTCGCGGATGCGTTCAACGACTACGTCTACGACATCGCCGGCAAGCTGAAGAAGGCAGGCGTACGTGTCGAGGTGGACGAGTCGAGCGACCGCTTCCAGAAGAAGATCCGCAACGCCCAGCTGCAGAAGATCCCGTTCATGCTGATCGCCGGTGGCGAGGACGTCGAGAAGGGCGCGGTCAGCTTCCGCTACCGCGACGGCCACCAGGAGAACGGCATCCCGGTCGACGAGGCCATCGAGCGGATCGTCGCTGCCGTGGAGTCGCACGAGCAAGTCTGAGCCTCTTCGCGGTGTGCTGCCAGGAGTGCGCCCGAGCGCACGCTGGGCAGCACATCGCGAGTGATTTGAGGAGTAGCAGAGCTGCAGGAGGCGCTGACCGAGGTGGACGCGGTGTTCGCCGGGCGCACCTGTGCCACTGACAACGTCTGTCTGCACTGCTACCCCGAGACGTGGGCCGTGGAGCTGTCGCGGCCGGACACGCCATTGCATTCGCAGTTCCTGGAGTCAGTGACGTACAAGAATCCGTGGTCCGTCGAAGATCACGACTCACTCCTGCGGAGAATCCTTCCCCAACTGGCGCGAGGGATGGCGGCGGGAACGGTGCATGTCGCCTGGCCTGAACAGCACGCGCTGGCTCGTGGGGGATGGCGGTCATGGTCCGAGCGCGAGTCCAGCGCGGTGCGCAGGTTCGTCGAAGCGTGGTGGCGCGACCTGATCGTCGTGAGCGAACCCGATCACCCCGTCGAGAAAGCCTTCGAGACGTACGTCGCCATCACGGCCGATCTCTCCGCAGCACTCGACTCGTGGCCGCGGGGGGACATCGCGACCGCGCACTTCGTAGCGCTCAGCAAGGAACGGCTGTGCGACCTCACCCACGGAAATGACCCGCTCGACGGGATGGACCAGATCGACGACGCCGGGGGTCAGCTCGAACGTTGGTATGTGACCACCGGTGCTGAGTGGCTTCGTGACGCGGGCGAACTGGATCTTGCCGCTGACGCTGAGCGGCTCGCGCTGGACCTCGACGACAGGATGAAGCTCCTCTACGGAGCGAGCCCAGACGCGTAGATCTGGGAACGGCGACCACGCGAACGCATCGCGCAAGCGACGACACGCCGATCCTCCGGCGTGTCGCACCTCATTCACAGGTCGAAATGGTCGCCGCTACTCCTGGAGGCTGACGACTTCTGACGGCTGCATCTTTAAATGTGACGGCATGTCGCGCGTACTCTTGTTATCGGGACGCGTGTCCGGGTAACGTGTGTCACGTAGTCAGTGGTTCAACGCAGAACTCAACGGTGCAGAAGGAGCGATCATCATGACCGCCGTTCAGGATGAGAAGTCCACCGGATACGTCCGCCAGGGCAAGCAGGCCTACCTCGACACGCTCCGCACGCTGTCGGAGGCCTCGGTGGAGGTCCACTTCGACCCGTTCAAGGACATCGACTGGGACTCCGCCGAGCTGGAGGTGCGCCCGGACGACGAGCGCTGGATCCTCAACGACGCCGACGAGATCGGTGCCCACCCTTGGTACAAGGCGCTGTCCAAGGAGCGCCAGATCGAGATCGGCATGTACCGCTGGGCCCAGGTCGCCAAGGTCGGTCTGCAGTTCGAGCAGCTGCTCATCGGCGGCGTGATGAACCACCTGGTCTGGTCGGACAACAACAACCCGGAGTTCCGCTACGCGACTCACGAGGTGACCGAGGAGACCCACCACACCCAGATGTTCCAGGAGTTCGTCAACCGGGTGAACCCCGACGTGGCTGGTGCGCCGACCTACTTCAAGGTCCTGGTGCCCTTCATGGCCTCGGCGGGCGCGTTCTTCCCGGAGGCGTTCTTCACCGGCATCCTCGCCGGTGAGGAGCCGATCGACCACCTGCAGAAGGGCGCGATGCGCGCCGGCGGCAGCCACCCCGCGGCCAACCGGATCATGCAGATCCACATCGCCGAGGAGGCCCGCCACATCGGCTTCGCCCACCAGTACCTCGAGCAGCACGTGCCCGAGCTCGGCCGCGTGAAGAAGACCCTGCTCGCCTACATCTTCCCGGTCATCATGCGGCTGCTGTGCGACGTGATCATGGTCCCGAGCAAGCAGGCCCGCTACGACATGGGCATCCCGGACGAGGTCGCCCGCGAGATCTGGTGGAAGTCGGAGGAGTCCGAGAAGCTGCTGCGTGACCTCTTCGGTGACGTCCGCCTCTTGGCCGACAACCTCGGCATCCGCAAGGGTCCGGCCAAGCTGCTGTGGAAGCTGAGCGGCATCGACGGGCGCGCCTCGCGCTTCCGTGCCGAGCCGCGCGCGGCCTCCTACTGATCATCTCCACCGGCCCAGAACGGTAGTCACACGTGCCTCACGTCGTCACCCAGTCGTGCTGTGCAGACGCATCCTGCGTGGTCGCCTGCCCGGTCAACTGCATCCACCCCGCCCCAGGCGAGCCCGGCTTCGGTGAGGCCGAGATGCTCTACGTCGACGCCAAGAGCTGCGTCGACTGCGGAGCCTGCGTCACGGCCTGCCCGGCCGACGCGATCGTGCCGCACACGACCCTGACCGCCGCGCAGGAGCCGTTCCTGGCCATCAACGCGGAGTACTTCGAGGTCTTCCCGCACAAGGACCGCACTCCGCTCGCCCTGGTCCACCCCCAGCGCAGGCTGACCCGCACCGGACCCTTCCGGGTCGCCGTGGTGGGGGCAGGGCCGGCGGGGATGTACACCTCGGACGAGCTGCTCAAGCACCCTGAGATCAGCGTCGACGTCTTCGACCGGCTGCCGACGCCGTACGGCCTGGTCCGGGCCGGCGTCGCGCCCGACCACCAGAACACCAAGCAGGTCGAGAAGCTCTTCACGCAGATCGAGTCGCAGCCGGGGTTCCGCTACTTCCTGGGCGTCGAGGTCGGCAAGGACGTCTCCCACGCCGAGCTGACCGCGCGCTACCACGCCGTCGTCTACACCGTCGGTGCGGCGAGCGACCGGGCGCTCGGGATCGACGGCGACGACCTGCCCGGCTCGCTCAGCGCGACCGACTTCGTGGGCTGGTACAACGGCCACCCCGACAAGCAGGACCTGCCGGTCCACCTCGACGCGGAGTCGATCCCGTCGGGGCGGGTCGTCCTGGTCGGCAACGGCAACGTGGCGCTCGACTGCGCGCGGATCCTGGCCGAGGACCCCGAGCGGCTGGCCGGCACCGACGTCGCCGACGGGCCGCTGGCGGTCCTTCGCGACAGCGCGGTGAAGGAGGTCGTCGTCCTCGGGCGCAGGGGGCCCGGGGAGGCGGCCTTCACCGTGCCCGAGCTGGTCGGGCTGATGGGCCACACCGGGGTCAATGTCGTCGTTGACACCGGAGATCTTCCGCTCGAGGAGGCGCTCGCAGGCGGTGACACCACCACCCGGCTGCTGCGCGAGATCGCCGGGCGCGAGCTGCGTCCGGAGTTGCGTACGATCGTGCTTCGCTTCCTCAGCTCGCCGGTGCGCGTGCTGGGCACCGAGCGGGTCACCGGGGTCGAGGTCGGTCGCAACCGCCTCGAGCGCGACGCGAACGGCATCGTCCGTGCGGTCCCCACGGGCGAGACCGAGGTCCTCGAGACCGGGATGCTGCTGCGCGCGGTCGGCTACAAGGGCCTGCCCGTGGCCGACCTTCCCTACGACGCCGCGACCGGCACCGTCCCGAACGAGGGTGGTCGAGTGCTCCCGGGCGTCTACGTGGCCGGCTGGGTCAAGCGCGGCCCGAACGGCTTCATCGGCACGAACAAGTCCGATGCCGAGGAGACCGTCGAGCAGGTCCTCGACGACCTCGACTCCGACCGGATCCCCGCACCGGTCGGTGACGCCGCTGAGATCACCGCGGTCGTACGTGGCCGCCAGCCAGGCATGGTCGACCTCGCCGGCTGGCAGGCGATCGACCGCGAGGAGAAGCGGCGTGGCGCCGAGGCCGGTCGTCCGCGCGTCAAGATCACCGATGTCGAGGAGATGCGGGGCATCGCCGCGAAGTCAAGGAAACCCCGATACTCTCTTGGGCGTCGCAAGGAGCGTTGAGACGCTCTCGACGCCGACGCGAGACATGCAGCACGGGAGCAGGGGGAGACGCGGGTGGCCGGGGAGAAGCGTGATGGTCGGCAGGACCGGTGGAGCAAGCACAACGAGCAGCGCCGTCAGCAGATCATCGATGCCGCCATCGCGGTGATCGAGGCCGGTGAGCCCGGCGCCGACGTGCAGGTGCAGCAGATCGCGGTGCGCGCCGGTCTGTCCCGCACGGTCATCTACCGCCACTTCGAGGACCGCGCCGACCTCGACCGGGCCGTGCAGCAGGCGATCCTCGACGGGCTCTGGTCCGACCTGATGCCCGGGATCACCCTCGACGGCACCGTCCCGCAGATCATCGAGCGGATCATCGGCACCTACGTCCGCTGGGCCCGGGCCCACCCCGCGCTCCACCTCGCCGCCGACCACGACATCGACGGTGGCGACGAGGGTCCCTTCCAGCAGGGGATGGAGCAGCTCGCCGGCCGGATCTCGGCAATCGTCGGCACCGCCGTCATCGCCCTCGGTGGCAAGCCCACCGAGGAGGAGGCCGAGGCCCTCGACCCGCTGATCTACGGCCTGGTCGGCGCGGTCTTCGGTGCCGTACGCCGGTGGCTGACCCGCACCGGCGAGCGGCTGCCCGCCGAGACCCTGGAGCGGCTCACCGCCCAGTCGATCTGGTTCGTCATCGACGGCCACGCCCGCGGCTTCGGGATCGAGCTCGACCCCGACCTGCCCCTCGAGGAACTCCTCACGAAGGACACCCTCGCGGTATAGAACCCGGCCGCACGGCCGTTCAGTCAAGGAGAAGACCATGCCCCACATGCGCAGACTCTCGATCGCCGTCACTGCCGGCCTGGCGGCCACCGCCGGGTTCGCCGTCCCGCTGAGCCCGGCCACCGCGGCGCCGGGCAGCGGATCCTCCGAGGGCACCGCCCGTGTCTTCATGGTCAACCCGATCCAGTCCAGCAACGACCAGAGCCTGACCGATCAGAAGGACGCCGCGAGCGCCGTGCCGGACAGCGCCTACGCCCAGGTGCCGCTGACCCACCTGGACGGCTCGGGCTACCTCCGCGGCGACTACGCGGTCATCGAGTCGAGCACCGGTGCGCCGGCGTACTCCACCACCAACAGCTACTCCTACGACCGCCACCAGGACCAGTTCGAGCAGGTCATGGGCTACTTCTGGGTCACCCGTGCGCAGACCTACCTGCACGCCCTCGGCTTCGGCGAGACGCTCCCCGGCGTCCTGGACGGGCCGTTCTCGGTCAAGATCAACCAGTACGGCGGCGACAACTCCTACCAGACCGACAAGCCCTTCCGGATCCGGTTGGGCAAGGGCGGTGTCGACGATGCCGAGGACGCCGAGGTGATCGTCCACGAGTACGCCCACGCCGTCCACGCCGACCAGGTGCCCGGCTACGGCGGCAGCCTCGACGCCGGCGCGATCGGAGAGTCGTTCGGCGACTACCTCGCCGTGACCGTCGGACTCGACGCCGCCTCGGAGTACGGCTGGCCGGTCGCTGCCAACCCTGCCTGCCCGATGGACTGGGACTCGGCCTCCTACACCGCCGCACCGCACTGCATCCGCAGCTTCGACCTCGACCTCACCCTCGAGGACCGACGCAACCAGGTGCACTACGACGGCCAGATCTGGAGCCAGGCGCTGTGGGAGATCCGCGAGGGCTACCAGGACCTCGGCCTCTCCACCCGCGACTGGGACACCACGCTGATCTACTCCCAGTTCTCCTACGCCCCGGACACCAGCTTCCAAGCCGCGGCCGCCGAGACGTACGCCGCAGCGGCTGCTCGCGACGGTCGGGCGGCGGCGGACCTGGTCCGCGACCGGTTCGCCGCCCGGGGGATCACCTTCTGAGAGAGGGCCTCGGTAGCCTCTACCTCGTGACGGAGATGGACGGCGTACTCACCCAAGACGGCATCGGCGAGGGCGACGGGCTGGAGCGGCTGTGGACGCCCTACCGGATGGCCTACATCCGCGGGGAGAACAAGCCCAGCGACCCCTCCTCGACGAAGTGCCCGTTCTGCCGGGTGCCGACGCTCGAGGACGCCGACGGTCTGGTCGTCCACCGCGGCGAGACCTGCTTCGTGGTGCTCAACCTCTACCCGTACGCCCCGGGCCACATGATGGTGTGCCCCTACCGCCACGTCGCCGGCTACGTCGAGACCACCGACGAGGAGGCCGCCGAGATGGCGGTGCTGACCAAGCAAGCCGTACGCACCCTCGCCGGCGTCTCACAGGCCGAGGGCTTCAACATCGGGATGAACCAGGGCACCGCCGGCGGCGCCGGCATCGCCGCCCACCTGCACCAGCACATCGTGCCCCGCTGGGTCGGTGACCAGAACTTCATGCCGATCATCGGCCGCACCAGGACCCTGCCGCAGCTGCTGACCGACACCCGCGACCTGCTCGCGCAGGCTTGGGGTTAGTCGGCGGTCCAGGTCGCCCGATGGCTGCCCGGGTCAGTGTGCGTCCGAGGAAGCAATGACAAGGATGGTGCCGCGGACGTCGCAGGTGGCGGCAAGGGTGTTGTAGACGGTGCCGTAGCCGGCCAGGTTGCGTTGCAGCAGGTCGAGACGCCGTTGAGGTTCGTTGGTGACTATCCCCAGTTGGTAGACGAACTCGGTGAACTTCGGCGGTGCATCCTGGCGGCGGGCGGTGACCTGCACCTCGGCGCGCTCGTACTGGAACGACAGCAGGTCGTTGGCGCGCGCCAGGTTTTTCAGCAGGCACGCCGCCAGCGCCGCGGCGAGCAGATGTGCCGGACCTGGTAGCTCGGATGGCGCCGCACCCCAACGTGCGTCCAGGGTGACGGTCTCGCTGGCGGTGTGGACCTGAGCGGGTCCACCTGCAGTCGAGCGACCCGTGACCGTGTAGGTCAGCGGGGCGGCGGACGAAGGTGTGCTTGTGTCGGTTTCCATGACCCGAGCGTCGTCTCGTTGCCTGGTTGTGGACAGGGCACGACGTCCCGCAAGCGAGGGCCCCGTGGCCCGTCTTGCACCCTGCATCCGCGACGCCCGCAGTGTCGACGCGGCGATCCCAGTGGCCGCCCAGGCCCTGCGGAGAGTGCTGTCAGACGATCGCCCAGGCCACGGCGGCGGCCGCGAACCCGACGATCGAGAGCACGGTCTCCAGCACCGTCCAGGTCGCGAGCGTCTGCTTCACGGTGAGGTTGAAGTAGCGCGAGACGATCCAGAAGCCGCCGTCGTTGACGTGGCTGAGGATGATCGAACCGGCGGCGATCGCGACGGCGATCACGGCGAGCTCGGGCTGCGTGTAGCCGGAGCCGAGGGTCGGGGCGATGATGCCGCCGGTGGTCACGATCGCCACCGTCGCCGAGCCCTGGGCGATCCGGAGCGCGCAGGAGATGACGTAGGCCAGCAGCAGGATCGGCAGGCCGGCGTCGGAGAGCACCTCGGCGAGCGCGGCGCCCACGCCGGTCGCGGAGATCACCGCGCCGAAGAAGGCGCCGGCGCCGACGACGAGCAGGATCATGCCGACCGGTCGCAGCGAGGCACCGGTGAACTCCGAGATCTCCTCGATGCTCATGCCACGCCGGATGCCGAGCAGCCAGAAGGCGAGGAGCACGGCGATGGTGAGCGCGATCGCCGGGTTGCCGAGGAAGGTGAGCACGCTGAGCAACCGACCCGGGTCGAGCAGCATCGTGCCGAACGTCGCGCCGAGGATCAGGATCAGCGGCACCGCGATGATCGTGAGGACGAGAGCGAGCGAGACCGGGGTCGTGGGCGTCGGGTCGCGCTCGGCCTCGGTCTCGGCGATCAGGAACTCCTCGGGCACCGAGACCTGGACGCGCGGGGCGATCCACATCGGGAAGAGGATCCCGGCCGCAGCGAAGGCGGGCAGGCCGCAGAGCAGCCCCATGATGATCAGCCAGCCGAGGTCGACGCCGAGGAGACCGCTCAGGGCCGTCGGGCCGGGGTGGGGCGGTAGGAAGGCGTGCGTCATCGAGAGGCCGGCGAGGACCGGGAGGGCGTAGAGGACGAGCGACCGGCCGCCACGGTGCGCGGCGACGTAGACCAGCGGCGCGAGCACGAAGATGCCGATGTCGAAGAAGACCGGGATGCCGAAGATGAGTCCGACCAGGCCCATCGCGACCGGGGTGCCGCGCTCACCGAAGAGACCGATCAGCCTCGAGGCGAGCACGTCGGCGCCGCCGGAGCGCTCGAGCAGCGACCCGAGCACGGTGCCGAGCCCGATGATGAGCGCGATGTGGCCCAGCACCCCGCCGAAGCCGGTCTCGATGAGCGACTCCTTCGAGGAGAGGGCGGTGCCCACCATCTGCTCGACGGAGAGGCCGGCCACGACGGCCAGGCCGATGCCGCTGATGAAGAGCGCGATGAACGGCTCGAGCTTCACCTTGATGATCAGGAAGAGGAGCACGGCGATCGCCGCTGCGCAGAGCAGCAGCAGGCCGGTGGTGCTTGTCTGGAGCCAATGCATGGCTGGTTCTCCCAAGGGGTCGGGGTGGGGGACGGGTGGGGTGGACTCAGCGCAGAGCTGCGCGGAACCGGGCGGCGTTGGTGGTGATCTGGTCCCACCGCGCCTCGTCGACGTCGGCAGGCTTGACCACCGACGTCCCGGCAGTCACGGCGAGGGCACCGGCCTGCAGGAACTCCGCGGCGTTGTCGGCATCGACTCCGCCCGAAGGGATCAGGGCGACCTCGGGGAACGGGCCCCGCAGGTCGGAGAGGTGGCGCGGGCCCAGGGCCCGCGCCGGGAAGATCTTCACGGCGTCGGCGCCCAGCGAGGTCGCGGTGAGGACCTCGGTCGGGGTGAGGGCGCCGAGGATGACGGCCGCCCCCGCGGCATGGCCGGCGGCGACGATCTCCGCCGCCTCTGGCGGCAGACCGGGCGTGACCAGGAACCGGGCGCCGGCAGCGACGGCGTCGTGGGCCTGGTCGGCGGTCAGCACAGTCCCGGCGCCGACGACGATGTCGTCGTCGGCTTCGGCGCTGACCTGCGCCAGGAGGTCGGTGAGACCCGGCGTCGTGTAGGTCAGCTCGACGGTCCGGATGCCCCCGGCGGCCAGTGCGCGACAGAGCGCGCCGGGGTCGTCGAGGCGGTTGGCGCGCACGACCACCAGGGCCTGGTCGGCGCCGAGCGTGTCGATCACCGGGTCGGCCATCGGACTGTGGTTCATCGGGCTCGGGTTCCTTCGTCGGTGTGGCGCAGCGCCCGCCCGGGCAGCGCGTCGGTGCGGTGGCCGTCCTCTATGACGGCGGTGCCGTTGACCAGCACCCAGTCGATGCCGCGCGCCTGCTGCCGCGGCTCCTCGAACGTGGCGGTGTCCTGGACGGTGTCGGGGTCGAGGAGCACCAGGTCGGCGGCGTACCCCTCCCGGACGAGGCCGCGCTCGTGGAGCCGTAGCCGGGAGGCCGGGCGGCCGGTGAGGTGATGCACGCAGTCGACCAGGTCGAGCACGCCGAGCTCGCGGACGTAGCGGGCCAGGTAGCGGGGGAACGTGCCCCACGCCCGCGGGTGCGGGCGCTCGCCGACGAGGATCGCGTCGCTGCCGCCGCAGTGGGTGCGGTGCCGCATGATCGTCTGCACGTTCTCCTCGTGGCCGACGTGCTGGAGGATCGTCGTGGCCATCCGGTCGCGGACGAGCAGGTCGAAGAAGACCTCGGTGGCCGCCCGGCCGGACTCCTCGGCGATCTCGGCGACCGTGCGGCCGATGTGGCGGGACAGCTCGGGGTTGCGTACGCCGCTGATCTGGATCGTGCGCCAGTCGATCACGCAGCCGTGGCAGCCGTCGGTGCCGACGTGGTCGAGCTCGTGGGCGATCCGGGCGCGGTCGCCGGGGTCGGCGATCCGTGCCAGCAGTGCGTCCGGGCCGCCGGAGGTCGACCAGCTGGGCAGCACGGCGCTGAGCGTGGTGGCGCCCGGGAGGTAGGGGTAGGTGTCGAGCGTGATGTCGACGCCTTCGGCGAGGCCGGTGTCGATGAGCTCGACGAGCTCGCCTGCTCGCCCGCGGTTCGGCTCGAAGTTCATGGTCGCGTGGGTGAGGTGGAGGGCGCATCCGGAGGACCGGGCGACGGCGATCATCTCGGCGTACGCCTCCAGCGCGCCGGCACCGTAGGAGCGGTGGTGGGGGCTGTAGTAGCCGCCGGCCTCGGCGACGACCCGGCACAGGGTGGCCAGCTCCTCGTCGTCGGCGAACATGCTCGGCGGGTAGGTCAGGCCGCTGCTCATCCCCACCGCGCCCTCCTCGAGCCCGATCCGGAGCAGCCGGGCCATCTCGGTGATCTCGGCGGCGGTCGCGGGCCGGTCGTCCGGGCCGACGACCATCAGCCGCAGCGTCCCCTGCGGGACGAGGTACGCCGCGTTGCACGCGATCCCTCGGTCGAGCCGGTCCAGGTAGCCGGCGACGGTGTCCCAGTCGAAGTCGAAGTCGTCCGGTTCGCCGTTCCAGCCGGCGATCTGCCGGCGCAGGTGCGCGCGGGCGGCGGGGTCGGCGGGCGCGAAGGAGAGTCCGTCCTGCCCGACGACCTCGAGCGTGACTCCCTGGCTCACCTTGGCGGTGTGGTCGGGCGCGACCAGGATCTGCAGGTCCGAGTGGGCGTGCATGTCGATGAACCCCGGGGTCAGCGCCCGGCCGGCGGCGTCGACGGTGCGCCGCGCGGCCGGTGGCGGCGCATCGGTGTGGATGCCGGTGATCCGTCCGGCGTCGATGCTGACGTGGGCGTGGAAGGCCGGGGCGCCGGTGCCGTCGATGACGGTCGCGTCGCGGATGAGCAGGTCGGTCATGGTGGCTCCTGGCTGGTCTCAGAACCAGGTCCGCACGAGGTCGACGACGACCGGGTCGTCGGCGTCGGCGTCGTCGAGGATCGGGATGAGGCTCCACTTGTCGAAGGCTGTGCACGGGTGCGAGAGGCCGAGACGGAGCTCGTCGCCGATCACGACGGGCGCCTCGGTGGCGGGGTCCCAGCGGAGGAAGCCGTGCTGGTCGTTGAGCGCGGTCACGGTTGCGCCGGTGATCGGCGCCGGCGGGGCGCCGGTCGTGCGGGCGCGCACGAGCTGGACCTCGGGAAGGCCCTCGTCGAAGGGCAGATCGCGCTTGCCCGCATCGAAGAGCGCGAGTCCGGGCTCGGGCTGGGAGGAGACCCGCACCCACCCGTGGAGGGCGCTGCGCAGGCCGGGTCCGGTGGTGCGCGGGGCGCTGCCGAGGGGAGAGATGCCGCGGTAGAAGCCGTCGTCGTGGGTGATGTACGCGCCGCTGCGCAGCACGACGCGGGCCTCGTCACCTGCCACGAGCGGGGCGAGCCCGTCGGCGACCTGCTCGAAGTAGGCGCTGCCGCCGGCGCTCACCACGGGCGTCCGGTCGGCGGGCAGCAGGTCGGAGATCCGCCGGTGCAGCGAGACCAGGCTGTCGACGTAGGCGTGGACGACCTGGAGGGCAGCCTCGTCGGCGGTGTGTGCCAGGGCGCCCTCGTAGCCGGTGACGCCGGCGAGCTCCAGATGCGGTGAGGCCGCGACGGCCTCGGCGACGGCCACAGCGGTCGCCTCGTCCCGGGCGCCGGTGCGACCGCCGGCTGCGCCACGCTCGACGAGGACGGCGAGCGGGCGGCGCGGCCCGACCTCGGCGGCATGGGCAGCGAGCGCCTCGTGCATCAGAACCACCGTCCGTGGCGAGTCGGCCCACACCATCACCTCCAGCCCGGCGTCGTCGGTGAGCTGGTCGGAGATCCAGCGCAGCGTGAGCGGGGAGAGGATCGCGTTGGCCACGATCACCCGGGAGACGCCGAAGGCGCGGGCCACGGCGAGCTGGGGGAGGTTGGCCACGGTGATCGCCCACGCGCCGGCAGCCAGCTGCTCGGCCCACAGCTGCGGAGCCATGGTGGTCTTGCCGTGCGGTGCCAGCGCGATCCCGCGCTCGGCGCACCAGGCGGCCAGCACGTCGCGGTTGTGGGTCATCGCGACCCGGGAGAGCGAGAGCACGGGTGTGGGCAGCTCCGAGAGCCGCGGCGCGGCCTCGAGCATCTCGGCGACGGTGCGTCCCCAGAACGAGGGCGGGATCGCCTTGTGGCGCCAGTCGACCCGCTCCTCACGCAGCGTCGTGAGGGCCGCTGCGTCGATGTGGGCTGCCGGGTGATCCATGACCCGTCCTTCCTTCGTTGCGCATTATGCAATGATGATTGCGTAATCTGGTTTGATAGTTGTAGCATCGGTCACACCGGCCGTCAACGGTCGACCCGGAACCAACAGGGAGGAGCCCCATTCGTGGGCAGCAACGGAGACGCGCGAGTGGTCTGCCTCGGGGAGGCGATGGTCGTGCTGCGCCCGGAGGGCGACCAGCCGCTCGTCGAGGCGCAGACCTTGAGCCGCTCTGTCGGTGGCGCCGAGGCGAACGTCGCCAGAGGTCTGACCGCCCTGGGCGTGCGAGCCGCCTGGGTCTCCCGGCTCGGCGAGGACCCGTTCGGTGACGTGGTGACCGACGACCTGACCGCCCGCGGCGTGGAGGTCGAGGTCCAGCGAGACCCGGATCGGCCGACGGGTCTCTACGTGAAGGAGCCGGCGCCCGGCGGCAGCCGCATGCACTACTACCGCACCGGCTCCGCGGCGGCGGCGATGGATGCCGACCTGCTCGACCGGCCCGGCGTGGCGGCGGCGCTGGCCTCGGCCGAGGTCGTGCACACCTCGGGCATCACCGTCGGCATCCTCGAGGAGGGGTCGGCCCTGGTCGCGCGCCTGCTCGAGCTGCGTGACGAGCTCGGCTTCCGGCTCAGCGTCGACCTCAACTGGCGACCGGCGCTGTGGACCGAGCGCAGCATCACGCCGCTCCTCGACCTGCTCCGCGCGGCCGACATCGTCCTGGTCGGCGCCGACGAGGCCCGGGCGGCCCTCGGTGTCTGCACTCCTGAGGACCTCCGTGAGCTGCTGGGGGAGCGCCCGCGCCTGGTGATCAAGGCCGACTCCCACGCGGCCGCGGAGCACGACCCGGACGGCAGCGCGGCGCAGGTCCCCGCTCTTCAGGTCGACGTCGTCGAGCCGGTCGGCGCGGGGGACGGGTTCGCGGCGGGCTACCTCGCCGCCCTCGTCGACGGCTTCGGACCGGTCGGCCGGTTGCGGCAGGGCCATCTGGTCGCCGCGGGCGTGCTGGCCGCGACCGGCGACCACGCGACCCCACCGGCTGCCGGCGTACGCGCCCGGCTGCTCGACTGCTCCGAGGACGACTGGGCTGAGACCCGGGTCAGCGCCGTCGGCATCGACTCTCCGGCGCTGGCGACCTCCGAGGAGGTCCGATGAGCCAGAGTCTCTCCCGCGCGCTTCGGATCCTCATCGAGCTCGGTGAGGGCGAGCGATCCCTCGACCAGGTGGCCGCCATCCTCGAGGTCCACAAGACCACCGCCATGCGGCTCCTGCACACCCTGGAGGCCGACCGGTTCGTACGCCGCGACGACCACCAGCGCTACCACCTCGGCTCCCGGCTGTTCGCGCTCGGCACGATGGCCCTGGCCCAGCACGCGATCCGCGACGTCGCCCAGCCGCACCTGGCCCGGCTCGCTGCCGAGACCGGTGGCCAGGCGGTCCACCTCGCTGCGTACGAGAACGGCGCGGCCATCTATCTGGCCAAGGTCGAGAGCACCCACTCCGTCCGGATGTACTCCCGCGTCGGTCTGCCCGCCGCCCTGCACGCGACCGCCGTCGGAAAGGTGCTCGTCGCGGACCTGCCGCCGGGTGAGCGCGACGCCGTGATCGCGGGCATCGACTTCCGGCCCTTCACCAGCCGCACCATCGCCGACGCGGCGGGCTACCGAGACGTGCTCGCCCGGACCCGCGAGCAGGGCTGGGTCGAGGACGCCGGCGAGCACGAGGACTTCATCAACTGCGTCGGGGCGCCCGTACGCGACGAGGCCGGGCGGGTCATCGCCGCGGTCTCTGTCTCCGTGCCCGACGTCATCCTGCCCCGCGAGGGAGTGCGTGCCCTGGTGCCGCAGCTCCTCGCCGCAACCGAAGCGATCTCCGCCGACTGGGCCGGCCGGAGCTCATGAGAACACTCCGAGAGGAAAGCCAACCCATGTCCGACATCCGCATCTCCACCGACCAGGCCCCCGCTCCCGCGCACACCTTCTCCCAGGGCGTCGTCCGCGGCGGCCTGATCCAGGTCTCCGGTCAGGGTCCCGTCGACCCCGCCACCAACGAATACCTGTTCCCCGGTGACGTGAAGGCCCAGACCGTGCGCACCCTCCAGAACGTGGAGGCGATCCTGGCTGCCGCCGGCGCGGGCTTCGAGGACGTGCTGATGCTCCGGGTCTACCTGACGACCCGCGACGACTTCGCCGCGATGAACGACGCCTACGGTGAGTTCATCGGCTCACGGGTCCCCGAGGGCGGCATCCTGCCGTGTCGTACCACCGTGATGACCGGCCTGCCGCGCGAGGAGATGCTCGTCGAGATCGACGCGCTCGCCGTGGCCCGCTAAGCGACGATGCGGGCCAGCTCCTGGCCGAGGTAGGGCGCCAGCGTGCGGGCGTACCGCGCGGTGAGGTGGTTGCCGTCGCGGTAGACGATGACGTTGCCGACGACCGCCGGGCAGACCCGGTCCTCGCAGAACAGGTGGGTCAGGTCGACCAGGTGTGCGTTGGGGTCGCGGGTGACCGCGTCGCGGTGCGGATCCTCGAAGAGGACGTCCGTGCGCGGGCGCCCGCACGCCTCGCCGGCGGTCTCGGGGGAGTGCCGCTGGATGCAGCCCAGCGTGGTGCGTAGGTAGGCGGCGCTGTCGGGCTCGAACATCGGGTTGTCGACGAGCGCGATCACCGGGACCTTCTTCGACGGCCGTTGGCTCCAGGCCTCGACCAGGCCGTTGACGGTGGACTCGTAGGGAGTCTCGCCGGCCAGCGGCTGGGTCATCTTGCGGGCCGAGTGGGTCACGACGATCGCGTCGAGGTCCTTCTGCTCGGGTGCGCGCAGATAGGCCTCGAGCTGGCGGTTCCACTCCGCGCAGGCGGGGCGGTTGTCGGCGATGTTCCGCCCCAGCGGCCGGGCGTTCCAGTGGCAGGCGGCTCGCGCGGCGACGTCGATGCGCCAGTTGCGCTGGTCGCCGATCAGGTCGAGTGCGCCGACCGGGGCTACGGCGTGGGAGTCGCCGACCATCAGCAGCCGCTTCTCATAGCCCTCGACGGCTCCGTTCGGGCATGCGCTGAACCGCACCGGACGCTCCGCGAAGGACCAGCACGGGGCCCGGTTGTCGTCGTCGGTGCCGATGGCGGCGACCGCCGGGATCAGCTCGCCGTTCAGGTCGGGGTTGAGGCACGAGCCTCCGGCGGCGCTCGCCGCCAGCGCGGCCGCCCCGAGACACTCGGTCGAGTAGGGGTCGGCGGCGGCGAGCCGGGCCGCCGCGGCTATCGCCCTCTCCTCGGAGCGGTCGATCGCGGCCAGGCCGCTCCAGCCGGCGCCGACGGCGACCACGAGGGCGGCGAGGGTGGCGACCAGGGCCCGTGGGCCGCCGGGCCTGATGACGTACGTCTGGACCGGTCGCGTCACCAGCCGGTTGGTCGCCCAGGCGAGCAGCGTCGAGACGACCAGCACACCCGCCGCCGACGCGATGGTGAGGCGCTCGCCGCCGGAGTAGTAGAGCCAGACGATCAGCAGCGGCCAGTGCCACAGGTAGAGCTCGTAGGAGATGTCGGCGACGAACCGCAGCGGACGGGTCGCCAGCAAGCGGCGCGGCCCTCGCGGCGACGGCGTCGAGCCGACCATCACCAGCAGCGCCCCGGCGACCGGCCACAGGGCTTCCGGGCCCGGGAAGCGGTCCGCGCCGTCCATCACGAAACCGCAGCTCACGACGAGGGCGATCCCGGCCCACGCGGCGTACGGCTTGATCTGCTCGGGCAGGCTCAGGCGGCGCAGGGCGAGCGCGGTCAGGGCGCCGGCGGCGATCTCCCAGAAGCGGGTGAGGGAGTTGAAGTACGCCGCGGCCTGGTCGGCCCCGGAGACCTTGAACGCGTAGGCGAAGGAGATCGCGAATGCGACCGCGGTCAGCACGAACAGCACGCGGGCGAGGCTGAGCCGGCCGCGCAGCGGTCCTCGGGCCAGCGCGCGGAGCACGAGGGCGAGCCCGCCGACCACCAACGGCCACAGCAGGAAGAACTGGCCCTGCACCGCGAGCGACCAGAAGTGCTGCACGGGAGTCGATGACGGCCCCGCCGCGCCGTAGGTGAGTTGGTTGGCGATGAGCTCCCAGTTGAGCGTGTAGGTCGCGGAGGCGATGATCTCGCGGGTCGTCTGGGTCCACAGCGTCTGCGGCATGAAGGCGACCATCAGCGCGGCCGTCGCGGCCAGCACGATCAAGGCCGGCGCGGCGAGCCGCGCGAACGTACGTCCGTAGTGCTCGCCCAGCCGGACCCGGCCACGCTCCGCCTTGCCCACCAGCGATCGGGTGGCGAGGAAGCCGGAGACGACCAGGAAGACGTCGATCCCGCCTGAGACCCGGCCGTTGCCGAAGAGATGGAAGGCGACCACGAGCGCCAGTGCGATGCCACGCAGGCCGTGGATCTCGCTGATGTGGCTGGCGGCCGACCCGGAGGGGGACTGCCCAGATTTGGGGCTGTTGGGGCCACTGTCGGCCCGGTCGGTCGCGGGCGTGCGGAAATCCGAGGTGGCGGTCACGTGATCGCTGTTCTAGTTGGACGTCGGTGGGGCGGGAGCCGTCGCACCATAGCGAGCAACGGTGACCTGCAGGCGTACGGCTGTTGTCGATCCGCCATCGAGATCTCCTCAGAACCGCTTCACGGCGGCGCTGGAGGAGATAGGTTGCACCCCGACGTGACTTAGATCACACCCAAGACTGAGGAGTTCGACGATGAACACGCACAAGATCGGCCGCCTGATCGCGGTCGCGGCGGTCGCGACCCTGTCGACCGCATCGCTCGTGGCATGTGGTGGCTCGGATGACGGTGGCGGCGACGCGGGCGGCTCGGGTGGCACCGACGTCGGCGTGATCCTGCCGGACGCGACCACGTCTCCTCGCTGGGAGGCGCAGGACCGGCCCAACCTGGAGAAGGCGTTCACCGAAGCCGGCCTCGAGGCCACGATCCAGAACGCGCAGGGTGACACCGCCAAGTTCGGTCAGCTGTGCGACAGCATGATCAACGAGGGGGTCAAGGTCATCATCATCACCAACCTGGACTCCGAGTCGGGTGCGGCTTGCCTGAAGAAGGCCGCCGACGCCGGCGTGACGAGCATCGACTACGACCGGCTGACGCTCAACGGCGGCGCCTCCTACTACGTCTCCTTCGACAACGTGCTGGTCGGTGAGCTGATGGGCAAGGGCCTCGACGAGTGCATCACCGCGGCGGGCAAGAGCGGCGGCAACATCGTCTACGTCAACGGTGCGGCCACAGACAACAACGCGGCCCTGTTCAAGTCGGGCTACGAGAAGGCGCTCGAGGCGAAGATCGCCGACGGCACCTACAAGCTCGTCGGTGACCAGTCGGGGGAGTGGGACGCCACCAAGGCCGGGAAGGTCTTCGACCAGATGTACACCGCCAACGGCGGAAAGATCGACGGCGTGGTCTCCGCCAACGACACCATGGCCGGCGGCATCATCGCCCGGCTGAAGGCCAACAAGGTGGCCGGCAAGATCCCGGTGACCGGTCAGGACGCCTCGGTCGAGGGTCTGCAGAACATCCTGCAGGGCTTCCAGTGCGGCACGGTCTACAAGAACACCGCGCTCGAGGCCAAGGCGGCCGCCGACCTGGCGATCGCGCTGATCGAGGGAGACGAGGACGCCGCCGACGCGCTCGCCACCGGCACCGTGGAGGACACCGAGGCCGGCAAGGACGTGCCGTCGGTGCTCGCCGAGCCCGTCTGGGTGACCAAGGAGACCGTCGGGTCGGTCATCGAGGACGGTCAGGCCGACGCCGCCGAGGTGTGCGCCGGTGCGATCGCGGACCTGTGCACTGAGAACGGCGTGCCTCAGTGACTCCGCTGCTGGAGCTGCGCGGCGTCGAGAAGTCCTTCGGCGCCGTGCAGGTCCTGCGCGGGGTGGACCTCTCGGTGCAGTCTGGCCGGGTCACCGCGCTCGTCGGCGACAACGGCGCCGGCAAGAGCACGTTGGTCAAGGGGATGGCCGGGATCCATCTCTTCGACGCCGGTGACTACCTCTTCGAGGGCGAGCCGGTGAAGGTGACCAGCCCGAAGGACGCCGCCGCGCTCGGCATCGAGGTCGTCTACCAGGACCTCGCGCTCTGCGACAACCTCGACGTCGTCCACAACATGTTCCTCGGTCGGGAGATGAAGCGGTTGCGGCTGGTCGACGAGGACACCATGGAGCAGCGTGCTCGCGAGACGCTCGACGGTCTCTCGGTGCGTACGCTGAAGTCGGTGCGTACGCCGGTGGCCTCCCTCTCCGGCGGCCAGCGGCAGACCGTGGCGATCGCCCGCGCCGTGCTGTGGAACTCCAAGCTGGTCATCCTCGACGAGCCGACCGCCGCGCTCGGCGTGGCGCAGACCGAGCAGGTGCTCCGGCTGGTGCGGCGCCTGGCCGACCGGGGCCTCGGCGTCCTGCTGATCAGCCACAACCTCAACGACGTCTTCGAGGTCGCCGACGACATCGCGGTGCTGTATCTGGGGGCCATGGTCGGTCAGTTCGAGGTCGCCTCCACGACTCGCGAGAGGGTCGTGCAGGCGATCACCACCGGCGTCGGTCCTGAAGGTGGTGCGGCATGAGTCTGGACACCGATGACCCGACCGTCGCCTCGGTGCCGGATCCGGAGCCGGACAACTCGCTGGGTGGGATCTTCCGGGCCTACCTGGCCAAGCTCAGGGGCGGCGAGGTCGGCTCGCTGCCGGCGGTGCTGGGCCTGATCGCGCTCGTCGTGGTCTTCTCCACGCTGCGACCCGAGCAGTTCACCAACTCGTTCAACTTCGCCAACCTGATCGGTCAGTCGGCGGGGGTGACCGTGCTCGCGATGGGCCTGGTCTTCGTGCTGCTGCTGGGCGAGATCGACCTGTCGGCGGGGTTCGCGGGCGGCGCCTGTGCCGGGGTGCTCGGGGTGTTCCTGACCAGGCAGGAGTGGCCGCTGGTCCCGGCGCTGCTGGCAGCGCTGCTCACCGGAGCGGTGATCGGTCTGCTCATCGGGCTGCTGGTGGCCAGGCTCGGGATCCCCTCGTTCGTGGTCACCCTGGCCGCCTTCCTCGGGCTGCAGGGCGTGCTCCTGACGATGATCGGCGAGGGCGGGACGATTCCCTACCGCAACGACTTCATCAACGGCCTCAACAACGCCAACCTGCCGCTCTGGCTCGGCTGGGCGCTCGGCATCATGTGCATCGTGGGCTATGCGGCCTCGACGTACGTCACCGATGCGCGCCGTCGCGCCAAGAACCTCACCGTCCAGCCCATCCTGTTGTGGGCGCTGAAGACCGGGCTGCTGACGGCCGTGGTGCTCGCGGTCGTCGGCTATCTCTCCGTCGAGCGCAGCCGCAACCCGGCGCTGACCTCGCTCAAGGGGGTGCCGGTCTCGCTCGTGGTGATCGTCGGTCTGCTGATCGTGCTGACCTTCATGCTGGCCCGCACCGCCTGGGGGAGACACGTCTATGCGGTCGGCGGCAACGCCGAGGCGGCGCGGCGGGCCGGGATCAACGTGTTCCGGGTGCGCCTGTCGTGCTTCATCCTCTGCTCGACCATGGCTGCCGTGGCCGGCATCATGATCGCCAGCCGCACCAACTCGGTGAACCCGAACACCGGTGGCGAGACCACGCTGCTCTATGCCGTGGGTGCTGCTGTCATCGGCGGCACCTCGCTCTTCGGCGGCAAGGGCCGGGTCATCGACGCTGTCATCGGCGGCACCGTCGTGGCGGTCATCGACAACGGGATGGGCCTCCTCGACCAGCCCCAGGGCACCGTCTGGATGGTCACCGGCCTCGTCCTCCTGGTCGCGGCCAGCGTCGACGCCCTCTCCAGGCGGAGAGCATCGGCGACCGGGCACGTGTAGCTCTCTTACGCCGAGTCGGCTCGTCATGACGAGCCGACTCGGCATGAAATCGTGTCAGGATGAGCCGACTCGGCGCGCCAGAACTACGGTTTCGGCGGGGAGGGGGCAGCCGTGCTGCCGCGTACGACCAGCTCGGCGGGCAGCCGCAGGTGGCGCTCGGTCTGCTTGCCCTCGAGGAGCTCGAGCAGGAGCCCGAGGGCGGCCCGGCCCATCTCGTGGAGCGGCTGGGCGACGGTGGTGAGCGGGGGAGTGGCGTCGCGGGACTCGGGTACGTTGTCGAAACCGACCACGGAGAGGTCCTCGGGGACGCGCAGACCGAGCGAGCCGGCGACCTCGATGACCTTGATCGCGGAGATGTCGTTGGCGGCGAAGACGGCGGTGGGGCGCTCGCCGGGCGGGAACGAGAGCATCTCGCGGGCCGGTGCCTCGGCGAGCTCGGGGTGGTAGCCGCCCACCCTGATCAGGCCGGGGGCGACGCTCAGGCCGGCGTCTTGGAGGGCATCGCGGTAGCCCTGCTCACGCAGGCCGGCGGAGCGGAGATCGGGGCGGCCGCCGAGGAAGCCGATGCGCCGGTGGCCGAGTCCGACCAGGTGGTCGACGGCGAGCCGCGCGCCGGTGGTGTTGTCGGCGTCGACGGTCATCGGGCCGTCGGGTCCGGTGTGGGGGTCGATGGCGACGACCGGGATGGTGGTCTCGTCGGTGATGATCATCGAGGGGGTCACCACGATCGCGCCGTCGATCAGGGTGTGGCCGAGGCGGGAGAGCGAGCGGCGCTCCCAACCGGTGTGGTTGTGGGCGCCGGTGCGTCCGGCATGCGCCAACAGCTCGTAGCCCGTGCCGTCCAGGGCCGCTGAGATGCCCTTGAGGAGCTCGGCGGAGTAGGGCTCGAACTCGGCGACGAGCACGCCGATGACACCGGTGGACTTGCGGCGCAGGCTCGAGGCGATCAGCGACGACTGGTAGCCGAGCTGCTCGATGACCGCGAGCACCTTCTCGCTCGTCGCCTCGCTGACGCCGTAACGCTCGTTGATCACCTTCGAGACCGTGGCCACCGAGACCCCTGCCTCCCGGGCCACGTCGTTGATCGTCACCCGGCGGGGGCGGGGCTGGTCGACCGTACTCATGGCCTGACAGTAGCCCACCCGGGCCAGGATCGAGAACCATCTACGAAAACGTTATCGACAACGATTGACACACCGGCTGGACAACCGTCATGCTCGTCCCGAGAATGTGGCGGCAGTCACATCACCCACACATCCCGAGCTGTGACGAAGAGGTCCCAAGATGCCGAGAAAGACACAAGCGCTCGCTGCGTTGTGCGCCGGATTGATGATTGCCGCCACCGGTTGTGGCGGCTCGGGCGACTCCGGTGGCGACGACAAGACCATCACCTGGTGGCACAACTCCAACAACGACCCCGGCAAGGGGTTCTACGAGCAGGTCGCGAAGGACTTCGAGGACGCCAACCCTGGCGTCGACGTCAAGGTCCAGGCGATGGCCCACGAGGACATGCTGACCAAGCTCGACGCCGCCTTCCAGAGCGGCGACGTCCCGGACGTCTACATGGAGCGTGGCGGCGGTGAGCTCGCCGACCACGTCGAGGCCGGTCTCACCCGCGACCTCTCCGAGGACTCCAAGGACATCATCGAGCAGATCGGCGGCAGCGCCGCCGGCTGGCAGGTCGACGGAAAGACGTACGCCCTGCCGTTCTCCATGGGGGTTGTCGGGTTCTGGTACAACACCGAGCTCTTCGAGAAGGCCGGGGTCACCGCGCCCCCGGCGACCATGGCGGACCTGTACGCCGCGTTCGACAAGCTCGACAAGGCCGGCATCACCCCGGTCTCGCTGGGCGCCGGAGACGGCTGGCCGGCGGCGCACTACTGGTACTACACCGCGCTGCGCGCCTGCTCCCAGGACGTGCTCGAGACTGCGGTCGCCGACCTGGACTTCTCCGACCCGTGCTTCGTCGAGGCGGGCGAGACCGTCGAGGAGATCGTCGCCGAGAAGCCGTTCAACAAGGGCTTCCTGTCGACACCGTCGCAGACCGGCCCGACCTCGGCCAGCGGCCTGCTGGCCACCGGCAAGGTCGCCATGGAGCTGGCCGGCCACTGGGAGCCCGGCGTGATGCAGGGCATCACCGAGGACAAGCAGGGACTTGGTGACAAGACCGGCTGGTTCCCGTTCCCTGCCGTCGACGGCGGCGAGGGTGACCCGGCCGCCCAGCTCGGTGGCGGTGACGCCTGGGCGGTCTCCGAGGGGGCTCCCGACAAGGCTGTCGACCTCGTCAACCACCTGCTCTCCGACGAGGTCCAGAAGGGCTTCGCCGAGAACGACATGGGCCTGCCGACCATCCCCGCGGCCGGCTCCGCGGTCAAGGACCCCGCGCTGGCCGAGCTGCTGAAGGTCCGCGACGAGGCGCCCTTCGTACAGCTCTACTTCGACACCGCCTTCGGTGAGTCCGTCGGTGGTGCGATGAACGACGAGATCGCGCTGCAGTTCGCGGGCAAGGCCACCCCTGAGGACGTCGTCAAGGCGACCCAGGAAGCCGCGGACAAGGAGAAGTGAGCATGTCGGAATGCAGGTTCGCGGGAGGCACGGTCGCCTCGTGAGCTCTGAAGCAGCTACTGGTGCGGTCGCCTCGGGGCGGCCGCACCGGCACGACGCCTGGCGTAAGTGGGCGGAGATCGCGTTCTTCGTGACCCCCGCCCTGGCGCTGATGGCCCTCTTCGTCGCCTGGCCGATCTTCACCGCGGCGCGGTTCTCGCTCTACGACTGGAACGGCCTCGGGCCGCTGGACGACTTCATCGGGTTCGCGAACTACGCCGAGGTGCTCGCCGACGACGTCTTCCGGGCCGCGGTCGCCCACAACATGATCATCGTGGTCGGCTCGATCATCGTGCAGCTCCCCCTGGGCGTGGCCATCGCGCTGCTGCTCAACCGCAAGATGGCGGGGCAGGGGGTGCTGCGTACGCTGATCTTCGTCCCGTACGTCCTGGCCGAGGTCATCGCCGGGGTCATCTGGTTCCAGCTGCTGCAGCCGGAGTACGGGCTGGTCGA
This sequence comes from Nocardioides sp., assembly GCF_014360585.1. Lineage (GTDB taxonomy): Bacteria > Actinomycetota > Actinomycetes > Propionibacteriales > Nocardioidaceae > Nocardioides. Next base: position 28,755 of record NZ_JACIXG010000019.1, read on the forward strand.
CGCCCTCATGAACGGGATCGGCCTGTCCCCGCCCGAGGAGGGCTGGCTCGGCACCCCCGAGGTCGCCCTGTGGGTGGTGCTCGCGGTGCTGACCTGGAAGTACCTCGGCCTGGCGGTCCTGTTGTTCCTCGCCGGGCTGCAGGGAGTCTCCGAGGAACTCTACGAGGCGGCGCAGCTCGACGGCGCCGGCTGGTGGCAGACGCAGTGGCGGATCAGCATCCCGCTGCTCGGCCCGACGATCCGCACCTGGTGCTTCCTGTCGATGATCGGCTCGATCCAGTGCTTCGACATGATCTGGGTCCTCACCGGCGGCGGCCCGGCCAACGCGACGACCACGATGGCGACGTACCTGATCGACGAAGGCACCAACCGGCACAACTACGGCATCGCGGGCGCCGCCTCGGTGGTCCTGTTCGCGATCGCGTTCGTGATGGCGCTGGTCTACCAGCTGGTCGTGCTGCGCCGTGACACCAAGGAGGCGGCATGACGACGAATCTGGCGCCGCGCGGCAAGCGCGGCGGCAACAACGTGCTCGTCTATCTGATCGCGCTGATCGTCGTGGCGATCACCGTCGGACCGGTGCTCTACGGAGCGATGGGCGGCTTCCGCACCAACGCCCAGCTGGCCGAGAAGCCGACCGGGCTGCCCGATCCGTGGGTCGGGACGAACTACTCCAGCGTGCTGAGCGGCGGGTCGTTCTGGACGTACGCGGTCAACTCGACCATCATCGCGGTGATCACCACGGCAGTCGCGGTGGTCTTCGGCGTGATGGCCGCCTATCCGCTCGCGCGCTACCGGTTCAAGGGGCGCGAGGCGCTGTTCATGGTCTTCGTGCTCGGCCTGCTCTTCCCGGCCGCGGTGGCGGTGATCCCGCTGTTCATCCTGGTCACCCGTGACCTGGGGATGGGCAACACCTGGTGGGGAGTGGCGCTGCCCCAGGCGGCGTTCGCGCTGCCGCTGACGGTGGTGATCCTCCGGCCGTTCCTGATGGCGCTGCCGCGCGAGCTCGAGGAGGCGGCACTGATCGACGGTGCCTCACGGATCGGCGTCTTCTGGCGGATCATGCTGCCGCTGTCGATGCCGGGGGTGATCACGGTCGCGGTGCTCGCCTTCGTGACCTCCTGGAACGCCTACATCCTGCCGCTGCTGCTCCTTCAGGGGGAGATGCGCACGCTGCCGCTCGGGGTGGCCGACTTCTCCACCGAGCACTCCGCCGACACCGCCGGTGTCCTGGCGTTCACGACGATCGCGATGATCCCGGCGCTGGTGCTGTTCCTGGCCCTGCAGCGCCGGATCGTCTCCGGACTGCAAGGAGCGGTGAAGGGATGACGGACGCCCAGAAACGAGTCCAGGAACGAGCCCACCGGCGCGCATGGCCGCAGGTGTCCACGCGGGTGCAGGAGCTGCACGCGCGGATGAGGCTCGAGGAGAAGCTGGCGCAGCTCGTCGGCTTCTGGATCGACCACGGCGACGAGGTCGTCGCGCCGCTGGCCGGCGAGATGACGGCCGGCGCGCCGACGAGGCTCGCCGAGGTCACCGAGCACGGGATCGGCCACTTCACCCGGGTCTACGGCACCCGACCGGTCGACCCGGTCGAGCGTGCGCGGTGGCTGTGGGAGGAGCAGCGGCGGCTGCGGCGCGAGACCCGGCTCGCCATCCCGGCGCTGGTCCACGAGGAGTGCCTCACCGGGCTGGCCGCCTGGAAGGCCGCCTGCTTCCCGACGCCGCTGGCCTGGGGAGCCGCGTTCGACCCCGACCTCGTCGAGGAGATGGCGTCCCTGATCGGCTCCTCGCTGCGTACGTTGGGGGTGCACCAGGGCCTCGCGCCGGTGCTCGACGTGATCCGTGACCCGCGCTGGGGCCGCACCGAGGAGGCCATCTCCGAGGACCCCTACGTGGTGGGGACGGTCGGGACCGCGTACGTCCGGGGGCTGCAGTCCGCGGGCATCCAGGCCACCTTGAAGCACTTCGTGGGCTACTCCGGATCGCGGGCGGGCCGCAACCACGCTCCGGTCTCCGCGGGACCGCGGGAGCTGGCCGACCTGTTCCTGCCGCCCTTCGAGATGGCCGTCCTGGACGGAGGCGCGAGGTCGGTGATGAATGCCTACAACGACGTCGACGGCGTCCCGATGGCGGCCAACGCCGAGCTGCTCACCGGGCTGCTGCGCGAGGAGTGGGGCTTCGACGGGACCGTCGTGGCCGACTACTTCTCGGTGGCCTTCCTCGCGCTCATGCACGGCGTCGCGGCAGACCGGGGCCACGCCGCGGCGATGGCGCTCGAGGCCGGGATCGACGTCGAGCTGCCCAGCGGCGACGCGTTCCTCGAGCCGCTGGCCGCGCTGGTCCGCGCCGGTGAGGTGGACGAGACCGTCATCGACCGCGCTGTCCTCCGGGCGCTGGCCGCCAAGGAGGAGGCCGGGCTGCTCGACGAGGAGTTCACCGCCGAGCCGCCGTCGGTGATCGATCTGGACACCCCGGCTCACCGAGACGTGGCCCGCCGGCTGGCCGAGGAGTCGGTGGTCCTGCTGTCCAACGACGGCACCCTCCCGCTCGCCGGGACCGCCGCCAGGATCGCGGTGATCGGCCCCAATGCCGACCGCGCCGAGGCGCTGATGGGCTGCTACTCCTTCCCCAACCACGTCCTCGCCCACCATCCCGGCGTCGCGCTCGGCATCGAGGTGCCGACGATCGCCGAGGCGCTGCGGGCCGAGGTCCCGGACGCCGAGGTCGAGGTCGTACGCGGCTGTGAGGTCGAGGGCGCCGACACCACGGGGTTCGCGGCGGCCCTCGCGGCGGCCGAACGAGCCGAGGTCGCCGTCGTCGTCGCCGGCGACCAGGCGGGCCTGTTCGGCAAGGGCACCGTGGGGGAGGGCAACGACACCGAGTCCCTCGACCTGCCCGGCGTCCAGCGTGAGCTGATCGAGGCGGTGGTCGCCACCGGGACCCCGACGGTCCTGGTGCTGGTCACCGGCCGTCCGTACGCCATCGGCTGGGCCCTCGACGGACCCAGCCGTCCTGCGGCGGTGCTGCAGGCGTTCTTCCCGGGGGAGGAGGGCGGACCCGCGCTCGCGCGCATCCTCACCGGCGCCGTCAACCCGTCCGGTCGACTGCCGCTGACGCTGCCGCGATCGGCCGGAGCCCAGCCCTACACCTACCTCCATCCCATCCTCGGCGGCCCTTCCGGGGTGACCTCCGCCGACTCCACCCCGGTGCGGCCGTTCGGCTTCGGCCTCTCCTACACCACCTTCGGCTACAGCGGGCTCTCGGCCGATCGAGTGGTCGAGGCCGGTGGCACGTTCGAGGTGGAGGTGACCGTCACCAACCTCGGTGAGGTCGCCGGTGTGGATGTGGCCCAGCTCTACGGTCGCGACCTGCTGGCCTCGGTGGCCCGACCGGTCTCGCAGCTGCTCGGCTACCAGCGCGTCGCGCTGCAGCCGGCCGAGTCGGCGACGGTGCGCTTCGAGGTGCCCACGGCCCGGCTGGCCTTCACCGACCGCGGACTCGCCCGTGTCGTCGAGCCCGGCGAGGTCGAGGTCTGGGTCGCCGCCTCGGCCGGTGAGAAGGTCGCCGCCGCGGTCGCCGAGGGCATCGCCGAGCTCTCCGACGTCGAGGTGGCCTCCGGCGCCGGCAACTCGGGCGGTGACAAGGCGCTGGTCACGGTCACTGGCGACGTCCATCGCGTCAGCACCGCCGACCGGCGGATCACGACGGCGACGGTCTCGCACTAAGCGCCAGCCCGCTGGTCGAGCCGGGAGGCCGCCTGCGGCCGAGCGTGTCGAGACCAACACAGTCCCGTCGAGCGCGACAGGGGACTGTGTTGGTCTCGACACGCCTTCGCCTAGTGGGTCCGGCGGCTCGACCACCGATGACGGCCGACCCGAGCTCAGCGACTAAGGCCGTTGAGCAGCTTGCCGGGCGAGATGGGCGGCGGGGTCGGCGATGACGCGGCGTACGACGGTCCCGGCCGCTCCGCGGACGGCGGCGTCGCTGCCGAGTCCGGAGACCAGCAGCCGGGGTGGTTCGACGGCACCGGTGTGGTGGCTGATCGAGGCCGCGGTCGCCCCGGTGAGCCAGGGTGCGAGCGTGGCGAACGCGCCACCGAGCACGATCGCGGTGGGGTCGAGGAGGGTGATGACCGAGGCGAGCGCGACGCCGAGGTGTCGGCCGGCACTGGCGACGGCGTCCAGCGCGGCCTGATCGCCCGCCTCGCAGGCCCGGGTGAGGTCGGCCATCGTCGCCACCTGCGCGCGGGCGAGGATCTCCTGCTGCCCTGCCATCCGCTCCAGGCAGCCGTGGCCGCCACAGCCGCACCGCGGTCCGTCGGGGGCCACCACGACATGGCCGAGCTCGCCGGCGCCCGCGTGGGCGCCGCGGAAGACCTCCCCGTCGATCACGATGCCGCCGCCGATGCCGATCTCGCCGGAGACGTGCACGAAGTCGCGCAGGGGAGCCCCGTCGTGATCATGACCGCCGAACCACATCTCGCCGAGAGCCGCCAGGTTGGCCTCGTTCTCGAGTTCGACGTCGAGCCCGGTGCCCTCACCGACGGCGTCGGCGAGGTCGACCCGTGCCCAGCCCAGGTTGGGGGTGCGCACCACGGCCCCCTCGACCGTCAGGCCGGGCACCGCCACGCAGGCGCCGGAGAGCGGCAGCCCCTGGGAAGCGGCGCTACGGGCGGCCGTACGGGCCAGATCGATGAGGTCGGCGACCACCTCGTCGACCTCGCGGCCGCGGTTGTCGCGGCGTAGGACGTGGTGGTAGCGCGGCACACCGGTCAGGTCGGTCACCATGGCGGCCAGGTAGTCGACGTTGACCTCCAGGCCGAGGCCGGCGATGCCGCCGGGAGCGAGGTCGAGCGCTGTGGCGGGCCGACCCCGCTCGGTCGCGGCCGGCGCGCTCTCCTGGACCAGGCCGGCGGCGATCAGATCGGAGACCAGACCGGAGACCGACGACTTCGTCAGGCCGGTGCGCGCAGCGACCTGCGCGCGCGAGACCGGACTGGTGCGGGCGACCTCGCCGAGCACGAGCGCGAGGTTGCTCGCCCGCATCCCGGCATGCTGGGCGGGCTCGGTTCTGACCGTCATGAACGGATTAGAGCAAGTTATGAACTTTAGGTCAAGCGACCCGCTCGAATGCGCGGGAAGGGTTGACAATGTGACACTCGTCGCGTTTCATGTTCGTCATATAGTCCGAGTCGTGAACTAATGTGAGGAAACAAGGCTATGACGGATTACACCCCCACCGCCGAGGACAAGTTCACCTTCGGGCTGTGGACCGTGGGCTGGAGCGGACAGGACGTGTTCGGCTCCGCGAGCCGGCCTCACCTCGACGTCGCCCACTCGGTGCGCAAGCTGGCCGAGCTCGGGGCCTACGGCATCACCTTCCACGACAACGACGTCTTCGCGATCGACGCGAGCGACGCCGAGCGCCAGGCGGAGATCGACAAGCTCAAGGCCGCGCTGGACGAGACCGGGCTCAAGGTGCCCATGGCCACCACCAACCTCTTCGGTCACCCGGTCTTCCGGGACGGCAGCTTCACCTCCAACGACCGCGAGGTGCGCCGCTACGCGATCGCCAAGGTCGCGCGCAACATCGACCTCGCCGCCGAGCTCGGCGCGACGACGTACGTCATGTGGGGTGGCCGTGAGGGCGCCGAGTCCCACGCCGCCAAGGACATCGCGGCCGCGCTGGACCGCTACCGCGAGGCCGTGAACCTGCTCGGCGACTACGTGGTCGAGCAGGGCTACGACATCCGGTTCGCCATCGAGCCGAAGCCCAACGAGCCCCGCGGCGACATCCTGCTCCCGACCATCGGCCACGCGCTCGCCTTCATCAACACCCTCGACCGCCCCGAGATGGTCGGCCTCAACCCCGAGGTCGGTCACGAGGAGATGGCCGGGCTCAACTTCGCCGCCGGTGTCGCCCAGGCGCTGTGGCACGGCAAGCTCTTCCACATCGACCTCAACGGCCAGCACGGCCCGCGCTTCGACCAGGACCTCCGCTTCGGTGCGGGCAACCTGCGCGGTGCGTTCAACCTGGTCGACCTGCTGGAGTCCAAGGGCTACGACGGCCCGCGCCACTTCGACTTCAAGCCGCCGCGCACCGAGGACGAGGACGGCGTGTGGGCATCGGCCGCCGGCTGCATGCGCAACTACCTCGTGCTGCGGGAGCGGGCCAAGGCGTTCCGGGCGGACCCGGAGGTCAAGGCTGCGCTCGAGGCCTCGCAGGTCGAGGAGCTGTCCGTGCCGACCCTGGCCGAGGGCGAGACGCTCGCGGACGTCCGCAAGGCGAACTACGACATCGAGGCGCTCGACCACGGCTATGCGTTCGAGCACCTCGACCAGCTCGCCATGGACCACCTCCTCGGCGTCCGCTAGGTTCGGTCGATGCCGCTCGTCGCCGGGGTCGACTCCTCGACCCAATCGTGCAAGGTCGTAGTCCGTGACGCGGAGACCGGTGCGCTCGTACGCTCCGGCTCCGCGCCGCATCCCGAAGGCACCGAGGTGGACCCCGCGGCCTGGTGGACGGCGTTGTCGTCCGCGGTCGAGGCCGCCGGCGGGCTCGCCGACGTCGCCGCGGTCTCCGTCGGTGGACAGCAGCACGGGATGGTGTGCCTGGACGAGGCCGGAGAGGTCGTACGCCCCGCGCTGCTGTGGAACGACACCCGCTCGGCCGCCGCGGCCGCTGCGCTCAACACCGAGCTCGGCGCCGCGGCCTGGGCCGAGGCGGTCGGCTCGGTCCAGGTGGCCAGCTTCACCGCCACCAAGCTGCGCTGGCTGGCCGAGCACGAGCCGGAGGCGGCGGCTCGGACCGCGGCGGTGTGCCTGCCCCACGACTGGCTCACCTGGAAGCTCGCCGACGGCGGCGACCTCGGGTCACTGCGTACGGACCGGAGCGACGCCAGCGGCACCGGCTACTACTCGGCGGTCACCGGCGAATACCGGCGCGACCTCCTGATGCGAGCACTCGGGCGGGACGACGTCGTACTTCCGGAGGTGCTAGAGCCGTCGGCGTCAGCCGGACGCACGTCGACCGGAGCGCTGCTCGGGGCAGGCTGCGGCGACAACGCCGGAGCCTCCCTGGGCGTCGGCGCGCGGCCCGGCGACGTGGTCGTCTCGATCGGCACCTCCGGGGTCGCCTGCGCGGTCTCGGAGACGCCCACTGCAGATGCATCGGGCGCGGTGGCGGGCTTCGCCGACGCCACCGGCCGCTACCTGCCGCTGGTCGCGACCCTCAACGCCGCGCGGGTCCTCGACGCCACCACCAGGCTGCTCGGGGTGAGCCACGAGCAGCTCTCCAGGCTGGCGCTCGAGGCGCCCTCGGGTGCCGACGGCCTGGTCCTCGTCCCCTACCTCGAGGGGGAGCGCACCCCCGACCGGCCCTCGGCCCGGGGTGTGATCCACGGTCTGACGCTGACCACCGCCGAGCCCGCCCACCTGGCGCGCGCGGCCGTCGAGGGCCTGCTCTGCGGGCTCGCCGACGGCATCGACGCGCTGAAGGCGCAAGGTGTCGCGGTAGACCGTGTGCTCCTCGTCGGCGGCGGGGCCCGCTCCGAGGCCGTACGCCGCCTGGCCCCCGTCGTCCTCGGCCACCCCGTCCTCGTCCCAGAGCCGGGGGAGTACGTCGCCGACGGCGCCGCCCGCCAGGCCGCCTGGGCCCTCGCCGGCGGTGCCGAGCCGCCGACGTGGGAGCTCGCCGGCACCGAGACCTACGAGGCCGACCCCGACCCCGCAGTCCGCGCCCGCTACGCCGAGGTCCGCGATCTGACCGAAGGAACCTAGCCGAGACGTCACGTACGTCGGCCGAGACGTCACGTACGTCGGCCGAGACGTCATCCGTTGACCTCTCAGCCGACGGGAGTGACGCTTCGGCCGACGCGGGTGACGCTTCGGCCGACGCGGGTGACACTTCGGCCGACGTACGTGACGCCTCGGCCGACGCGAGTGACGCCTCGGCGGAATCTGAGTGACGTTTCGGCGCGCGGGAGTGACGTCTCGGCGGGATCCGATAGCGTGGCCGCGCCATGTTGGATCACATCAAAGGCTTCGTTCAGGGAGTCGTCCTCGCGCCCATCGTCCGGCTGTTCGTGGCGCTGAAGATCAGCCCCGACCTCGTGACGCTCGTCGGCACCATCGGAGTAGCGATCGGAGCGCTGGCCTTCTACCCGCGCGGCGAGCTGTTCGCCGGAACGGTCTTCATCACCTGCTTCGTCTTCAGCGACCTGATCGACGGGGCGATGGCGCGTGCCGTCGGCCGCACCTCGAAGTTCGGCGCCTTCTGGGACTCCACCCTCGACCGCTTCGGTGACGGCGCGGTCTTCGGCGGCCTGGCGCTCTACTTCGCCGGCCCCGGCGACTCCGACCTCTACCTCGCGCTGACCCTGTGGTGCCTGGTGACGGGAGCGGTCACCTCCTACGCCCGCGCCCGCGCCGAGTCCCTGGGATTCACGGCCAACGTCGGGATCGCCGAGCGCGCCGACCGGCTCGTCCTGATCCTCGTGATGACCGGCCTCGCCGGCATCTTCTCCCTCGACCTGCTCATCTACATCGCGCTGTGGATCCTCGCCGTCGCCTCGACGATCACCGTCATCCAGCGTGTCTGGACGGTTCGCCGCCAGGCCCTCGCCGAGGAGGCGGCATCGTGACCGCGCCGACGGAGGCAGACGTACGCCTGGCCGCGGAGCTCGTCCGCGGCGCCGGCTCCCTCGCGGCCAAGATGCGCACCGCGGGGATCGGCGACTCGGTCGAGACCAAGACCTCGGTCTCCGACCTGGTCACTGCTGCCGACAAGGCCGCGGAGAAGGCGATCGTCGACCGGCTCGCCGCCGAGCACCCCGGCGACGGCATCCTGGGGGAGGAGGGCTCCGCTCGCGACTCGGACACCGGACGGGTGTGGACCATCGACCCGGTGGACGGCACCTACAACTTCGTACGCGGCCTCGACTGGTGGTGCTCGGCGCTCGCTCTGACCGACGGTGCCCCGGAAGACGTGAACAGCATCGTCCTGGGGGCGGTCTACTCACCGGCCGAGGACGCCGTCTACGTCGGTGGCCCCGACCTGCCCACCACCCGCAACGGGATCCGTCTCGACGCGATGCCGGACACGCCGCTCTCGCACGCGTGCCTCACCACCTACCTCCACCCGCGCAAGCTGCGCCACCCGTCCGGCGAGGCGTACGTCCGGGTCGCCGCCCGAGCCGCCTCGATCCGGATCCTCGGCTCCGGATCGATGGACCTCACCGCCATCGCCCAGGGCAAGCTCCATCTCTTCTGTCAGCACTCCGTCCCCGACTGGGACCGCCTCCCCGGGGCCGCCCTCGTCCTCGGCGTCGGCGGCACCACGGCCCAGGTCGAGGCCGGGGGAGTGCTCTGGTCCCTCGCCGGCACACCGACAGCGGTTGCCGAGGCCGCCGAAGCCCTCACCAGCGATCAGTCCACTTCGGGAACAGTGGCCTGACCAGGGCTTTCCGAGGGTGGCTTACGTCGGTTCCCGACCTACGATCGCCACATGGCAACAAGCATGAACGAGACGGGAACCTCGCGGGTCAAGCGCGGGATGGCGGAGATGCTCAAGGGCGGCGTGATCATGGACGTGGTCACCCCCGAGCAGGCGAAGATCGCCGAGGACGCCGGGGCAGTGGCGGTGATGGCGCTCGAGCGCGTCCCCGCCGACATCCGCGCCCAGGGCGGCGTCAGCCGGATGTCCGACCCCGACATGATCGACGGCATCATCGAGGCCGTCTCCATCCCGGTCATGGCAAAGGCCCGCATCGGCCACTTCTCCGAGGCCCAGGTGCTCCAGTCCCTGGGCGTCGACTACATCGACGAGTCCGAGGTGCTGACCCCGGCCGACTACGAGAACCACATCGACAAGTGGGCCTTCACGGTGCCGTTCGTGTGTGGCGCGACCAACCTCGGCGAGGCCCTGCGCCGCATCACCGAGGGCGCGGCGATGATCCGCTCCAAGGGCGAAGCCGGCACCGGTGACGTGTCCAACGCGGTCACCCACATGCGTACGATCCTGCGCGAGATCCGCCGTCTCGGCGCCCTCGCCGAGGACGAGCTCTACGTGGCGGCCAAGGAGCTCCAGGCGCCCTACGAGCTCGTCAAGGAGGTGGCCGCGAACGGCAAGCTCCCGGTCGTCCTGTTCACCGCCGGCGGCATCGCGACCCCGGCCGACGCCGCGATGATGATGCAGCTCGGCGCCGAGGGCGTCTTCGTCGGCTCCGGCATCTTCAAGTCCGGCAACCCGGCCCAGCGTGCCGAGGCGATCGTCAAGGCGACCACCTTCTACGACGACCCCGACGTCGTCGCCAAGGTCTCCCGCGGTCTGGGCGAGGCGATGGTCGGCATCAACGTCGACGAGCCGGCCAGGTCGATCCAGTTCGCGGAGCGCGGCTGGTAGCGCCAGCGCGGCGTAGACGGCTCGGGCGGATAGGCGCCGGGCTGCTCGCCCGATGGGATCACGTTCTGCTGGGCGGGGCCGGAGCGGTGCTCGGTTAAGGGTTCGGCTTCAAGTTGTCGTGACGGAGGGCGGGGGTCTGCAACACTCGCGGGCACTCATCCAGCTCGAGCAGAAGGGTCCCCCCATGCCCTCCAAACTGTCCGTAAGAATTTCTGCCGCTGCTTTCTCGGCCGCCACCGTCCTTGCCCTGGCACCGGCTGCCACGGCGGTGTCGGCCGATGCCGTCGCCACCCCAGGTCCTGCCGTGGACGTGGTGACGCAGAAGGTGCCCGCCACCGTCGCCGGCACGCTCGGCGCTTCCCGTCAGGCGCTGGTGGACGCGGTGTCCGCCGACGCGCTGAGCCGGTCGGCGGCCGTCCGGGGTCTTGCCCGCACCGACGCCCTCGGCAAGCTGGCCGCCGAGGGCCGCAAGGTGGTCGTCGACGTCCGGTCGGCCGCTCCCGGCTGGGCGCGCGGCGTCGCTTATGTCGAGGCGCCCGCCAAGGGCCACACGCATCCGGAAGGGTGGCTGTACATCGCTCGCTATGTCGACGGCCAGTGGGTCACCGGAGTCGAGGGTGACGGCGAGTTCGCCGCGTACATCGACTCGTCCCCACTGGTCGGCGCGGCCGAGCGGCGGACCATGTCGGCGTACGCGAAGCACAAGACCGAGAGCACCATGGGCACCACGGCGAACACCGCCGGGTTGCTGCTGCCCTGGATGCCGGACTACTACATGACCGTCACCGGTGGGCCGCACGCCAGTGATGGGGTGAACGGCTACTGGAGCAGCCTGGACTTCGCCGGCGGCAACGCCAGCGGGCGGGTCCGATCCTCGCGCGAAGGTACGGCCACCTCGATGTGTGGTGCTGGAGGCGGCTGGACGCGGGTGATCCACCCGAACGGTTTCTCGACCGACTACTACCACCTGTGGAACGCGACCTACTACAACGGAACGTCGGTCGGTTCCAGCGCTCTGCTGGGCAACATCGGCACCGACGTCTGCGCCGGCGGGTCGGCCTCGGGTGCGCACGTGCACTGGAGTCTGCGGACGTACGACGCCAACTACAACGGGGCGTTCACCTGGCTGAACGGCCGCACCATCGGCGGCTGGACCTGGTGGAACGGCGGCAGCCAGTACCAGGGCTGTGCGACCCGCGCCGGTGTCACAGCCTGCCCGGGCACGGCCATCTACAACCGCACCAGCTGATCTCTTTGTATCCACCGCAGTGCCGGATCCCTGCCTATAATCGGTTGTGGCCCGATATCTGCTGGAGGCGGGGGATTACGGACTGGTCCGGTTCGCGGTGTCGCCGCTGACCGAACTCGGGAACTCGTTGCGGGCGTTGCGATCGCCAGCCAGCTATCCGTTGCAGGCGCCCTGGTACGCCGAGGTCTGCCGGGTGCGCGACCAGCTGCCGCTCGACGTGCTGAGCGGGCTGATCGGGCCGAACTTCGACACCCCGGACCTGTTCAATCCGAGGGCCGGGGTGCCGTTGACCATCGAGGCGCAACTCGAGTACCTGCGGGACCAGGATCTGCGGGTGCTTGCCTCGGACATCGAGTTCGCGGTCGGCGGGGTTCCGCGCGGTCTCGCGGTCCGGGGGCGGTTCGGCGACCAGCTGGCGGACGCGCTGGCGGCGTACTGGCGATCGGCGTTCCAGCCGCACTGGCCGCGGATGCGGGCGATCCTCGACGCCGATCTGGCGCGCCGGGCCCGGTCGCTGGCCTCGGTGGGGGTGATCGAGACCCTGAACGGCTGCGGACCGGGAATCAGCGCGGGCCCGACGTCGATCACCGCGCGCATCCTGGGCAGAGGCGACGATGAGCTCACCCTCTACACCCGAGGCCGGCCGTTGTTCGTCGTACCGTCGCTTTTCACGTTGAGCAGCTCGACACCGCTCGGGGACTCCGATCCGCTGGTCAGCTATCAGGCGACCGACCAGCGCCTGATGTGGACCGACACGGTCGTCGGCCCGGGGAAGGCAGGCCCGCTCAGCAGGCACCGCCTGCGCTATCTCCGCGCTCTCGGGGCGGGGCAGTCGACGACAGCGCTCGCCGCGCGGTTCGGGGTATCCCCATCGGCTGCGAACCAGTCGCTGCGCTCGATGGCGGCGCAGGGCCTGGTCCGCGCGCGACGTGACGGCAAGACCGTGATCTACGAACGCACTCCACTCGGCGACCAGCTCGCCGAACTCGCCTGAGCCCGGAGGTGATTGGTCGTCTCGGCTGCGGTTGGTCGTGCTCGAGTGCAGCTCCGCACAACGTCGGTTTGGGGCCTGACCCTCTGGGCTGCCCGCGAGTACGACCCCGAGCTCGGCAGTTACATCAGGGTCGACCCCGCGTCCTTCGACTGCAACACCGCCTGAGGATTCCTCCTCGACACGAGCCCGCGCGTAACGTGCGCGCGTGACCGCACCGACCATCGGCGTACTCGCCCTTCAAGGCGATGTCCGTGAGCACCTCGCTGCCCTGACGCGCTTGGGTGTCCCGACCCATCCCGTACGCCGCCCCGCGGAGCTCGACGACTGCGACGGCATCGTCCTCCCCGGTGGGGAGTCGACGACGATGTGGCGGTTGGCTCGTACGTTCGAGCTCCTGGACCCGCTGCGGGACCGGGTCAGGGCCGGGATGCCTGCGTTCGGGACCTGCGCCGGAATGGTCCTGCTCGCCGACCGGCTGCTCGACGCGGCCCAGGGCCAGGAGACCATCGGCGGGCTCGACATCACGGTCCGGCGCAACGCCTTCGGGCGGCAGACCGAATCGTTCGAGACCGATCTGGATCTGCTCGGCCTCGAGGACGACGTGCACGCGGTCTTCATCCGCGCTCCCTGGGTCGAGGAGATCGGTTCCGGTGTCGAGGTGCTGGCCAGCGTGGACGGTCACCCCGTCGGCGTACGCCAGAACCAGCTGATGGCGACCTCGTTCCATCCCGAGGTCAACGCCGACGATCGCCTTCATCGGCTCTTCCTGGAGACGTGCTGCTGACCGTGGCGTACGGCACGTAGTTAGAATGGGGAACCTGCTGCCCTGTGATGCTTCCGGAGGCGGCTCGACAAGCACAGCGACGACGCGGGGCAAAGGACGGTTTCCAGATGAGCGGCCACTCCAAGTGGGCAACGACGAAGCACAAGAAGGCGGCGATCGACGCCAAGCGCGGCAAGCTCTTCGCCAAGCTCATCAAGACGATCGAGATCGCGGCCAAGACCGGCGGCCCCGACCCCTCCGGCAACCCGACCCTCTACGACGCCATCCAGAAGGCCAAGAAGCAGTCGGTCCCCAACGACAACATCGACCGCGCGGTCAAGCGCGGCGGTGGGCTCGACGGCGGCGGCGTCAGCTACGACACGATCATGTACGAGGTCTACGGCCCCCAGGGCGTCGCGCTCCTCATCGAGTGTCTCACCGACAACCGCAACCGGGCGGCGATGGAGGTGCGCACCGCGGTGACCCGCAACGGCGGCACCATGGCCGACCCGGGCTCGGTCTCGCGCCTGTTCGACCGCAAGGGCGTCGTCGTGGTGGCGAAGGCGCAGGAGAGCAAGTCGGTCTCCGAGGACGACCTCCTCGAGGCCACCCTCGACGCCGGTGCCGAGGACGTCAACGACCTCGGTGAAGCCTTCGAGATCGTCTCCGACCCCTCCGACGTGGTCGCGGTCCGCACCGCGCTGCAGGAGGCCGGGATCGACTACGACTCCGCCGAGGTCCAGTTCGTGGCCTCCATGGACATCCCGGTCGCCGACGCCTCGGCCGCCGAGAAGGTCTTCAAGCTCATCGACGCGGTCGACGACCTCGACGACGTGCAGAACGTCTTCTCCAACGCCGACATCCCCGACGAGGTCATGGAGACCGTCGACGCCTGAGCGGCTCGAGACCAACACAGTCGAGTCGAGCGCGATAGGAGACTGTGTTGGTCTCGACACGCCTCCGCCCAGGGGCTCCGGCGGCTCGACCAGCGATGCCGGTACGCTACGAACAGACGTTCGATGGAGGTGCTGATGCGGGTGCTTGGGATCGATCCCGGCCTGACCCGATGCGGGATGGGCGTGGTCGACGGCTCGCTCGGCCGGCCGCTGTCGATGGTGGACGTCGGTGTGCTCCGTACGTCCTCCGATCTTCCCGTCTGGGAGCGACTGGTGAGCATCGAGAAGGGCATCGACGCCTGGATCGAGGAGCACCGGCCCGACGCGGTCGCGATCGAGCGGATCTTCGCGCGCTCGAACGTCTCCACGATCATGGGTACGGCCCAGGCCAGCGGTCTGGCGATGGTCTGCGCCGCCCGGCGCGGGCTCCCGGTCGCCCTGCACACTCCGTCCGAGGTCAAGGCCGCTGTCTCCGGCAACGGTCGAGCCGACAAGCAGCAGGTGACCGCGATGGTGACCCGCATCCTGCGGCTCCCGACCCCGCCGAAGCCTGCCGACGCCGCCGACGCGCTCGCGCTGGCCATCACCCACCAGTGGCGCGGAGGCGCCCAGAACCGCATCGAAGCCGCGGTCGCCGCGGCCGGGAAGGTCCGTAGATGATCGCGTCCGTGCGCGGCAAGGTCGCCGCCGTCAGTCTCTCCACCGCCGTCGTCGAGGTAGGTGGCATCGGCATCGAGCTGCTCTGCACCCCCACCACGCTGGCCACGCTCCGCGCCGGCGAGGAGGCCCACCTGCCGACCAGCCTGGTCGTGCGGGAGGACTCGCTGACGCTGTTCGGGTTCACCGACACCGACGAGCGCACCCTCTTCGAGCTCCTCCAGACCGCCTCCGGCGTCGGCCCGAAGCTCGCCCAGGCGATGCTCGCGGTGCTCTCGCCCGACGGCATCCGGATGGCCATCGCAGGCGAGGACGCCAAGACCCTCACCAAGGTCCCCGGCATCGGCCAGAAGGGCGCCCAGCGGGTGATCCTGGAGCTCAAGGACCGGATCGGCGCCCCGACGGGCAGCGCCTCTGCGCCCGCGCCCACCGCCGCGTCGGCGCCATGGCGCGACCAGGTCACCGAGGCGCTCATCGGCCTGGGCTACAACGCCAAGGACGCCGACAAGGCCGTCACCGCGATCGAGCCGGAGGCCGGTGACCAGGCCAACATCTCGGCTCTCCTGCGTGCAGCGCTCCGAACCCTGTCGAAGGCATAACCGATGCACGAGGACGACCTGCAGGCCAACGAGGACGACTCCCGCTTCGATGGGTACAGCTCGTCGCTCACCATCGCCGAGGCCGACGGCGACGACCGAGTCGTCGAGGCGGCGCTGCGCCCCAAGAGCCTCGACGAGCTGATCGGCCAGCAACGCGTACGTGAGCAGCTCAGCCTCGTCCTGGAGGCGGCGCGGCAGCGCGAGCGGGCCCCTGACCACGTACTTCTCTCCGGGCCGCCGGGTCTCGGCAAGACCACCCTCGCGATGATCATCGCGGCCGAGATGGCCACGCCCCTGCGGATCACCTCCGGGCCCGCGATCACGCACGCCGGTGACCTGGCCGCGATCCTGAGCGGGCTCAACGAGGGTGAGGTGCTCTTCGTCGACGAGATCCACCGGATGAGCCGCCCCGCCGAGGAGATGCTCTACCTGGCGATGGAGGACTTCCGCGTCGACGTCGTCATCGGCAAGGGCCCGGGCGCCACCGCGATCCCGATCGACCTGCCTCCGTTCACGCTGGTCGGCGCGACCACGCGTGCGGGGCTCCTCCCGGGCCCGCTGCGCGACAGGTTCGGCTTCACCGGCCACCTCGAGCTCTACGACCCGGCAGACCTCGAGCTGATCGTGCGCCGCTCGGCGGGGCTGCTCGACGTCACCGTCGAGGACGACGGCGCCGCCGAGATCGCCGGCCGCTCCCGCGGCACTCCGCGCATCGCCAACCGGCTGCTGCGCCGCGTACGCGACTATGCCCAGGTCAAGGCCGACGGCAAGGTCACCCAGCAGGTCGCTCAGAAGGCCCTGGACCTCTACGAGGTCGACCCGCTCGGCCTGGACCGCCTCGACCTGGCCGTCCTCGACGCCCTGTGCCGCCGCTTCGGCGGGGGACCGGTGGGCATCTCCACCCTCGCCGTCGCGGTGGCGGAGGAGCGCGAGACGGTCGAGGAGGTCGCCGAGCCGTTCCTGGTTCGCTCCGGCTTCCTGGCCCGTACGCCGCGGGGCCGTGTCGCGACCCCGGCCGCCTGGGCACACCTCGGACTGCCGGTGCCCGCCAACGCCGAGGCCGCGGCCTGGTCGGTGGAGACGCTCTGGGATGAGCCCTGAGTCACAGTCTCAACCAGGTCCCTGGTTAGACTTGCACGTCGCCGTGCGACTGCCGGTTGACCCCTGAGACTGTCGGAGCCGAACCCCCGTGGAATTCCTGCCTTTTATCGTCATCATCGTCCTGTTCTACTTCCTGCTGATCAGGCCGCAGCAGAAGCGCGCCAAGCAGGCTCGTGAGCTGCAGCTCAACCTCCAGCCGGGGGACAGGGTGATGCTGACCGCCGGCCTCTTCGGCACCGTGACCGAGGTCGAGGAGTCCACGACGAACATCAAGGTCGAGGTCGCTGACGGCGTCGTCGTCCAGGTGGTGCGCCAGGCGGTGGCCCAGAAGGTCGTCGATACGCCTGCCGACGAGGCCGAGGTCGAGGCTGCTCCCGAGCAGACCTCTGCCGACGCCGACAACGTCATCATGGACCTCGACAAGAAGGACTGACCAACACATGGCACGCAAGAGCGCGCGCCCCGGCCGGACACTCGTCCTGCTCTTCTTGGCGGTCGCGATCATGTTCGGCGGCATCGCGTTCGCCGGCAGCTGGAAGCCCGAGCTGGGTCTCGACCTGCGCGGCGGCACCGAGATCTCGATGACCGCGGAGAACTCCGAGGGCGGATCGGTCCCGAGGGAGAGCCTCGACGAGGCCAAGTCGATCATCGACCAGCGGGTCAACGGCAGCGGTGTCACCGGCGGCCGGGTGACCACCGAGGGCAACGACGTCATCAAGGTCTCCATCCCGGGCACCGGCAAGGTGCAGAAGGAGACCGCCGAGCGGGTTCGCCAGACCGCGAAGCTCCGTTTCCGGCTGGTCGCCTGCAGCCCGCAGAAGCCCTGTGGCAACGCCGCCGGGTCCGACCCCGGGTCGATGATCCAGGACCCCTCGACCGGCACCGTGCCCGGCACGTCGCCGCGCGCGCCGTTCGGCGGCGAGACCGTCGAGCCCGCCGCCGACGAGAAGGCCTCGGGCAGCCCGAGCGCCTCGCCGAGCGCCAAGCCCGAGTCGGAGAAGGACAAGAAGAAGGACGCCAACGCCACGGTCGCTGTCGACGACGCCGTCGAGTTCATGCGCAACCCGCCGGCGGAGTGGGGGGCCCGCTACAACAGCTTCACCTGCCCGGCGCCCGGCTCCGACCCGGTCGACGACCTGCCCGGCGAGCCGCTGCTGACCTGTGACGACGACGGGATCCCCTACCTGCTGACCCCGGCGGTCATCGAGGGCACCGAGATCAAGGAAGCCTCCTACGGCATCCCGCAGCAGCAGGCCAACTACGTCGTCACCCTGGACTTCAAGTCCGAGGGCAACAAGGCCTTCGCCGAGACCACCGGCGCGATCGCCGGCACCAACGAGCAGTTCGCGATCACCCTGGACGGCAAGGTCATCTCCGCGCCGACTGCCGACTCGCGGATCAGTGGCGGTGCGCAGATCAGCGGTGACTTCACCCAGGTGTCCGCCGAGGCTCTCGCCAACAACCTCAAGTACGGTTCGCTGCCCCTCGACTTCCCTGAGGACGGCATCCAGACCCGGGTCATCGGCCCGAGCCTGGCCGGCAACCAGCTCACCGCCGGACTCTGGGCCGGACTGGTCGGCATGATCCTCGTGGTGATCTTCTCGATCCTCTACTACCGCGCGATGAGCATCGTGGTGATCGGGTCGCTGGCCGTGGCGGGTGCGCTGACGTACGGCATGATCCTGCTGCTCAGCGAGACCGCCGGCGTCACCCTGGACCTCCCGGGCGTGGCGGGTCTGATCGTCGGTATCGGCATCACCGCCGACTCCTTCATCATCCTCTACGAGAGGATGCGTGACGACATGCGTGAGGGCCGCTCGATGCGGGTGGCCGTCGACACGGCCTGGGTCCGGGCCCGCAACACCTGCCTGGCCTCCGACGCCGTCTCGTTCCTGGCCGCGTTCGTGCTCTATGTCTTCGCGACCAACGAGGTCAAGGGCTTCGCCTTCATGCTCGGCCTGACCACGATCATCGACGTGCTGGTGTTCTTCTGGTTCACCCACCCGATGACGAAGCTGATGGCCAACATGGGCTTCTTCAACAAGGGCCACGTGCTCTCCGGCATGGACAAGCGTGCCCTCGGCACCGACAGCCAGTCGATCAACTCCCCGTCCCTCGTCGGAGGCAACGCCTGATGAGCAAGATCTCTCGCTTCGGCAAGGAGCTCTACACCGGAGAGCGCTCCTTCGACTTCGTCGGACGCCGGATCCTCTGGTACGTCATCTCAGCGGTCGTCCTGGTCATCGTGACCGGCGGGCTGATGCTCCAGGGCGGTCTCAACCTGGGCATCGACTTCACCGGCGGCACGCGCTACACCGTCACCGTCCAGCAGGCCGACCAGGAACTGGCCGACGAGCTGCGCTCGGCCGTCGGTGACACCGACGTGACCGCCGCGGACGGTGCCACGGTCCGCACCGCGGGTGGCGAGTCGATCGTCATCGAGACCAAGGCGATCGCTGACGGCTCAGAGGCAGACCAGTCGATCATCGAGGCGATCACCGCGACCGCCGACGTACCTGAGGACGACATCAGCCGCACCGGCATCGGCCCGTCCTGGGGTGAGCGGGTCGCGACCAAAGCCGGTCTCGCGCTCGGCATCTTCCTCGTCGGTGTGGTCCTGTTCATCTGGATCTACTTCAGGGAATGGAAGATGTCGGTCGCTGCCGTCGTCGCTCTCTTCCACGACGTGCTCCTCACCGTCGGTGTCTACGCGATCATCGGCTTCGAGGTCTCCCCGGCCACCGTCACCGGCTTCCTGACGATCCTCGGATACTCGCTCTACGACACCGTGGTGGTATTCGACAAGGTCAAGGAGAACACCCGCAACCTCAGCCTGAAGAAGCAGACGTACGCCCAGGCGGCCAACCTGGCCGTCAATCAGACGCTGGTGCGCTCGATCAACACCACGATCGTCGGTCTGCTGCCGGTCGTGGCGATCCTCTACGTCAGCGCCGTCCAGCTCGGCACCTCGTCGCTGAAGGACATCTCGCTGGTCCTCTTCGTCGGTATGGCCGTCGGCACCTACTCCTCGATCTTCATCGCCACCCCGCTGCTGGTGCACCTGAAGTCGAGGGAGAAGGACGTCGTCGACGCCGAGAAGCGTGCCGAGGCACGGATGCGGGAGGCCGACAAGTACGCCGCCGTGCCGGTCTTCGACGACGGCATGCCGGTCCCCGCCGCCGACGAGCCGGAAGAGCTTCGCGAGTCCGAGCCCGACGACCTTCACGAGGCCGGCGTCGCCCGGGGCACCAGCCCCAACACGTCCCCGACCGGCCGAGGCCGCAACGTACCCAACCAGCAGCGCTCGGTCTCCGACAGCGGTGCCGCCGGACGTCCGCAGCCGAAGCGCGAGTCGAGGTCGAAGCGCAAGTGAGCGAGCGTCAGCGAGCAAACCATCAGTACGAAGCGCGGCCGCTTCCGTACATTGGCGCTTGCGCTACGGAGGCGGGCGCGTGACTGTCTCCGAGGCAGGCGCAGGTGACCGGTCGCTCGATGAGGTTCTCGAGCGGCTGGTCACCGACGTGCCCGACTTCCCCGAGCCGGGCGTCGGGTTCAAGGACATCACCCCGCTGCTTGCCGACCACGCGGGATTCACCCAGGTGGTCGAGGCGCTCGGGGCCCCGGCTCTCGACCCAGACGGCAACCCGACCGTGACCAAGGTGCTCGGCATGGAGTCGCGCGGCTTCATCCTCGGCGCTCCCGCGGCCCTGCACCTCGGGGTGGGGTTCGTCCCCGTACGCAAGGCCGGAAAGCTCCCACGGAAGACCCACGCGGTCTCCTACTCGCTGGAGTACGGCGAGGCGACGCTGGAGATCCACACCGACGCGGTCGAGCCGGGGGAGCGGGTGCTCATCATCGACGACGTGCTCGCCACCGGTGGCACCGCGGCGGCCACGATCGAGCTGGTCGAGCGCTGCGGCGGCATCGTCG
Organism: Nocardioides sp.; assembly: GCF_014360585.1. GTDB lineage: Bacteria > Actinomycetota > Actinomycetes > Propionibacteriales > Nocardioidaceae > Nocardioides. The sequence goes on from NZ_JACIXG010000019.1 coordinate 49,348, forward strand.
AAGGCGTCTCGGTGCTGCTCGAGCTCAGCTTCCTCGACCCGCGGAGCAAGCTTCCCGACACTCCGGTCCACGCGCTCTTGTCCACGTAGCAACTGTTTCGCTAGCCAACCTCGGCGGTCCGGCCGGTAGACTCGGATCATGGCAGAGGATCGCATCGTTGCGCAGCCTCGGGCGCACAACATCGAGGCCCGGGAGAGCACTGGCCCTGCGCCGTCGGGCCGCAGCGTACGTGCGCGTCTCGCCCGGATGGGCGGTCGAGGAAACGCGGGCAACCCTGTGCTCGAACCGCTCTTCCGAGCGGTGCGGTCCAACCACCCCAAGGCCGATCTGACGCTGCTGGAGCGCGCCTACGTCACCGCGGAGCGCCTGCACGGCACCCAGATGCGCAAGAGCGGTGATCCCTACATCACCCACCCGCTCGCGGTGACCACGATCCTCGCCGAGCTCGGTATGACCGAGCCGACCCTGGTGGCGGCCCTCCTCCACGACACCGTCGAGGACACGCCCTACACGCTCAAGGAGCTCACTCGCGACTTCGGTGAGGAGGTCGCTCACCTCGTCGACGGTGTCACCAAGCTCGACAAGGTCACCTATGGCGACTCGGCGCAGGCCGAGACGATCCGCAAGATGGTCGTGGCGATGTCGCGCGACATCCGGGTGCTGGTGATCAAGCTGGCCGACCGCCTGCACAACATGCGTACGCTGCGGTACGTTCCGCAGAAGAGCCAGGAGCGCAGCGCGCGCGAGACGCTCGACATCTACGCGCCGCTGGCCCACCGGCTCGGCATGAACACGATCAAGTTCGAGCTCGAGGACCTCGCCTTCGCGACCCTCTACCCGAAGATGTACGACGAGCTGGTCCGCCTGGTCGCCGACCGCAACCCCTCGCGCGAGAAGTTCCTGGCCCAGGTCATCGACCAGGTCGAGCGCGACCTGCACGAGGCCCGGATCAAGGCGACCGTCACCGGGCGACCCAAGCACTACTACTCGATCTACCAGAAGATGATCGTCGGCGGTAAGGACTTCTCCGACATCAACGACCTGGTCGGCATCCGGATCCTGGTCGAGGACGAGCGTGACTGCTATTCCGTCCTCGGCATCCTGCACTCGCGGTGGAACCCAGTCCTGGGGCGCTTCAAGGACTACATCGCGATGCCGAAGTTCAACATGTACCAGTCGCTGCACACCACGGTGATCGGCCCGCAGGGCAAACCGGTCGAGCTGCAGATCCGCACCTTCGCGATGCACCGTCGTGCCGAGTTCGGCGTGGCGGCGCACTGGAAGTACAAGGAGGACGGCCGCAGCGGTGTCGACACCGACCGGCCGATGGACAACGACATGAGCTGGGTCAAGCAGCTCATGGACTGGCAGTCGGAGGTCAACGACCCCGGCGAGTTCCTGGAGTCGCTGCGCTTCGAGATGAAGCGCACCGAGGTCTACGTCTTCACCCCCAAGGGCGACGTGATCGCGCTGCCCGCCGACGCGACCCCGGTCGACTTCGCGTACGCCGTCCACACCGAGGTCGGCAACAAGACCATCGGCGCCCGGGTCAACGGGCGTCTGGTGCCGCTGGAGTCGACCCTGGAGAGCGGCGACGTCGTCGAGGTCTTCACCTCCAAGTCGCCCAACGCCGGCCCGTCGCGGGACTGGGGCTCCTTCGTCAAGTCCAACCGGGCCAAGGCCAAGATCCGGCAGTGGCACACCCGCGAGCGTCGCGACGAGGCCATCGAGAAGGGCCAGGACGCGATCGCCCGGCTCATGCGCAAGGAGGGCCTGCCCCTCAAGCGGCTGATGTCACGTGAGTCGCTCATGCTCGCCGCCGACCACTTCGATCTCGGCGATGTCGAGTCGCTCTACGCCGCGGTCGGCGAGAGCCACCTCTCCGCCCAAGCGGTCGTACGCCGGGTGATCGAGGACCACGGCGGCGACGACGGCGCCGCGGAGGATCTCGCTGAGGCAGTCAACGTCGGCCGCCGACGCCACGGCAGGGTCTCCACCGCCAGCTCCGACGCCGGGGTCATCGTCAAGGGGTCCCCGGACGTCTGGGTCAAGCTGGCCAAGTGCTGCACTCCGGTGCCCGGTGACGAGATCCTCGGCTTCGTCACCAAGGGCGGGGGAGTCTCGGTCCACCGCACCGACTGCACCAACGCCACCGAGCTCCGCTCCCACCCTGAGCGCCTGCTCGAGGTGGAGTGGGGCTCGACCTCGAACTCCGTCTTCCTGGTCAACATCCAGGTCGAGGCCCTGGACCGGGCCCGGCTCCTGTCCGACATCACCATGGCCCTCTCGGATGCCCACGTGAACATCCTCAGCGCCCAGCTCACCACCACCCGGGACCGTGTTGCCAAGTCCCGTTTCTCCTTCGAGATGGCAGACTCAAAGCATCTGGACACCGTCTTGAAGCAGGTACGCACCGTGCCCGGCGTCTTCGACGCCTACCGCGTCACCCAATGATCAACCAGTAGAGGAGCTCGGGATGTTCACCTGGATACTCATCATCGCGGCGGTGGCCGTCGTGATCACGTTCGTGTGGGGTTTGGTGCGGCCTAGCATCCCCCGTAGGGGAGGTCCCGGTTCCGTTGGCCGAGTGGGTATGGGCGGCGATGGCCGAGACGGTTACCGCGGCGCCGCACCGAGTCCCAATGATTCGACTGGCCCGGGGACCAGTCTGTGAGGTCCGGAGCGCCCGGTAGCACCGGGCGCTCCGAAGTCTCTCAGGAGAAGTCGGCGCTGGCGCGCTTGGCCATGTCCAGGAACTGGCGACGCGACTCGAGGTTCTCCTCGAGCGACTTGATCTTCCGGGCGTCACCCGAGGCCTGAGCCTTCTCCAGGTCGGACTCGACCTGGGCGATGGCCTCCTCGAGCTTGGCGATCATGTCGTCGGCACGAGCCGACTTCTCGGGGTCGGACTTGCGCCACTGGTCGTCCTCGGCCGACTTGATGGCCTGCTCGACCTTGCGCATCGCGCCCTCGAGCTCCTTGATCCGGTCGCGCGGAACCTTGCCGGCCTCGTCCCAGCGGTCGGCGATGTCGCGGAACGAGCGCTTGACGCTGTCGAGGTCGTCGCCCTTCTCCAGCAGCGGGAGCAGCTCCTGCGCCTCGGCGAGCAGCCCCTCCTTGACCACGGCGTTCTGCGCGAACTCGGCGTCGAGCGCCGCGTTGGCGGCGTCACGGGCGCCGAAGAAGACGTCCTGGGCGGCTCGGAACTTCTTCCAGAGCTTGTCGTCGACGTCCTTGGGTGCCGGCCCGGCGGCCTTCCAGTCGCGCATCAGGTCGCGGTAGCGCCCGGCGGTGGGGCCCCAGTCGGTGGAGGTGGAGAGCTGCTCGGCCTCCTCGATGATCCGCTCCTTGATCACCTTGGCGTCCTCGCGCCGGGCGTTGAGCTCGGCGAAGTGTGCCTTGCGCCGACGGGTGTAGGCGGTGCGTGCGGTCGAGAAGCGGCGCCACAGTGCGTCGTCGGACCCGCGGTCGATGCGGGGGAGCGCCTTCCACTGGTCGAGCAGCTCACGCAGGCGGTTCGCACCGTTGCGCCAGTCGTTGCTCTGGGCCAGCTTCTCGGCCTCGTCCACGAGGGCCTCCTTGGCGACCTTCGCCTCGGCTGCCTTCGCGGCCCGCTCGGCCTTGCGGGCCTCGCGCTGGATGGCGATGACCGGGGCCAAGGACTCCAGCCGCGCCACCAGCGAGGCCAGGTCGCCGACGGCGTTGGCCTCGGTCACCTTCTCCACGACGGTCTTCACCGCCGCGGTCGCCTCGTCGGGCGACGTCTTGCCCGCATGCACCCGCCGCTCGAGCTGCTCGACCTCGAAGGCGAGCTGGTCGAACCGGTTTGTGAAGAAGGCAAGCGCCTCCTCCGGCGTGCCTTCTGGGTATTGCCCCACGGAACGCTCGCCCTCAGCGGTCTTCACGTAGACCGTTCCGTCTTCCTCGACCCGACCCCACTGCTCGCTGGTCACAATGTCCCTACTCTTCGCATGAGGCGCTAACCTCTTATGAAATCTCCCCCGCCGGACACCGTGCTCGTCACAGTCCCGGTCGGCTCAACTTGCAGGTCCCCATGGTGTCCCGACACACCTCGGGGTGCCCATCGTAGTCAGACGCCACGATGCGGCGCTGCACTGTACCGCTGGATAGGGTGTTTCTCGTGTTGATCGCAGGCTTTCCCGCCGGTCCGTGGGGCACCAACTGCTACGTGGCTGCCACCGGCCCGGGCTCCGAGTGTGTCGTGATCGACCCCGGGAAGGACGCCGCCGACGGCATCGCGGAGGTCGTCCGGGAGCAGCGTCTCAAGCCGGTCGCCGTGCTCCTCACCCACGGCCACGTCGACCACATGTGGTCCGTGACACCGGTGAGCAGGACGTACGACTCCACCGCCTGGATCCACCCCAACGACCGCCACCTCCTGGCTGACCCCATGGCAGGCATCTCGCCGGAGTCGGCGCAGATGCTGCTCGGCATGGCAGACATCCAAGGGGGCACCTACGACTTCGTGGAGCCCGACGACGTTCGGGAGCTGAGCGACGGCCAAGCCATCGACCTGGCCGGGATGAGCTTCCTGATCGACCATACGCCCGGGCATACCGAGGGATCGGTCACCTTCCGGACTCCCTACCCCGACCACGCCGAGGTCAGTGACGTGATGTTCTCCGGCGACCTGCTCTTCGCGGGCAGCATCGGGCGTACGGACCTCCCCGGCGGTGACCACGCCACGATGCTGCAGTCCCTGACCACCAAGGTGCTGCCCCTCGCCGACGACATCGTGGTGCTCCCCGGACACGGCGAACAGACGTCCATCGGTCGCGAGCGTGCGACGAACCCATTCCTTCAGGACCTGATCACCACACCATGAACAAGCCAACACCGCTCTCCGGCTTCCCGGAGTTCCTGCCGAGCCAGCGCACCGTCGAGCGCGAGGTCATCGCGACCCTGAGCCGCACCTTCGAGCTGCACGGCTTCGGCAACATCGAGACCCGCGCCGTCGAGCCGATGGACCAGCTGCTGCGCAAGGGCGACACCTCCAAGGAGGTCTACGTCCTCAAGCGTCTCCAGGAGCAGGACGAGTCCCGAGACAAGGGGATGGGGCTCCACTTCGACCTCACCGTCCCCTTCGCCCGTTACGTGCTGGAGAACGCCGGCAAGCTGGAGTTCCCCTTCCGCCGCTACCAGATCCAGAAGGTCTGGCGCGGGGAGCGCCCGCAGGAGGGCCGCTTCCGCGAGTTCGCGCAGGCCGACATCGACATCGTCGGTCGTGACACGCTCCCGTTCCACCACGACGTCGAGGTCGCCCGGGTCATGCTCGAGGCGCTCGGCAAGCTGACCTTCCTGCCCGGCTTCACGCTCCAGGTCAACAACCGCAAGCTGATCCAGGGCTTCTACGCCGGCCTCGGCGCCCCCGACGTCGAGGAGACCATGCGGCTCATCGACAAGCTCGACAAGATGCCGGCCACCGAGGTCGGCAAGCTGCTGGTCGCAGAGGCTGGGCTGACCGACGAGCAGGCCGCCAAGTGCCTCGAGCTCGCCACGATCACCGCCACCGACGACTCCTTCGTGGAGCAGGTCCGTGCCCTCGGTATCGAGAGCGAGCTGCTCGAGGAGGGTCTGACCGAGCTGGCGACGCTGATCACCGCGACCGCGCCGCTCAACACCGATTCCGTACGCGTCGTGGCCGACCTGAGCATTGCCCGAGGCCTCGACTACTACACCGGCACCGTCTTCGAGACCCGTCTCGACGGCTACGAGAGCCTCGGCAGCATCTGCTCCGGTGGCCGCTACGATGCGCTGGCCAGCGACGGGAAGACGACCTACCCGGGCGTCGGGATCTCGCTCGGCGTCAGCCGGGTCCTGGTGCCGCTGGTGCAGAAGGGCGTGCTAGACGGCGACCGCAAGGTCCCGAGCACCGTGCTGGTCGCCGTCGCCGACGAGGAGAGCCGAGCCGAGGCCGATGCGGCCGCGCAGCAGCTGCGCGCTCACGATGTCGCCTGCGAGGTCTCGCCCAACGCTGCCAAGTTCGGCAAGCAGATCCGCTTCGCGGAGCGCCGCGGCATCCCGTACGTCCTCTTCGCCACCCGCCGAGAAGACGGCACAGAGGCGTACGAGATCAAGGACATCCGCACCGGCGACCAGGTCCCGGCCGATCCGGCCACCTGGACACCGGCTGACCAGAACGACCTGACCCCGCAGGTGGTCTCGACAGGCTCGACCACCGGGAACGACAACGAGGAGCAAGAGAAGTGATCCGCACCCACGACGCCGGCACCCTGCGTGCCGAGCACGTCGGCCAGACCGTGACCCTCGCCGGCTGGGTAGCCCGCCGACGCGATCACGGCGGGGTCGCCTTCCTCGATCTGCGTGAGGCCAGCGGCGTGGTCCAGGTCGTCGTCCGCGACGAGGAGATCGCCCACGCGCTCCGCAACGAGTACTGCATCAAGGTCACCGGCGAGGTCGTCGCCCGCACGAGCGAGAACGTCAACGACAAGCTCGCGACCGGCGAGATCGAGGTCGTCGCTCAGGACCTCGAGGTCCTCAGCGCCTCCGCGCCCCTCCCGTTCCCGATCGACGACGCCGCCTCCTCCGCCCAGGGAGAGGTCGGCGACGACGTACGTTTCAAGCACCGCTACCTCGACCTGCGCCGCACCGCGCCCGGCAACGCCATCCGGCTGCGCTCGAAGGCCAACAAGGCCGCCCGCGACGTGCTCGCCGGCCACGACTTCGTCGAGATCGAGACCCCGACCCTGACCCGGAGCACCCCCGAGGGTGCCCGTGACTTCCTGGTCCCGGCTCGTCTGCAGCCGGGCTCGTGGTACGCGCTGCCGCAGTCCCCGCAGCTGTTCAAGCAGCTGCTCATGGTCGCGGGCATGGAGCGCTACTACCAGCTCGCCCGCGCCTACCGTGACGAGGACTTCCGCGCCGACCGTCAGCCGGAGTTCACCCAGCTCGACATCGAGATGAGCTTCGTCGAGCAGGACGACGTGATCGCGCTCGGCGAGGAGATCGTCGCGGCGCTGTGGAAGCTGATCGGCTACGACGTGCCGCTCCCGCTGCCGCGGATGACCTACACGGACGCGATGGCGAAGTACGGCTCCGACAAGCCCGACCTGCGCTTCGGCATCGAGATCACCGAGTGCACCGACTACTTCTCCGAGACGACGTTCCGCGTCTTCCAGGCCCCGTACGTCGGTGCCGTGGTGATGCCGGGTGGCGCGAGCCAGCCGCGGCGTCAGCTCGACGGGTGGCAGGACTGGGCCAAGCAGCGCGGCGCGAAGGGCCTGGCCTACGTCCTGGTCCAGGAGGACGGCTCGCTGACCGGTCCGGTCGCCAAGAACCTCTCCGAGACCGAGGCCGCCGGCCTCGCCGCTCACGTCGGCGCCAACCCGGGCGACTGCATCTTCTTCGCCGCCGGCGCTCCCAAGTCGAGCCGGTCCCTGCTCGGTGCCGCTCGCCTGGAGATCGGCAACCGCCTCGACCTGCGCAAGGACGGCGACTGGAGCTTCCTGTGGGTCGTCGACGCGCCGCTGCTCGAGCCGGCCTCCGAGGCGGTCGAGTCCGGTGACGTCGCGGTCGGCGCGGGGGAGTGGACCGCGGTCCACCACGCCTTCACCAGCCCGCAGGACGTCGAGGGCTTCGACAAGGACCCGGGCAACGCGCTCGCCTGGGCCTACGACATCGTCTGCAACGGCAACGAGATCGGCGGCGGATCGATCCGTATCCACCGCGAGGACGTCCAGAAGCGCGTCTTCGAGTTGATGGGGATCGACGAGGAGGCGGCCGAGGAGAAGTTCGGCTTCCTGCTCGACGCGTTCAAGTTCGGCGCCCCGCCGCATGGCGGCATCGCCTTCGGCTGGGACCGTGTCGTCGCCCTCCTCGCCGGCACCGACTCGATCCGCGACGTCATCGCCTTCCCGAAGACCGGCGCCGGCTACGACCCCCTCACCGCCGCCCCGGCGCCGATCACCCCCGAGCAGCGCAAGGAGGCGGGCGTCGACGCCAAGGCCTCGACCCCTGAGGAGAAGGCAGGAGCCTGACCTCGAGACCGAGAAGGTTCCCGAAACCCCAGGGTTTCGGGAACCTTCTTCGGTTTTGAGGTTCTCGAGAGGCAGTGATCTGGCTCTGCGGCAGGATCTCGCCTCGACCGCAGACTCTTGCGTTGCGGGCGTCTATGGCGGAAATGCGTCCGGGGGAATGGGGCGTCGCGGATGAAATCGGATCGTTACCCCGACAGGGCGCATCCGGGCAAGGGATCACATAGAGTTCCGTCCGTCGACATCGTGGGTCGAACGTTGCCATGTGTGTGGCGACGGCACTGCTGGCTACACGACTGAACGTAGAAACTGACGAGGTGAGCATGACCACGCCTGGCACTCAGGTCGAGCTGGCGAATCCCCACACGGGCGAGGAGGGGGCGACAGTTGGCAAGGAGGTCGTCAGCAAGTCTCCGATGCGGCTCGCGATGGAGCGGTTCCGCAAGGACACACTTTCGATGATCTCTCTGGTCGTTGTCGTCGTCTACATCATCGCCGCCGCCTCGGCCCCTATCCTCGTGGCTGTCGGTGTTCTGGATCCGTTCACGTACAACCAGGACCTGCTCAACGAGTATGGCGTGGCGGCTGGTCCTTACGGCGGCATCTCAGCGGAGCACCCATTCGGGGTCGAGCCTCGTGCGGGGCGCGACTCGCTCGCCAGGGTGTGGTACGGAATCAGCTTCTCGCTGAGCATCGCGCTGGTGGCCGCTCTGATCGCGATCGTCATCGGAGTCGTCCTGGGGATCGTCTCGGGGGCCTCCGGAGGCTGGGTGGACGCGATCATCGGCCGCATCATCGACCTGACCCTGGCCTTCCCGCAGACGCTGATGCTGCTGGCGCTCTCCAGCGTCGCGCTCGCCTTCATCATCGAGGTCTTGCACGTGCCCGGCAGCGAGGGCAGCCCGTTGCCTCGGTTCATCTACGTGGTCGGGGTGCTCGGACTCTTCGGGTGGACGACTACGGCACGGCTGGTTCGCGGCCAGGTGCTGACCTTGCGAGAGCGCGAGTTCGTGCACGCTGCCAACCTCGTCGGCGCCTCCCGGATGCGTGTCTACTTCAAGGAGATCCTGCCGAACCTGTGGGCACCGATCCTGGTCTCCTTCACGCTGATGATGCCGGCGTTCGTCTCGGCCGAGGCAGCGATGGCCTACCTCAACGTCAGCGTCGCGCCGCCGACCCCGACGCTCGGCAACGTGCTCACCGACTCGCTCAGCTTCGTCTCGAGCAACCTGACCTACTTCATCATTCCGGCGGTGCTCATCGCGCTCGTCGTCGTCTGCTTCAACCTTCTCGGAGACGGCCTGAGGGACGCACTCGACCCGAAATCAGGCCGATGAGCAGCATCGTCTGCTCGTGACAGCCAGCCGGCTCCGCCGGCGACCAAAACGTGCGACACCGAGTCGCGCACCCAAGGAGGACACAACAATGAGAAGCAAGTTGAGGAGGATCGGCGCCGCTGCGGCCGCTGCTGGTCTCGGACTCAGCCTGGCCGCATGCGGTGGATCCGGCTCGGATGACGCGAGCGGGGGTGACGCGGAAGGCTCGAAGGGCGGGACGCTGCACTACCTGCTCAATGCTCCGATCGAGAGCGCAGACCCGCAGCGTGTCTACTACGGCTTCCAGCTCGCCAGCTGGCGACGCACTCTCTACCGCGGCCTGGTGGCTTTCCCGATGGACAAGGACGAGAAGGCCGGCAACACCCCGGTCGCCGACCTTGCCACCGACACGGGCACGCCCAACGAAGACGCCTCGTCCTGGGAGTTCACGATCAAGGACGGCGTCAAGTGGGAAGACGGCTCCGACATCACCTGTGAGGACTTCCGCTACGGCGCGTCGCGGGTGTTTGCGAACGATGTCATCACCGGTGGCCCCAACTACACCCTGAGCTACCTCGACGTCCCGCAGAAGGACGGCAAGCCGACCTACCCGGGCCCGTACAAGGCCACTCCTGAGCAGCAGGCCGAGTTCGACAAGGCCATCGCGTGCGACGGCAACAAGATCACCTACAACTTCAACAAGCCGTGGGCGGACTTCCCGCTCGCCGCGGCGGGCATGATGATGACCGACCCCTACAAGGAGTCGTTCGACGAGGGCCCGAAGTCGGAGTGGAAGGTTCTGGCCAACGGCCCCTACAAGCTGGAGGGTGGCGTCTGGGACAAGAACAAGGGCGGCACCATGGTCCGCAACGAGGCGTATGACGAGAAGACGGACGACCCGGAGAAGCTCCGCCTGGCGCTTCCCGACGAGATCGTCTGGTCCGTCGACGGTTCCGACGAGGCTTCGGAGATCATCAACCAGCGTCTGATCGCCGACTCGGGCGACGACCAGTACGCCATCACCACCGGCCGCGTGCCGGCGACGATGCTCCAGCAGGTCACCGGCGCGGTCGAGGAGCGTTACAGCAACGTGCTCTCGCCGTACGTGCGCTACCTGGTGCTGAACGCCAAGTCGATGACCAACCCGAAGGTGCGTGAGGCGCTGAAGGTGTCCACCGACATCGACTCCGTCATCAAGGCGCAGGGCGGCGACAAGATCGGCGTTCCCGCCGAGTCTCTGGTCAACCCGGTCACCCCGGGCTACCAGGACAACCCCGCGTTCGAAGGCGACAACGCCGGCGACGTGGAGGCCGCGAAGAAGCTCCTCGAGGAGTCTGGCGAGAAGCTGCCGTACCCGATCCAGCTCAGCTATGCGAAGTCCCCGACCAACGACGCGGCCATGGGCGCGCTTCAGCAGAAGTGGGAAGCCGCCGGTTTCAAGGTCACCCTTGACGGCCTCGGCGACACCTACTACGACGTGATCTCCAAGCCCGACAAGAAGTCGGATGTCATGCTGGCTGGCTGGGGTAACGACTGGCCGAGCATGATGACCGTCATGCCGCCGCTGTTCGACAGCCGACCGAACGTCTCGGCGACCGACTGCAACAACGACTACGGCTGCTACCACAGCGACGAGTTCAACAAGAAGTTGGACGAGGCTGCCAACGCGTCGGACCTCGACGCACAGATCAAGGCGCTGCAGGAGAGCGACGAGATCCTCGGTAAGGATGTCGCCTACATCCCGCTGTACGTCGAGAAGTTCAACTGGCTGCGCGGTTCGAAGGTCACCGGCTTTGACGTAACGCCGGCCTCCTCGAGCTACCCGGAGATCGGTCTGATCGGCGTGCAGAACTGACGCTGGTCACTCCATAAGTGATCGCTAGTCGCTGGTGCCGGGTGGGCATCCCACCCACCCGGCATCGGTAGCGTCCGGCCCCGAAGCCGGACGATGTGGCCACTGCGGCCGCAAGATCCAACAAACCATCTGAAAGAGTGTGTACGTCTGATGTGGGCCTATGTCGTCCGACGGTGCTTGGTAGGGGTTGCCCTCATCATGGCGCTGACGCTGATCACCTTCGCGCTGTTCTTCGCATCACCCGTCGATCCGGCGCGCTTCGCGTGCGGCAAGAACTGCAGCGCCGAACAGCGTGATGTCACGCGTGCGGCGCTTGGCTATGACAAGCCGTTCGTCGTCCAGTGGGCCGGCTACCTCAAGGGCCTGGCCGTGGGCCGAGACTTCCCGCTCGACGCCGAGCAGCGTGCCGCAGCCCCGGACCAGGTGACGCACTGCGCCGCTCCGTGTCTGGGATACTCCCACCTCGACTCGAAGACCGTGAACGAAATGGTCGCCGACGCGCTGCCGATCACCGCCTCGCTGGCGATCGTGGCTCTGGTGATGTGGCTCATCGGCGGAGTGCTCTTCGGTATCCTCGCCGCGATTCACCAGGGCTCGCTCATCGACCGGGGTGTCGTCGGTGGCACCCTCGTGATCTACGCCTTCCCGAGCTTCGCGATCGCGGTCTTCCTACTGCAGTATGTCGCGGTCAAGTGGGGCATTGTCCCGCTACCGCGATACACCGAGATAGCGGACGGTGGCCTGTGGGCCTGGTTCTCGAACCTGCTGCTCCCTGCTCTGACTCTGGCCCTGCTCTATCTAGCCGGCTACGTGCGGATGACACGTGCCTTCGTGCTCGAGTCGTTGAGCGAGGACTACATCCGCACGGCGAAGGCAAAGGGGCTCAAGTCGCGGACTGTCGTGTTCAAGCATGCCTTGCGGGCTGCGCTCACGCCGCTGGTCACGATGACCGGCCTCGACTTCGCGAGCCTGCTGGGTGGCGCGATCATCACCGAGCGTGTCTTCACCTACCACGGTCTCGGCATGTTGACGGTCGATGCGAACAACTCCTCTGATCTGGCTGTTCTCGTGGGGATCGTGCTGCTGGCCGGAATGATCGTGATCATCGCGAACATCGTCGTCGATGTCCTCTACGCCTACATCGACCCGCGGGTGAAGGTCGCCTAGGCATGGCTTCGTCTATCACCACGTTCTTTACCCGAGTGAGGATCTCATGACCAGTCCGTCCAACTCCTTCGACGATGGGCCGTTCCTTGTCGTCGACGACCTGAGCGTGCGGTTTCCGACGTCCGATGGTGTCGTCAGCGCCGTCTCCAACCTGTCCTACGAGGTCGAGCTGGGGAAGACCCTCGGCATCGTGGGCGAGTCGGGCTCGGGCAAGTCGGTCTCGTCGATGGCCATCCTCGGCCTGCACGACCGGCGATCGACGGAGCTCAGCGGCTCGATCCGAGTCGGCGGCGACGAGATCCTCGGCAAGGGCGAGGAGGCGATGCGGGCGCTTCGTGGCAACGACGTCGCCATGATCTTCCAGGACGCCCTCGCTGCTCTGCACCCGTACTTCCGGATCGGCAAGCAGCTGACCGAGGCCTACCTCGCGCACCACCCCAGCGCCAGCAAGCGTGACGCGGAGAAGCGGGCCATCGAGATGCTCGACCGGGTCGGCATCCCGCAGCCGGACATGCGGTTCAAGGACTACCCGCACCAGTTCTCCGGCGGCATGCGGCAGCGGGTGATGATCGCGATGGCGCTCATCAACGACCCCAAGCTGGTGATCGCGGACGAGCCGACGACGGCGTTGGACGTGACGGTCCAGGCGCAGATCCTCGACCTGCTGCAGGACCTGCAGCGCGAGTTCAACTCGGCGATCATCCTTATCACCCACGACCTTGGCGTCGTGGCCGAGTTCGCCGACGACGTGATGGTCATGTATGGCGGCCGGGCCGTGGAGAAGGGGCCGGCGAAGGACATTCTGGTGCGACCGGAGATGCCCTACACCTGGGGTCTGCTCAGCAGCATCCCGGATGTCGAGGCTGACACGAACGCCAAGCTGATCCCGATCGCCGGCAACCCGCCCAGCCTGCTCAACCTTCCGAGCGGCTGCTCGTTCCACCCGCGTTGCCCCCACACCGGCAAGGTCCCGGGCAACCTGTGCTCCACCGAGCTGCCTGAGCTGCTTCCGGCACGGAGCGGTCCGACCCACTTCAAGCGCTGCCATCTCGCCGACCCGGAGGCGGTCTACCGCGAAGAGGTGCTGCCCGAGATCGCCCCTGACCTCCTGGAGGAAGACCGATGACCGACCAGTCCACTGGTGGGCTCCCCGCTGAGGAGCAGCGGGAAGCCGTTTCGAACGGGGAGGCTAAGACCTCGGCGGAGTCGCTCGAGAACCTTATCGACGACTCGCACTCGGCCGCGATGTTCGACCCCTCGAAGAAGCCGGTGCTGACCGTCACCGACCTCAAGATGCACTTTCCGGTCAAGTCGAGCGGCTTGCTCCGGCGTACGGTCGGGCACGTCAAGGCCGTCGACGGCGTCTCTTTCGAGCTGCGCGAAGGTCAGTCCCTCGGTCTCGTCGGCGAGTCGGGATGTGGCAAGTCGACGACCGGCCGGCTGATCACGCGCCTCTACGATCCGACCGAGGGTTCGATCGAGTTCGAGGGTCGAGACCTGGCCAAGCTGAGCCAGCGCCAGCTCAAGCCACGGCGCCGCGACATCCAGATGATCTTCCAGGACCCCTACAGCTCCTTGAACCCGCGACACACCGTGGGTGCGATCGTGGGGGCACCGATGGTGATCCACGGCACGGTGCCCAAGAAGCAGGTGCTCAAGAAGGTCCAGGAGCTGCTGGAGGTCGTCGGCCTCAACCCGGAGCACTACAACCGCTATCCCAACGAGTTCTCCGGCGGCCAGCGTCAGCGCATCGGTATCGCTCGGTCGCTCGCGCTCCAGCCGAAGGTCCTGGTCGCCGACGAGCCGGTCTCCGCGCTCGACGTCTCGATCCAGGCGCAGGTGATCAACCTGCTCCAGGACATCCAGAAAGAGTTCGGGATCGCGTTCCTGTTCATCGCCCACGACCTTGCGATCGTGCGTCACTTCTCGCCGGAGATCGCGGTGATGTACCTCGGCAAGATCGTCGAGATCGGTGATCGCGAGAGCATCTACAAGAACGCTCACCACCCCTACACGCAGGCGCTGCTCTCCGCGGTGCCCGACATCAAGCAGGCCCAGACGGGCGGTCGCCGGGAGCGGATCAGGCTCGAGGGTGACGTCCCCAGCCCGGTCAACCCGCCGTCGGGGTGCCACTTCCGCACGCGTTGCCCGATCGCGAAGGAGATCTGCTCCGTGGTCGAGCCGCCGCTGCTGCAGATCGACCAGCGGCACAAGGTCGCCTGCCACTTCGCGAGCGAGGTCGGTCACGCGCCGGAGCGGCCGGTCACCGCGCCGCTGCTCGGTGTCGACGAGTACGGAGCTCCGGACCCGGGCGCCAGCCCGGCCGAGATCCCGGGCGACGGCCCGGGCTACGCCGACACCTGGTACGACCTGGCGAACAACACTCGAGGTCGCGCCTGAGACGATTCGACAAGCTCGACCACCGAAGGCGGTTGTGCTGGAGAATTTTCTGTGTGACAGCAGGATTACCAAAGAAGGTCCGCAGCCATTGGCCGCGGGCCTTCTTTGTTACGTATGTGTCATAGATCGCTGTCGGTACCGAACCGTTATCTGTAGAGCCTCCCGCACCGCCTGCACTTGGCATAACTTGAGGCAGCGCGCTGGTTCGGGACTGCGCCGAGTGGTCTGGTCTTGGGCGAGCCGAGCCCGAGGCATTCGAACGGAGATCCGAGCGTATGACTGTGTCCGAAGTGTTGATCCAGGGTTCTGGTCCCGAGGTCGATCCGGAGCCGCGCATCAAGAAGATCGCCGGCCGCTCGCCGATGCGGATCGCCATGGACCGGCTGCTCTCGGACAAGATCGCCATGCTCTGCGCGGTCATCGTCCTCCTCTACATCCTGATCGCGATCTTCGCTCCGCAGCTGTGCAGGCTGTTCGGTGTCGAGGTGCGGGCCGGGGATCCGGTGACCGACACCGACTCGTTCAACTACCCGATCATCGGTCCGCCGAACTACGGCTTCACCTGGGAGGCTCCGCTCGGTCTGGAGCCCAACTCGGGCAACGACCTGCTGGCGGAGTGGTTCTATGGCGCTCGTACGTCCCTGATGGTCGCGGCGATTGCCACCATCGTCTCGACGGTCGTCGGCGTCGTCCTGGGCTTGATCGCCGGCTACAGCCGAGGGTGGGGTGACCGCGTGGTCACCTTCGTGATCGACCTCTTTCTCACGCTGCCGTTCCTGCTGGTCGCGATCGCCGTCTCGCCGATGCTCGTGGAGCGTTGGAAGGAGAACCCGGCGATGCTCGACAACGCCTCGCTGATCGCGTTGATCGTGATCCTGACGGTGTTCGGCTGGATGGGTCTGGCCCGGCTGATCCGCGGCGAGGTGGTCTCGCTGCGCGAGCGGGAGTTCATCGAGGCCGCGCACGTCCTGGGGACGCCCACGCACCGCATCCTGTTCAAGGAACTACTGCCGAACCTGGTCGCGCCGATCGTCGTCTCGTTCTCACTGAGCCTGCCGGCCACGATCGCCGCGGAGGCCACCTTGGCCTACCTCGGTGTCGGTGTCACCGGTCAACCATCATGGGGCCAGACGATCCTGCGTGCGCAGAACTGGTTCGCCGAGTACCCCCTGTTCCTGTACGCGCCGATTGTCGGGATCGTGGTCCTGGTTTTCGCGCTCAACCTGCTCGGAGACGCCATCCGCGACGCCTTCGACCCCAAGTCTTTCCGGTGAGCACGTCGTCGGAGAGAGGAATCAACCATGGAAGGTGGAGACCTACGATGCGATTGAAGAGAACAGTGATCGCCGCCAGCGCGATCGCCGCGCTGACGCTCACCGCTGCGTGTGGCGGCGGAGATGGCGGTGGCAATGACCCGGCTGGCGGCGAGTTCAAAGCCGGTGGGAACGCCGGCTCCGGCAAGGACGCCACCGCCGAAGGGCCGGTGGAGATCCCGGCCGACGCCAAGAAGGGCGGCACGATCACCGTGCTGTCGAACGGCGCACCGCACACCCTGGACCCGACCAGGACCTACTACACCGACTCTGGTGCGATCATGTCCGGCTTGGTGACCCGCGCGCTGACGCAGTACGTCTACGACGAGGCGAGCGGCGACTCGATCCTCGTCCCTGACCTCGCCACCGACCTGGGCCAGGTCTCCGAGGACGGCCTGACCTGGACCTTCGAGCTGAAGGACGGTCTCAAGTACGAGGACGGCACCGACGTGACCGCCGAGGACGTCGTCTACGGCATCAAACGCTCCTTCGCCCTCGACACGCTGACCGACGGTCCGACGTACCAGACCACCTTCTTCAAGGATGGCGGCAAGTACAAGGGCCCGTTCGCGGACACCGAGGCCGAGCTGAAGAAGCTCCCCGACTATGACGCCAGCGCCGGCTGGTACGGCGGCGAGGACTACGACGGCGTCGAGGCCGATGGCAACAAGGTGATCATCCACCTGGAAAAGCCGTTCCCCGAGCTCGACTACTACGCCTCGTTCCCGGTCTTCTCACCGATCCCGAAGGCCAAGGACAAGGACCCGCTGGCCTACGAGAGCCACCCGATGGCGACGGGACCCTACAAGTTCGAGTCCTACAAGCCGGGCAACGCGCTCACGCTGGTCAAGAACGAGCACTGGGACCCCGACACCGACCCCGGCCGGTTCCAGGCCGTGGACTCCTTCGACTTCAAGTTCGCCCAGGACACCGCGAAGCTCGAGAACCAGATCCTCGGCGACAAGGGCGCAGCCCAGTCGATGATGACCTACGACGACGTCACGCCGCCGACGTACAAGTCGATCAAGCAGAACAACCCCGACAACCTGGTCGAGGGCACCTCGCCGTGCACCTTCATGTACCGGCCGGACCAGACCAAGATCAAGGACAAGAAGATCCGGGAGGCGATCAGCTGGGCCTACCCCTACCAGGCGGCTTGGAAGGCCTCCGGTGAGATCGTCGGCGTCACCATCCAGCCCGGCACCTCGCTCCTGCCCCCGGGCACCGCGGGCCGGGTCGAGTACCAGTACCCCGAGGGCCAGGACGGTCAGACCACCGACCCGGAGAAGGCGAAGGCGCTGCTGAAGGAGGCCGGGGCCGAGGGCTTCGAGATCAAGTGGTACTACCAGCGTGACGACGAGCTCGACGTTGCCAAGAAGAACCAGATGGTCAAGGGCTTCGAGGCGGCCGGCTTCAAGGCGACCCCGGTGGCCTCGACCGACGAGACCTTCCGCGACGACCAGAGCAACCTGGAGGCTCCGATCAACCTCCGCTACGGCGGCTGGTGCTCCGACTGGCCGTCGGGCGGCTCGTGGTTCCCGGCGCAGTGGATCGGCTCGAACGCCAACAAGCCGGGTATGCCGAACCCGACCAACTTCAAGGAGGCCGACGCCGACGCGAAGCAGGCCGAGATCCTGAAGATGGACGCCGACGAGGTCCCCGCAGCCTGGGGTGAGTTCGACAAGTGGATGCAGGAGACCTACCTGGTCGACATCAACGCCGGCTACGACGCGAACGCCTTCATCAAGGGCTCGCAAATCGGCGGGGTCGTCAACGACCCGGTCAAGGGCATGCCGAGCTTCTCCATCATGTACCTCAAGTGAGGCGATCCGGCCGGCGTGGCTGAACCCCACGCCGGCCGGACCGACATCTCGGAAAAACAGCAACTCCGGGCCAGAGCCCGTGGATCAATCATTTCATGGAAGCGAGACCTCCGTCCATGAT
>NZ_JACIXG010000002.1 GCF_014360585.1 Nocardioides sp.
TCCGATCCGGGCCGGTCGGGCAGTCCAGGGACTGCCCGACCGGCTCTTCGTGTCTACTCTCCGGCGAGGAGCCGCCAGCCCTCGGCCTGCGTACGCTCGCGCCAGAAGTCGAGGTAGCGGCCGCCGTGCGCGAGCAGCTCGTCGTGGCTGCCGCGCTCCACGATCCGCCCGCCGTCCAGGACGACGATCTGGTCGGCGGCCACGACGGTCTGCAGCCGGTGGGCGATGACGATGACCGTACGGTCGGCGGCGAGCGCGGTCAGCGCTTCCTGGACCGCGGCCTCGTTCTCGGCGTCGAGAGCAGCCGTCGCCTCGTCCAGGAGGACGACGGGGGCGTCCTTCAGCAGCGCCCGGGCGATGGAGACCCGCTGCTTCTCACCGCCGGAGAGCGTCGACCCGGCTTCGCCGATCCGGGTCTGCCAGCCGTGCGGGAGACGCGCGACGATGTCGTCGACCCGGGCCAGCCGGGCAGCCTCCCGCAGCTGCTCGTCGGTGGCGTCGGGGCGCGACATCATCACGTTGTCGCGCAGGCTGCCCTCGAAGAGGTAGACGTCCTGGAAGACGATGGAGACGCGCCGCATCAGGGCCTCGGTGCCGAGATCGCGTACGTCGACGCCACCGAGCCTCACCGAGCCCGCCGTGACGTCGTGGAACCGGGCGACCAGGCGCAGCAGAGTGCTCTTCCCGGAGCCCGACGGACCCACCACCGCGGTCAGCGAGCGTGGCGGCGCGGTGAGGGAGACCTGGTCGAGGACCTGGGTGGTGCCGTCGTAGGAGAAGGCCACGTCCCGCAGCTCGATGCCGCTGTCGGCCGGCTCTGCGGGGGTGGTCGGCTCGGGGAGGGGCTCGAGGGCCAGGACGTCGAGGACACGTCGCAACGAGCCCTCCGCGATCCGCAGCGCGCTGGAGAGCTCGCCGTAGTCGATGAGCGACTCCACGAACCGCACCGTGAGAACGAGAAGACCGATCGCGGTGGCCGGGGCGAGCGTGCCGCCGAGGCTGAGCTGGACGGCCAGCGCGATCACCACGGTGAGCAGCGCCTGGATGGCGAGCAGCTGGATCCCGAGGCCGCCGAAGCCGGTCACCAGCAGCCGTCGGGAGGCCCGCTTCTGCTCCTTCAGCGCGGTCTCGACGAGCTCGTTGCCGTGAACGGTGCGTCCGAAGACCCGCAGCGCCGGCTGGTTGAGGGCGAACTCGACCACGCGCGCCGAGCCCTCGGCCATCGCGGCGTCGTAGGCGCCCTCGCCGCGGCCGACGATCGCCGCGAGGAGCCGGGTGGCGGCCAGCACGGCGAGGACCCCGGCGAGGAGCGCGAGCGCGAGACGCCACTCCAGGAACGCCATCGCGACGATCACGGTGACCGGGCTGACGACGGCGGCGATCAGCGGCCGCAGCAGATGGCCCGGCACCGAGGCGATGTCGGTGGCGCCCTTGGAGGCCATCCGGGAGAGCTGTCCGGTGCGGTCCTGGTCGTACCAGCCCAGCGGCAGCCGTACGGTGTGGTCACCGAGCCTGGCCAGGGTGATGTCGAGCAGGTCGCAGGCCAGGTCGTAGCCGTCCAGGTTGCCCACCGCCAGAGCGACATGATGAGCCACGAAGAGGCCGGCGAGCACCATCAGCCATGTCGCCGCGGCGTCCCAGTCCTGACGCAGCGCGGCGTCCAGGACCGGTACGACGCAGGCGAAGGCCAGACCCTGGAGCACCCCGGTGGCGACGAACATCGCCACCACGCGGGCGAGCTGACGCTGGTGCGGGCGGTCCACGAGGGCCGCGAGCAGACGGACGATGGTGATCATGCCGACTCCTCCTCGCCGTCGCCGGTCGAGCCGCCGGAGCCGCTCGGCGAAGGCGTGTCGAGACCAACACGGTTTCTGCCCGTGCTCATGACGACTGTGTTGGTCTCGACGCGCTCGGCCGCGGGCGGCCTCACGGCTCGACCGACGGGGGCCGGGTGGGCGCGCTGGTCGGCGGCCCAGAGCCGGGCGTAACGCCCGCCGCGGGCGAGCAGCTCCTCGTGGGTGCCGCGCTCGGCGACCCGGCCCGCGTCGAGGAGCACGATCTGGTCGGCCGCGGTGACCGTCGAGAGCCGATGGGCGATCACCAGCAGCGTACGTCCGGCGACGAGGCGGGACAGTGCCCGCTGGACGAGGGCCTCCGACTCGGGGTCGGCCGCGGCGGTGGCCTCGTCGAGGACGAGGATCGGGGTGTCGGAGAGGAGGGCGCGGGCGATCGCGACCCGCTGCCGCTCGCCTCCGGAGAGCTGGGCGTCCTCGCCGACCACCGACTCGTAGCCGCGTGGAAGCTCGTCGATGCGGTCGGCGATCTGCGCGGCCGCCGCCGCACGGCGTACGTCCTCGTTGGCTGCCTGGGGGTGGGCCAGCCGGATGTTGTCCCGGATCGAGGTACGCAGCAGCCCGGTGTCCTGGAAGACGAAGGAGACCTGCTCGTAGAGCTGTGCGCTCGTCAGCTCGCGCAGGTCCACCCCGTCGATGGTGATCCGGCCGGCCGTCGGGTCGGCGAAGCGGGGCAGCAGCTTGGCGAGCGTCGACTTGCCTGATCCGGAGTGGCCGACGAGCGCGGTCACGGTGCCGGGCTCGAGGACCAGGTCGATGTCGTGCAGCACCGCAGCGTTGGTGGGGGAGTAGGCGAAGGAGACGGCCTCGAGCTCGACTCGCGCCGAGGTCGGCGCGGCGGCGGGGAGCGCGGGCTCGGGAAGCTCCGGCTCGGCCAGGAGCCGCTGGATGCGGCGCGCCGCCTCGGTCGCCTCGCGCAGCTCGCGGGCGGCGTAGCCGGCGACGGTGACCGGTGCGGTCATCGCCAGCCCGAGGACGAGGAACGGGACCAGGTCCGGCCCGGTGAGCCAGCCGGCCCGCAGCATCCAGACCCCGCCACCGAGGACGAGCACGAGGGTGAGCGCGGGGGTGAGCGCGAGCTCCATCAGCAGCATGCCGAGGGCGGAGTGACGCATCCAGGCGCGGTTGAAGCCGCCGAACCGGGTGGCGACCTCGGCCAGGCGCCGGTGGGCCTGCCCGGTGGCACCGAACGTCTTGATCTCCGCGATCCCGCCGCTGTTCTCGACCGTCGCCGCGGCGAGCTCGGCCAGCCCGGCGTCGTAGTCGCGGTAGAGCGCACCGGCGCCCCGCATCGTGATCCGGAACCCGATCAGGCCGAGCGCGAGCGGGACGAGCGTGACCAGCGCGAGCGGCGGGGAGACGACGCAGAGGTAGACGGCGACGACGGTCGGGAGCGTGATCGCCGCGGTGAGCTCCATGACCGAGTGGGCGACCAGATGGTGCAGCGCGGCGACGTCGTCCTGCACCGCCTTCTTGACCGTGCCGGAGTTGCGCTCGGTGAACCATGCCAGCGGCACCCGGCCGAGCCGCGCGACCAGCAGCCGGCGCAGATGGATGGAGAGGTCGAGGTCGGCGACGTGGGAGAGCCAGGACGAGCCGAGCACCGTCGCCAGGCGCACCAGCAGCGCGGCGACGCTCACCCAGACCACGACCCAGGCGCGGTCGGCGTCCACCGCAGAGCCGGGGCCGCCGGTGACCGCGGGCAGCAGGATCCGGGCGAGCTCGACGATCCCGACCAGGGGCACCAGGCCAGCGACGGTCGAGACGACCATCAGCAGCAGGCTGGCGATCAGCCTTCCCTGGACAGGGCGCAGCGTCTGGAGGAGGGGAGAGCGAGCCAACTGATGTCCTGCCGAGATCGGGGGGTTGCGGCGTACGAGATCCTCGGCGTCAGCCGGGGTGACCGGCCGGCGCAAGAAGACGCTCGAGCTCGTCCTCCTGCTCGGTGGGCACGACGAAGAGGAGCTCGTCGCCCTGCTCGAGAGGCTGCTCGGGCGTGGGTACGTAGACCTGACCGTCACGCAGGAGCGTGACCAGCGCGCAGTTCTCCGGGAACGGCACCAGGCCGGTCGGCTTGCCGACATAGGGCGAGTCGGCGGGCAGGGTGATCTCGACCAGGTTGGCCTGTCCCTGCCGGAAGGTGAACAGCCGCACCAGGTCGCCCACCGTGACGGCCTCCTCGACCAGCGCGGACATGATCCGCGGTGTCGAGACGTTGACGTCGACTCCCCACGCCTCGGTGAAGAGCCACTCGTTGTTGGGGTGGTTGACCCGGCCGACGGTGCGCGGCACGGCGAACTCGGTCTTGGCCAGCAGCGAGCAGACCAGGTTGGCCTTGTCGTCGCCGGTCGCGGCGATGACCACGTCGCAGTTGTCGAGCCTGGCCTCCTCGAGCGAGGAGAGCTCACAGGCGTCGGCGAGCAGCCACTCCGCGTCGGGCACCCGCTCGGGCTTGATCGAGCCCGGGTTCTTGTCGATGAGGAGCACCTCGTGGCCGTTGGTGATCAGCTCACGGGCGATGGACCTGCCGACTGCCCCGGCTCCCGCAATCGCTACGCGCATCACTCCTCCTCGGGACCGTTCTTGATCGTCTGGTACGCCTGTGCGGTGTTCTCCTCGCGCATCACGACGTGGAGCACGTCGCCCTCCTGGATCACGCTCTCGCGGACCGGCAGCATGCCCTCGCCGAGCCGGTCGATCCAAGCGATGCGGCTTCCGGACTGGCGCTGGAACTTGATGGTCCGCTCGCCGACCCAGGACTCGGGCATGACGACCTGGTCGATGCGGATGTTGCCCGACATGTCCCGGAAGTCGGGCTCGGCGCCGGCCGGGAGGAGCCGGCGGAGCACCTGGTCGGCGGTCCACTTCACCGTCGCCACCGTGCTGATCCCGAGGCGCTGGTAGACCTCGGCGCGGCCGGGGTCGTAGATGCGGGCCACGACCTGCTGGATGCCGAACTCCTCGCGCGCGACCCGGGCGGAGATGATGTTGGAGTTGTCGCCGCTCGAGACCGCCGCGAACGCCTCGGCCCGCTTGATGCCGGCCTTGAGCAGGACCTCCCGGTCGAAGCCCATTCCGGCGACCTTGTCGCCGTTGAAGCCCGGTCCGAGCCGCCGGAACGCTTCGGAGTTCTGGTCGATGACCGAGACCGTGTGGTTGCGGTCCTCGAGGCTCCTGGCCAGGGTCGAGCCGACCCGGCCACAGCCCATGATCACTACGTGCACCGTGTCATGATTGCACTCGCTCGGCCTGCGCGTCGCCTACGCCCTCGAAGTTGGCGTGTTCGGTGCGATGGCGATCCGGAAGCGCGCGGAAGGCGCTATGTGCCGTAGCGTCTTCCGTTGTGGGTGTTGGTGATGTCTCCAAGCGGATTCTGATCGGCCGCAAGCTCCGCAGCTCGCAGCTGGGTGAGACGCTGCTGCCGAAGCGCATCGCGCTACCCGTCTTCGCCAGCGACGCGCTCTCCTCGGTGGCCTACGCGCCCGACGAGATCTTCATCATGCTCTCGGTCGCCGGCGCCTCGGCGTACGTGTGGTCGTGGAAGATCGCGCTGGTCGTCGTCTGCGTGATGATCGCGGTGATCGCCTCCTACCGGCAGACCGTGCACGCCTACCCGTCGGGTGGCGGCGACTACGAGGTCGCGACGGTCAACCTGGGTGACAAGGCCGGCACGACGGTCGCCAGCGCGCTGCTGGTCGACTACGTCCTCACCGTGGCGGTGTCCATCTCAGCAGGTGCCAACTACGCAGCGTCCGCGCTCCCGCTCCTGCGCGACTACGAGGTGGCCGTCGCCGTCGGGCTGGTCGTCCTGCTCGCCGCGATGAACCTGCGCGGCGTGCGCGAGGCCGGGGCGACGTTCGCCATCCCGACCTACCTGTTCATGTTCGCCATCGCCGCGATGGCTGTCACCGGGTTCGTCCAGATGATGAGGGGCGATCTGCCACAGGTCGAGAGCGCGGCCTACGACATCGCACCGGTTCCCGGCTGGGACGGTCCGCTCACCGCGTTGGCCCTGGCCTTCCTCCTGGCGCGGGCGTTCTCCTCGGGGTCCGCGGCGCTGACCGGTGTGGAGGCCGTCTCCAACGGCGTACCGGCCTTCCGCAAGCCCAAGTCGAAGAACGCTGCCACGACGCTGGCCATGCTGGGGCTGATCGGCATCGCCATGATGATGTCCATCATCGTGCTGGCCCGCGAGATGGGCATCCGGATGGTCGACCCCGGCGAGCAGAACCGCCTCCTGCTGAACGGGGTGCCGCTGTCGGACAGTCACGTCCAGGATCCGGCGATCGCCCAGATCGGGCGGGCCGTCTTCGAGGGGTTCCCGCCCGCCTTCTATCTGGTCGTGGTGGTCACCGGGCTGATCCTGGTGCTGGCTGCCAACACCGCGTTCAACGGCTTCCCCGTCCTCGCCTCGATCCTGGCCAAGGACGGCTACGCCCCGCGTGCCCTCGGTTCCCGGGGCGATCGGCTGGCCTACTCCAACGGCATCGGATTCCTGGCGATCATGGCGATCGTCCTCATCCTCGTCTTCGAGGCCGAGACGACCCGGCTGATCCAGCTCTACATCGTCGGCGTCTTCGTCTCGTTCAACCTCAGCCAGCTCGGCATGATCCGCCATTGGACCCGCGAGCTGAAGTCCGAACGTGATCCCGGTGAGCGGATGCGGATGCAGCGCTCCCGACTGATCAACACGATCGGTCTCTGCATGACCGCCGCGGTGCTGGTCATCGTGTTCGTGACGAAGTTCCTCGCCGGTGCCTGGATCGCGATCCTGGCGATGGTGATCTTCTACTCCGGCATGCGCAGCATCAAGCGACACTATGACAACGTCGCCGCGGAGCTGGCCGCCGACGAGCGCGACCGGGTGCTGCCGACCCGGGTCCACGCGATCGTCCTGGTCTCCAAGCTCCACAAGCCGACGCTGCGAGCGCTGGCCTTCGCCCAGGCGACCCGGCCCAACGCGCTCGAGGCGGTGACCGTCTCGACCACCGACTCCGACACCGCCGAGCTGCTGAAGCAGTGGGACGAGCGCAACCTGCCGATGCCGCTGAAGGTGCTCCACTCGCCCTACCGCGAGCTGATCCGCCCGGTCGTGGAGTACGCCTCGGCGATCCGCGACGCCAACCCGCGTGGAGTCGTGGCCGTCTACATCCCGGAGTACGTCGTCGGCCGCTGGTGGGAGCAGTTCCTCCACAACCAGACTGCGCTGCGGCTCAAGGGCCGGCTGCTGTTCACGCCGGGCGTCATGGTCATCTCGGTGCCCTACCAGCTGGCATCGGGCAAGGAACGCGCGGAAGAGTTGCGCGAAGAATACTGGCTGGCCCCCGGGCTGCGCCGAGGAAGCGACGGACGACGATGAGCGGCACACGCAGACCCCCACGCGGGCGGCGGCCACGTCCGAAGGCCGCGAAGGGCGAGTCCTACGTCGGTCGGCGCTTCGAGGTCGAGGTCGGGCCGGTCGCGCACGGCGGTCACTTCGTCGCCCGGGTTCAGATCGAAGCCGGCACGTCCAAGGAGGGCTCTCGCGTCGTCTTCGTACGCCACGCCCTGCCCGGCGAGCAGGTGGTCGTCGAGATCACCGAGGGCACCGCCGGTGACCGGTTCTGGCGCGGCGACGCGGTCTCGGTGCTCGAGGAGTCACCGGAACGCGTCGTTCCGCCGTGTCCGTACGCCGGCCCCGGGCTCTGCGGCGGCTGCGACCTCCAGCACGTCTCGCTCTCGGGGCAGCGCGACCTGAAGGCCACGGTCCTGCGGGAGCAGCTGGTGCGGCTGGGTGGCCTCGACGCCGCTGACCCACTGCTGACCGCCCTCGTCGTCGAGGCCGTTCCCGGCGATGTCGACGGCCTGCGGTGGCGTACGCGTCAGCGCTATGTCGCCGCGCCAGGCGGTGGACGCGGGATGCGGAAGTATCGCTCGCACGAGGTGATCCCCGTCGACGACTGCCTGATCGCCGCTGTCGACGCGCGCGAACCCGCTCCCGGGACCGTCGTCGAACGAGTCGACGTCGGGGGAGTCGCGCACACCTTCGAGGTCGCCACCGACGGCTTCTGGCAGGTGCATCCCGGTGCGCCGGAGGCGTTGGTCTCGGCTGTGCTCGCAGCGCTCTCGCCGGCCCCGGGCGATTCCGCCCTGGACCTCTACGCCGGTGTGGGTCTCTTCTCCGCCTATCTCGCCGACAGGGTGGGACCCTTCGGGAAGGTCGTCGCCGTCGAGGGAGACCGGACCGCGTCCGCGCTCACCGCGAGCAACGTCCCATCCGCCGAGGCGATCGCAGGCGACGTCGGCACCGTCCTGGCCGACCTGGGGGAGCGGTCGTTCGACCTGGTCGTCCTCGACCCACCCCGCGAGGGCGCTCGACGAGCCGTCGTCGAGGCCGTCGTCGCGCGCACGCCCCGGAAGGTCGCCTACGTCGCCTGCGACCCCGCGGCGCTGGCTCGCGACGTAGCGATCTTCGCCGAGCACGGTTACCGGCTGCGCTCCCTGCGCGCCTTCGATCTCTTCCCGATGACTCATCACGTCGAGGCCGTCGCACTGCTGGAGAGGACCGACTGACCGGCTGCGTACAGGCCCAACTCCTTCAGGTCGGTTCCACAGGGCGCTGAAGGCGACCGGCGCGCTGTCGACGGTGAACTCGGACATCGGCATGCCGAACCCACGGACGACGTCGACCAACGGGTTGTCGTCGATGGTCACCGCCAGGATTATCCTGGAGTCGCCGGCGCTGTCCTGGTCCTGTGCGCCGTCGCGCTCGACCGCACCTATATCGGTTGCGCATCGTGGACATCGGCGCTGAGATGCTGTCGTGAGCGATGACCTGTGGGGGACCGACCGGCTCGATCTGACCGCCTATCTGGAGCGGATCGGGGTGGCTGAGCCGCCCGGTCCCTCGCGCGAGGTCCTGGAGGAGATCTACGACGCACACCTGCGCACCTTCACCTTCGACAACATCGACGTGCTGCTGGAGCAGCACCCTGGCGTCGACCTGGCGGACGTGCAGACGAAGTTCGTCGGGCGGGGGAGAGGCGGCTACTGCTTCGAGCACGGGACGCTCCTCGCGGCAGCGCTCGAGCAGTTGGGATACGCCGTCGAGCGACGGCTCGCGCGGGTCGGTGACGACCCGACCGGCGCCGGACGTACGCATCTGGTGGCCGTCATCGATCTCGACGGCGAGCGGCTGCTGGCGGATCCCGGGTTCGGGCTGAGCGTGTGGCGGCCGATCCCGCTGGTCGACGGGGCCGTCGACCAGCTCGGCGGCATCACCCATCGGGTGCGGTGGACCGAGCTCGGCTGGGCGCTGGAGCGGGCGAAGGGCGAGGGGTGGGATCTGATGCACACCCACGACGAGGCGCTGGTGGTGCCCAGCGACGTCGCGCTCGGCCACCACTACACCAGCACCCACCCGACGGTGCACTTCCGCCACCGGCTGATCGTGACCAAGCTCCTCGCCGACCGTCACGTCAGCCTCACCCACGACACCGTCACCATCCGCCGTGCGGGCGAGGACACCGAGCACCGCGAGATCGGGCTGGACGAGGCGATGGCCTACGTCGAGGAGCTCGAGGTGCCGCTCACCGACGACGAGCGTGTCCGCCTGCGCGAGCGCCTGGAGACCCTCGAGTCCCAGGCGAGTCGCTAGCGGGCGGCGTCGTCGGTGATGGCGCGCATCGCCATCGTCGGGTCCTCGGAGAGGTCGGTGATCAGCTGCTTGCGGTCGAGGACGGCCTCATCGAGGTGAGGGCCGAGGGAGCCGAGCAGCTCCCTGGTCGTCGCGGTCGGCACCGTGTCGAGCACGCGCGTGCCGCGCCGGTGTGAACGAGGCACTACGCGGGCGAGCGCATCCGCCACCGATCGGGTCGCGCCGGCGAACGGTGCTGTGATCGGCTCGGTGATCGGGCCGAGCCAGTTCGCGGCGCGCTCGGCCTCGGCGTGAGATGTGCGCGCCTTCAGGTCCCCGAGGCGTACGTCCTCCAGAGCCTGCTCCAGAAGATGCTGCTCCCGGAGGGCGAGAGCGACGACGACGGCAGCGCCGAGTGCGGCGAGCAGAGCGAGGCTAGCGACCAGCATGGACCTTGACCTCGGCCACGACACCCTCGTCGGCGAGCCGTTCGCGCAGCGACTCGGCGGCTTGGTCGTAGACCATCTTCGAGAGCAGCGCGGGGCGCACCCGGTGCAGCATCGTGGCCGCCTTGGTCTGGGCGGAGGCCAGCTCGAGCGGGTTGAGGATGCGGATGCTCAGCAGTCGGTCCTCGGGCGGGAGCTCGGCGTAGGCGTTTCGCGGCGCCGTCAGATCGGCCTGCTCCAGCCGCCACAGCAGCCCGATGGTCTCGGCGCGCAGGGCCTTGTTGGACCGCCGCAGGCGCCAGGCGACAGCGGCGGCGGCCGCGGCGACCACCAGTGCCACGACAGCGATCAGGGTGCTCAAGGCTCTCCTCGCATCATTACTGGTTTCCGGCGAGCAGCGGCCCGCCGGGAGGCCCGGTCGGAACAATCATGGAGCATCCGAGGATCGCTGTCAGCGGCGGTGGTCACAACGCGGCGCGCCGGGTGATTCGAATTGTCGTTCGACATCATGTATCTTGATATCAAGAGATTGGGCGGGTGGCCGCCACAAAAGGTTAGGTGAGCCTTTGTTTTCCCGGCGCGGGTAGCCGGGGCAGGATGGGTTCCAAAGACTTGAATTCGTACGTCTGTAGACGCGAGCAAGGAGATGAACGCGTTGGCCAGCAAGGACAGCTTCGGTGCCAAGAGCACCCTGGACGTGGACGGTAAGTCCTACGAGATCTTCCGCCTGGATGCGGTCAAGGGTGAGGGCCTCGACGTCGCGTCGCTGCCCTTCTCGTTGAAGGTGCTGCTGGAGAACCTCCTGCGCACCGAGGACGGCGCGAACATCACCGCCGACGACATCAAGGCGCTGGCGGGCTGGGACGAGACCGCCGATCCCGACAAGGAGATCCAGTACACGCCGGCGCGCGTGATCATGCAGGACTTCACCGGCGTGCCCTGCATCGTCGACCTCGCCACCCTGCGCGAGGCCGCGGCCGAGCTCGGCGGCGACCCGACCAAGATCAACCCGCTCTCGCCGGCCGAGATGGTCATCGACCACTCCGTGATCGCCGAGGTCTTCGGCACCCCGGAGGCGTTCGAGAAGAACGTCGAGATCGAGTACGAGCGCAACCGCGAGCGCTACCAGTTCCTGCGCTGGGGCCAGACCGCCTTCGAGGACTTCAAGGTCGTCCCGCCGGGCACCGGCATCGTGCACCAGGTCAACATCGAGCACCTGGCCCGCACCGTCTTCACCCGTGAGGTGGACGGCGAGCTGCAGGCCTACCCCGACACCTGCGTCGGCACCGACTCCCACACCACCATGGTCAACGGCCTGGGCGTCCTCGGCTTCGGCGTCGGCGGCATCGAGGCCGAGGCCGCGCTGCTGGGCCAGCCGGTCTCCATGCTGATCCCGCGCGTGGTCGGCTTCAAGCTCAACGGCGACCTGCCCGAGGGTTCGACCGCGACCGACCTGGTGCTCACCATCACCGAGATGCTGCGCAAGCACGGTGTGGTCGGCAAGTTCGTCGAGTTCTACGGCGACGGCGTCACCGCGCTGCCGCTGGCCAACCGCGCCACCATCGGCAACATGAGCCCCGAGTTCGGCTCCACCATCGCGATCTTCCCGGTCGATGAGGAGACCATCAACTACCTCAAGCTCACCGGCCGCTCCGAGGAGCAGCTGGCGCTGGTGGAGAAGTACGCCAAGGAGCAGGGCCTCTGGCACGACCCGGCCGCCGAGCCGCGCTTCTCGGAGAAGCTCGAGCTCGACCTCGCCACGGTCGTCCCCTCGATCGCCGGCCCGAAGCGCCCGCAGGACCGCGTCTCGCTCACCGACGCCAAGGCCTCTTTTGAGGGTCACCTGCCGACGTACACCTCCAAGGCGACCGACGCGAAGATCCCGGTCACCCTGGCCGACGGTCAGCAGTTCGAGCTGGAGAACGGCGCGGTCACGATCGCCTCGATCACCTCCTGCACCAACACCTCCAACCCGTCGGTCATGATCGGCGCGGCGCTGCTGGCCAAGAAGGCCGTCGAGAAGGGCCTGACCCGCAAGCCGTGGGTCAAGACCACCCTCGCGCCGGGCTCGAAGGTCGTCACCGACTACTACGACAAGTCGGGCCTCACGCCCTACCTGGAGAAGGTCGGCTTCAACCTGGTCGGCTACGGTTGCGTGACCTGCATCGGCAACTCGGGTCCGATCATCCCCGAGGTCTCCGCCGCGGTGAACGAGCACGACCTCGCCGTCGTCTCGGTCCTCTCCGGCAACCGCAACTTCGAGGGTCGCATCAACCCCGACGTGAAGATGAACTACCTCGCGTCGCCGCCGCTGGTCATCGCCTACGCCCTGGCCGGCAACATGAACGTGAACCTGTTCGAGGACCCGCTGGGCCAGGACCAGGACGGCAACGACGTCTTCCTCAAGGACATCTGGCCGACCCCGGCCGAGGTCGAGGAGACCATCGCCACCTCGATCTCCTCCGACATGTTCACGAAGGACTACGCCGACGTCTTCGCGGGCGACGAGCGCTGGAAGAACCTGCCCACCCCGACCGGTGACACCTTCACCTGGGACGAGGACTCGACCTACGTCCGCAAGGCTCCCTACTTCGAGGGCATGGACAAGACCCCGGCCCCGGTCACCGACATCGAGGGTGCCCGGGTGCTGCTGAAGCTGGGCGACTCGGTCACCACCGACCACATCAGCCCTGCCGGCAACATCAAGAAGGACTCGCCTGCCGGCAAGTACCTCATCGAGCACGGTGTCGAGCAGCGGGACTTCAACTCCTACGGCTCGCGCCGAGGCAACCACGAGATCATGATCCGCGGCACCTTCGCCAACATCCGGATCAAGAACCAGGTCGCCGCGGGCACCGAGGGTGGCTACACCCGCGACTTCACGCAGCCCGACGCTCCGGTCAGCTTCGTCTACGACGCGGCGCAGAACTACGCCGCGGCCGGCACCCCGCTGGTCGTCCTCGGCGGCAAGGAGTACGGCTCCGGCTCCTCGCGCGACTGGGCTGCCAAGGGCACCTCGCTGCTGGGCGTCAAGGCGGTCATCACCGAGTCGTTCGAGCGCATCCACCGCTCCAACCTCATCGGCATGGGCGTCATCCCGCTGCAGTTCCCGGTGGGCGAGAACGCCGACAGCCTCGGCCTGACCGGCGAGGAGACCTTCTCCATCTCCGGCATCACCGAGCTCAACGAGGGCCGCACTCCGAGGACGGTCAAGGTCAGGACCAACACGGGTGTGGAGTTCGACGCGGTCGTCCGCATCGACACCCCCGGTGAGGCCAACTACTACCGCAACGGCGGCATCCTGCAGTACGTCCTGCGCAGCCTGGTGAGCTGACCCTCCACCTCCTGCAGGCCGGGCCCGTTGCTCCGATGGAGCGACGGGCCCGGCCTCATGACATCTGGGCGAACGCCGGGCGAACATGCCCGCTGGAGGCCGAGATGAGTGCTCGCCGGGGATGACGGCGTCCTAGATTTGGGTGTGCCCAATCGCAGAGCGTTTCTGCTGGTCGGCCTCGTGGTCTTCGTGCTGTGCCTCCAGACGGCTGTCGCGACCGCGCCGCTGCACCAGGCCGACGAGCGTGCCCACGCGGGCTACGCGGAGGTGCTGTACCGGGGACAGCTGCCGACGATCGACACCCCGATCCCGGCGGAGCCGAACGCCTACCCGCGGATGTCGGCGATCCTGGCGACCAAGGACGAGGCGCACAGCGCGGTCTGGGTCGCCAACCATCCGCCGCTCTTCTACGTCCTGTCGCTGCCGATGGTCGCGCTGGGTGACGTCACCGGTCATCCAGGGGTCACCTACTTCGGCATGCGGCTGCTCAACGGCATCGGTCTGACCCTCTCGGTCCTCCTGGTCGGGCTGATCTCGCGTGAGCTGGTGCCTCGACGCCCGGCGGTGCCGCTCCTCGCCGCGGCTCTCGCGCTCTCCTGCGGTGCGATCCCCTACCGCGGCGGCGGCATCTACAACGACGGCCTCTCCGTCGTGACCATGCTGTTCGTGGTGCTGGTGGCGCTGCGGATGGTCAGAGCGGGGGTCACCCCAACCCGGATCGCGCTGATCACAGCCGCGGCCACCGCCTCGGTGGCGACCCGGTCGACAGGGGTGATCGCGGTGGCGCTCGCCTGCCTGGTCGTGGTCGGCGCGACGTGGCTGCACCGGCGCAGCCGCGCGGGTCTGGTGCGCGGTCTCGTGGGCGGTTTCGTGGTCGGCATCGTGCCGGTGGTGGCGGTCGCCTGGTTCTACGTACGCAACATCCGTCTCTACGGCGACCCGACGGCCTCGGCAGCTCTCTTCGAGAAGTTCGGCCGGGAGCCCTCGGGCACCACGCTCGGCACCCTGCTCGACCCGACGTTCCACTGGCAGCTCTTCGCCTCGCTGTGGATCGACGAGCGGCTGCTCGACGTGCTCGTCGTGGTGCCGGTCCTGGTGCTCGCGATCATGCTCGCCGCGGTCTGGGCCGAGGCCCGCGCGCGGCACCGTCAGCGCATCGGCCGGCCGGCCCTCCAGCGCTGGGCCCGCACCGTCTCCGCGGAGGACTGGGCAGCGTGGGGTGTCGTGGTGGGCTACTCGGCGCTGGTGGTCGCCAGCGTCGCCTCCTTCATCGCCGGCGGCGGCTGGATCCATGCTCGATACGCGATGCCGCTGCTGCCGCTGACGGCCACCCTGGTGGCTCTGGCCGTGCTACGCCTGGCCCGGGCGCTGGCGCCAGGGGCAGAGCCTGCTGCGCTGGAGTCGAAGGTGGCGTACGTCTTCGTCTCGATCATGCTCGCCGCGGCCCTGGTCGCCCACGTTCTGCTGCAGACCCAGCTGACCGGTCCGGTGCACAGCCTGCTCGGCGGCGGCCTCTTCGTGATCGGCGACGCGGTCGTGCTGGCGGCAGCGGTGGCGCTGGTGCGTGCGCTGCGAGCTCAGCCGGTGCAATCGGAGAGCGAGACGACCTCGATCTCGGGGCCAGGGCGCTCGAACGCGAGCGGGTACCAGTCGTAGCTGAAGTCGAAGGAGAAGCTCGGCGCGCTCGCTCCGTCTCGGTAGGGCGAGATCGTCACGATCTGGTCTGCCTCGCGTCGCAGCCGATCGTAGTAGGCGGCGGCGCCGCTCAGCCCGGCGGCGAGGCCGCGGTCGCGCTGGTGGCTGGTGACCAGCACCCAGCAGTAGCCCTCCTCGCGGTAGGTGTCGACGAGCTCGGGACCCAGCCGTGACTCGTACTCCTGGAACGGCCGCGCGACCGGCCGTTGCACGACGTCTGCGGAGTCGAGGTACGCCGCCGGGAAGGCCGGCTCGACCACGATCCGGGCTCCGGGCGGGAGGTTGTCGCGGAGGTGACCGAGGGCAAGGGCTCGGGTGTCGGTGCGGGTGAGGATGACGGAGTTGCGCACCGAGTCGGCCAGGGGCTGGGCGAGCACGAGAAGTGCAACCGCCGGCAGTGCCAGCTCGGCAAGGCGGGTCCGCCCCCGTTCGGTGAGACGCCTGGCGATCCAGCCGGCCAGGACGACCGCCCCGAGCCCGGCCAGGACGGCCAGGAGCGGGTAGGTCGGCAGCATCCAGCGGGCGAAGAACCGACCTTGGGTGGAGGCGTAGAGGTAGAGCACGACGGGGAAGAGAACCAGCAGCAGCGTACGGCCCCGGTCGCTGCGCAGCCCGGATATCGCGCCGAGCAGCGCCATCGCGACCGGCACCACACCGAGCCCCCAGAGGAAAGAGTACGGGTAGTAGGACCAGGCGGCGCCGCTCTGCCCGATCTTGCCGGCGGGGAGCTGCGCCGACTGCCCGCTGTACTGGCGGACCGCGTAGTCGAAGTCGATCACCAGGAACGGGTTGACCAGCACGAACGCCGCGAAGCAGGCCACCCCTGAGCAGACGAGGACGGTGAGGGTCGGGAGCACCCGGTCCCTGCGCTCGAGGAGACGCAGGAGGCCGGCCAGCCCGACGACCAGCGCGACCGGTCCGGCGGAGTACTTGGTGCCGGCGGCGAGCCCGACCATCGCGCCGGCGAGCGCGAAGTCGGCCAGGCGGCCGTCCTCGTAGGCGCGCAGCGATGCCCAGATCGCCAGCGACACCGGGATCAGCGTGACGATGTCGTTGAGCGCCTGATGGCTGTAGAAGACGGGGAGGAAGGCGAAGCCCAGCAGGGCACCGGCGATCAACCCGGCGGCGGCGCCGTAGAGCCGGCGTCCGAGCCGGTAGACGACGTAGACCAGGACGGTCGCCAGGGTTGCGACCACGACCCGTGACACCCAGAAGACCTCGCCGGGATCGGCTGCCAGCTGATCGGTCACGTCTTGGCCGATGTAGACCACCCGCAGCATGATGGCCAGCAGGTAGGTCAGCGCCGACGGGTTCTGGAAGTAGCCCGGGTTGAGGTCGCCGTCCGCGGCAGCCGCGGCCTGCGGGACGAAGTGGAGCTCCTCGTCGGGGTTGTAGACCTGCGGCAGACCATGGTCGATGCCGACCAGACGCAGCGCGAAGGACCCGGTCAGCAGCGCTCCGAGCAGCAACCTGATCCGCCCCTCGCCCCCGTCCCGGTGGTCCGGGAGGAGGGGAGGGTGCGGCAGATGGACAGTGGACACGCGCGGACGGTAACCGCAGGCCCGCGCGAAGGTGCGCTCGATCCGCCGCTGTTCGACAGATTGTCACCGGATGGCCAGGTTCCGGCCTCAGGCGAGCGAGGCGATCCTGGCGCGGCTGTCCTCGCTCAGGGTGGCCAGGAGGGCCTCCGCGGCCTCGCCCTGGTCGGCGGTGGCGGCCACCACCTCGGTCAGGGTCTCATCGGAGAGGCCGGCGAGGAGCGGGTCGAGCACCGAGGTGTCGTCGAGGAAGAGCGCCACCTGGAGGATCTCGGCGCCGGAGGCGCCGTCCATCACCTGGAGCGAGGTCTCGGGACCGACGACGCCGGTGAACCGCGCCAGCGTGAGGACGTGACCGTCGGCCAAGAGCCGGCGGCCGACGTCGACGACCAGAGCCTGGTCGAGCTTGGCGATGATCGCCTCGACCCGGCTCGGATCGAGGTGGACGGAGAGCTCGGCGAGGAACTCCGGTTTCAGGTGGCCGGCCAGCTTCGCAGCGTCGGCGGGATCCATCACCGCAGCCACGCGGGCGCTGAGCATCGGACCCATCGCGATCTCGGTGATCTTCGCGGTGACCGCCGCGGGGAGCTTCTTGCTGACCGCGGCCAGCCCTTTGACCCGGGACTCGTGGCGGCTGAACATCGCGTGCGAGACGATCCCGCGCAGGTCGCGGAGGTCGTCGGGGGAGGTGGTGGCGAGGAACGCGAGCTCGGCCTCGTCCACATGCATCTCGTGGGCGAGCTTGGTGATCTCCAGCGCGCTGGTCAGAACTGTCATCGGGCACCTCCGAGCATCCTCTGGACGACCCCGCGCAGCATCTTCGGGACCATCTTCAGCGCCTCGTCGAGAGAGGCGTCGAACGCCTTGTCCTCCGCGGTCATCACGCCCCGGACCAGATCGTCGAAGCGGTCCAGCTGCTGGTCGTCGTACGCCTCCAGCGGTGCGAGCCGCGTGGCCGGCACGCCGAGCGTGGCAGCGAGCCGGTCGAGTCCCTCACTCATCGCCTTCCTTCCCGCCGGCTGTGGCACGTTCGGCCCCCGGCGGCGCCACTATATGCAGGCGACGGAGGCAGTTGCAGAGGCAGTTGGATATCGTCTCGGCATGCTCGTCGCCTTCTCGATCGCCCCGACGACCTCCGACGACCCCGATGGCTCGGTGGCCGCCTCCGTCGCGGAGGCGATCCGCATCGTCCGCGAGTCCGGACTGCCCAACGAGACCAACGCCATGTTCACCAACCTGGAAGGTGAGTGGGACGAGGTCATGGGTGTCATCAAGCAGTGCGTCGACGCGGTCGCCGCCGTCTCCCCGCGGGTCGGGCTGGTGCTCAAGGCCGATATCCGGCCCGGCTACACCGGCCAGCTCACCGCGAAGGTCGAGCGGATCGAGCAGGAGCTCTCCGGAGACTGAGGCTAGAGCCCGCGGGCCATCGCGTCCTGTCCGGTCTTGATGGCCTCCCGGATCCGGGAGTACGTCCCGCAGCGGCAGACGTTGCGGATCGTGTCGAGGTCGGCCTCGGTGATGGCGCGGCCCTCCTTGCGGACCTTGTTGACGAGGGCGACCGCGGTCATGATCTGGCCGGGCTGGCAGTAGCCGCACTGGGCGACGTCGTGCTCGAGCCAGGCCTCCTGCATCGGGTGCAGGCCGTCGCCCGGGGCGGTGTCGGCGAGACCCTCGATGGTGGTGATCTCGTCGTCGGTGCCGATGTCGGCGACCCGCACCGAGCACGGGTTGAACGCCTTGCCGTTGATGTGCGACGTACAGGCCTTGCAGACGTTGATGCCGCAGCCGTACTTCGGGCCGGTGACACCGAGGACGTCGCGCAGCACCCACAGGATGCGTACGTCGTCCTCGACGTCGACGGTGACGGTCTCGCCGTTGAGCTGGAAGGTGTGAGAAGGCATCGGTGACCTCAGAAGGTGTAGGCGAGGCCGTCGGTCGGCGACTCGGGGACGGACGGGATGAAGGACTTGGGCTTGAAGTGGATCGGCTCGTTGAAGTTGATCGGGAATTCCGTCGGCATCTCGCCGGTCGCACGTGCGTAGGCGCAGGCGACCGCGGCCATCGAAGCGGCCACACCGGCCTCACCGACACCACCGGGCTGGCCGCCGTGCGACTCCATCACCTCGCACTCGAACTCGAACGGCGTGTTCCACTGCCGGGTGTAGGCCGAGTTGTCCCAGCTGGCCTCCAGGAACTGACCGTCGACCAGGTGGTTGCTGTAGGTCAACGCCTGGCACATACCGTCGGAGAAACCCCCCATCATCTGGGCGTTCACGCCGGCAGGGTTGATCACCAGGCCGACGTCGGCGACCACGACGGCCTTGGTGATTCGAGGCCCGGTGACCGCGTCGCGCACCTCGCGGTTGACGGTCTCGGGGCGGCAGTCGATCTCGACGAGGACGGCGGTGGCGCCCTTGTACTCCTTGTGGACGGCGATGCCCTGTGCCGTTCCTGCGGGCATCGATCGACCCCAGTCGCCGAGCTCGGCGGCACGGTCGAGCACCCGCTTGACGGCGTCGCTCTTGAGGTACCTGCGCCGGAAGACGACCGGGTCCAGCTTCAGCTTCTTGGCCAGCTGGTCGACCATCAGCTCG
Organism: Nocardioides sp.; assembly: GCF_014360585.1. GTDB lineage: Bacteria > Actinomycetota > Actinomycetes > Propionibacteriales > Nocardioidaceae > Nocardioides. The sequence goes on from NZ_JACIXG010000002.1 coordinate 19,076, forward strand.
CTGGCCGTGGCGACGTCGGGGGAGTAGATGTTGCGCACCGAGCTGGTGTTGAACCGGTCGACCTCGGGCTTCGGCTCGTTGAGCAGCTGGGTGACCACACCGAAGTTGTAGGGCAGCTCCTGGCTGAGCAGGAAGATCGACTCCGAGAAGCTCAGGTTCGACAGACCGGTCGGCAGCGCCGCCACCTCGGCGGTCAGCCGCTCGCCGAGCCCGTGGGTGAAGTCGGTGGCGACGCTGGAGTGGCGCTGCTCGAAGGTGAGGATGCTCCCGGCCAGCACCGTCGCCCGGACCTTGGAGACCGCCATCGGGTGCACCCGGCCCTGGCGCGGCTCGTCGGCGCGGTGCCACATCAGCTTCACCGGCGCACCGAAGGCCTTGGAGGCGAGGGCGGCCTCGACGGCGGCGTCACTGAACAGCTTGCGGCCGAAGGAGCCGCCGCCCTGGACCACGTTGACCGTGACCTTGGTCTGCGGGAGGCCGAGCGCCTTGGCGATCCGGCCCTGGGCGTCGATCGGCGACTTCAGGCCGCCCCAGACGGTGGCCTCGCCGTCGCGTACGTCGGCGACCGCACAGTTCGGCTCGAGGGCCGAGCCGCTGCGGAAGTGGAAGGTGAACTCGCCGTCGACCGAGGTCGCCCCGATCTTCGGCACCGCGAGCGGGATCTGTCCGTCCTTGAGCTCGGCCTTGATGTCCTTGGCCGACAGCCCGCCGACCGTGCCGGAGTTCCAGGTGACGTCCAGCGCGCGTACGGCGTCGATGCACTGCCCGAACGTCTTGGCCCGGACCGCGACACCGGTCGGGATGATCGCGACGTGGGTGACGCCCGGCATCGTCTCGACCTCGCCCTTGTTGCTGATCGACTCCGGCGTCCCGTTGAGCTCGGGCGCGCGGCACACCATGGTGGGCAGGGCGTCGGGGATGTCGAGGTCCATCGCGAACTGCTTCTTGCCGGTGACCGCCTCGCGCGCGTCGATGCGCCGATGGGGTTTGCCGACGACCTTGTGGTCGGAGGTCTTCTTCAGCTCGACCTCGACCTTCTCGGTCGTCGGCTTCGCTGCCTTGGCAGCGGCTTCGCCGTACGTCACCGACGAGCCGTCCGGGAGGCTGATCACGCCTTCCTTGGTGGTCAGCTGGGTCACCGCGCCCCCGAGCATGATCGCGGCCGCCTCGAGCAGCGCCTTGCGGGCGATGGCGGCGGCGACCCGGACCGGGGTGTAGACCGAGACGATCGTGTTGGACCCGCCGGTCAGCTGGTTGAACAGCAGCTCCGGGCGAGCAGGTGCCAGCGTCACGTGCACGTGGCCGACCGGGAGCTCGAGCTCCTCGGCGATCAGCATCGCGACGGCCGTGGTGATCCCCTGGCCTACCTCCATCCGCGGCAGCGCGAAGTGGGCGTGCCCCTTCTCATCGACCTCGATCGCGATCAGGTTCGAGGTCGGCATCGCGCAGTGCGTGAGGAAGTCGTTGAGGTCGTAGACCTCGGGGATCTGCGGCACCGACGGGATCGGTGCCGCGTTGGCCGCCGACGGCGTCAGGCCCAGATCGGCTGCCGCGATCAGGGTCGCGCCGCCGATGACGTAGCCGACGAACGAACGTCTGGAGACCCGAGACGGGCCCTCAGCGGGATGATTCTCCATGGTGTGCTCACTCCTGGTTGGGCAAGGCCGAGATATTTGTGACCCCCGACACATAGCACCATTCAGCAGCCCTCGCTTGTTTGGGAAGGGCGCGTCGGGAAATGTGTGAGGCCGCTATAAATCGGATGGTGACGGACAATAAAAGGGTTTCGATGCCGGCCTGGGTATCCGGTTTCGAGGTCAGTTCGAAACTGCCGACGAATCGATCTCGCGGCGCAGGATCTTGCCGGTCGGGCCCTTGGGGAGCTCCGGCATGATCCAGACGTGACGCGGGTTCAGGCCGTCGTGGCTGGGGAGACGGGATCGGCGTCCAGCACCTGGCCGCGGGTCTCGCGCAGCGCGAGGAGGCACGCGGTGCTGAGCACGGCCAGGACCGTCACGAAGCCGGCGAGGCCGCTGGTGCCCCAGCGCTCCAGCAGCGCGCCGCCGATCACGAGCGGCAGCGCGCCGCCGATGATCCCGGCCAGGTTGTAGGCCATCCCGGCACCGGTATAGCGGTACTCCGCCCGGAAGAGCTCCGGAAGGTACGCCGCGGCCGGCCCGTAGGGGATGCCGATGGCGATCATCAGCACCGCCAGCGCCAGGGTGAAGGAGCCGGCGTCACCGGGGGTCAGGATCGCGAACGCCACAGGGCCGGCGATCAGACCGAAGACCGTCCCGGTCATCAGCACGGCGCGTCGGCCGACCCGGTCGGAGAGCAGAGCGGACCCGATCACCGCGACGCAGAGGACGAGGCCGGCCACCATGTTGGCCGTCAACATCTGGTTGAGGGTGAGGCCGAGTCCGTTCTCCTCGGGCGGCCTGGTGGCGATGCCGCCGAGGAAGACCACGGCGAGGTAGAAGGCGCCGAACGTCATCGCCAGCATCCCGCCGCCGAGCAGGATCTGCCTCCACTGGTCGCGCAGTGCGGCGGCGAACGGGAAGGACACCGTGGCTCGAGCGGCGGTGACCTTCGAGAACGACGGTGTCTCGGCGATGTTGAGCCGGACCCAGAGGCCGAGCGCGATGAGCACGATGCTGACCAGGAACGGCACCCGCCAGGCCCACTGCTGGAAGGCCGCCAGGCCGAGCACCTGGATCGTGAGCAGGAAGGTCCCGCTGGCGATGATCACGCCGAGGCCGGGTCCGAGCTGGGGGAACAGGCTGTAGCGCCCGCGCTTGCCCTCCGCGGCGTACTCGGAGGTGAGCAGCGCGGCTCCTGCCCACTCGCCGCCGAGCGCGGTGCCCTGGGTCGCCCGCAGGAGCACCAGCAGCAGCGGCGCCGCCGCTCCGATCGCGGCGGCCGTCGGGATCAGGCCGATCGCGAAGGTCGCACCACCCATCATCAGCAGCGTCGTCACCAGGGTGCGCTTGCGGCCCAGCCGGTCGCCGAAGTGCCCGAACACCACGGCGCCCAGCGGGCGGAAGACGAAGGCGACCCCGAACGTCGCGACGGATGCCCAGGTACCCGCGGCGCTGCCGAGCGAGGGGAAGAAGAGCGGTCCGAAGACCAGTGCGGCGGCGTAGCCGTAGATGAGGAAGTCGTAGAACTCGATGGTCGTGCCGACCAGCGATGCCATCGCGATCCGTGACATCGACCGGGGCTGGGTCGTTGTGGTCATGTGCCTGCCTCTGTGTCCGTCCCGCCGTGTGCGGCAGGATGTCGGGTGTGACAGGCATCACTGTGCGGTCGCGACGGGCCTCGGGGCCACGAGTACGAGCCACAGAACTCGTTGTGGTCGGCCCACAACTCCGGACGAGGAGGTCCTGATGAGCACCGATCCGATCAAGCGCATCGTCGCCGGCGTGCGAGACCGCCTGCCGACGACCGTCGAGGTCTTCCTGACGCGCACCTGGGAGCAGGTCCCGGCCTACGCGGCCAGCCGCGACCCCAACCTGCGCAGCGATGTCGGCCGCCATGCCGAGGCGGTCTTCCATGCGGTGCTGATCACTCTCGAGGAGGGCCGCGACGCGGTCCGCGAGGACTTCCCCCTGAGTGCCGGTCAGGCGGCCAACCGGGTGCGCCAGGGGGTCGCGCTAGCTGACTTCCTGCACGCGTTCCGGCTGGGGCAGGTCGCGTTGTGGGAGCGAATCGTCGAGATCGCTGCCTCGGACCCAGAGACCAGCCAGGCGGCGCTTGCCGCGGCCTCGCGCGTGATGCAGGTGATCGAGGTGGGGAGCACGGTCGCTGCCGAGGCCTACCTCAACACCCAGCAGCTCGAGCTTGCCGAGGGGGACCGGATCCGGCGGGACCTCGTCGAGGATCTCCTGGCCGGACGTGAGGTCCCGGCGGGTCCGAGGCTCGATGTCGCTCGCTCGTGCGGGCTCGAGCGCGACGGACGGGCGGTGGTGATCATCGCGGTCCCGGTGCGCCCCCTACGTGTCGGCCAGAGTCTGCGCGAAGCGCTCCGGGTCATCCGCACCGAGCTCGGTCCGGAGCAGGAGGGCGTCGCGGTGATCCAGCAGGAGCAGATGATCGGAATCCTGCCGGCGGCCACCGACGACGTACAGGCTCTCGTGCCCGATCTACGCCGGGTGCACCGCCAGCTCGCCCGTCAGGGCATCGATCTGGCGGTCGGCGTCAGCACCGTCCACACCGGCTGGGCAGATGTCCCGGCGGCGTACGCCGAGGCCGGGATCGCCCGCGACTCCCTGGCGGATGAGCCGGGTGTGGTGGCGCTGCCGATGCTCTCGACGGTCGACTATCTGGTGCTGCGCGAGGACGCCACCGTCCGTCGGCTGATCCGTCCGGAGCTGCGTCAGTTCGTCACCGACGACCTGGCGCGCGACGGGGCGATGATCGAAACGATGCTGGCCTACGTGGCCAGCGACATGAATGCGAAGCTCGCCGCGGAGCGGCTGCACATGCACGTCAACACCGCCTACTACCGGCTCGAGCGGATCGCCGAGCGCTCCGGCTGCGACCTGCGGCGGTTCGCCGATGTCGAGGAGCTGATCTTCGCGATCCGGCTCCTCACCAAGCCTCGCGGCGTTTCGAGGACCTAAGCCTGCGCCGGCTTGCGGCCGTAGAACCAGTAGACCGCCGCGCCGAGCAGGTTGGTGCTGCCCCACAGTCGCCACAGCATCCGCGGCCCGCGGAGTTCGTCGTCGGAACGCTTCTGCAGGTCGCGCAGGATCACCGGGGCGACCGCCGCCTGGGCCACGAGCGCGCTGGTGGACAGGATCGCCTTCTGCTTCTTGGTCAGTGCCATATCGCCAGTCTTTGCCGTCGTTTGCTTTGCGTCAAGCGTCCTGGCCGATCAGGCGGCCGATCGAGCCCAGGGTGGGATCACGACGATGCCCTCGATCGGGAAGGTGCCGTCGCGGTCTCGGCGCAGCCACACCGGGCCCAGGCGCTGGGTGCGTAGGTGGGCCCGCCACATGCTTCGGCGGTTGACGTTGTCACCGCCATCCTGGCCCAGGACGATCTGCCTCGTCCCTGTCGAGTTCATGCCGATGACTCGCGGCGTGAAACCCCAGTAGGACGAGATCGAGTATGGCGCCGGCCGTCCCAGAACCCAGACGTCGCTGCCCTTGGGCACATGCCGGAGGACCAGCTGGCCGCCGCCGTCGAGCTCGGAGGCGACCCCGTGCCAGAACCGCTTCGCACGGACCGTCTTGACCGCGCCCTTGCGCTCTAGCTGGCTGTCGTCGAAGAAACGTGCGATGCACGTCGTATGACCCCAGGGCCCGACGCGCCCCGCGGCGTCGACGGCCCGGGCTCCGACGCACGAGCCATGACCCTGGTTGATGCCGACGGTGATCTGGCTCGTCCGCGACGTCGAGGTCAGCCCGACGCGCTGTAGGTGCGACGGATAGGTCCATGCCCGTCGGCCGGTCGAGGTGAGGGGTGTCTTCGAGACCCGCACCTGGACGTAGGCAGGCTTGCCGCCGGCCGCCAGGTCGCTGCCGGCGTACGCCTCGTAGGTGACCTTGAAGCTCGGCGCGAGGGTGAAGCCATAGGTGGGTCGAGCGACGGTCTGGACGCTCGGCCCAGAGGTGGCTGCCTGCGTGGCGGGCGCGGGGCTCATGGTTGCCAGGAGAGCGATCGCGACGGCTGTCGCCACGCGCGGCAGGGTTCGGTTGGGCATGCGGCGGAGGGTATCTCTGGCTGGGGGTCCGCGGCGACCGTTTTCGCCGGTTTTGTCGACGAGTTACAGCAGGCTCGGCAGGTCGGCCGTCGAGGGCAGGAGATGGGTGCGGGACTCGCCGGCGAGCTGGTCGTGGGTGAAGGAGCCGGTGGCGACGCCGACGACGAAGCCCGCTCCGGCGTTGGTGCCGGCCCCGAGGTCGTTGGGGGTGTCCCCGGCGACCAGCACGCGGCGTACGTCCTGGACGCCGGTCGCCTCCATGCAGCGGAAGACGAGGTACGGAGCGGGGCGGCTGGCGGGGACGAGGTCGGAGGTGATCACGGCGTCGACGGTCGAGCCGGTGTCCGCGCCGACGGTCCAGCCGAGGCCGTCGAGGATGGCGGCGGCGATCTCGGTGGAGTAGCCGGTCTGCAGCGCCACCTTCACGCCCCGCGAGCGCAGGGTCGCGAACATCTCGGGAACGCCGGGGATCGGCTGCGGCGGGCTCTCCCGGTAGGCGGTGACGAGACGCTCGCCGAAGCCGTCGAAGATCTTGTCGACCTGGGCGGTGCTCGGGTCCTGGCCGAGCCCGCGCAGCAGCCCCTGGATCGCCTCCCGCTTGGAGGTGCCCTTCCACTGCTGCAGCAGATCGCGGGGGACCGGCTCGCCGGCGGCGTCGGCGACGGTGGTCTCGAGGACGTCGTAGACCAGCCCGCCCTCGTCGACGGTGGTGCCGGCCATGTCGAGGGCGGCGAGCTGGAAGTTCACGAGATCTCCTTGAGGATGCGTACGTCGGTGCGGACCCCGGCCGCGGAGGGGCGGGCGTTGTCGATGGTGAAGGTGACCCGGTCGGGGCGGTAGCGGTCGTCGGCGTACTCCAGCGGGACCCCGTCCGAGGATGTCGCCCGGCGACGCTCGCGCAGCAGCGGGCCGCCGACGGCGATCTCGAGCAGGTCGGCGTCGGTCTCGTCGGCCGCGACCGCGTCCATGGTGTGGCGGGCCGCGTGCAGGTCGACGCCGGCGGCGGTGAGGTAGCCGTAGAGCGACCCGGAGTCGGGGTCGAAGTCGAACAGGAGGCGCCCGACGCTCTCGACGAAGGTGCTGCGCTCCAGCATCGCGGGCTGACCGTCGAGCAGGCGAAGCCGCAGCACGTCCACCACCGGGTCGCCCTCGTCGATGTCGAGCGCCTCGGCGGCAGCTGCGGTGGCGCCGCGCCGGGCGACCTCGATGGTGCGCTGGCCGGCGGTGTGGCCGATCTGCTGCACCCACGCGCTGAACGAGATCAGCTGCTCGAAGGGCTGGCCGAGGGCGGTGTCGCGCACGGTCGGCGGGCGTCCCTGGCCGCCGCTGAGCAGGCCTTCGCGACGCAGGCTGGCCAGCGCCGTACGGATGGTGCCGCGGGAGGCGCCGAACTGCGCGCAGAGCTGCGCCTCCGAGGGGATCGGGGCGCCGGTCGGCAGCTCGCCGCCGACGATCCGCGCTCGGATGGCCTCGGCGACCTGGACGTGCAGCGGACTACTCATGAAGGCAGGCTACAACTTGACCAGACAAGAGCGCGGAAGAGCTTCGTGAACAACCGGAGAACGCCCAACCGGTCAAACAGGTCGCAGGAAAACGACCGGTTAACTTGTCTGTACATGTTGCTCGATCCTGTTGACCAAGGCCGCTGCGAGACAGAAGTGTTCGGGCTGTGCCAACTCATACGTCCACCCCCGACGGTGCCGCCGACCTCGTTGTCGTCGGTGCCGGGATCGTCGGCCTCGCGCATGCCGTCGAAGGGCTCGCGCGCGGTCTGAAGGTCCATGTCGTCGAGCGGGACGAGCGCGCCGTCGGCGCCTCCATCCGCAACTTCGGGCACATCTGCACCACCGTGCAGTCGGGCCAGGCGCTCGCCTACGCCGTCCCGTCCCGGGAGCGCTGGCTCGCCCTCGCCGCCAAGGCGGGCTTCGGTCTCCGGGAGACGGGGACGCTCGCCCTGGCCCGCTCCGAGGCGGAGATGGCCGTGCTCGAGGAGTTCGCCGCCGCCCGCGGCGCCGAGCAGGCCCGTGTGCTGAACGCCGCCACCGCCCGCGAGCTGTTCCCGCCGGCAGCCGCCGACGTCCTCGGCGGCGCCCACCTGCCGCTCGACCTCCGGGTGGACCCGCGCGAGGCGCTGCCCGCGATCGCCGCCTGGCTCGAGGCCCAAGGCGTCCGGTTCAGCTGGGCGACCCACGTCGGCGCCATCGACCCGGTCGCTGATGGGATCGAGGTCCGCACCAGCCGCGGAACGATCCGTTCCGCACGCGTCGTGCATGCCGCCGGCCATGACGTCGACCGGCTCTTCCCGCGGGCGGCCGAGGAGGCGGGCGTACGCCGCTGCCGCCTGCAGATGCTCGAGGTCGCGCCCCCGGGCGACGTCGAGATCGGGCCGGCGGTGCTGACCGGGCTCTCGATGCTGCGCTACGGCGGGTTCGCCGAGACCGCGGCCGCGGCCGACGTACGCAGGCAGCTCGAGCAGACCAGCCCGGAGCTCCTCGACGTCGTCATGAACCTCATGCTCACCCAGCGTCCCGGCACCGGCGGCCGGCCGGGCTCGATCGTCCTGGGAGACACCCACCACTACGACCGCACGCACCTGCCCTTCGACGACGAGCACGTCGCCGACCTGGTGCTGCGAGAAGGGGCGCGGCTGCTCGGGGCTCCGCTCACCGTCCGACGTCGCTGGCGAGGGGTCTACGCGGACTCACCGCTCACCGACTTCCTCATCGAGGAGCCGTTCCCGGGACTCCGGGTCGTCTCAGTGACATCGGGCATCGGCATGACCACCGCACTGGGCCTCGCGCCCGACGTCCTCGACCAGCTGCTCTGACCCACAGGAGAAACCGACATGTCCACGCTGCGCTCCCTCACCGCGCTCGCCGGCGCCGCCACCCTGAGCCTCGCCCTGGCCGCCTGCGGTGGCGAGGCGGCCCCTCAGCAGGCCGCCGCCGGCGGCGAGATCGGCCCCGACCAGATCTGCCCCGACGGCACCCTCACCATGGGCGTCGAGCCCTTCGAGGACCCCAAGACCCTCATCCCCGTCTACGAGACGCTGGGCAAGGCGCTCGGTGAGGAGCTCGGCTGCGAGGTCGAGGTGCAGATCTCCGACACGTACGTCGCCGAGATCCTCGCCATGCAGAACGGCAAGCTCGACATCGGCCAGTTCGGTCCGCTGGGCTATGTCTTCGCCCAGAAGCAGGCCGGCGCCACACCGCTGGCGTCCTTCGCCGGCGAGGACGGCAAGGTCTCCTCCTACACCGGCGGCATCTGGGTGCCGAAGGACTCGCCGATCCAGTCCGTCGACGACCTCGCGGGCAAGACGCTGGCGCTCTCCGAGTCCGGCTCCACCTCCGGTGACGCGGTGCCGCGCATGGCTCTCATCGACGCGGGGATCGAGAAGGACGTCAGGGCCGAGTACGCCGGTGGCCACACCGAGGCCCTCCTGGCCCTGGTCAACGGCAAGGTCGACGCGGCCGAGATCAACAGCCAGACCCTGGTCTCGGCGACGGCCGAGGGCCAGTTCGACGAGACCGCCTTCCGTCAGATCTGGGAGTCCGAGCCGATCCTGAACGACCCGATCACGGCGGGACCGAACATGACGCCCGAGGTGTCTGCGGCCGTCCAGGAGGCGCTGCTGAACCTGCCGGCCGAGACGGTCGCGGAGATCGGTGAGTACCTCGACTTCACCCCGCCGGCCGGCAAGCCGGCGATGGTCGCGGTGACCGAGGAGGACTACCAGCCCGTCGCGGACCTCGCCGAGGCCCTCGACCTGACCACGGACGATCTGTGAGCGAGCACGCGGCCACACTGAGTATCGAGGGCCTGAGGAAGGCGTTCGGGGAGAAGACGGTCCTCGACGGCCTCTCCTTCCAGGTCGCCTCCGGGGAGGTGGTCAGCCTCCTCGGGGCCAACGGCTCGGGCAAGTCCACCTCGTTGCGCTGCGTGGTGGGTCTGGAGCGCCCCGACGCCGGCACGATCACCGTCGGCGGGGTCACCGCCAAGCCCGGCGAGGCGGTGCCGGAGGTGGCGATGGTCTTCCAGAAGATCCATCTGGTGCCCCGCCGCAGCGTGCTCGACAACGTCTGCGCGGGCGCCCTGGGCCGGCTCGGCCTGAGCCGGTCCTGGTCGGTGCTGGCCTTCCCGCGCGAGGTGCAGGCCGAGGCGATGGCCTGCCTGGACCGGGTCGGCCTCGCCGACCGGGCCCGGGAGAAGGCCGGTCGCCTCTCCGGTGGCCAGCAGCAGCGAGTCGCGGTCGCCCGGGCACTGTGCCAGCGCGCCAAGGTGCTGCTCGCAGACGAGCCGGTCTCGGCGCTCGACCCGGCCGCCTCCGAGCAGGTCATGAACCTCCTCCGGTCGCTGGCCGACGACGACGGCCTCGCCGTGGCCGCGGTGTTGCATCAGCCCGACCTGGCGCGCCGCTTCTCCGACCGGATCCTCGGGCTGGCCGGCGGCCGGCTCGTCTTCGACAGCAGCGCCGAGGTCACCGACGAGGCCGTCGCCGACCTCTATCGGCCAGCCCTCGAGGCCGCTGCCTCGATGGCCTCCACGGGCACCGCGACGAAGGAGTTCGCATGAGCGGCCTGACCACCGCCCCGAGGCCTCGCCTCGACATCCCGCCGCGCTTCCGTCCGTCCGGCGTCGCCGCCGCGGCGCTCATCACGGTCGCCCTGGTCCTGGTGCACTGGTACGCCGCGGTGCAGACCAACACCTCGCCCAAGGAGCTGCTCGAGGGCTGGCGGGGGCTGTGGAGCTTCCTGTTCGGCGTCGACCGCACCTACCCGAACGGCAAGACCATCCATCAGGACGGTGCCTTCCCGCTCGACCTGCGCTGGGCCGAGACGATCCGGCCAGGACTGGAGTACTGCCTGCTGACGATCTGGATCGGCCTGCTCGGGACGACCCTCTCGATCCCGGTGGCGCTCTTCTTCGCGGTCATCTCGTCGCGGACGACCAACCGGTTCGTGCCGCTGTGGTTCCTGGGACGCGGGGTGATGTCGGTGCTGCGCGCCGTCCCCGAGACCGTGTACGCGCTGATGTTCATCGCCGCGGTCGGCTTCGGTGCCTTCCCGGGTGTGATCGCGCTGGCGATCCACAACGTCGCGGTCATGGGCAAGCTGTGGTCCGAGGCGATGGACGAGGTCGACCAGGGGCCCGTCGAGGCGCTCCGCGTCGCCGGGGCCTCGCCCACACAGTCGGCCGCGCACGCTGTGCTGCCCGCGGTGATGCCGTCGCTGCTAGGTCTGCTCCTCTATCGGTTCGACACCAACGTACGCAGCTCGGTGATCCTCGGCACGGTCGGCGCCGGCGGCATCGGCTTCTTCATCAAGACCGAGGTCGACAGCTTCCACTTCGACACGATGATGACCTACGTCTGCATGGTGATCGTCCTGATCATCGTCATCGACCTGTTCAGCGCCTGGCTGCGCCGGAAGGTCGGCACGGTCTGACGGGCACGGTCTGACAGCGCGGTCTGACGGCACCGCCGGCGGAGGAACTAGGCTCGCGCCCCATGACCGAGTTCGCCGCTGTGATCCTTGTCGACCGTCGTGGCTGGGTGCTGCTCCAGGAGCGTGACGAGCGCCCCCGCATCGCGCCGGAGAAGTGGTCCTTCTGCGGCGGCCACCTCGAGCCCGGTGAGGATCCGCTGGCCGGCGCCGCGCGTGAGCTCGAGGAGGAGACCGAGATCCGGGTGAGCCCCGCCGACCTGCACCTGGTCGCCGTCCACGACGTCCACCATCCCGAGACGGGGACCGACGACAAGCTTCATCTGTACGCCGCCGGAGTCGACCTCACCGACGCCGACGTCGTGTGCCACGAGGGCCGGCAGATCGTCTTCGTCGACCCGGCGAAGGCACCTGACCTGGACCTCAGCGACTCGGCTCGGATCGGGCTCGGGCAGTTCCTCGGATCGCGCCAGCACCTGGCCCTATCCGGGTCGGCGAGCCTCAGGATGGAGACGTAGAATCCCCTCTTATGGGTCTCCTCGAACGCATCGCCGCGCCGCAGGATCTTCGTGATCTCTCCGACGACCAGCTCGAGCTCCTCGCGAGCGAGATCCGGGACGTGATGATCCGGACGGTGGCCACCAACACCGGCCATCTGGGGCCGAACCTCGGTGTGGTCGAGCTGACGCTGGCCATGCACCGGGTCTTCGACAGCCCGAGCGACAAGATCGTCTTCGACACCGGCCATCAGTCCTACGTGCACAAGCTCGTCACCGGACGGGCCGGCGACTTCTGCACGCTGCGCCGCGAGGGCGGGATGAGCGGCTACCCGAGCCAGTCGGAGTCGGACCACGACGTGGTCGAGAACTCCCACGCCTCCACCTCGCTCTCCTACGCCGACGGGCTGGCCAAGGCCTACACGATCCGCGGCGAGGACCGCCACGTGGTCGCCGTGATCGGCGACGGCGCGCTGACCGGCGGGATGGCCTGGGAGGCGCTCAACAACATCGCGATCCAGCACGACTCCAAGCTGGTCATCGTGGTCAACGACAACGGCCGCTCCTACACCCCGACCATCGGTGGCCTGGCCACGGCGCTGACCTCGCTGCGTACGAACCCGCGCTACGAGCTCGTCCTCGACATGGTCAAGCGCCGCCTCAACGCGGTGCCCGGGATCGGCGCGATGGCCTACGACGCGCTCCACGCGGTCAAGAAGGGGCTCAAGGACGCGGTCGCGCCTCAGGGCCTCTTCGAGGACCTCGGGCTGAAGTACGTCGGGCCCGTCGACGGCCACGACCGGCACGCTCTGGAGCAGGCCCTGACGAGCGCCAAGAAGTTCGGTGGCCCGGTGATCGTGCACGCGATCACCCGTAAGGGCTACGGCTACGACCCGGCCGAGCGCCACGAGGCCGACCAGTTCCACTCGCCGGGTCCGTTCGACGTCCAGACCGGCGCCGAGAAGCCGAAGGGCCGGATCTGGACCGACCACTTCTCCGACGCGATGGTGCGGCTGGGGGAGAGCCGCCAGGACATCGTCGCGATCACCGCGGCGATGATGCACCCGGTCGGCCTCGACGGGTTCCAGGCGCGGTTCCCGAAGCGCACCTTCGACGTCGGGATCGCCGAGCAGCATGCCGCCACCTCGGCCGCCGGTCTCGCGATGGGGGGCCTGCACCCGGTCTTCGCGGTCTACGCCACCTTCCTCAACCGTGCCTTCGACCAGGTCCTGATGGACTGCGCCCTGCACCGCGCCGGAGTGACGTTCGTCCTCGACCGGTCCGGGGTGACCGGTGACGACGGCGCCTCCCACAACGGCATGTGGGACATGTCGCTCCTCCAGATCGTGCCCGGGCTGCGCCTGGCCGCGCCCCGCGACATCACCCGACTGAACGAGCTGCTCGACGAGGCGGTCGACGTCGATGACGCGCCCACCGTCGTACGTTTCCCGAAGGGTCCGCCGCCCGAGGACATCCCCACGATCGCCAAGCTCGGCGGCGCCGACGTGCTGGTCCGCAACGGGACCAAGGATGTCCTGGTCCTCGGTGTCGGCTCGATGGCCGAGGTCGCCATGGGTGTCGCGGAGCGGCTCACCGCGCAGGGCATCGGCGTCACCGTCGTCGACCCGCGCTGGGTGAAGCCGGTCGACCCGGCTCTCGTCGAGGCGGCCGCCGACCACAGGCTCGTCGTCACCATCGAGGACAACGGCGTCGCCGGCGGCGTGGGCGCCTCGTTCCTGCAGACCCTGACCGCAGCCGGCGTACGCACGCCGGTGAAGATCCACGGGATCCCGCAGGAGTTCCTCGACCACGCCAAGCGTCCCAAGATCCTGGAGGCGATCGGCCTGACTCCGCAGGCGATCACCCTGGACACCATCTCGGTGCTCGAGGGCTTCCTCCGTGGCGACACCGTTCCTCCTCTGGACGAGGGGCGCCTCTCGCACCAGGAGCAGCTCTGACCGGTGCGGTCGGCACCGCTCACCTGACCGCGGAGCTGGCGCATCAGGTCGTCGAACGGACCATGGGCGTCATCGGTCACAACGTGAACGTGATGGACGCGGCCGGAGTGATCCTCGCCTCGGGCCAGGACGACCGGATCGGCACCGTGCACGAAGGGGCCCTGCTGGCGGCGCAGCAGGACCGGGTGGTGGAGATCGCGCACTCCGACGCGCTCGCGCTGCGTGGCGTCCAGCCCGGCATCAACCTGCCGCTACGGTGCCACGGCCGGCTGGTCGGGGTCGTCGGCATCACCGGTGACCCGGGGCAGGTGCGCGTGCTCGGCGACCTCATCCGGGTGACGGCGGAGCTGATGGTGGACCAGGCCCAGGTGGCCGAGTCCCGGCAGTGGCGCTACCGGGAGCGGGAGGAGTTCGTCGGCCACGCCGCCGCCGGACGGCTCGCTCCGCGTGAGCTCGCCGAATGGGCGGCCGGGCTGGGCATCGACCTCGAGGTGCCGCGACGTGCGACCGTGGTCGCACCGGCGTCCCGCACCCAGGAGCACACCGAGGCCCTGCGGGGGTTCCAGCGGGACGTGCTGCAGGTACGCGGTGTCCTGGTCGGACGGGTGGAGCCGCAGGAGCTCGTCGTCTTCAGCCCCGCCGGGCGCTCCCCGGGCCCCAACGAGGATGTCAGCGCGCTGCTGCACGCTTCCGAAGGTCGTCTCCGGCATGCCACCGGGCGAGCCTTCGCCGGGCCCAGCACCTTCGAGCATGCGTACCTCACCGCCAGCGACACGCTGGCGGTCACCGGTCTCGTCGGCACGGTCGGCGGGTACGACTTCGACGACGTTCCGCTGCTCGCCCTGGTCAGGGGCATGGGCGAGGGCTGGCGAGGTGACCTGCTCGCGGAGCCGTGGCAGCGGCTGGTCGCGGCGGACCGCTCCGGCGAGCTCGTGGCCACCTTCAGCGCCTACATCCAGCACCATGCCAGCGCGACGGCGGCGGCCGGGGCCCTGCACGTCCATCGCAACACCGTCCGATACCGCCTCGCCCGGATCGGCGAGATCACCGGGCTGCGGATGGACCACCTGCCGGACGTGCTGATCCTCTATCTCGGTCCGGTGCTCGGCTCGGAGGGGTAGCCCGGCGCGGTTTGTGCAGATGCACAAGATCCGGGCCGCAGGCCTTGGCCATCTGCCTGTGGACGCCGTCACATCGCGACGCCGATGCTGTGCAGCGTATGCCTGACGCGTGCCTGGCGCGCGGGCACCATCTTGCCCGACCGGCGCGACCCGGTACGACGACGAAGGACTTCCATGGCCGACCTGCTGATTCTGATCGCCCTGGTGATCGGGCTGATCCTGCTCACCGCGTGGGCACGGGTGCATCCGTTCCTGGCGCTCCTGCTGACCGCGTTGGTCGGCGGCCTGGCCTTCGGGCTGCCGCCGCTGACCGACGGTGACACCCCGGGCGTGGTCGCGATCGCCACCGGCGGTTTCGGCAGCACGCTCGGCGGCATCGGGATCGTCATCATCCTCGGCACGATCATCGGCGTCTTCCTCGACCGGTCCGGCGCGGCGATCACGATGGCCGACGCCATCGTGAAGGTGCTCGGCCGACGGTTCCCGACGCTGACGATGAGCATCATCGGGTACGTCGTGTCGATCCCGGTCTTCTGCGACTCCGCCTACGTCATCCTCAACTCGCTCAAGGAGTCGATGGCCGCCCGCACCCGCACCAGCCCGGTCGCGATGTCCGTCGCCCTGGCCACCGGCCTCTACGCCACCCACACCCTCGTCCCGCCCACCCCTGGCCCGATCGCCGCGGCCGGCAACCTGGGCCTCGACGCGCAGCTGGGCCTGGTGATGGCCCTGGGTCTCGTGGTCGGGCTCGTCTCCGCTGCGGCCGGGGCGCTGTGGGCGATGCGGTTCCGCGACGTCCAGCCCGACGGTGTCTCGGATGCCGAGGTCGACCGCCGGATCGCCGAGTTCGAGAAGCTCGCCGACACCGTCCAGCGTCCGGGCACCGCCATGGCGTTCGCCCCGATCGTGGTCCCGATCCTGCTGATCATGCTCGGCTCGGCGATGTCGCTCCCGTTCCTCCCCGGCACCGAGACCGTGGCCGCTGACGTGCTGCGCTTCGCCGGCCAGCCCGTCATCGCGCTGCTGATCGGCCTGGCGATCGCGATCGCGGGCCTCCGCCCGACCAACCACGAGAAGACCGTGACCGACCGGGTCGGGGAAGGCATCGTCGACGCCGCGCCGATCCTCCTCATCACGGGCGCCGGAGGCGCGTTCGGTGCCGTCATCCAGGCGACCGACATCGGCACCTACCTCGGCACCGAGCTGTCGGCGCTGGGCATCGGGATCATGGTGCCGTCCCTGATCGCGGCCGCACTGAAGACGGCGCAGGGCTCCTCGACGGTGTCGATGGTGACCACCTCCGCCCTGGTCGCGCCGCTGGTGGCCGACCTGGGGCTCGGCAGCGACCTCGGACGTACGCTGGTCGTGCTCGCGATCGGGCTGGGGGCGATGACGGTCTCGCACGCCAACGACAGCTACTTCTGGGTGGTCAGCCAGTTCAGCCGGATGAGCGTGCCGCAGGCCTACCGCGCCCAGACGATGGCGACCCTGGTCCAGGGCATCGCCGGTATGCTCGTCGTCCTTCCGCTCTCCCTGCTGATCGTCTGAGCCGTGCGCGTAGTCATCGCTCCGGACTCGTTCAAGGGCAGCTGCGACAGTCCCGCGGCGGCCGCTGCCATCGCCGCCGGCTGGCGGCGCGGGGCCCCCGACTCGGAGACGGTGTGCCTGCCCGTCGCCGACGGGGGAGAGGGGACGCTGCACGCCCTGGTCGGCTCCCTCGGCGGCCGGATCACCCGGCACACCGTCACGGGCCCGCACGGCCGGCCGGTCGGCGCCGAGCTCGGGCTGATCCCTGCCGAGGAGGCCGGGGGCCGGCTCACCGGGGTGGTCGAGATGGCCTCCGCCTCGGGGCTGCACCTGGTCGATCCGACGCCGGCGAGCGCCGCGGCTGCCACCTCGTACGGCACGGGGGAGCTGATCAAGGCGGCTCTGGACGCCGGGGCCGAGCGCCTCCTGCTCACGCTGGGGGGAAGCGCGACCACCGACGGTGGCGTCGGGATGGCCCAGGCTCTGGGGGTGCGCTTCAGCTCCTCGACCGGAGCGAGCATCGCTCCCGGAGGCGCCGGCCTGCACGACGTCGCCACGGTCGACCTCGGTGGCGTGCACCCAGGTCTGGCTCGCTGCGAGGTGGTCGCCGCCTGCGACGTGGACAGCCCGCTGCACGGTCCGCGGGGCGCGGCGTACGTCTTCGGCCCGCAGAAGGGCGCCGACGAGGCGACGGTCCGGATGCTCGACGACGGTCTGCGCCGGCTCGGCGAGGTGTGCGGGGAGCTCGCGGACCCCGAGGCCCCGGGCGCCGGTGCGGCGGGCGGCCTCGGGTTCGCGGCGCTCGCGTTCCTCGGTGCCGATCTGCGCTCCGGCTTCGACCTCGTCGCGGAGGCCGTCGGTCTCGCCTCCGCGATCGCCGCAGCCGATCTGGTGATCACCGGCGAGGGCAGGCTGGACACGCAGTCTCTCGGCGGCAAGACGCCGGTCGGTGTGATGAGGCTCGCCCAGGCACACGACGTCCCGGTCGTCGTGATCGCCGGCGACGTGTCGCAGGGCGCGGATCAGGCGATCGCGGCCGGCATGACGGCGGTCTTCTCCGCCGCACCCGGCCCGGGTCCGCTGCACGAGGCGCTGGACCGCGTCGAGAGCGATCTGTCCCGGACCGCGGAGTCGATCGCGCGGGTGTGGAGCGTCGCAGCCGGCGCGCGTCTCTGACCCTGAGACATGGCCTATGGCCGACGCAGAGCCGGTTCTCGCAGGTCAGGACGGGGCGGCTCGCGATCGAGACCGGACTTCACGTGTGGCGGTCCATCAGATGGGGGCGGGTCCCGGTCTAGAGTGTCATTGGTCCCGGGACCGACAGACTCCCGGAACCATCACCACCGTCACCAATCAGCACTCGGGGGAATCCATGCTCTACGACGATCTCGTGGCCGAGTTCCACTGGTCACCAGAGCAGATGTCCGCGCCGTTCGACCTGCGAGCGGCTGACGAGAAGGTCCGCAAGAGGATCGAGAGCCGGCGCCGCTCCGCCCAAGGCATGGATCAGCAGCGGCCTCGCTCGCGGCAGAGGACCGTGAAGCCGGACGTGGCCGGCGGCCCGGGCAGCGCGTACGTCAACAACCGCGTCTGAGCCCGGGCTGGGCCTGAACCAGCCCTGACCAGCCCTGACCAGCCCTGAATACGAAACGCCGCCGACCACATCGTGGCCGGCGGCGGATTCGTCGAGGGGTCAGTGGAACTTCTTGCCGGTGACCTTTTCGGAGATGCCCTCACGGTCGAGCAGTCGGGTGATACCGCCGTTCCAGAACTGGAAGCCGGCTCCCGTGATCATCGCCAGGTCGATGTCCTCGGCGGCCTGCGCGACGCCCTCCTCGAGCATGCGGCCGATCTCGTCGGCGATGGCCTCCAGCGCCTGCCGGCGGGTCTCCTCGGCCGTCTTGACGACGTCGCCGGTGACCAGCAGCGCCTCGACCTCGGGGTCGAGCGTACGACCGTCGGGACCGAAGAACGAGCTCTTCTTGGCCTCGACGACGCGGTGGAGGTTCTCGGAGAGGTAGAACCGGTCCGGGAAGGCCTTCGCCAGCGTCTCGTTGTTGTGGTACGCGATGGCGGGACCCACCAGGCCGATCAGCGCGAACGGGCCCATCGGCGCGACACCGGCGAAGGCGGCCTCGACGACGTCGACCGGGGTGCCCTCGTCGGCGACCTTGGAGACCTCGCCCATGAAGCGGCCCAGGAGCCGGTTCACGATGAAGGACGGGCTGTCCTTGACCAGGATCGAGGTCTTCTTCAGCGACTTCGAGACCGAGAACGCCGTGGCCAGGGCCGCGTCGGAGGTCTTCTCGCCGCGGATGATCTCCAGTAGCGGCATGACCGCGACCGGGTTGAAGAAGTGGAAGCCCACGACCCGCTCGGGGTTCTTCAGGTCGGCCGCCATCTCCGTGATCGAGAGGCTCGAGGTGTTCGTGGCGAAGACCGCTGTCTCCGGGGCGACCGCCTCGGCGTTGGCGAAGACGGTCTTCTTGACGCCCATCTCCTCGAAGACGGCCTCGATGATGAAGTCGGCGTCGGAGAACGACTCCTCGTAGTCGATCGAGGAGGTCACCAGCGCCTTGAGACGGTTGGTCGCGTCCTGGCTGGCACGACCCTTGGCCAGCTTCTTGTCGAGCTCGGCGTGGACGTACGCCACGCCCTTGTCGGCGCGGTCCTGGTCGAGGTCGACCATGACGACCGGCACCTTGAGGCGCTGGACGAAGAGCAGCGCGAACTGCGAGGCCATCAGCCCGGCACCGATGATGCCGACCTTGGTGACCTTCTGCGCGAGCGCCTTGTCGGGCGCGCCGGCGGGACGCTTGGCCCGCTTCTGCACCAGGTCGAAGGAGTAGAGCGAGGCGACCAGTTGCGGGGTCTTCGACATCGCCACGAGCGCGTCGTCCTCGGCCGCGAAGCCCTCGTCGCGCGACGCGGTCTTGGCCAGGGTGAGCAGCTCGACGGCCTTCTTGGCTGCCGGGGAGGCGTCACCGGTCTTGGCCCAGGCGAAGAAGCCGGCGTTCTTGGCGGCCTCGTCCCAGGCGTCACCCCGATCGATCGGCTCACGCTCGACCGACACGTCGCCGGTGAGGACCTTGTCGGCCCACAGCAGCGACTGCTCGAGGTAGTCGGCCCCACCGAACATCGCGTCCGCGATGCCCAGGTCGTAGGCCTCGGCGCCCTTGAGCACCTTGCCGTTGTTGAGCGGGTTCTCGATGAAGACCTTGGCGGCCTTCGCCGGACCGATCAGGTTCGGGAGCAGGTAGCCACCGCCCCAGCCGGGGATCAGGCCGAGCATGACCTCGGGCAGGCCGACGGCCGGCACCGAGTCCTGGATGGTGCGGTAGTCGGCGTGCAGCGCGACCTCGAGGCCGCCACCGAGCGCGAGCCCGTTGATGAACCCGAAGGACGGCTTCTTGGTGGTGCCGTCACCGTCACCGAGCTTGCGGAAGACCGCGTGACCCAGCTCGGCGATCGTCCGGATCCCGTCGGCGCCACCCGCCTGCAGCGAGGTCAGGTCGGCACCGGCCGCGAGGATGAACGGCTTGCCGGTCACCGCGATCGCGTCGATCTCGGGGTCGGCCAGGGCCGCGTCGTACGCCGTGTTGAGCTCGACCAGCGACTTCGGCCCGAAGGTGTTCGGGCGGGTGTGGTCGTGACCGTTGTCGAGGGTGACCAGGCCGAGCACCTTGCCGGAGGGCAGGTTGACCTTGGCCAGCTTGGCCGCGGTGACGACCTCGTCGTCGGAGAAGAGCTTCTCTACGTCCGCGAGAAGAGTGTTGATGTCAGTCACTTCGACTCCCCAGTCCAGTTCGGGTTCTCCCAGATGACCGTGCCGCCCATACCCAGGCCGATGCACATGGTGGTGAGGCCGTAGCGGACCTCGGGGCGCTCCTCGAACTGGCGCGCGAGCTGGATCATCAGCCGCACACCGGAGGAGGCCAGCGGGTGACCGAACGCGATCGCGCCACCGTAGGGGTTCACGCGGTCGTCGTTCTCGTCGATGCCGAAGTGGTCCAGGAACGCGAGCACCTGGATCGCGAAGGCCTCGTTGACCTCGAAGGCCTCGATGTCGTCGATCGTCAGCCCGGCCTTGGCCAGCGCCTTCTCGGTCGAGGGGATGGGGCCGACGGCCATGACCTCGGGGGCGACGCCGGCGAAGGCGTACGAAACCAGTCGCATCTTGATCGGCAGACCGAGCTCCTTCGCGACCTCCTCGGAGGCCAGCAGCGAAGCGGTCGCACCGTCGTTGATGCCTGCCGCGTTGCCCGCGGTGACGCGGCCGTGCGGCCGGAACGGGGTCTTCAGCTTGGCCAGGTCCTCCGTGGTGGTGCCGGGACGCATCGGCTCGTCGGTGGTGGCCAGGCCCCAGCCGTTCTCGGCCGAGCGCGTGGCGACGGGAACCAGGTCGGGCTGGATCTTGCCGTCGGCGTACGCCTTGGCTGCCAGCTCCTGGGAGCGGACCGCGAACGCGTCGGTGCGCTCCTTGGTGATCGCCGGGTAGCGGTCGTGCACGTTCTCGGCGGTGTTGCCCATGACGAGCGCGCTCGGGTCGACCAGCTTCTCGGAGATGATCCGCGGGTTCGGGTCGACGCCCTCGCCCATCGGGTGGCGGCCCATGTGCTCGACACCGCCGGCGATGACGACGTCGTAGGCACCGAAGGCGATGCCGCCGGCAGTCGCGGTGACCGCGGTCATCGCGCCCGCGCACATCCGGTCGATCGCGTAGCCCGGCACGGACTGCGGCAGCCCGGCGAGCAGGCTCGCGGTGCGGCCGATGGTCAGGCCCTGGTCGCCGATCTGTGTGGTCGCGGCGATGGCGACCTCGTCGATCCGCTCCGGGGGAAGGTCGGGGTTGCGGCGCGTGAGCTCACGGATGAGCTTGACGACCAGGTCGTCCGCGCGGGTCTCGGCGTACTGGCCCTTAGCCTTGCCGAAAGGTGTGCGTACGCCGTCGACGAAGACGACTTCTCGCAGCTGTCGGGTCACCGTGTCACTCCATGTGGGTTGCCGGTCGGTCGCCGCTTGAGCGGCGTTGTCGATGCGGGCACGGGGTGGTGCCCGAGGAGTACATTACCCGCAAGTAACAACGGCGCCGCTCAGGGGTCGGTCGCGGCGGATGTCCGAGGTGTTCTGCCCGTGCCCGCGCGTCGGCTTGGGAATATCGGGGGCCTCCAGGATGCTGCCCTGTCGTCATGTGGAAGCGTGTATTGAGAAGGATGAGCCCCAGGGTCGAGACCCCGGGCGAGGCAGATGACGGCGAGGCCCGTGCGGGCCGTACGCGACGGGAGGAGACACCGATGTCCGGATCGCGACTTGTGCACATCGTGGACGACCTGCCCGAGGAGGTCGTCCTCGCAGGTGGCGACCGGCTTCCGATGGTGGTGGTCCTGGACGGATTCCTCGATGCCGGCAAGGCCGTGGAGCGAGCCACGGCCCACCTGCTCCAGGCCTCCAGGCGGGCGCCGGTGGTGGCGACCTTCGACGTGGACGAGCTGCACGACTACCGGGCCCGGCGGCCGGCGATCTCGTTCGTCAGCGACCACTACGAGTCCTTCGACGCGCCGCGGCTGGTCGTCCGGCTCCTCAAGGACACCGGCGACAACCCCTACCTGCTGCTGCACGGTCCCGAGCCGGACAACCGCTGGGAGGCGTTCGCGGGCGCCGTGCGCGACGTCATCGAGCGCCTGGGCGTGACCGAGGTGATCTCGCTCGGCTCGGTGCCGATGGCGGTGCCGCACACCCGTCCGCTGACCACGACCCGACACGCCAACGACCCGGCCCAGGAGATCGCGGGCCAGGTCTGGGAGAGCCCGTGGAAGGGCGAGATCCGGATCCCGTCCTCGGCTCAGGCCCTGGTGGAGGTACGCCTGGGGGAGTGGGGCCACCCCGCGGGCGGCTTCGTGGTGCACATGCCGCACTACCTGGCGCAGAGCGACTACCCGGCCGCAGCGGTCGTGCTCGTCGAGGCGCTCGAGCGCGCGGCGCGGCTGACGATCCCGGTCTCCGACCTGGAGGCCGAGGCGCAGCGCCGCGAGGAGGAGATCGCCTCCTACATCGAGGAGAACGCCGAGGTGCGGGAGGTCGTGGCCGCGCTCGAGCGGCAGTACGACACCTTCCAGCGCGGCGAGGAGTCCGGACGCTCCCTGCTCGCGCCCGACGAGCCGCTGCCGACCGGTGAAGAGCTCGGCGAGCAGTTCGAGCAGTTCCTGGCCGGGCTGAACGGCCCCGACCCCGATGACGACCCTGAGAAGGACTGAGGGAAACTCACTCACATGACGACCGAGGCCGTAGCGGCGGATCAGGCAGTGGCGGAGCTGGTGGGCGTGCTCGACCTGGTCGAGATCGACAAGGATCTCTTCCATGGCGCCACCACGACCCGCAACTCACGCGGGCGCGCCTACGGCGGCCAGGTGGCCGCGCAGGCGCTGATGGCCGCGATTCGATCCGCCGACGACGCCTACACGGTGCACTCGATGCACTCCTACTTCCTGCTCCCGGGTGACCCGTCCTACCCGATCGTCTACGAGGTCGAGCGGATCCGCGACGGCCGCTCCTTCGAGACCAGGCGGGTCCGCGCGCGCCAGAAGGGGCGCGACATCTACTACCTCACCGCCAACTTCCAGCGCGAGGAGACCGGCTTCGAGCACCAGGACGCGATGCCGTCGGTGCCGCCGCCGGAGAAGTGCATCGACTTCCTGAAGATGATGGCCGACTCCGGCAGCCCGGAGGCGGTCTCGCTGGCTCGCGAGTGGGAGGCGGTCGAGGTGCGCGCCGTCGGCAACTCCCTGCTCGGCATCGAGCCCGACCCGACCCGGCCCGCGCAGCAGCGGCTGTGGATCCGGCTGGGCGCGGAGCTCCCCGACGATCCTGACATCCAGCGCGGTGCCTTCACCTGGGCCTCAGACATCTCGCTCCTCGGTGCCTCCCTGGCTGCTCACTCCCTGGACCACAAGGGCATCCAGATGGCCTCGCTGGACCACACCATCTGGTTCCACCGGCCCTTCCGCGCCGACGAGTGGTGGCTCTACGACCAGGAGAGCCCCTCGGCCTACGGCGGCCGCGGCCTGTCCATCGGTCGCGTCTTCACCGCCGATGGCACCCTCGCCGCCACGGTTGCCCAAGAGGGCCTCATCCGCCCTCCGCGCGACTAGCACGTCCTAGGGGGCGCCGAGTCGGCTCGTCCTGACGGGAATCGACGGGTATTTCGGTCAGAACGAGCCGGCTCGGCGTGAACCTGTCATCGGCATGCTCAGAATAGGTCGGCGCACTATCGCACACCCTGGTTGCCTGCCGCGATAGCGCACCGACCCCGCGGGCTAAGGTGGCGGCGTGGATCAGATCACCGTGTACGAGAAGCCGACCTGCACGACCTGTCGCAACCTGTTCGCCCTTCTCAAGGAGGAGGGCGTCGACTTCGAGAAGGTCGACTACCACGTGCTCGGCCTGCGGGCCGAGGAGGTCAAGGACATCCTCGCCAAGACCGGACTGAGCGCTCACGAGGTGCTGCGCAAGCGCGAGCCGGTCTACAAGGAGCTCGACCTGGGCAAGCGCGACCTGTCCGAGGACGAGCTGGTCGACCTGATGGTGAAGCACCCGGCTCTGCTGGAACGCCCGATCGTGCTCAAGGGCGACCGTGGCGTGCTGGCCCGGCCGATCGAGAAGGTCCGCGAGCTCTTCTGAGCCAGCTCAGGCACGCAGCCGCTCAGCCGGCTGACCGGTGGTGCGGGTGATGAGGTCGACGTCGTTGTCGGCGTGGAGCACGGTGAGATCGGCCTCCTCGGCGACCGCCGCGACGAGCAGGTCCGGGACCGACGGCGCCCGTTGACGGCCGGTCTTCAGCACGATGCGCTGGATCTCGAGGGCTCGCGCCTCCGTACGAGGGGTGAGGGTCGCGAGCGGCATGTGGATCACCGGCACGTCCTCGACGAGCTCGGACCATTCGCGCTCCGAGCGGGCCAGGTGGCCGATCTCGAGCAGCGTGGTGGTGGTGATGCGTACTTGTCCCAGCTCGATCAGGCGGGACCACTTCTCAGCGTCGGGGCTGGTGGACATCCGGGCGAGTGCCGACCGGTGCATCAGCCAGGGTCGCCTCACGACCATGCGTCACGCATCAGACCCCGGTCGGCGAGCGGGGCGAACTTCGCGAAGTCTGCGCCGGCCACGGGTCGCGCGGGCGGCAGCGGACGCAGCGCGTCCTGCGTGAACCACCTGCGGAGATACTCGTTGCGGGTGAGTCCGAGCCGCGTCGCCTCGGTGTCGATCCGCGTGAGCTCGCCATCCGAGAGGCCTCGGATCAGTACGTCGGACATGTCTGTCCACCTCCTGGACGCAAGATGCTAGCGGAGCGGTGCAGTCGGTCGGGTGATGCCCGGTGTGTGGGCATGGCGCGCGCCGGGCATCACCTGACCTCAAAGAGCGGTCGTGCGCCCCACCAGGTGGAGGGTGTCGGAGCCACGCTTGTGGAGTGAGAAGTCGTAGCCGTCCAGGTGCTTGAGCGACCCGAACGCGACCGAGGAGGGCAGGAAGACCGGCTTCTTGAACGCCACGTCCACGCGTACGGACCCGGGCAGGCGGTTCTCCAGCGCCGCGATGCAGCGCGCCTTCGTCCACATCCCGTGGGCGATCTGCCGCTTGAACCCGAGCGCCTTCGCGGTCAGCGGGTACAGGTGGATCGGGTTGTAGTCGCCGGCGACCTTGGCGTAGCGCCGGCCCAGGTCGGCCGCGAGCGGGAAGACCGGGCCCGAGGGCTCCACCTCGGCGAGGTCCGAGCGCCACGTCACCTCCGGGTTCCGCTTGCCCCGGACCAGGTACGTCGAGGTCGACTCCCACACGACCTCACCCTCCACGGTGGCGACCGTCAGGAACCGGTACGCCTGGCCGACCGGGTGCGGTTCGGGCTGCCCCACGGTGGCGGTGACCGCGACCGCCTCGTCGACCGAGATCGGGCGGTAGCCGCTGATCGAGTTCTCGATGTGGACCATCCCCATCGCGGGCGAGGGGAAGTCGGGTGAGGACATCAGCGCCATGTGGAGCGGGAAGGCCAGCATGTGCGGGTAGGGGAGCGGCACGGTGTCCTTGATCGGGAAGCCGCACAGCTCGGCGTAGGCGTCGACCGCACCCCGCTCGAGGACGACGGGCTCGCGGGCCAGGCTGAGCTCCTCGTAGGCGACGCCGGTCTTCTTGATCCCCGGCAGGGCGTTGACGCCCGGGACCGCGGGGAGTGCAGCCCTGATGAGCATCCCGGGACCGGACCTGCCTGTGAAGATGTCGCTCATCAGGCCCCCAGCATCATCTGGCCGCAGACACGCACGACGTTGCCGTTGACCGCGGTGGAGGCCGGCGAGGCGTACCAGGCGATGGTCTCGGCGACGTCGACCGGCAGGCCGCCCTGCGACATCGCGTTGAGCCGCTGGCCGACCTCGCGGGTCGCGAACGGAACGGCGGCGGTCATCTGGGTGATGATGAAGCCCGGCGCGACCGCGTTGATGGTGATGCCGTCGGGGAGCTCCTCGGCCAGCGAGTCGACGAAGCCGATGACGGCGGCCTTCGACGCGCCGTAGGAGGTCTGGCCCAGGTTGCCGGCGATGCCGGCGATCGAGGAGACGCCGAGGATGCGTCCGTTGGGGCGGATCAGGTTCTGCTCGAGCAGCTTGGCGGTGATTCGCTCCGGGGCGGAGATGTTGATCTCCAGCACGGTGCCGAAGCGGTCGGCCTTCTGGTTCGCGAGCTTCTTGTCGAGGGTGACGCCGGCGTTGTGGACGACGATGTCGACGCCGCCGAACTTCTCCTGGAGGTAGGAGGCGATGTTCCCCGGGGCGTCGGCGGCGGTGATGTCGGCGGTGATGTAGTCCGCGGTGACCTTCTTCAGGTCGTCCTCGGACGGCGGGATGTCGAGACCGACGACGGTCGCGCCGTCGCGCTGCAGCACCTTAGCAATCTCCTCGCCGATGCCGCGCGCGGCGCCGGTGACGAGCGCGACCTTGCCGGTCAGCGGCTTCTTGGGATCGACCTGCTCGGCGGCGGGGGAGGCGTTCTTGGTGCCGATCCGGACGACCTGACCGGAGACGTAGGCGCTCTTCGGTGAGAGCAGGAAGGCCAGCGTGGAGAGCAGCGAACCCTCGAAGCCCTTGGCGACGTAGACGAGCTGGACGGTGCCGCCCTTGCCGATCTCCTTGCCGAGGCTGCGGGTGAAGCCCTCCAGCGCCCGCTGGGCGACCCGCTCGCGGCCGCTGAGCTGCTCGGGCGGGGTGCCGATCACGACTACGCGCGGGTTGTTCTCCAGGCTGCGCATCACGGGGGTGAAGAACTCCTGGAGCGCGACCAGGTCGCTGGTGGAGGTGAGGCCGGTGGCGTCGAAGACCAGGCCCTTGAAGCGCGCGCCGGCTGCCGCGGTGTCGGTCGAGGCCACGTCCAGCTCACCGAGGAGCCCGCCCAGCGACTCGGCCAGACGGCCGCGGCCGCCGATGAGGACCGTGCCCTTCACGAGCGGTGCACCGGCTGCGTACCGCTCGAGCTTGGCGGGGCTCGGCAGCCCGAGGTTCTTGACGAGGACCTTGCCGATCGCCGACTGGGTGAAGCTCTGGTACTTGTCGCTCATGGTCTGCTCTGATCCTTCTGGACGTGGTCTCTGAACGTGGTCTCTGAGGCGTACGTTGGTATGTTACTGACCAGTTGTAACTACAGGTGTAACTCGGTGTCCACTTTTCGTGATCTCCCTGACATACCCTTCTCCAAAGCGCGTCATCAGACAAGGATGTACTCATGACCACCACTCGCCGTGTCGCCATCGTGGGCGGCAACCGTATTCCTTTCGCCCGCTCCAACGGCGCATACGCGACCGCGTCCAACCAGGAGATGTTCACCGCCGTCCTCGACGGTCTCGCCGCTCGCTTCGGCCTGGAGGGCGAGCGCATCGGTGAGGTCGCCTCCGGCGCGGTGCTCAAGCACTCGCGCGACTTCAACCTGACCCGCGAGTCCGTGCTCGGCTCCAAGCTGGCTCCTGAGACGGCGGCCGTCGACCTCCAGCAGGCCTGCGGCACCGGCCTCCAGGCGGCGACCTACATCGCCAACAAGATCGCGCTCGGCCAGATCGAGTCCGGCATCGCCGGCGGCACCGACACCACCTCCGACGCGCCGATCGCGCTGGGCGAGAAGCTCCGCAAGATCCTGCTCGAGGCCAACCGCGCCAAGAGCAACGTCGACCGCGTGAAGGCGTTCGCCAAGCTCCGCCCGGCCGACGTCATCCCCAACATCCCGGCCAACGTCGAGCCGCGCACCAAGCTCTCCATGGGTGAGCACGCCGCGCTGACCGCGCAGGAGTGGGGCATCACCCGCGAGGCCCAGGACGAGCTGGCGGCCGCGTCCCACCAGAAGCTGGGCGCTGCGTACGAGGCCGGCTGGTTCGAGGACCAGATCACCCCGTTCCGTGGCCTGGAGAAGGACAACAACCTCCGTCCGGGCTCGACCGTGGAGAAGCTCTCGACCCTCAAGCCCGTCTTCGGGGCAAAGGGCGAGAACCCGACCATGACGGCCGGCAACTCGACGCCGCTGACCGACGGTGCCTCCGCCGTGCTCTTCGCGAGCGAGGAGTGGGCCATGGCCAAGAACCTTCCGGTCCTGGCCTACTTCGTCGACGCCGAGGTCGCCGCTGTCGACTACGTCGCCGGTGGTGAGGGCCTGCTGATGGCGCCCGCCTACGCCGTCCCGCGCCTGCTCGCCCGCAACGGCCTGACCTTCGACGACTTCGACTTCTTCGAGATCCACGAGGCCTTCGCCTCCCAGGTCCTCTCGACCCTCGCCGCCTGGGAGTCCCCGGACTTCTGCAAGGACAAGCTCGGCCTCGACGCCCCGCTCGGCACCGTCCCGCGCGAGAAGCTCAACGTCAAGGGCTCCAGCCTGGCGGCCGGCCACCCCTTCGCCGCCACCGGCGGCCGGATCATCAACAACCTCGCCAAGCTGCTCGACGAGAAGGCTGCGTCGACCGGTGAGGGTGCCCGCGGCCTGATCTCCATCTGCGCCGCCGGCGGCCAGGGCGTAGTGGCCATCCTGGAGAAGTAGGAAAACGCAAGACGTACGCGGCGCCCGGCTCCTGCCGGGCGCCGCAGTCATTCCCGCCGAGTCGGTAGTTGTGGCGTACCGAGTCGTTAGTTCTGGCCGCCGAGACCGTAGTTGTGGCGTGCCGAGTCGGTAGATGTGGGCGGCGAGTGGGTAGTTATGGGCGACGAAAGTCGAGTTTCGTCGCCCATAACTACCCACTCGACACGCCAGAACTACCGATTCGGCGCGCCGAAGGTGCGGTTTCGGCACGCCAGAAGTGCGGTTTCGGCGAGGGCTATTTTGCGGTGAGGGCCAGGGCCGAGGTGACCAGGAAGTCGCGGACCTGGTCGGGGGAGACGGAGCCGACGGTGGGTACGCCGGGGGCGGACTCGGAGACCAGGATGCCGACGCGGGCGAGCTGGAGAGCGCCCAGGCCGGAGGCGTAGAGCGTGTTGGCGAGCAGGTTGGCGTCCTTGACGTGGAGCTGCCCGGATGCGGCGCCGTCCTCGAGGACCTTGGTGAGGATGGTGAGGCAGCCGTTCATCGCCCGCCCGAGGCGGAACAGGGCGCTCTCGGAGAGCTCGTCGAGGAGGTCGGAGCCGCTGCGGCGCATCAGCGTCTGGGCGCAGTCGACGAAGGCGGGATACTCGATCCCGTAGTCGACGAAGGTGCCGACGACATCGCGGACGACGTCGGTGGGTGCGCTGTCGCCCTCGGTCGCGACCAGCATCCGCTCGCGGAGCTCGTCGAGATAGCCGACCAGGGTCAGCGCGAAGATCTCGTCCTTGCCGGTGAAGTGCCGGTAGACGATCGCCCGGTTGATGCCGACGGCCTTGGCGATGTCCTCGATCTGCGCATCGCTGACCCCGCGCTCGTCGAAGAGCCTGCGGGTTGCCGCAACGATGTCTGCCTCGCGTGCGCGGCGGCGGGCGGCTGCGGCCGACCGGCGGCCGTCGGGCTCGGATCCGTTTGCTGACGCGGCGCCAGAGATGGGTGGTCGGATGCTCACAGGCACACTGTACGCCGTGTGCAACTCCGAGTTGCACCACGAGTGCGCCTAGTCACATGCGTCGGCCGACGTCGTGATCGGGCTAGCCGAGGAACTGCTGCACCGTCGCGAGGGTGTCCGCCTCGGCCGCGGTCTTGTCGTCGCGGTAGCGCACCACGCGGGCGAACCGCAGCGCGACCCCACCCGGATAGCGGGTCGAGCGCTGCACCCCGTCGAAGGCGATCTCGACCACCTGCTCGGGCCTGACCTCGACAACCCAGTCACTGTGCGGGTCGGTGACGGCGAGCTCGGTGAATCGTTCGGTCTGCCAGGCCAGCATCTGGTCGGTCATCCCCTTGAACGTCTTCCCGATCATCACGAACCCGTCCGGTCCGCGCGCGCCGAGGTGGATGTTGGAGAGCCAGCCCTTGCGGCGCCCCGAGCCCCATTCGACCCCGAGCACGACCAGGTCAAGGGTGTGGACCGGCTTCACCTTGACCCACCCCGAGCCGCGTCGACCAGCCTCCCAGGGCAGGCCGACCCCCTTGAGGACGACTCCCTCGTGGCCGGCCGCGAGCACGTCCGCGGCGAACCGCTCCGCCTCCTCGGAGTCGACGGTCAGCAGCCGCGGAGCCCGGTGCTGCTCGGGGACGATCCGGTCGAGCTCGGCGAGGCGCTGGTCGAGTGCATGATCGAGGAGGTCGAGACCGTCGAGGTGGAGGATGTCGAAGAAGTACGGGGCCACGACCGTCTCGGAGGACGACCGTGTCGCCGTGCGCGAGGCGGTCTCCTGGAACGGCCGCGGTCGCCCGTCGGGGCCGAGGGTCATCGCCTCGCCATCGAGCACGAGCGTCTCGGCCGGCAGGGCGCCGACGATCTCCGCGACCTCGGGCAGCCGCGCGGTGATGTCCTCCAGGGTGCGCGTCGCGATGCGGACCTCCGAGCCGGACTTGTGGGCCTGGATCCGGATGCCGTCGAGCTTGGTGTCGACCACGACCGCCTCGCCGAGCTTGGCCATGGCCTCCTCGACCGAGCCGGCGGACGAGGCGAGCATCGGCAGCACCGGCCGTCCGACGACCAGCCCGACCTCGTCCAGCGCGTCGGTGCCGTCGAAGGCGAGGCCCGCGACCGCGACGGTCGAACCGGAGAGCATCGCGGCGCGGCGTACGGCCGGCAACGGCACCTGCGCAGCCACTGCCAGCGCCTCCTGGACCAGCGAGTCGAGTGCGCCTTGGCGGACCTCTCCGGTCACCACGCCCCGCAGCCAGGTCTGCTCCGCCTCGATCGCGGAACCGAACAGCATCGCGGTCTCGCGCGCCCGCTCGCTCTGCGAGCCGACGCCGGCCAGCCGGGAGATCCGCTCGAAGGCCTCGTGCACGCCCTCGACGGTCAACGACGGCTCGGCTGCCGGAGCGGGGAGCGAGGTGAGCGAGCGCCATCCCAGGCCGGTACGCCGCTGCAGCAGCGAGCCGCCGAGATAGGCCGTCACCACCGGCAGCTCCTCGCGCGTGGCCGCGCCGAGGCACGTCGCCAGCGCGGCGACCTTCGCTTTCCGTGACCGAGTCGCGGCGACGGCGTTCGAGGTGGAGACGATGTCGGCGAGCAGCATGTGTCCAGTGAACCTCACGCCACCGACATCCGAGCCTTGCCCGGCGCTTGCGCAGGGCAAACGGGAGGAGGTCGAGCGAGCGCAGCGGGTGAGCCTGCGAACCCGCGAAGCGGGTCGAGACCACTTTGCGCTACCCCATTGCGGTCCACGCGGGGTCACGCCCGAGAAGGCGTAGTGCGTTGTTCCACGGGTCATCGCCACTCATGGACAGCGGCGTGGCGAAGACGGGGGTGCCGCCCGGCGAGGAGGCGATCTGGCGAGCGATGTCGTGGACGTGGGTGACCGTTGGTTCGTCTGGCCGGTAGGTCTTCCCGAGCGCAGTCGCGACATCCCAGTTGTGCACGGCGGCGTCCAGCAGCTGCATCCCCAGCGCCATCGTGACGGTCGGGTGGAAGCCGAACTCGGCCAGATGGATCGTCGCCTCCGGATCGGCTGCGCCGAACGCATCCCGGACCCGTGTGGCCGACTCCTGCCACCTGCGGGCGACGTCCTCGCTGTCGACCGGCACGGACTCGTACGCGGCGACCGGTGCGTCGCCGTCGGCGACCGCGGCGGCGAAGCCGAGGTTCTGCCCGACCATGTGCCCGAACAGGTCGGCGAGGTCCCAGTCGGCGCACGGGGTGGGGATGGTCAGGTCGTCGGCCGCGGAGGCGAGCGTGGCGGTGTCGTCCAGGGCGCGGTCGTAGGCCGCGAGCGTGTCGTGAAAAGTAAGCATCTGTTGATCGTAGGCGCAAGTAGACGATCTGTCGACCGGTTAGGCTTCTGCGGTGGATCGACCCGAGCTCGGCTTCCTGCTGTCCCGTCTGATGCGCGAGGTGATGGCTCGCGAGAAGCCGATCCTCGACGCCGCTGGGCTGGAGATGTGGGACTACGCGGTGCTGACCGCGCTGGCTGAGTCGGACGCGCCTACCCAGGCCCACCTCGCCGCGACGACGGGCCGTGACAAGACCCGGCTGATCGGCAACCTGGACCGGCTCGAGGCCGAGGGCATGGTCGCTCGCCAGCCCGACCCGGCCGACCGGCGCAACCGGATCGTCTCCTTGACCCCCGGCGGCGCCGAGATCCTCCGCAGGTGTCGCGAGGCCATCGAAGCCATGGAGACCGAGCTGCTGGCCGGTCTCGACCCGGCCGACCGGGCGGCGTTCGAGCGCGCGCTGACGGCTCTCGCCGAGGCCGGCCGATGAGCTCTCGTCCCAGCTCCCTCGCCGCCACCCGCGCCTGGCTCCAGGACGAGCTGCCGAGCCTGCTGCGACGGCGCCGGGTTCCCGCCGCGGCCGTCGGAGTCCTCCGCGACGGACAGGTCGTCGACCACGCGAGCGGCGTCCTCAACCTCGACACCGGCGTGGAGGCGACCACCGACGCGCTGTTCCAGGTCGGTTCGATCACCAAGCTGTGGACCACCGACCTGGTGATGCAGCTCGTCGACGAGGGCCGGGTCGGCCTCGACGACGAGATCATCAGCCACCTGCCGGGCTTCGCGGTCGCCGACGAGGAGGCGACCCGGACGATCACCGTCCGTCACCTGCTCTCCCACACGGCCGGCTTCGAGGGCGACGTCTTCACCGACCACGGGCCTGGCGACGACGCGGTCGAGCGGTTCGTCGCCTCGATGGGCGACCTGCCGCAGATCTTCGCCCCGGGGGAGCGGTTCTCCTACTCCAACACCGGGTTCGCCGTCCTCGGGCGCCTCGTCGAGGTCCTGCACGGAACCACCTGGGACCGCGCGCTCCAGGAACGGCTCGCGGCGCCGATGGGCCTCACCCACATCGCCACCACTGCCTA
Source organism: Nocardioides sp. (assembly GCF_014360585.1). GTDB lineage: Bacteria > Actinomycetota > Actinomycetes > Propionibacteriales > Nocardioidaceae > Nocardioides. The sequence goes on from NZ_JACIXG010000002.1 coordinate 51,739, forward strand.
CGACGCGATCAGGTTCCGCACCGCGATGGGGCACATCGACCCGGCTCCCGACCACGTGCTCCGCCCGGGCCCGGCCTGGGGGATGGCCCGTGCCAGCGGCCCGGTCGGGGCGATGCTCTCGATGCGCGTACGCGACCTGCTCGGCTATGCCGCGATGCATCTGTCGGGCGGCGTCGCCCACGACGGCTCCCGGGTCGTCTCGGCAGCCTCCTGCGCCGAGGTGCTCGCGCGGCAGGTCGACCATCCCGCCTCCACCCGATCCGACGCGCGCGGCCTGGGCTGGTCCCTCGACGACCTCGGCCAGGGGATCGTCGGCCACGACGGCCAGACGATCGGGCAGTCGGCGTTCTTCCGGATGGTGCCCGAGCACGGCCTGGCGGTCGCGCTGCTCACCAACGGCGGCGACACCTACGGGCTCTACCACGACGTCGTCGGCCATCTCCTCGACGACCTCGCCGGCGTCCGGATCGTGCCCCACCCGGTGCCACCGCGGCAGCCGCCGCCCGGGTTCGATGCCGACCGCCTGCTCGGCACCTACCGCGCCCGCATCGTCGACTGGACGCTGCGCCGGCATCCCGACGGCCGGCTGTGGGTCGAGGAGGTCCCGGGCCCCGAGGCCGCCGCGGCCGGCGACGAGCCGGTGCGCTACGAGGTGCTCCCGTACGCCGCCGACCAGGTCGTCACTGCCGACGCCCTGCACGGAGCCCACCATGTCTTCGGCTTCACCGGTCGAGATCCGTCCGGCCGGGCGACCCATCTGACGACCAGTCGGGTCATCCCGCGGGCTGGCCTCGAAGCATGAGCGAGCAGCGGACCGTCCGCCCCGGCCATGCCGTCGGCCTGGCCGCGATGTTGCGCCCGCTTCGCCGCGGGCCGGGCGACCCGACGTACAAGATCATCGGCGAGGACCACTGGCGAGCCATGCGTACGCCGCAGGGCCCTGCCACGCTCAGGCTGCGCCAGCGTGGCACCGACGTCGAGGCCGAGGCCTGGGGAGCCGGTGCCGAGTGGGCGCTGACCCACGTACCGGCCCTCCTCGGCGCGGACGACCGCCCCGAGGAGTTCCACACCGACGACCCGGTGCTGATGACGCTGATGGAGCGCTTCGAGGTCCCCCGTTTCGGGCGGACCGGGCTGGTGATGGAGGCACTGGTGCCCGCGATCCTCGAGCAGAAGGTGACCAGCACCGAGGCGTTCCGCGGCTTCGGCAACCTGGTCAGGCGATTCGGCGAGGTCGCTCCCGGTCCGGGTGCCGACCACGGGCTGCGTCTGCAGCCGTCACCGGAGCGGCTCCGGACGGTCCCGAGCTGGGAGTGGCTGCGTCTGCCGGTGGACCACGCCCGCTCCAAGACCGTTCTCCAGACGGCGCGCGTCGCGCCGGCAATCGAGCGGACTGCCGGCCTGCCTGGCGAGGAGGTCGAGCGCCGACTCACCACCATCCCGGGGATAGGGGAGTGGACCGTGGCCGAGGTGCGTCAGCGAGCGTTCGGTGACCCCGACGCGGTCAGCTTCGGCGACTACCACGTCGCCAAGGACGTCGGCTGGGCGCTGACCAACGAGCCCTGGGACGACGAACAGCTCCGTGACTATCTGGAGCGGTTCCGGCCGCATCGTGCGCGCGTCATCACCCTCATCTACCGGGGTGCCGGAAAGCGGCCGCGCCGGGGGCCGCGGATGTCGCCGCGGACGCACTTGCCTCGCTGAGTTGCCGTTTTGAGTGCCGAGTCGGCGCATCCGCCCCCTCTCGCTCGCTTCGCTTCGCGAGGCACGGGGGCAGATCCGCCGACTCGGCAGACCTGGGGGCAGGCTCTACAGCAGGGGCCGCAGGGGGGTCAGGACGAGCTCGGTGAACTTGCGGTGGATCTCGCGCGCCGCCCACTCGTCGGCGGTGAGTTCGATCGCGTTGGACTCGTCGCGGGAGAAGATCTCCTCCATCTGCTTGGCGACGGCGCGGTCGAAGATCTCCAGGTTGATCTCGTAGTTGCCGGTCAGCGAGAGCCGGTCGATGTTGGCGGTGCCGACGGTCGACCAGTGGCCGTCGACGGTGGCCGTCTTGGCGTGGATCATCGCGTCCTTGAAACGCAGGATCCGCACGCCTGAGCCGAGCAGATGGGAGAAGTAGCCTCGTGAGATCCAGTCGGCGACGATGTGGTTCGACTTCAGCGGCAGCAGGATGCGTACGTCGACCCCACGCTGTGCCGCGGCCTTGAGCGCGTCCACGAAGTCCTCGTCGGGGACGAAGTAGGCGGTGGTCAGATAGATGTTGCGGGAGGCCCGGTTGATCGCCTCGAGATACATCGAGCGGATCGGGAACATCCACAGCCGGGGTACGTTGCGGTGGAATCGGATGTCGGGGTCCCAGGAGGGGGCGGTCTCGATGAGCAGCGGGCCCTCGTGGGCGGTGCGGCGAGACAGCGGGTGCGGCCGGCGCCGGTTGAGGTTCCAGAAGTCCGCGAACGCGCGGCGCAGGTCCCACACCCCGGGGCCGGTGATGCGCACGTGTGTGTCGCGCCACTCGGTGGCGTACGCATCCCCGATGTTGTAGCCGCCGACGAACCCGACGGTGTCGTCCACGACCAGGATCTTGCGGTGGTCGCGGCCGTAGCGGGAGAGGTCGAAGAAGCGCCAGCCCGCCGCGTAGGTGGGGTAGCGCAGGACGTGCATCCCCGGGGGAAAGCGCTTGAAGCGGGCCGGGACCACCAGGTTGGCGAGCTCGTCGTAGATGCAGTAGACCTCCACCCCACGCTCGGCCGCGGCCGCCAGCGCCTGCTTGAACCGCTGGCCGATCTCGTCGCCCTTCCAGATGTAGGTCTCGAGGAGGACCTGCTTCTTGGCGCCTTCGATCGCGGCGATCATGTCCTCGTAGAGGTCGTTGCCGAAGGTGTAGGTCGTCACCGTGCCGTCGCCGACGCTGTTGGTCAGCGGCGGTGTCACCGGGAACGGCTTGGCTCGTCTGCCGTTCTTCCCGCGGCTGCGGTAGGCGTCGACGAGGCTCATCACGACGGCGAGCGCCAACGGCACGCCGAACACGGCGAGGAGCAGGCGGCGTAGGAACCTCATGACGCCCCCCGGCGACAATCTCATCACATTCCCCAATCTAACGGGCGCACCGCGTTGAGACACACCGGTGCCGTCCGCTGCTCGATGCCGATGCGCGTGCCCATGCTCCCAGCCTGCCCGACCGCCCCCGACCAGCATGCGGGAACACCCTTCACGACCCTGGCGCAGGGGTGGACGATCCTGTGACTCCCGTCACCTACTGACGGGTAAGTCGTTGGAACCAGATACCTCCCACCCTGTTCGGCGACATGTCGAGGGACGGGTCGTTGCCCTCGGAACTGAAACATGTTCTACTACAGGCCTGAAACGTGAGCCGAGTCACAAGACCCGCGGAAGGTGAACTATGGCAGTGCAGTTCGTCTCGCTGGTGCGAGGCGTCGGCGGGATGGGCCTGATGACCGGAGAGGTCGTCAAGGGGGCCTTCACGACCAAGTTCCAGTTCCGCGAGTTTCTCGAGCAGGCCTGGTTCATCGCCAGCGTGACGATGCTGCCCGCGGTCCTGGTCTCGATCCCGTTCGGCGCGGTCATCTCGCTGCAGGTCGGCAACCTCGCCGGTCAGCTCGGGGCGCAGTCGTTCGCGGGTGCGACGGCGGTGCTCGCGGTGGTCCGGGAGGCGGCGCCGATGGCGGCCGCGCTGATCATCGCCGGAGCCGCCGGGTCGGCGATCTGCTCCGACATGGGATCGCGCAAGATCCGCGAGGAGATCGACGCCATGGAGGTGCTGGGCATCGACCCGGTGATCCGGCTGGTGGTCCCTCGGGTGCTCGCCTGCCTGTTCGTCTCGGTGATGATCAACGGGATCGTCATCGCGACCGGGATCGGTGGCGGCTACTTCTTCACGGTGATCATCCAGGGCGGCTCGGCCGGTGCGTTCCTGTCGAGCTTCACGGCCCTCGCAAGTCTTCCGGACCTCTACATCTCGATGGTCAAGGCAGCGCTGTTCGGCTTCCTGGCCGCGATCATCGGCGCCTACAACGGCCTCAACGCCCAAGGCGGCCCCAGCGGCGTCGGCCGAGCGGTCAACGAGGCCGTGATCATCGCGTTCATGATGCTGTTCGTCCTGAACTCCATCATGACCGCCATCTACTTCCAGATCGTTCCTCAGGACGGGTTGTGATCCCCCGGTGTCCAACACGCTCGCCCAGGTGGGCAACCAGATAATCAAGGAGCAGCGCCAGGCCGTCGAGGGCTATGGCGACCAGCTGCTCTTCTACGCCAAGGCCCTGGCCTGGGCGCCACGCACCATCCGACGCTACAAGCGGGAGGTGCTCAACATCCTGGCCGAGGTCGCCTTCGGCGCCGGTGGCCTGACGATGATCGCCGGCACCGTCGGCGTGATCGCCTTCATGGCCTTCTTCGCCGGCTCCGAGGTCGGCATCCAGGGCTATGCGAGCCTGAGCCAGATCGGTGTCGCGAAGTTCTCCGCGTTCATCTCGGCCTTCTTCAACACCCGCGAGGTCGCGCCGCTGATCTCCGCGATCGCCCTCGCCGCGACCGTCGGCTGCGGCTACACCGCGAGGCTCGGCGCGATGCGGATCTCGGAGGAGATCGACGCGCTCGAGGCGATGGGCGTGCCGAGCCTTCCCTACCTGGTCACCACCCGGATGATCGCCGGGTTCCTGGCCGTCATCCCGCTCTACGTCGTCGCCCTGTGCGCCTCCTACCTCAGCCCCCGGCTGATCACCACGCTGATGTACGGGCAGTCCGGCGGCACCTACGACCATTACTTCCTGGCGTTCCTGCCGCCGATCGACATCCTCTACAGCTTCCTCAAGCTGATCATCCTCGCGGTCGCGATCATCCTGATCCACTGCTACTACGGCTACACCGCCTCCGGCGGCCCGGCCGGGGTCGGCATCGCGGTCGGCAAGGCGATCCGTACGTCCATCGTCACCGTCGTGGTCGCGGACTTCTTCCTGAGCTTCGCGATCTGGGGCTCGACGACCACCGTGCGGATCACGGGATGAGGGTGGGGCGATCCACATGCTGATGGGAATCCAGCGCGACACCCGCGCCGAGCACACCAAGCTCTTCGTCTCCGGGATCGCCTTCACGGTGACCCTCGCCCTGCTGATCGCCCTCTGCGTGGCGATCTACCAGAAGGCGTTCGTGCAGTTCACCACGGTCAGCGTGCAGGCCGACCGGGCCGGCCTGCAGCTGCCGCGCTACGGGGACGTACGCATGCACGGCGTCATCGTCGGGCAGGTCCGCGAGATCCGCCAGGACGGCAAGCTGGCCGTCATCGAGCTCGGTCTGGAGCCGGAGCAGGCCGAGCAGATCCCCGCCAACGTCAGCGTCGCGATCAAGCCGACGACGCTGTTCGGGCAGAAGTACGTCGAGTTCATCGACCCCGAGGGGGAGCGGACCGGCGCGCTGAGCGACGGCACCGTCATCACCGCCGACCGGGTCCGCACCAGCGTCGAGCTCGACGTGATCCTGGCCCGGCTCTTCCCGCTGCTGAAGTCCATCCGGCCCCAGGACCTCAACAGCACCCTGCACGCCCTCGCCACCGCGCTCTCCGGCAACGGGGAGAAGCTCGGCGAGACGATGGTCCAGCTCAACGACTACCTCGAGAAGATGAACGTCCACCTCCCCACCCTCGAACGCGACCTCGAGGACATGGCCGACGTCGCGGAGACCTACTCCATGGCCGCCCCCGACCTCGTCAAGGTCCTCGAGAACACCACGACCACCGCCAACACCGTGACCGAGCAGCGAGCCCGTCTCGGCGGCCTGCTCACCTCGGTCACCGGGGTCGCCAACTCCTCCAAGGACCTGCTCGCCGAGAACGAGAAGGCGATCAGGTACGAGACCGAGCTGGCGGTCCCGCTCCTCAAGCTGCTCGCCGACTACTCCCCGGAGTACACCTGCCTGCTGCGCGGCCTCGACGACTACACCGAGCTGCTGGCGACGGTCTTCCAGCAGAACCGCGTGCGTCAGACGATGGTCCTCGACGGCACTCAGAAGCCGTCGTACGGCCGCGACGACCGCCCCGAGTGGGGCGAGATCGGTCACGGGCCCTGGTGCGCCGGGCTGCCGAACCCGAAGGTGCCGGCCGAGCCGAACGAGCTGGAGAACGGCACCGAGGACGTGCCGTGGGCACCCGGGAACGGGGGTCTGCAGTGAACAAGCGCGATCTGAAGACCACGGTGGCCGGGACCAAGCTGGTCATCTTCACCGTCCTGTCGATCATCGTCACCGGCACCCTGGCCTCGATCATGGGAAACCTCGGCTTCGGCGACCGGGTGCCCTACCGGGCCGAGTTCACCACCGCCTCCGGCCTGAGCGAGGGAGACGACGTACGCATCGCCGGCATCACCGTCGGAGAGGTGCTCACCGTCGAGATCGAGGGCGGGGACCACGCGATGGTCACCTTCCGGATCGACGAGACGGTGCCGCTGACGACCGCCAGCGGTGCCCAGGTCCGCTACCTGAACCTCGTCGGCGACCGCTATCTGGCGCTGACCCAGGACGCCGGCTCGCAGGAGCCCGGGGAGGACGCGGCGCCGTTGCGCAAGGGCCAGACGATCGCGATGGCCAACACCACCCCGGCGCTCGACCTGACCGAGCTCTTCAACGGCTTCCAGCCGCTGTTCCAGGCGCTGCAGCCCAAGGACGTCAACAAGCTCTCGCTCAACCTGATCCGTGTGCTGCAGGGGGAGGGCGGCACGGTCGCAAGCCTCCTCTCGGAGACGGCGGAGCTGACCAGTGCCCTGGCCGAACGCGACCAGCTGATCGGGGACGTGATCACCAACCTGTCCAAGACGCTCAACACGGTCAACGAGCACCACACCGAGCTGGCCGAGCTGATCCAGCAGCTCAGCGGCTGGATGAAGGACCTGGCGCGGGACAAGGAGGCGATCGGGGACTCGATCTCCTCGATCGGCGACCTCACCGACGAGCTGGCCGGGCTGCTCACCGACGTACGGCCGTTCCTCAAGGAGGACATCAAGCAGCTCAAGCGCGTGGTGGACATCCTCAACAAGCCGGGCAACCAGAAGCTGCTCGACAAGACGCTCGAGCGGCTCCCGGAGACCCTGGAGTCGCAGGCACGGATCGGCAGCTACGGCTCTTGGTACAACTACTACCTCTGCGACCTCGACTTCTCGATCAAGCTGCCCTCGCTCGGTGAGCTGCTCGACAACTCGCCCGCCGTCAAGGCGATCCAGAAGCAGCTCGACAACGTGGCCTTCTACAGCCGGGCAGAGAGGTGCAAGCTATGAGCCGACACTCAGACACCAAGCTCACGCGCACCGGCGTGATCACGATCGTCGCACTCGCGCTGGCCCTCACCGCGGCGTTCAACCTGCGCAAGCTGCCGTGGCTCGCCGGCACGACCTATCAGGCCGAGTTCTCCGACGCCAGCGGCCTGCACGTGGGCAGCCGGGTGGAGGTCGCCGGCATCCGGGTCGGCCGGGTCAGCGACATCGAGATCGAGGGAGCCAAGGTGGTCGTCTCGTTCTCGGTCGAGGGCACCGAGATCGGCCACCGCAGCGAGGCGTCGGTCGGCGTGCTCAACCTGCTGGGGGAGAAGTACCTCGACATCACCCCGCAGGGCGGCCGGAACCTCGACGCCGGATCGACGATCCCGCTGGCCCGCACCAGCGCAGGCAGCGACATCGTCGGCACCTTCGGTGATCTCGCCGAGACGACCGAGGCGATCGACACCCAGCAGCTGGCCAAGGCGCTGACGACGATGTCGGGCACCCTCGAACAGGCCGGGCCCGAGGTGCAGGGTGCCTTCCAGGGCATCGCCGCGCTGTCCCAGACGATCGCCGCCCGCGGCGACGAGCTGGAGTCTCTCCTGCAGGACGCGGAGAAGGTCGTCCAGCTCGTCAACGAGCGCAAGCAGGACATCGTCAGCGTGATGAAGAACGGCGACCAGGTCTTCGCCGAGCTCATCTCGCGCCGCGAGGCCATCCACCAGCTCCTGGTCAACGCCACCGCCCTGGCCGAGCAGCTGCAGGCCCTGGTGAAGGAGAACGAGAAGCAGATCGGTCCCGCGCTGGACGCGCTCAACCAGGCGCTGAAGTTCCTCAACGCCCGCGACGAGGACCTGACCAAGACCATCCAGAACTACGGGCCGTACGCGTCGATCCTGATCAACATCATCGGCACCGGGCCCTGGTTCGACGCCTACCTCGCCAACCTCACCGGGATCGTGAGCGGGGAGTTCGTGCCCGGACGACGACCAGGGATCGTGGAATGACAAAGAACTTCTGGGGCCGAAAGTGGGCCGCGCTGCCGATCGCGCTGGTGCTGATGTGCGGGCTGCTGCTGATCTCCGAGGTGGCCTCGCCCGACACCAAGACGCTGACCGCGAGCTTCCCGCAGGCGGTGAGCGTCTACGAGGGCTCCGACGTGGTCATCATGGGCGTCAAGGTCGGCAAGGTCGTCTCGCTGGAGACGAAGGGCGACCACGTGGACGCGGTGATCGAGTACCAGAGCGACTACAAGCTGCCCGAGGACGTCAAGGCCGCGATCGTGACCCCGACACTCGTCGCCGACCGGTTCATCCAGCTGACCCCCGCCTATACCGGCGGGCCCGCGATGGCAGACGGCGGCGAGATCCCGATCGAGCGCACCGCGGTGCCGGTCGAGCTCGACCGGATCTATGCCAGCCTCTCCGAGCTGGCCACCTCGCTGGGACCCAACGGGGCCAACAAGAACGGCGCGCTCAGCGACGTCCTGCGTGAGGGCGCGGACGCGCTGGAGGGCAACGGCAAGATCGGCAACCAGGCGATCGCCGACATGTCCGAGGCGGCCCAGGTGCTCGGCGGCAACTCCGAGCAGCTCTTCAGCACGCTCACCCAGCTCTCCGAGGTCACCACGACGCTGGCGCGCAACGACGAGACGACCGAGCAGTTCCTGACCAGCCTCTCGACCGTCTCCACCCAGCTGGCCGGTGAGAGCGACGAGCTCGACCAGGCGCTGGCGGCGATCGCGCAGGCGGTGAAGGTGACGAAGTCGTTCGTGGAGAACAACTCCGACGCTCTGGTCGGCGACGTCAAGGAGCTCAACAAGACGCTCAACATCCTGGCCAAGGAGGAGGAGACCCTCGGCACCGTCATCGACCTGGCGCCGCTGGGGATCGGCAACCTGGCCGAGTCCTTCGACCCCGCCTCCGGATCGGTCGGCTTCCGGCTGCAGGTGGGGCCGATCGGCTCGGACCTGTCCAACATCCTGTGCATGGTCGTCGAGAACGACAAGATCCCCGGAGCCAAGGAGATCTGCGCGCTGTTCAAGGCGCTGCTGCCCACCGGCTCCACCGCTCCGCTGGGCGAGGCGCTCACGGATGCCGCGGCGCCCACCGACCGCGACACGGCGACCGGGCTGCCGTTCGGGGCTCCGAACGAGACCAAGGCCAAGCAGCCGGAGGTGAAGCCCGAGGTGGTCTCCGAGGGCGGCATCACCGAGCTCAGCGGGTCGCTGCAGGACCTGATGTCGGGAGGCAAGAGATGAGATCTCGGATCCGGACGTTCGTCGCCGTGCTCGGCGTCATCGCCGTGGCGAGCGGGTGCGGCGTACAGGCCTATGACCTGCCGCTCCCCGGCAAGGAGGTCGGTGAGGGCGACGGCTACGTCGTCACCGCCGAGTTCAACGACGTCGTCGACATCGTGCCGCGCACGAAGGTGATGGCCAACGACGTCCCGGTCGGCCAGGTCGACAAGGTGGAGCGGGAGGGCTGGCATGCGAAGGTCACCATGACCGTCCGCAAGAACATCGAGCTTCCGGCCGACGCGCTGGCCAACGTACGCCAGACCAGCCTTCTCGGGGAGAAGTACATCGCCCTGGTGGTTCCCGAGGGTTCCACCGTCGCCAAGGCCGGAAAGCTCGGCGACGGCGCCACCATCGGGCTCGAGCGCACCAACCGCAACCCCGAGGTCGAGGAGGTGCTCGGCGCGCTCTCCTTCCTGCTGGCGGGTGGTGGTGTCGGCCAGCTGAAGACGATCAGCGACGAGCTCAACACCATGATGGACGGGCGCACCGATGACATGCGCTCGCTGCTGGGCAACCTGGAGACGACGGTGGCCTCGCTCAACCAGCAGAAGGGCTCGATCATCAAGGCGATGGAGCAGGTCGACCGGCTGACCCGCACCCTCAACAGGGAGTCCAAGTCGATCGAGGCCGCCATCGACTCCTTCGGTCCGGCGCTCGAGGTGCTCCGCCAGCAGCACGCGGACATGCTGAAGATGATGAAGGCGCTCGACCGGCTCGGTGTGGTCGCGACCCGCGTGATCAACCAGAGCGGCGCCAACCTGACCACGGCGCTGGAGGAGCTGGCGCCGACGCTGCGCGAGCTGGCCGACGCCGGCGACTCGCTGCCGCGCGGACTGATGATGGCGGCCAGCTTCCCGTTCCCGGAGAACGCCGCCGGCCTGGCGATGGGCGACTACTCCAACGCCCTGTTCCACATGGACCTCGACCTCGGCAAGCTGGTCGGCAGCCTCACCAACGGCGAGTCCAGCGGCATCGTGCCGCAGGTGTTCCAGATCTGCCTGTCCTACTCCAAGGGCTGCCGGGCGATCCAGCCGCTGGCCAAGGCGCTGTGCGACCTGACCAACCTGCAGCTGGTCTGCTCGGTGGTCGGCAAGGAGGACACGAAGGCGAAGCCGGGGGAGAAGACGCCCAAGCTGCCCGACATCTCCGACCTGCTGCCCAAGAGCTCGACCTCGACCTCGACCAAGACGCCAGGACTCAACGGCCTGGTTCCCGAGATCACCGAAGGGCTCTCGACGCCCTCGGCGACCGAGACACCCACAGCCGAGCCGACGACCGGTGGCCTGACCGGTCTCCTCGAGGGACTCCTGGGAGGGGGCACCAAATGACGCGGAGCGTACGCACCAAGCTGGTCATCTTCCTTGTCCTCGCCGCGGTCGGGATCTTCTACGTCTCGGCCGCCTACCTCGGCATCGTCGACCGCGTGCTCGGCCGGCACGTGAACGTCTCGGTCGACCTGCCGGCCTCCGGTGGCCTCTACGAGGGCAGCGAGGTCAACTACCGCGGCATCGGCATCGGCCGGGTGGCCACCATGAAGGTCACCGAGGAGGGCGTCCGCGCCGAGCTGGAGCTCGACCCCGGCACCGAGGTGCCGAGGAACGCCAAGATCGAGGTCCACAACCTCTCGGCGGTGGGGGAGCAGTACATCAACTTCATCCCCGACTCGGCCGCCGGCCCCTACCTCGCCGAGGGCGATGTGGTGAGCGCCGGGCCCGAGTCGATGCCCGGCACCACCGATCAGCTGCTCACCGAGCTGGACAGCTTCACCACCTCGATCGACGGCGAGGACCTGAGCACCGTCGTGGCCGAGCTCGGCACGCTGTTCCGCGGCAACGCCGAGAACCTGCGTACGCTGCTCGACTCGGGTGCCACGCTGGTCGATGAGGCCTCCGCGCACCAGAAGGAGACCGTGCGCCTCCTCGAGACCAGCCAGACCGTCCTCCAGACGCAGAAGGACCACAGCGGTGACATCCGCGAGTTCGCGGACGGGCTCGAGGAGGTCACCGCGACCTTGGACAAGCGTGACCCGGAGCTGCGCGAGATCCTGCAGGGCGGCGAGGCGACGGCGGTCCAGGTGCAGTCGCTGGTCGACGGCCTGCAGCCGCTCCTACCCGTGTTCCTGGCCAACCTCACCACCGTCAACGAGGTGCTCACCGCCCGGCTCCCCGCGATCGAGCAGACTCTGGTGACCTTCCCGCAGGTCGTGGCGACGGGGTGGACCGGCTCACCCGGTGACGGCTACGGTCACCTCTCGATGGGCTTCGTCTACACCACACCGCCGTGCCAGGAGGGCTATAAGCCCCCTGACCAGTGGATCCCCGGCACCGTGATGGAGGACCAGCCGCTCTACCCGGCCAAGTGCACCGACAAGCGCGCGCAGCCCGACTACGAGGGCGACAACCCGATCATGCAGCGGGGTGTCAACATGGTGCCGAAGCCCGAGGGCGTCGAGAAGTACGTGACGAGCTACGACCCCAAGACCGGCCGCACCAAGCTCCCCGATGGAAAGACGGTCACGATGTCCGCCCCGACCGATGACGGAGGCCTGGTCTCCGCCCTGTCCGACGACTCCTGGCGATCGATGATCCTGGGAGAGGAGTGAGTCCCGTGCCTGAACCTGCCGAGCTGGCCCACAATCGCCTCGACGTCAAGATGTCCGTCGCCAGACTGGGGCGGGTCAACACCGTCCTCGCGGCGGTGGTGGTGATCCTGGTGGTGCTCGCGGCGGCGGTCTTCATCGGTGGCGCCCGGGTGCTGCCGTGGACGACGCCCGCCGAGGCTGCGGCCGCCGACTACGACGAGGTGAAGTCCGTCGCCGAGGACGGGGTGATCGCCTTCCTCGACGTCGACTATCGGGACATGGACCCGCGGATCCAGGCGGTCAAGGAGATCTCGACCGGCACCTTCGGCAAGGAGTACACAGCCATCGCCGAGCAGATCCGGCAGGCCGCGATCCCCGCCCAGACCGTCTCGAAGGGCAAGGTCAAGCAGGTCGGCATCCGCGCGATCGGTTCGAAGAAGGCGGTCGTGCTGGTCGCCGTGGACTCGGTCGTGACCAGCAGCCAGACAGCTGAGCTGAAGAAGAGCGACACCTGCCCCTACGACGGAGCGAAGTGCTCGAAGTACCGGTTCAAGGTGTCGCTGGACAAGACGAAGGACGGATGGCGCATGTCCGACCTGGCAGGAGTCAACTGATGACGGGCGTACGAGCGAACGGATCGGTCTCCGCCGGCCAGAAGGAGTGCCCCTTCTGCGCGGAGACGATCAAGGCAGCCGCGATCAAGTGCCGTTACTGCGGCTCCGACCTGCTGCCTCCGACCGACGAGCCAGAGACCCCGGACGTACGCGGCGGGGACGATGAGCCGGAGGAGAGCGAGGACTCCGCGGCCGCACCCGATGACGCGGAGACCGAGGCAGAGTCTCAAGCTGAGGATGAGGGTGAGGGTTCACCCGAGGCGCGTGGAGGCTTCGCCGAGCGGTGGCTGGGTGATGGCAGCCGGAAGCTGACAGCCGTTCTCGGCGTACTCGTCCTGGTGGCCGGCGGCGCGCTGTGGCTGGCTGTCGATCAGGCGTCGAAGGATGACGTGGCGCCGGGCGGTGAGCTGACCGCGGCCGGTTCCCGGGCGGCGATCATGGAGCACTCGGTCGGGCTGACGCAGACGGTGATGTCCTACCAGGCCGCGAGCGCGGAGAAGGACATCGCGGCGGCGAAGAAGCTGATGACGCCGGCGATGCAGAAGGACTACGAGAAGACGCTCCCCGGCGAGGACAAGCGCAAGGAGCAGGCAGACCTGGGCATCAAGGTCGACGCCGAGGTGGCGCCGCTCTCCGAAGACGGCGCCAAGGCGGCCGAGGAGGGCAAGGCCTGTGTCGACGAGGACTGTGCCGCCTCGATCATCTCGGCCACCGAGGACACCGCGTCGGTGCTGCTCTTCGTCAACCAGAGCGCGACCGCGCCGAAGACGAAGAACACCGTGGTCAGCCCGACCTGGGAGGTACTGACGCTGGTGAAGGACGACGGTGGCTGGCTGATCTCCGAGATGAAGGCTGCTTCCTAGATCTCATCAGGCAGTCCCTTCAAGGGTCCGTCTCGTCTTGTTATGGTAGAACAGGTTCTAGTTTCATCGCTCGAGGAGGGCACATGGCCGGCTCCCGCCAGTCCGTACAGCTGACCGAGGCCGAGATCGAGGACTTCCTCGGCTCGCAGATGAAGGTGCAGGTCGCGACCGTGGGCGCAGACGGGGCTCCGCACCTGACCACGCTGTTCTATGTGCTCGACGAGGGCAGGATCGCGTTCTGGACCTACGGGTCCTCGCAGAAGGTCCGCAACCTGCGACGTGACCCGCGGGTCACCTGCCTGGTCGAGGACGGTGAGGACTACTTCGAGCTGCGCGGGGTGAGCATCACCGGCAAGGCGCGTCTCGTCGAGGACTACGAGGAGATCAAGGCTCTCGGGTCGCAGGTGATGGCCCGGATGGCCGGCGGTGCCGATCTGGGCGACCTGGGCGAGGACCTGGTCTCGAAGCAGGCCCACAAGCGCGTCGGCATCGTCATCGAGCCCGACAAGGTCGCAAGCTGGGACCACCGCAAGCTGGGTGCCCTGCCCGGCCAAGGATGAAGAGTTCAAGGAGACGGACATGGCAAAGGTGATCGCGGACTTCGACCTGTGCGAGTCCAACGGGATGTGCGAGGCGTTCGCGCCCGACGTGTTCGAGATCGATGACGACGACTACCTGCAGATCGCGGACCCGGCGGTGACCGACGAGAACCGCGACCGCGTCGAGCAGGCCGTGGCCGGCTGTCCCAAGGCGGCCCTGAGGATCGAGGAGTAGCGGCACGTGAGCGTCGATCTGAGTGGGAAGGTCGCGATCGTCACCGGATCCGGTGCCGGTCTGGGGCGGGCGGAAGCAGTCGCGCTGGCCCGGGCGGGCGCCCGGGTGGTGCTCAACGACCTGCCGGGCGCGGCCGAGGAGGCCGCCGAGGAGATCCGCGGGTTCGGCGGCGAGGCGGTGATAGCGGCGGGCGACGTGAGCGACCGCGCGACCGCGGACGCGATGATGGCCGCGGCCGTCGACGGGTTCGGTGGCCTCGACATCGTGGTCAACAACGCGGGCATCACCCGCGACAAGATGCTCTTCAACATGTCCGACGAGGAGTTCGACCTCGTCGTACGTGTGCACCTGCGCGGCCACTTCCTGCTGACTCGCAACGCCTCGGCCCACTGGCGGTCGGTCGCCAAGTCGTCCGGCGCGCCGGTCGACGCCGCGGTGGTGAACACCTCCTCGGAGGCGTTCCTGTCCGGCCCGCCGGGACAGGCCAACTACGGCGCCGCGAAGGCCGGGATCACGGCGCTGACGATGTCGACCGCACGCTCGATGGGCCGCTCCGGCGTACGTGCCAACGCCATCTGCCCGCGGGCGGCGACGGCGATGACCGAGGGCGTGCTCTCGGGTGACTCCTACGGTGCCGAGCACGTGGCGCCGCTGGTCACCTATCTCGCCTCCCCGGCCGCTGCCGCGATCACCGGGCAGGTGTTCGTCGTCTACGGCGGGATGATCGCCGTCCTGGCGCCGCCCACGGTGGCCGAGCGGTTCGACAACGCCGCCTGGGATCTGGACTCGCTCGACAAGCAGGTCGGCGGCTGGTTCGCCGACCGTGACCCCGAGGCCGGGTTCTCGGCCGACTCGATCATGCAGCTGAAGCTGAAGGACCAAGAGGAGCAGTGATGGCACGTCTCGACGGCAAAATCGCGATCGTCACCGGTGGCGCACAGGGTCAGGGAGCCGCCATCGCGCGCGGCTTCGTCGCCGAGGGTGCGAAGGTGGTGATCGCCGACGTGGCCGACGAGCCGGGCAAGCTGCTCGCCGACTCCCTGGGCGAGTCGGCACTCTTCGTGCACCACGACGTCAGCTCGGAGGAGTCCTGGACGGCATTGGTGGCCGCGACGGCCGCGACGTACGGTCCGGTCAACGTCCTCGCCAACAACGCCGGCATCCTGCGCTTCGGTGAGATCCTCACCCAGCCGGTCGAGGAGTTCGAGCTGCTGTGGCGGGTCAACACGCTCGGCTGCTTCCTCGGGATGCGCTCGGTGATCTCCACGATGAAGGAGAACGGCGGCGGCTCGATCATCAACGCCTCCTCGATCGAGGGTCTGGCCGGGATGGCGTTCGTGGCCGGCTACACCTCCACCAAGTTCGCCATCCGCGGCATGACCAAGGCCGCCGCCCTCGAGCTCGGCCCCAGCGGCATCCGG
Organism: Nocardioides sp.; assembly: GCF_014360585.1. Classification (GTDB taxonomy): domain Bacteria; phylum Actinomycetota; class Actinomycetes; order Propionibacteriales; family Nocardioidaceae; genus Nocardioides. The sequence continues at coordinate 67,553 of NZ_JACIXG010000002.1, forward strand.
GTCAACTCCGTCCATCCGGGCATGATCGACACGTCCATGACTCGCGGCGTCGGCGCCGATGACGCCGCGATGGAGTTCGGCGCGTCCAAGGTCGCCCTCAAGCGCGTCGGCCACCCCGAGGACATCGCCCCGCTCTACGTCTACCTGGCCTCGGACGAGTCGAGCTTCGTCACCGGTGCCGAGATCGCCATCGACGGCGGTGCCACCGCCACCCACGCCTTCGGCGGCTGATCCACCCCTGGCCGAGGCGTCACCCGCGTCGGCCGAGGCGCCACTCCAGTCGGCCGAGACGTCACCTACGTCGGCCGAGTGGGCACCGCGGTGCCCACTCGGCCGACGGGAGTGACGTCTCGGCGTGGTGAGTCGGCCCCACGAGAGACCGGTCTCCGGCATACTGCCGCAGGAAGGTTTCAGTCAGCGGGGACGAACCGAAGGCGATCAGAACTTGTCTCGATGGCGCAGCGCGATCGCCACCTTTGCGGTGCTCAGCGTCTTCGCGTTCCTCTACAGCCTGGCCCTGGCGATCCCCGTCCACGTCGGCGACGTCTCGGCTCTGTGGAGCTCGCGTGGCCACGTCTGGTTCGGAGACGTGCTGGGCCGGATGGTCGAAGGGTTCAGGTTTCTGTGGGGCTCGGCGGTGATGGTCGAGGGGTATCCCGTCGCGCCCGCCTCCGGGTGGCCGACGGTGGTGTTCGTCGCCCTGCTCGCCGGACTGGTCTACGCCAGCCTGCGGACCGGCTCCGAGGGCGCCTTCGCCGTCGCCGGCCGGGTGCTGTGCGCGAGCGTGCTCGCGGGCGGACTGACGAACCTCTTCGTCGTCGTCCAGACGGTCCGGGGGATCCGCGGCGGGCTGGAGTCGTTGCCGACGGTCATCTGGGCGCTGCCCGGTGACGGGATCTGGCTCGGTCTGGTGGTGGGAGTCTTCGGGGGCTATGTGGCGTACGCGGCCTCGGCGTTCGCGGCGCTCGCAGCGATCGCCCTGCGCGGTGATGGCGGAACCGGTGATTCCGTCCGAGCGGCGGAGGCGCCCAAGACAGCGCTCAAGACATCGGCCGGGCGGGCGCGGGCGGCGCGGATCGCCACGTGGGGCGCGTTGCCGACACTCGTGCTGGCGCTCGTCGGCGGGTTCGTCTGGGACTACGGCCCGGACGCCGACCCGTACGGGGCGGAGATCAGCCCGCGCCAGGCCTGGGTTCGCCTGGTCTGGTTCGCCCACGCCAGCCTGTCGGCCCCGAACGACCCATACGCGCTCGGCGGCAGCTTCGAGACGTCGGTCTGGCTGCCGCGTGCGGTGACCTCTGCCGTTCTGGTGATGCTGGTGTGGCTGGCGATCTACCTGGTCGTGGCGCGCTGGCCACCCGAGGGTGGTCCGGGTGCGCTCGGCATCGTCGTGCAGTGCTGGGGCCTGGTGGCGGTGCTCGCCGCCACTGTCGGACTGCTCGAGGGTGCGTTCGTGCAGCAGCCGGAGTTCGCTGGCTTGGCGCACTACTGGGCCCTCGAGACCGCCGCCGACGGGGTGCGGTTCGCTGCCTGCTTCGGGTGGCTGACCGGCGTCGCAGTGCTCCTCGCCCACCGACTCTCGAGAGGAGCGCAGACCGATGTCGAAGCAGTCGAAGCGGCCGAAACAGTCGAAGCGGTCGAAGCAGAGGTCGGCTAAGGCCGCCGCTCCGCGGGAGGACGGGCAGGCGCGGCTGACCTCGCTGGCGAAGAAGCCCGTCACGTGGGTCGTGGGCGTGATCCTGGTCGCGCTGGGTGCGACCTTCAGCTCCGGCCTGCAGAGCATGTTCGCCGGCCTCATGCCCGACGGCTGGAGCGAGCCGGGCAGCGGCATCAAGGTGGTTGACGTACGCCGTAAGCCGCTGAGTGGACCGGTGCTGATCCCGCAGGCGGAGTCGGCGAAGTTCAGTGACCAGGCCGATGCCCGGGAGAAGGTCAACGATCCCGAATGGGAGGCGCAGCACGAGTGGTACGCCGCCGGCCGGATCACCTGGGAGGTGACCATCGTCGGGCGACACAGCGACCCGGTCGTGATCACCGACCTGCGCCCCGAGCGGACCGGGCCGTGCACGGAACGGCTCGAGGACGGCGTACTCGTCGACGACGTCCCCCAGGGCGAGAGCAAGAAGATCGCGCTGAAGACTGCCATCGACGCGAAGGTGCCGCAGCTGACCTCGGTCGCTGACGGCTCGGCGTACTTCGACGACGGGACCATCACGCTCGCCAAGGGCGAGACGGTGGTGATCTCGATCCAGGCGACGAGTGCCGGACCGACCTGTGAATGGGTGCTCGAGGCCGACTACGTCGACCACGGTGAGCGCGAGTCGATGACGATCGAAGGGCCTGGCGACCGCCCGTTCGCCATCACCGGCTTCATCGAGGACCGAGGCTACGACCTCACCTGGGGCTTCGGCTGCAACGACCGCGCGGTCTCCGCCGAGGAGGCCACCTCGGGCGACCTGCCGCCTAAGTGCTGATCGTTCAGCGCAGCAGGAGGCGTACGGCGACGTCGATCGACTTCTCGACGTCCTTCTCGTCCATGCGGCCGGTGACCCAGGAGATGAGGGCAGAGAGCCATACGTCGGAGATGATCCGGATGATGGCGGCCTCCTCCTCGGTGACCTCGCCGTGGTCGGGGGTGCCGTGCATGGCGCGGGCGATGACGGTGGTCAGGCTGGTGCCGACCTCGTGGATCTCGCCGGTCACCGACTGGTCGGCGAACATGAAGGCGCGCACCAGGGCCTCGGTGAGCTTGGGCTGCTTCTGCAGGGCGCGGGTGCGGCGGTTGAGGACGTACATGATCCGCTCGTGGGCGGTCTCGCCCGGCGTCGCGCGGATGGCGGAGCGGTCGACGTCCTTGGTGAACTCGCGCGCCAGCGCGGAGACCAGCAGGTGGATCTTCGAGGGGAAGTAGCGGTAGAGGGTGCCGAGGGCAACCTCTGCCTGCTCGGCGACGGCGCGCATCTGCACGGCGTCGAACCCACCCTCGGCCGCGAGCGAGATCGTGGCGTCGAGGATGCGCCGGCGGCGCTCGCGCTGCGCCGCGGACCCACCGGTGGGTGCACTGGTCTGCGCGCCGGTCGATGCGGCGTCGTCGGTGTTGCGTGGCTCCGTGCTGACGGACGTCACTGGTGTCCCCCCTAGGACTATGACCGGATCTCGGTCTGTGGGTCTCAGGCTAACCGCATCGGCGCCCAAGAGTGAAACACGTTCCTTCGTGAGTCTAGACTTGTAACACGTTCTACATCAGGCTCTATTCCGGACGAAGGCCCCGGAGACAGTAGGAGGTCCCTGTGCCGATCGGCATCACCGACGAACACCAAGCCCTCAGCGAGAGCCTGCGCGACTGGGCGAAGGGCTTGGGCGGCATCGAGCTCGCGCGGGTCGCCGAGGGCGCCGCCTCTGCTGGTTTCGACGACGTGTGGCGCGGCGTGCGGGAGTACGGAGTCGCAGGCATCGCGGCTCCCGAGCCGAACGGTGGCGGCGGCACGCTGCTGGATGCGGCCGTCGCTCTCGAGGCCTGCGCCCACGAGCTGCTCCCGGGCCCGCTGCTGGGTAGCGCGGTCGCCGCCTCGCACGCGGGAGCCGCCGGGCTCGACGACATCGTCGATGCAGTCGTCGCCGGCGGCTGCGGGATCGCGCTCGACCCGGTCCTCGAGCTCGGAGATCGTCTCGCAGGCACCGTTCCGGTCGTCTACGACGGCGGGGGAGCGGCCCACCTGCTGCTCGGCGCTCGTGGTGCCGACGGCGAGGAGCGCTGGTTCTTCGTGGCTGCGGAGCAGGTGGACGTACGTCCCCAGGTCGGGCCTGATCTGACCAGGCGGGTGGCCGAGGTGCGAGTCGACATCGATGCCGGCGAGGCGGTCGAGGTCCCCGGCCTGCGGAGCGAGGCGGTGCGGCGTAGGGCCCTCACGCTCGCTGCGGCAGAGGCCTCCGGTATCGCGCAGTGGTGCTTGACGACGGCGGTGGAGTACGCGAAGGTGCGCGAGCAGTTCGGCGCGCCGATCGGGTCGTTCCAGGCGATCAAGCACCTGTGCGCGCAGATGCTGGAGACGGCCGAAGCCGTGGCCGCGACCGCTTGGGACGCGGCCGCCTCGGCCGAGACCGCGCTGTCCGAGCCGGGTGACACCAGCCAGTGGGACTTCGCGGCCGAGGTCGCCGGCGTCACCGCGCTCGACGGCGCGGTGCGGGCGGCGCAGGACTGCATCCAGGTCCTCGGCGGGATCGGCTTCACCTTCGAGCACGACGCTCACCTGTACCTGCGCCGCGCGGTAGCCCTGCGCAGCCTCCTCGGTGGCGGGGACGCCCACGCGGTCGCGCTGGCCGGGCACGCCGTCGCCGGGATCCGTCGCTCGGTCCGCGTCGACCTCGACGGCAAGGACGAGGAGGTGCGCCCCCGGGTGCGCGAGGCCGTCGCGGCGATCGCAGCCCTCCCCGAGGCCTCCCGCCGTGACGCGCTCGTCGACGCGGCCTACCTCGCGCCGCACTGGCCCGCTCCGTACGGCCTCGGCGCCGGCCCCGTCGAGCAGCTCGTCATCGAAGAGGAGCTCGCCGCTGCCGGAGTCGCCCGTCCTGACATCAAGATCGCCGGATGGGCCGTGCCGACCATCCTCGAGCACGGCACGGACGCCCAGCGAGCGCGGTTCGTCGAGCCTTCGCTGCGTGGCGAGATCACCTGGTGCCAGCTCTTCAGCGAGCCCGGCGCGGGCTCCGACCTGGCCTCGCTGGCGACTCGCGCCGAGCGTGTCGACCCTTCGACAAGCTCAGGACACCGCGGCGGCTGGAGGCTGACTGGTCAGAAGGTGTGGACCTCGCTCGCGGCCGATGCCGACTGGGCGATCTGCCTGGCGCGTACGAACCCCGACGTCCCCAAGCACAAGGGCATCAGCTACTTCCTGGTCGACATGGGCAGCGAGGGGATCGACGTCCGCCCGCTGCGCGAGCTGACCGGTGACGCGCTCTTCAACGAGGTCTTCCTCGACGGGGTCTTCGTGCCCGACGAGCTCGTCGTCGGCGACGTCGACGGCGGCTGGCGGCTGGCGCGCACGACGCTGGCCAACGAGCGGGTCGCGATGGCCTCGACCAACCTCGGTGGCAGCGTCGAGCGCGCGGTGGCGCTGGCAGTGGACCGAGGCGAGGCCGAGCTGGCAAGGATCGGCCACGCCGTCGCGCTCTCCTCGGTGTGCGCGCTGCTCGGTGTCCGCTCCACGCTCAAGGCGCTCGCCGGCCACGGGCCCGGGGCGGAGTCGTCGGTGGCCAAGCTCCTGACGGTGCGCAACCGCCAGGACGCCTCCGAGCTCGTCGTCGACCTCCTCGGCCCGCTCGCGCTCACCGACGACCCCCAGGTGCGCGAGGATCTGCACCAGTCCCAGCTGACTCGTTGTCTCTCCATTGCCGGCGGCACCACCCAGGTGCTCCGCAACGTGGCCGCCGAGCACCTGCTCGGCCTCCCGCGCTGAACCGCTGAACCGCCGTCAGCCGAGTCGGGCGCCGGCGCGTTCGCGATGCCACAGCAGCCAGCGCTCGACCGCCGCCACGGCGTGGTGGGCCCGGATGCCGCCGAAGACGTCGAAGGCGTGCTGGGCGCCCGGCATCTCGACGTACGTCACCGTCGCCTTGGAAACCTCGCGCAGCCGAGCGACGAAGGAGAGGGCCTGGCGCTTGGAGACCAGCGTGTCGAGCGCTCCGTGGAGCACGAAGAAGTCGGGGGCGTCCTCGGTGATGTGGTTGATCGGTGAGGCCTGGCGGAAGTCCTCGATGGTGGCGCCCTCGGGCATGATCTTCTGGGTCCACAGTCCATCGCGCACCCGGGCGGTGTAGCGGTCCCCGTCCTCGCCGGCCACGTCGTAGACCCCGTAGAACGGTACGCAGGCGGCGACCCGTGTGTCCGCGTCCTCGAACCCGGGCTGGAACGGCGCGAAACCAGGCGTGAGCGCTGCGAGCGCGGCCAGGTGACCGCCCGCCGAGCCGCCCGTCGCGACGACGTAGTCGGGGTCGCCGCCGTAGTCGGCGATGTGCTCGTGCACCCACGCCAGGGCGCGTTTCACGTCGACGATCTGTGCCGGCCAGCGGTGCTTGGGTGCGAGCCGGTAGTTGATCGTCACGCAGACCCAGCCGTTGGCTGCGGCCATCCGGTTCATCAGCAGCTGTCCCTGCTGCTCCTTGGAGCCCAAGGTCCAGGCGCCGCCATGCACGTGGAATAGCACGGGCGCCGTGATGACCTCGACACCGGCCGGGCGGTAGATGTCGAGCCTGGCGCGGCTGCTGTCGCTGTCGGCGTACGCGACGTCATGGATCACCTCGACCGCCGGGTTCTTCATCCGGAACGGCCGGGCGAGCTGGGCGAGGTCGAGCGGCGTCCGCTCGCCCGGGGGCGCTCCGAGGGTCTCGGTGAGCGCCTCCTCGAGAAGGCTGCGTGCGGACCCGGCGCGGTAGGTGTTGAGTGCGAAGCCGGCGGCGGCAGCACCCGCGAGCGCGAGCCCGAGCGGCGAGACCTTGCGTCGGACGGCCGAGACGGCGGTGTCCGTGATGCCGAGCGCCAGCAGCTGCGGAGCCAGGTCGCCGGCGAGCCAGCCGGCGGCGAAGGAACCGATCGCGCCGCGCGGCCCGGTCCGGTCGACGGGCGGCCACAGGGCGTTGGCTGCGAGGGCGGCGAGGGCGGCCTGGCGGGCGGTGTGTGCACGAGGAAGTCGGGCCATGATGCGAGGTTAGTGGGCCACCGGGAGTCACACTGCTGACATGCAAACTAGAACACGTTACAGTTTGGCCCATGGGAGACGAGACACTCGATGCGGTACGCAGTGTGGTGGCCGAGGTGCTCGCCCGCGACTCCGACCGCGGCGACTGGTCGGCCTGGGCGAGTGCCGGGCTGACCGCGCTGCCGGTGCCGGAGACGTACGGCGGAGAGGGCTTCGGGCTCGGCGAGATCGCGGTGCTGCTGCGCGAGGCCGGACGCCAGGCGGTGCGCGTGCCGGTATGGGAGACCCTGGCTGTCGGCGCCCTCACCCTGGCCGGTCACGGCACCCCCGAGCAGCAGCACAGGATCCTGCCCGGCGTCGCCTCCGGTCAGACGCTGCTCACCCCGGCCTGGCTCGAGCGCGGGCGGCCCGAAGTGCCGACCACCACCTTCCGAGACGGCACGGTCTCGGGACGCAAGACCGCGGTGACCTACGCCGCGGACGCCTCGCTCCTTCTGGTCACCGCGACGGTGGGGGAGCGGCAGGTCGTGGTGCTCGTCGACCCGTCCGCCGAGGGCGTGACCCTGCTCCCGGCGAGCACGTCCAGCACCGTCCCGCAGCACACCCTCGTGCTCGAGAACGCCCCGGCCGAGGTGCTCGACGAGGGCGCCTACGAGGCTCTGATCGGGCTGGCGACCGCAGGCCTGGCGGTGACCTGTGCCGGGGTGCTGGCCGGAGCGCGCGACCTGACCGCGGCGTACGTCTCCGGGCGGCGGCAGTTCGGCCGAGCGCTGGCCGAGTTCCAGGCCGTCGCGCTGCAGATGGCCGACGTCTACGTCGCCTCCCGCACGCTCGACCTCGCCGCCGACAACGCGGTCGCCGCCGTGACCAGCGGACATTCCTCCGCGACGGACCTGAGGGTGGCCGCCTACTGGGCCAGCCAGGTGGCGCCGTCCGCCTTCCGCACCTGCCACCACCTCCACGGCGGCATGGGTGTGGACGTGACCTACCCGCTGCTCGCGTTCACCACCTGGGGCACCGACATCGCTCACCTGCTCGACACGCCGGCCGCGGCCGTCCCGGTCGAGACCGACGAGGCCAAGAACCTCGAGCTGACCGCGGCGCAGCGTTCGCTGAAAGCCGAGGTCAGAGCCTACTTCGCGGATCTCTCGCACCAGGACGAGCCGGGCGACCCCGGCCCCGAGGGGTCCTGGGACCGGCACGGCCCGACCTACCAGAAGCTCATCAAGCAGCTGGGCGACGACGGCTGGATGGGCGTCGGCTGGCCCAGGGAGTACGGCGGCCACGGCCTCGGCGAGGTCGAGCAGACGATCTTCGCGAACGAGGCCCAGTACGCCGACGTGCACCTGCCGGCGGTGACCCTGCAGACGGTCGGCCCGACCCTGATCCGCTACGGCACGTCGAAGCAGAAGGAGATGTTCCTCAACCGGATCCTCGCCGGGGAGGTGCACTTCGCGATCGGCTACTCCGAGGCCGAGGCCGGCACAGACCTGGCCTCGCTCCGTACGACGGCCAGGCTGGACGGCGATCACTACGTCGTCAACGGCCAGAAGCTCTGGACCACCGGCGGCCACGCGGCCGACTACATCTGGCTGGCCGTACGCACCGACCCTGACGCGCCCAAGCACAAGGGCATCTCGATCCTCATCGTCGACACCACCGACGCGGGCTTCTCCTGGACCCCGATCATCACCGCCGACGGCTCCCACCACGTCAACGCGACGTACTTCAACGACGTCCGTGTCCCTGCCGACATGCTGGTGGGGGAGGAGAACAGGGGCTGGAAGCTGATCACAACCCAGCTCAACCACGAGCGGGTCATGCTCGGACCCGCCGGACGGATCGAGGGTTTGCGCGACCGCGTCCTGCGCTGGGCCACCGCTCAGGGGGTCACCGACAGCCCGGACGTACGCGCGCTCATCGGGAAGACCACCGCCGTCTTCCGGGTCAACGAGCTCCTCAACTGGGCGGTCGCCAAGGCCGGCCAGGCCGGCGAGATCGAGGTCGCGGACGCGTCCGCGTCGAAGGTCTTCGCCGCCGATCAGGTCCAGCACCTGCTCGCCGACCTGATCGCGCTGGTGCACCGTCACGGTGACCCTGGAGATCCGGTCACGAAGAGCCTGCTCGACTATCTCGACGCCCAAGCGAAGCGGAACCTCGTGCTCACCTTCGGCGGCGGTGTCCAGGAGGTCCAGCGCGAGCTGATCGCGATGTTCGGTCTCGGGATGCCGAGGGTGCCGCGATGAGCACGGAAGCGAGGCAGACCCTGGTGGACGAGGCCGTCCACGAGAAGATCATGGCCGCCGCCGACGAGATCAAGGCCTGGGGAGAGGCCGCCGCGCGCGACGCCCGCGACCTGGTCAACCAGCCCACCATCAACAACTGGCTCGAGGCGATGGGCCTGGACTCCGATCGGTTTCGCCAGGGCGAGGCGCCACCCTCGATGGCGCAGGTCTGGACGATGTACGGACAAGGCGGGCGGCACCCCGACCGTGATCCGCTCCACGCGATGATGAACGTGCTCAGCGATGCCGGCTTCAACGGCGTCCTCGGCACCAACTCCGAGCAGAGCTACGACCGCTACCTCCGCGTCGGCGAGCAGGTCCGGGTCACCACGGCGCTCGACTCGGTCGTCGGTCCGAAGAGCACCGGCATGGGCGTCGGCTACTTCGTGACCTCCAAGAGCACCTGGTACGTCGGCGAGGAGCGAGTCGCGACCATGCTGTTCCGCGTCCTCAAGTTCATCCCCAAGGGAGGTGCCTCATGAGCGGCCCCGTGCGACCCGTGATCGGCCGGGACAACGCGTACTTCTTCGAAGGCACCGCCAAGCAAGAGCTCCGCATCCAGAGCTGCAACGCCTGCGGCACCCTGCGGCACCCGCCGGGTCCGGCATGCCTGAGCTGCGAGGCGTACGACCGCGGTCACGTCGTCGCCCGAGGCGAGGGCACCGTCTACTCGTTCACCGTGATCCACGCCCCGAAGCTTCCCGGCAAGGAGCTCCCGCTGGTGGTTGCCCTGCTGGATCTGCCCGAGGGCGTACGCATGGTGGCCGAGGTGACCGACGTGCCGCCGGAGGGTGAGAACGCCCTGAAGATCGGCGAGGGCCTGGTCGTCGACTGGAACGTCATCGACGAGGAGCTGACGCTCCCGATCTGGAGGAGGAAACCGTGATGAAGGCTGGCGACGAGATCCCGGTCTGGGTGCTCCCGATCACCCCGACGCTGGTCGTCTCGACGGCGATCGCGACGCGCGACTTCCAAGACGTGCACCACGATCGCGACCGGGCCCAGGCGGCCGGATCGAAGGACATCTTCATGAACATCCTGACCTCGACGGCGCTGTGCGAGCGCTACGTCACCGACTGGGCGGGGACCGACGTGCAGATCAAGGGCATCTCGATCCGCCTGGGTGCGCCGGCCTACCCCTACGACACGCTGTCCTTCTCCGGTGAGGTCATCGAGGTGGCCGACGGCGAGGCCACGATCAAAGTGACCGGCGAGGTATCCGTGGGGGCGCACGTGACCGGAACCGTGAGGGTCGCCGCATGATGGCCGACGGCGGGGTAGTCCGGGAGCGAACTGCCCAAATACTCGCCGGTAATAGGCAGTTCGCTACCGGACTACCCCGACCGCGACCTCTGGAGAGCGCATGACGACCCTCAGTAACAAGGCCGCGATCGTCGGCATCGGCGCCACCGAGTTCTCCAAGGACTCCGGACGCTCCGAGCTCCAGCTCTCCGTCGAGGCGACCCGAGCGGCCCTGAAGGACGCCGGTCTGACGCCGGGAGACGTCGACGGGCTGACCACGTTCACCATGGACAGCAGCTCCGAGATCGCGCTGGCCCGCGAGCTCGGCCTCGGCTCCTTACGGTTCTTCTCCCGGATCAACTACGGCGGTGGTGCGGCCTGCGCGACGATCCAGCAGGCCGCCATGGCGGTCGCGACCGGGGTCGCGGACGTCGTCGTCGCCTACCGCGGCTTCAACGAGCGCTCCGGTCAGCGCTTCGGCCAGGTGCAGCCGTGGGCCGCCCAGCAGGTCAACACCAACGGCATCGACAACGCCTGGACCTACCCGCTCGGGCTCTCGACCCCCGCGGCGACGGTCGCCATGCAGGCGCGCCGCTACATGCACGACTACGGCGTGACCAGCGCGGACTTCGGTGCGGTGGCCGTCGCCGACCGCCGCCATGCCGCGACCAACCCTGCCGCGTTCTTCTACCAGAAGCCGATCACGCTCGAGGACCACCAGGCCTCCCGGATGATCGCCGACCCGCTGCACCTGCTCGACTGCTGCCAGGAGTCAGACGGTGCCGTCGCGATCGTCGTCACCAACCCGGAGCGGGCCCGCGACCTGCCCAATCCGCCGGTCCACATCGCCGCGGCCGCCCAGGGCAGCGCCCCCGACCAGTACGTGATGACCTCCTACTACCGCGACGAGATCGGCATCCCGGAGATGGGCGTGGTCGCCAAGGATCTGTGGCGCCAGTCCGGCCTCACCCCGGCCGACATCGACACCGCCGTCCTCTACGACCACTTCACCCCCTACGTACTCATGCAGCTCGAGGAGCTCGGCTTCTGCGGCAGGGGAGAGGCGAAGGACTTCGTACGCGACGGGGCCATCGAGCTCGGCGGCCGGCTGCCCGTCAACACCCATGGCGGCCAGCTCGGCGAGGCCTACCTGCACGGCATGAACGGGATCGCCGAAGGCGTACGCCAGGTTCGCGGCACCTCGGTGAACCAGGTCCCCGGCGCCGCCCATGTGCTCGTCACCGCCGGCACCGGCGTACCGACGAGCGGGCTGGTGCTCAAACGTTGATCGGGGCAGCGGTCGGAAGCCGGCTCGATATGGGCGATCGCGCGGCGTACCCGGCCCTGACCCCGACTTGCTCATTCCAAGCCGGCGTTGAGGAATTTCGCAAGCCGCTCCATGCCGTCGGCCAACGCATCGTCGGCGAGGGCGTAGGAGAACCGTGCGTACCCAGGGGCCCCAAACGCTTCACCCGGAACGAAGGCAACCTTGGCGTTGTCGAGCACCATCTCGGCTAGCTGCAGAGTCGACGTGATGGGCGTGCCGTAAAGCCGTTGGCCGATCAGGCGTCGGAACGAGGGGAAGATGTAGAAGGCCCCGCTGGGCAGTTGGCACTCGACCCCCGGCATCTGGGACAGGAAACGGTAGATGGCTTGGCGGCGCTGGTCGAAGGCACGATGCATTCGGCAGAACTCCTCGAGGTCGCCGGAGACAGCTGCGTTTGCTGCTCTTTGTGCCACGTGAGACACATGTGAGGTTACATGTGATTGGTAGTGCTCGAACTGTGAAGCAAGTGCGCTCGGGGCGAGCAGCCACCCGACGCGCCATCCCGTCATGCTGTGGGTCTTGGCGACCCCGTTGACCACGATCGTTCGCTGGGCCATCTCCGGGACTTCGACCGGGATGGAGTGGAATGTGGCGTCTCCGTAGACCAGATGTTCGTAGATTTCATCGGTGATGATCCAGATGTCGTGTTCAAGTGCCCATCGTCCGATCGTCTGGATCTGCTCTCTGGTGTAGACGGATCCTGTCGGGTTCGAGGGTGATGCGAGCACGAGGGCTTTGGTCCGAGCGGTGAAGGCAGCGTCTAGGTCATCCACCGTCAGCCGAAACCCGGTGTCCTCGCGACAGGTGACGAACCGGACGATCCCGCCGAGCATCCTCGTCGCTTCCGGGTAGGTGCTCCAGTAAGGTGTCGGAACGAGGACCTCATCGCCATTCTCGACGAGGGCGGCAAGCGCAGCGAAGACTGCCTGCTTGCCTCCATTCGTCACCAGAACCTGTTCTGGTTCGACGGGGAACCCGCTGTCGCGGAGCGTCTTCTCTGCGATGTTGGCCCGCAGTTCCGGAAGTCCCGCCGTGGGACCGTACTTCTGCATCCGCGGATCCCGGCACGCCTGGACGGCAGCCTCGACGATGTGACTAGGGGTTGGGAAGTCGGGTTCGCCTGCGCCGAAGCTGACGATATTCTGGCCGGCGGCGCGTAGCGCCTTAGCCTTGCTGTCCACGATCAGGGTGGGCGATCCCGAAACAGCATTGAACCGCTGAGATGTTGCCAATGGGATGATGCTCACTTGGGCTCCTGCTCTGCAAGGGTGCGCTCGGGCAACGTGTTGACACCTGAGGAGGTTGCGGGGCTCCTGCGTCCGACCAGTGGTGATGTTCTTGTCAGTGATAGTCCGACAACGCAGGCCAGTAGGAGCAAGATCCATCCGGTTGTGTAAGAGCCGGTGCGGTCGCTGAGGAGCCCAAGCAACGGTGGCGCGAGCACGACAGCAACCTGGTTGAAAGCCATGGCGCTACCGATTGCGAAGCCCTGTCGGCCGGGCGGCGAGACTTCGGAGAGATAGGTGACCCAAGGTCCGTACCAGCCGATCCCGAAGAAGCCGAGCAGAGCGACGATCCCACCGATCGCCCAGGGACTCTCGACAGGTAGCTTCACCAAGGCGAAGATCGCGACGGCGCAGGCGACCATGCACATACGTACGGTGGTGAAGCGGTCGGCGGCAGCGTGATCGGTCATTGCCGCGAGTGCGACCCGTCCGACGACGCCTGCAACTTGTGCGAGGACGACAAAGCCAGCTGCCTGACCAAGCGGGAGCCCGACCGTGTGGTGGAGGTGCAGCGCAGTCAGGAGAAGCACTCCGTACTGCACAGTGATGAGGACAACTCCAGCCGCAATGATGCGTCTCATCGCAGGCGAGCGCAGAACCTCCGTGCGCGAGGCTCGGTGCCTGGTGACCTCGCGAAGGCCCTCAGGCGATTGCGATTCAGGGGGCCGACGGTAGAGAGCGGCGAAGCAGATCGCGCCCAGGAGGGCGACGCCACCGCCGAACAGTAGCGTCGCCTGCCATCCGAAGTGGACGCTGATCATCGGAAGCGAGGCAGCAGCAGCTGCACCGCCGAGAGGCAGACCTGCTTGCCGGATACCCATCGCAAGGCCGCGCTGGTTGGCGGGGAACCAACCAGCGACGGCTTTGCTACCTCCAGGTTGCGCCGTGCTGTATCCGGCTCCGACCACCAGGAGCGCTAGGAGCAGCCACGGGTAGGAGGAGGTGATACTGCCGGCGAGCAACGCGATCCCGACCAAGGCTGTGCCGCAGGCGACAACCGTTCGTTCGCCCAGTCGATCGAGCAACTCGCCGGCGATGACCAGCCCGACCAGCGGAACCAGTTGCGCGGCCGACAGGAGCAGACCGAGTTCAAACGTGTTCAACGACAAGGCGAGCTGGAGGTATCCCCCGAGTGCTCCGAGGCCCTGCACGAAGAAGCAGGCCATCGCCTGGGCAAAGGTAGCCGACGCCAAGATCACCCAGCGGTAGGACCGTTCCTCAGACCCAGCAGAACCCACCGTCACGGTTGCGGAACCAGCACTCGAGCGTCCGCGAGATGCGTGAAGCGCTGGGAAGGGTCACGTTGCTCGCCAGCCACCTGCTCACGCAGCATGTCGATCCTCATGCGGCGCTCCACTACGTCGGTGTTGGTCTCAAGGTCCACCCCGTGACGCCGGATCTCATCACGCGCGATGGCAACGAGGTCCGCGTTCTCACCCTCGACCACCCTACCGGCCTCGTTGACGATGTAGGGGGTGTCTTCCATGCCAACGCGCAAGATGTCCACTCCGCTATCTGGTTGCGCGGCATAGGCCGCCATTCTGCGTAGGGCGCAGACTGCACGTCCTTCGGGATCGATGTCGAGGGGCAGGAAGTGTTCTTCGGCCTGCTGCGGGAGGACTGCAGCGCCGACACTGATCGTTACTCGCCTCGTGCGCGTCTCGGGGTCATCGAGGTCGTATTCCAAGCGTTTGGCCAAGTCGACGACGGCCTTGAACTCTGCGTAGGTGTGTGGAAAGGGCAAACGCGGCGAGAATCCGAAAAGGAGAGTGATATTCAGTTGACCCGAGTCACCGAGGCGGATCTGCGGATGCTCGATAGCGTAGCGAGCCATCGCGTAGCTGCGATCCAGTTGGACCCACTCGATCTCATGAAGCAAGCCCAACTGTCGCCGACGCTTGACGGCCTCGCTGTAAACGAGGAACTGTACGCGGGGGGAAGTTCTTCCATAGTCCGCACCATTCGAGGTCGAATGCGTTTGAAGCGATGCGGACTCCTCGTTATCGCTAGGCACATTCTGCTCGATGATGTCGGCGAACGCACGGCTGCTCACCATGTCGGGCGAGATGGGACCGAACTTGCGTTCGATCTCGCAGATCACCTGAAGCTCCACCGCGGCCTGGATGGTCACGAAGTGGGCGCCACCAAGGTGAAGGGGCAGCGCGCACTGGCTCACCCGCTCCCACTCGCCGAACTGGGCCACCCGCTCGCGCACTTCGGCGCCGTTGCGACTGGCGCCGAAGCTCAGGAGCATGCCCGGGCACTCGCGCTGGATGCGGCTGCTCACTGCCTGGTAGATCTCGTTATCTGTTGTCTGTTCGCGGGTCTCAGGGTTGCGGGCGTGGTAGTGGAAGTACCGGACTCCGGCTTGGTACAGGGTGACCGCTTCCTCGATGATCTCCTCGGTGGCGGCTTTGATCGATGCTCCTGTGCAGATTCGATCGAGCACGTCATCACCGGTTGCCCGGTGGTTCCACGGCGTGAACTTCGCGCCGGTCGATGCACACCCGAGAATTAGTCGACCTGACATCTATTCCTCCCGAAACAAGTTTGAGAACCATGCCACGTGTTTCCTGCGGGTGCGGCCTATCAATGAGCTGGCCACACCCCGCTCGTTTCCCCAAATAACAGTGTCAATCAGTAGCGATAGCGTCGACGGACCGGGAGCGACTGTTACGTGAATGCTACGTGTATGAGCCTGCCTGTTATCAGACTCGAATGGCTGGCAATGGTCACCCGTAATAGGTCTGAACACCCGCAGAAAAGGGAGACGTCAGTCACAATTCGAGGCGGGAGGCGCTGACGGGTACCTGCGGATATCGGAGGTGACCGGGTCGTGTACTGGCTCGGCTTCGCATCTCGCGATCACGATGAGCCGGGTTCGGAAGCGGAGACCTCGCGTCCGCTCCAAGGGTCAGCACGCTTGGTGGCGGCCTGGTGGTGGGTGGTTGAAACTTGCGCAAACTCTTGCAGTTTCACGCTCCGCCTGGCGTTGCTTCCTTGAGATGTCTCCCTGCGGGGGTTGACGTGTGACGGTGATCACTCATACGGTCAGCCTGCAAGATCTTGCAGCAAGATTCAACCGCGCTTTGTCACCCCCATCACCCGTCCGGACATCGCGCGTTGCCTTCGACCTAGGAGGAACCATGGCGAGAAGACCCATGGCTGCCGCACTTGCCCTCTTGGCGGGAGCCGCTGTCGCGCTCACGATCCCGGTCTCGGCCCCGGAGCGAGCACTAGCCGCACCGCCGGGAGACAAGGACGTCACCGCGGTGATGTTCGAATGGAAGTTCGCCTCGGTGGCTCGCGAATGCACCCAGACCCTGGGCCCCGCGGGCTACGGCTACGTCCAGGTGTCCCCGCCGCAGGAGCACATCCAGGGCTCGCAGTGGTGGACGTCCTACCAGCCCGTCAGCTACAAGATCGCGGGCCGCCTGGGCGACCGCGCCGCCTTCAAGAACATGATCGACACCTGTCATGCCGCGGGCGTGAAGGTCGTCGCCGACGCCGTCATCAACCACATGTCCGCGGGCTCCGGCACCGGCACCGGCGGCTCGTCCTACGGCAAGTACGACTACCCCGGCCTCTACTCCTCCTACGACTTCGACAACTGCACGGCCACGATCAGCAACTACCAGGACCGGTTCAACGTCCAGGAGTGCGAGCTGGTCGGTCTCGCCGATCTCGACACCGGCGAGGACTACGTACGCGGCAGGATCGCCGGCTACCTCAACGATCTGCTCTCGCTCGGCGTCGACGGGTTCCGGATCGACGCGGCCAAGCACATGGCCGCCTCCGACCTGGCCGACATCAAGTCCCGGCTGAGCAACCCCAACGTCTACTGGAAGCAGGAGGCCATCTACGGCGCAGGGGAGGCGGTCTCGCCCAGCGAATACCTCGGCAACGGCGACGTCCAGGAGTTCCGCTACGCCCGCGACCTGAAGCGGGTCTTCGAGAACGAGAACCTCGCTTACCTGAAGAACTACGGCGAGGGCTGGGGCTACATGTCCTCGGGCAGCTCGGCCGTCTTCGTCGACAACCACGACACCGAGCGCGGCGGCGACACGCTCAGCTACAAGGACGGCGCCAACTACACCCTGGCCAACGTCTTCATGCTGGCCTGGCCCTACGGCTCGCCCGATGTCCACTCCGGCTACGAGTGGAGCGACAAGGACGCCGGCCCGCCCAACGCCGGTGCGGTCAACGCCTGCTGGCAGGACGGCTGGAAGTGCCAGCACGCCTGGCCCGAGATCAAGAAGATGGTCGCCTTCCGCAACACCGCCCGTGGCCAGGCCGTGACCAACTGGTGGGACAACGGCGGCGACCAGATCGCCTTCGGGCGAGGCAGCAAGGCGTACGTCGCGATCAACCACGAGCCCTGGACGCTGACCCGCACCTTCCAGACGTCGCTGGCCGCGGGCACCTACTGCGACGTACAGAGCGGCAAGAACGTCACGGTGAACGGCTCCGGTCAGTTCACCGCCACCCTCGGGGCCAACACCGCCCTCGCGCTGCACGTCGGCGCGACCTGCGGCTGACATCCCCTCGGCCGACCGTCCGGCGCCGCCCCCCATGGGCGCCGGGCGGTCGGTCTCCACCGCATGCCCCCGCATCATCCAGAGAGGCCCTCAAGGTGAATCGAAGAAGCGGCGCACGCAGTGCGCCCCGGACGGTCGCGACCGTGATCGCGACCGCACTGCTCGCCACGGCGTTGCAGACGGCCATGCCGGAGTCGGCGACCGCCGCCGCCCCGAAGCCGCCCTCGGATGCCAAGCTGGCCGCCGAGCCGGCCCGTCACGACGCGACGAAGGAGCAGTTCTACTTCGTGCTCCCTGACCGGTTCGCCAATGGCGAGACCGGCAACGACAAGGGCGGCCTGACCGGCAGCCGGACGTCGACCGGTTTCGATCCCACCGACAAGGGCTTCTACCAGGGCGGCGACCTCGAGGGCATCACCGAGCGCCTCGACTACATCAAGGGTCTCGGCACCACCGCGATCTGGATGGCGCCGATCTTCAAGAACAAGCCTGTCCAGGGCGAGGGCGAGAACGCCTCGGCCGGCTACCACGGCTACTGGATCACCGACTTCACCCAGGTCGACCCGCACTTCGGCACCAACGCGGACCTCGAGACGCTGATCGACAAGGCCCACGCCAAGGGCATGAAGGTCTTCTTCGACGTCATCACCAACCACACCGCCGACACTGTCGACTACGCCGAGAAGAAGTACGGCTACCGCCCCAAGGGCGCCTTCCCCTACCTCGACACCGAGGGCCGCCCCTTCGACGACGCCGAGCCGTCCTCGGACCGCAGGAAGGTCGACGAAGACTCGTTCCCCTACACCCCGGCGAACACCGGCGAGATGGTGCCGTCCTGGCTCAACGACCCGACGCTCTACCACAATCGCGGCGACTCCACCTGGGAGGGCGAGTCGACCACGTACGGCGACTTCAGCGGCCTGGACGACCTCTGGACCGAGCGCCCCGAGGTCGTCGAAGGGATGACCGAGATCTACCAGAGGTGGGTCCGCGACTTCGACATCGACGGCTTCCGCATCGACACCGTCAAGCACGTCGACCTGGACTTCTGGACCGAGTGGGCGACCGCCCTCGACGCCTACGCAGCCAAGCAGGGCCGCGAGGACTTCTTCATGTTCGGCGAGGTCTACTCCGCCGACAGCGACATCACCTCGCCGTACGTCACCCGCGGCCGCCTCGACGCCACGCTCGACTTCCCGTTCCAGGACGCGGCCCGCGCCTACGCCTCCCTCGGCGCTCCGGCCGACCGGCTCGCAGGAGTCTTCGCCGACGACTACAAGTACGCCACCGACAAGGCCAACGCGTACGAGCAGGTCACCTTCCTCGGCAACCACGACATGGGCCGCATCGGCACCTTCCTCCGCGCCGATCACCCGGGCGCGACCGACGCCGAGCTGGTCCAGCGTGCCCGGCTCGCCAACGAGCTGATGTTCCTCTCCCGCGGCAACCCGGTCGTCTACTACGGTGACGAGCAGGGCTTCACCGGCGCCGGCGGCGACAAGGACGCCCGCCAGACGCTGTTCGGCTCGAAGGTCGCCGACTACCTCGACGACGATCAGATCGGCACCGACCGCACCCACGCCGACGACGCGTACGACCCGACCCACCCGCTCTATGCCGCCATCGCCGCCCTGGCGAAGCTCCGCACGGACCACCCCGCGCTGGCCGACGGCGCCCACAGGGAGCTCTACGCCAAGGACTCCGTCTACGCGTACTCGCGCACCGGTGAGAACCGCGAGTACGTGGTCGCGATCAACAACGCGGTCGAGGAGAAGACCGTCACCCTGCCCGTGGAGTCGGCCGCCTTCGACACGATCTACGGCGGTGAGGCCGCCAAGGCAGCCGACGGCGGCACGATCACCGTGACCGTCCCCGCGCTCTCCTCGATCGTGCTGCGCGCCGAGGGCGAGCTCCCCGGGGCCACCGCGAAGCCCCAGCTGTCGCTGACGGCCCCGGCCGCCGGCGCCACCGGCACCGTCACCCTCTCCGCCGACCCGGGGGAGACCGCGGACGCCCGCGTCGTCTTCGCCGCCCAGGTCGGCAACGGCAAGTGGCGCACGCTCGGCTCGGTCGACCACGCCCCCTACAAGATCACCCAGTACGTCCCCGCGACCGTCGCCGCCGGAACCGCCCTGCGCTACAAGGCCGTGGTCGTCGATCGCGACGGCCGCACTGCGAGCGACCTCGCCGAGACCACCGCGGGGCAGGCGCCCGAGGCCGAGAAGCCGAGCGCCGTCGACCGCGACTACGCCGTCGTGCACTATCGGCGAGCTGACGGTGACTACGACGGCTGGACCCTCGAGGCGGGCGGCCAGAGCGCGGCGTTCGACGGCCGCGACGCCTACGGCGCCTTCGCCTGGGTCAAGCTGCCCGACGACACCGCGTCGCTGACCTACACGGTCGAGAAGGACGGTGCCACCGACGGCCCCGAGCGGACCATCGATCTCGCCGAGACCGGCGAGGTCTGGGTAGAGGCGGGCAACGACGGGCAGCAGACCACGAAGCCCGGCGGCGTCTACCCGGAGCCGGACACGTCCAAGGCGGTCATCCATCTGCACCGTGCCGACGGCGACTATGACGGCTGGGGCCTGCACACCTGGACCGGTGCGGCCGATCCCACCGAGTGGTCCAAGCCGCTGCCGCCCACCGGCAAGGACGCCTACGGAGTCACCTTCGAGGTGCCGCTGGTGGACGGCGCGACCTCGCTGAACTACATCGTCCACAAGGGCGATGAGAAGGACATCCCGAACGACCGCTCGCTCGACCTGGCGACGTACGGTCACGAGGTCTGGCTCAACTCCGGCGACACCGGCTACCTGCTGCCGTCGGTCGGGTCGGCGCCCGACCTCGACCTGAGCAAGGCGCAGGCGCAGTGGATCGACGCGGAGACCGTGGTGCTGCCCAAGGAGACGGCGGCCGGATCGGCGCTGTCGACGCAGCTGGTCTACGACCGCGACGGCGGCATCGCTGTCGAGGATGGCGCGCTCAGCAGCGAGGGCCGCTGGCTCCGGCTCCAGGACTCCTCGCTGACCGACGGGCAGAAGTCGGAGTTCCCCCACCTGAAGGAGTACGCCGCCTTCACCGTGGACCCTCGAGACCGCGACCGCGTCCGCGAGGCGCTCGCCGGCCAGGTCGTGCTCACCCAGCGCCTCGGCAACGGCGCCCTGGTCACGGGCACCGGCGTCCAGACGCAGGGCATCCTGGACGACCTCTACGCCGGGAAGGCGAAGAAGGTTTCGCTCGGACCGGCGTTCAAGGGCAGCAAGGTGACCCTGTCGGTCTGGGCGCCGACCGCCCACGAGGTCTCGCTCGAGCTCGGACGCAGGATCGTGCCGATGCGCCGTGACGACGCCAGCGGTGTCTGGTCGGCGACCGGACCAGCCTCGGCCTGGCGCGGCAAGGAGTACCGCTACCTCGTGAAGGTGTGGGCGCCGAGCGTCCAGAAGGTCGTGACCAACAAGGTCACCGACCCCTACTCGGTCGCGCTCACCGCCGACTCCGAGCGCAGCCTCGTCGTCGACCTCAGCGACAAGGCGCTCGCCCCCAAGGGCTGGTCCAGCCTGGAGAAGCCGAAGGCCGTGGCGATGAAGGACGCCCAGATCCAGGAGCTCCACATCCGCGACTTCTCCGTCGAGGACGAGACCAACGACCGCCCGGGCGGTTATCTGGCCTTCGCCGACAAGGACAGCGACGGGTCGCGGCATCTGCGGAAGCTGGCGGAGTCCGGGACGTCGTACGTCCATCTGCTGCCCGCCTTCGACATCGCCACCATCCCGGAGGAGAAGGCCGACCAGGCCGCGCCCGACTGCGACCTCGCATCGTATGAGGCTGACAGCGACAAGCAGCAGGAGTGCGTCGCCGCGGCGGCCGCGAAGGATGCGTACAACTGGGGCTACGACCCCTACCACTACACCGTTCCGGAGGGCTCCTACGCCACCGACCCGGACGGTACGGAGCGGACGGTCGAGTTCCGGCAGATGGTGAAGTCGCTGAACGAGGACGGCCTGGGCGTCGTCATGGACGTGGTCTACAACCACACCACCAGCAGCGGTCAGGCCGAGACGTCCGTGCTCGACAAGATCGTGCCGGGCTACTACCAGCGGCTCCTAGCCGACGGCTCGGTCGCCAGCTCCACCTGCTGTGCCAACACCGCTCCCGAGAACACGATGATGGGCAAGCTCGTCGTCGACTCGATCCTGACCTGGGCGAAGGACTACAAGGTCGACGGCTTCCGCTTCGACCTGATGGGTCACCACCCCAAGGCCAACATCCTGGCGGTCCGCCAGGCCCTCGACGGGCTCACGCTCGAGAAGGACGGCGTCGACGGCAAGCGCATCGTCCTCTACGGCGAGGGCTGGAACTTCGGCGAGGTCGCCGACGACGCCCGGTTCGTCCAGGCCACTCAGAAGAACATGGCGGGCACCGGCATCGCCACGTTCAGCGACCGCGCCCGAGACGCCGTCCGCGGCGGTGGCCCGTTCGACGCCGACCCGGGCGTCCAGGGGTTCGCGAGCGGCCTCTACACCGACCCCAACACCTCGACCGCGAACGGCACAGAGGCAGAGCAGCGGGCGCGACTGCTGCACTACCAGGACCTGATCAAGGTCGGGCTCTCCGGCAACCTCGCCGGCTACTCGTTCACCGATACCTCGGGCAACCAGGTGAAGGGATCCGAGGTCGACTACAACGGCTCGCCGGCCGGTTATGCGGAGGCCCCGGGTGACGCGCTCGCCTACGCCGACGCCCACGACAACGAGACGCTCTACGACGCGCTCACCTTCAAGCTGCCTGCCTCGACCAGCACGGCCGACCGCTCCCGGATGCAGGTGCTCGCCATGGCGACGGCCGCGCTGTCGCAGGGCCCGGCGCTCTCCCAGGCCGGCACCGACCTGCTGCGCTCGAAGTCGCTGGACCGCAACTCCTACGACTCGGGGGACTGGTTCAACGCCATCGCCTGGGACTGCGACGCCGGCAACGGCTTCGGGCGGGGGCTGCCGCCGGCCGCGGACAACAAGGACAAGTGGCCCTACGCCAAGCCTCTGCTGGCCTCGGCCTCCGCCCCCGGCTGTCCGGACATCGAAGGCGCCTCGGCCGCCTATCGGGACCTGCTGAGGATCCGTACGGAGGAGCCGGTCTTCCACCTGTCCACCACCGGTCAGGTCCAGGAGAAGCTGTCGTTCCCGCTCTCGGGGACGGACGAGACGCCGGGCGTCATCACCATGCGCCTGGATGACCTCGTGATCGTCTTCAACGCGACCAAGGCGACGCAGCGGCAGACGGTGAAGAGCGCCGCGGGTGCCGGCTACCGCCTGCACCCGATCCAGGCCGAGGGCGCCGACGCGGTGGTGAAGAAGTCCGCGTTCGAGGCGGATTCGGGGACCTTCACGGTGCCCGCCCGGTCGGTGGCGGTCTTCACCCGCTGAGGCGGACGGTAGATAGAGAAAAGGACGCGGCCCCGGCTCATCGAGCCGGGGCCTGCGGGTCCGTCGGTCAGGAAGCTCGGCGCCAGGTCAGGCGGGGCTGTTGCCGGCGACAGCGCCGACCACCACGAGCGCGATGACGACCAGGGCGGCGACGACCATGAGGCCGGCCGGGCTCCGGAAGTCGAACATGGGGATTCCTTTCGGCTAGTTCGGCGACAGGCGACGGGTGGGGATCGTGTCCTGCGGACGCGTCGGGAGAGCCAGCCAGACAGCGGCGATGCCCGTGGCGTCGCGTATACATAACCAGTCATGGTCACAACGCGCGTAGGGCCCAAGGTCCCGATTTTTACCGAAGCCATTCACGCGCGAAGAGATATGTGATATGGCAACCGCTTCATCGGTGAACGTCGTAAAACCCTAGCGGACCGCCGGCGGGGCGGACGACCGGGGATCGTCAGGGCGGCCTTCGTTGTGGGCCCGGTCACGCGACCCCGGCGGCATGCCGGCCGGCCCGCCGTCCGAAGTACGAGCCGTCGCCGAGCTGCATGCCGGAGGCGTAGCCCTTGGCGTCCTGGGCGAGGTTGGCTGCGCAGGCGCCCGCGGCGTACAGACCCGTGATCGCGGAGCCGTCCTCGCGGCGTACCTCGCCTTCGACGGTGGTCGCCAGCCCGCCCATCGTGAACCCGGCGTACATCGCCTTGCCCAGCGAGAGGTCGTAGGCGCCCCACGGTCCGGTGTCCTGAGGCTCGGTCCACTCCGCCGCCTTGTGGAGCTCCGGATCCTCCCCGGCGGCCGCATGGGTGTTGTAGGAGGTCAGGGTCGCGTCGAGGGCATCGAAGGGCACGCCCAGGCCGGCCGCCATCTCCTCGACCGTCTCCCAGCCGTCGATGAACGGGCACAGCGGCATCTTCGGGTGCTCGATGTGCGCGGAGTCGACGATCAGGAACGCGGCCGAGTCCGGCTGCTCCATGACGAAGGCGGCCGTACGGGCGTGGTAGGAGTCCTCCGCCACGAAGCGCCTGCCGTGCTTGTTGACGATGATCCCGGTCAGCAGGATCGAAGGCGGATAGAACGGTGCGGTCTGGAACGGCTCGTCCATGAACCGCCAGCGGCCACCCGCCGAGGCGCCCAGGCGCAGCCCGAGGCCGTCGTCGTAGGTGGAGGCCAGCGGGAAGAGCTTCTCGCCGAGCCGCGGCGTGTGCTCGGCGACCATGTCGGCGTTGCCGACGAAGCCGCCGGCGGCGAGGATCACCGCCTTGGCCCGGATCGCGCCCCGCTCCTCGAAGCGGCGCCATGCCAGCCCGACGACCCTTCCGTCCTCGATCACCAGGTTGGTGGCGCCGGTCTCGTAGCGGACCTCCGCCGACGTCTCGGCCAGGCGGTCGGCCATCCGGTCGACGACGAGCTTGGCGCCGCCGGTGTCGCCCGGGACCGGAACCTTGTGGCCGCGCGGCGCCGGGACGGCGAGGTCGCGGAAGGGATGGACCTTCTCGTTGCCGGTGTACATCAGCCCCTCGGTGCCCGGCTGGATGACGGCCTTGCCGGGCCAGAAGGTGCGCTCGAACTCGAAGCCCAATCCCTCGAGCCAGTCGAAGTGCTCGACCGAGTCGTCGCAGTAGGCCCGGATCTTGTCGTCCTCGGGCTCCTTGGAGACCGCGCGGATGTACTTGAACATCTCCTCGGCCGAGTCCTCGATCCCGGTCGCCTTCTGCACCGCGGTGCCGCCGCCGAGGTAGAAGTGGCCGCCGGCCATCGCGGAGGTCCCGCCGGGCTCGGCGGCGCGCTCGAGGAGGATCGTGCGGGCGCCGGAGCGGACCGCCTCAAGCGCAGCGGCGCCGCCGGCCACGCCGAAGCCGACCACGATCACGTCGGTCTCCTCCGACCAGCCGCCGAAGCGCTCCTCGACGTCGGCGGGGGAGAGTACGTCGGGCAGTGCTGTTCCGCTCATCGCTCCTCCTCGCTTCGCTCGGTCGCTCCCTTGTTCGGCGCGAGCGGACGAGCAAGCTCGCCGCTCGACCTTGCTCCGGTCGCCTCCAGATAGCAGTCGGCGAGCACCGGCGCGCCGTCGCGGGCAGGATCGTCGGTGGAGATCGTGGCCCTGATCAGGATCCTGGGCCCCTCGTCCCAGGCCTCGATCGAGATCGTCTCGCCGGGGAAGACGATCCCGGCGAACCGGGCGCCGAACCCGGCGACCCGGGTCGCGTCCCCGTCGAGGAGGAGTTGGGTCGCCTCGCGCAGCACGATCCCGTAGGAGCACAGCCCGTGCAGGATCGGCTTCGGGAAGCCTGCCTTCGCGGCGAACTCCGGGTCGGCGTGCAGCGGGTTGCGGTCGCCGCACAGCCGGTAGAGCAGCGCCTGCTGCTCCGTGACGTCGTACGCCGCCACAGCATCCGGCGCGCGGTCAGGAACCGGCAGCGCGGTGGACGGCCCGCGTTCACCACCGAAGCCGCCCTCGCCACGGACGAAGATCGAGGAGCGTACGGTCCACAGCGGGTCGCCCGCCGCGGTGGTGGCGACACCCTCCTGGACGATGACGGCGGCTTTGCCCTTGTCCCAGACCTCGGCGATCCGGGTCGAGACGACGGCTTCGCCGGAGGTGGGGATCGGGCCGTCGACGCGGATCTCCTGGGAGCCGTGGAGCACCGAGGCGAGGTCGATGTCGCAGCCCGGCAGATCGACGGTGGGCGGCTCGGTCACGTGGAAGGTCGGTGCGACGACCCCGAAGGACGGCAGCACGGTCAGCGCGTCGGAGTCCAGCGTGTAGCGCAGCGCGGCGGGGTCGGTCGCGTCACCGGGACGCGAGCCGGCGCCGATGCCGAGGTGGTAGAGCAGCACGTCGGACGAGCTCCACGAGAACGCCCGGGACGGGAGCGCCGCGCCGATGGCCTTGGTCGGGTCGATGGGCATCAGTGCTTCTCCTTCTTCGACGAGCCCGAGGAGTCCGACGAGCCCGAAACGGTGCTGTCCGAGGACTCGCCGGTGAGCTCGGTGGCGCAGTCCTCGGCGGCCAGGTAGCCGAAGACGAGGGCTGGGCCGATGGTGGCGCCGGGACCGGCGTAGGTGCGGCCCATGACCGCTGAGGAGGCGTTGCCGGCGGCGTACAGGCCCGCGATGGCGGAGCCGTCGGGACGCAGGACGCGGGCGCGCTCGTCGGTGACGAGACCACCCTTGGTGCCGAGGTCGCCGGGAGCCATCTTGACCGCGTAGAAGGGCGCCTGATCGATGACGTTGAGCGAGCAGTTCGGCTTGACGGTGGGGTCGGAGTAGTACTTGTCATAGGTCGACTCGCCGCGGTGGAAGTCCTCGTCGACACCGGACTCGGCGAAACCGTTGAACCGCTCCAGAGTCTCTCGCAGACCGGCCGCCGGCACCTCGATCTTGGCCGCGAGCTCGTCGACCGTCGACGCCTTGACGACGACCCCGTCCTTGAGCCAGCGGCCCGGGAACGGCTGGCCCGGCCCGAGCCCGGCGAAGATGTAGCGGTTGCGGTAGCGCTGGTCGAAGACCAGCCACGAGGGGACGTGCGGGACGCCTTGCCCAGAAATGTACTCAGCCTCGCCCTTGTAGATCTCGTGGACGGCCTCGACGTAGGGGAGGGCCTCGTTCATGAACCGTTTGCCGGCGCCGTTGACGATGATCGACCCGGGCAGGTTGCGCTCGGCGAGCGCGAACCAGGGCCGACCCGGGAACGGGATCGTCGGACCCCACCAGGACTCGTCCATCAGGTCCGTGTCCGCGCCGGCCGCGATCCCGGCCAGGATCCCGTCGCCGGTGTTGGAGAAGGCGCCGGTGGTCCACTCGACCGAGGTCGGCGCGGGCAGGTACTTCTCCCGCATCTCCAGGTTGCGCTCGAAGCCGCCCGACCCGAGGATCACACCGCGCCGCGCCCGGATCACCGTGGTCGGACCGGACTCGCCGCGGCGCACCTCGACGCCTACGACCCGGCCGTTCTCGGTGACCAGGCCGACCAGCTCGGTCTCGTACCTGATCGGGACTCCGGCGTCCATGAGTCCCTTGCGCAGCCCGATCGTGAGAGCCGCGCCCATGGCGTACATCTTCTTGCCGAGCAGACCGGAGAGGATCCGGGCCACCGCGATCTTGACCATGGTGATCGGGCCCTTGAGCGTGCGCATGCCGAGGCTGATCTTTCGGAAGTCGGCCTGGGTGACGACCATGTTGGCCGGTGACTTCGTGTAGGGCGGGTGCAGCCGTGAGAGCTCCTCGCCGATCACCCGGGCGTCGAGGGGGACCGGCTCGACGGAGCGGCCCGCGCCGCGGCCGCCGGGCGCCTCGGGGTGGTAGTCGGCGTAGTCGGGCACCCACGCGAACCGCGCCGGGGTGTGCGTGCAGACGAAGGAGAGCACCTCGGGGCCGCGGTCGAGGAAGGTCTCGCGACGCGCGGCCGGGACGACGTCGCCGACGATCGACTCGAGGTAGAGGCTGGCGGCCTCGGGGGAGTCCTTCTGATGGGCCGCCTCCAGGGCGTGGTTGCGCGGGATCCAGACCCCGCCGCCCGAGCGTGACGTCGACCCGCCGAAGTAGGCGCTCTTCTCGATGACGACGGTCTCGAGCCCGTGGCGGCGGGCGGCTGCGAGCGCGGCGGACATCCCGGCGCCCCCGGCGCCCACGACGACGACGTCGTAGATCTCCTCGCCGTCTGCTGCCTCAGTCAACTTTCCCATGGTGCTCCCTCAACCTCGCCTATCCCAGAACTGAAACACGTTCTACCATAGACGACAGTCGACGAAACATGCCCGAGGACTCGACAAAACTGAAACGTGTTCTAGTATTGATCCATCGGCAGCGCACGAACCGCGCCGCCCGAGGACATTTGGGACACCATGCAGGAAGGCAGAGCGGTGAGCGAACCGACACAGCGCCCTAACAAGGACGCACAGACCGTCAGAGACGGGGTGCAGGACCTGCTGCCCACCATCAGGGAGCGCGCGGAGGAGACCGAGCGCCTTCGGGTCGTTCCCGAGTCGAGCGTCAAGGAGCTGGAGGAGGTCGGTTTCTTCAAGCTGCTGCAGCCCGTTCGGTTCGGCGGCCTCGAGGCGGACCCCGTCGACTTCTACACCTGCGTGCGTGACATCGCCTCGGCGTGCGGTTCGACCGGCTGGGTCTCCAGCGTCCTGGGCGTGCACCCCTGGCAGATCGCCCTCTTCGACGACGAGGCCCAGCAGTCGGTCTGGGGAGAGGACCCCGACACCCGGGTCTCCTCCTCCTACGCACCGATGGGCAAGGCGTCGCTCACCGAGGGCGGGTTCAACCTCTCCGGCCGCTGGTCGTTCTCCTCCGGCTGCGCGCACGCCACCTGGGTCCTCCTGGGCGGCCTCGTCTTCAACGACGAGGGCCAGGTGGTCGACTTCCGTACGTTCCTGGTGCCGCGCGAGCGCTACGAGATCGTCGACGTCTGGAACGTCGTCGGCCTGGCCGGCACCGGCTCGAACGACATCGTGGTCGAGGACGTCTTCATCCCGGAGACCTTCACCCTCTCGATGGCCGAGACCGGACGGTGCAAGGGCCCGGGGCAGGCCGTGAACACCGGCGACCTCTACAAGCTGCAGTTCCACTCGCTGTTCACCACCACGATCACCACGCCGATCATCGGCATGGCCCGCGGTGCGTACGACGAGCACGTCACCATGCAGCAGAACCGGGTCCGCGCCTCGTACGGCGAGAAGGCCTCGCTCGACCCGTTCGCCGCGGTGCGCGTGGCGACGGCCTCCTCCGACATCGACGCAGCCTGGGCGCTGCTGATGGGCAACATCCGCGAGCAGCAGGGCTACGTCGCCCGCGGCGAGAAGATCCCGATCACCCAGCGGCTGCGGATCCGCCGCGACCAGGTCCTCGGCACCCAGCGGGCGATCGACGCGATCGACCTCCTCTTCGAGGCCTCCGGCGGCCGGGCGCTGGCCAACGGCACCCCGCTCCAGCGTGCCTGGCGCGACGCCCACGCCGGTCGGGTCCACGCCGCCAACGACCCGGAGCGGGCGCTGCAGATGTACGGCGCCTCCGAGTTCGGGCACAAGGTCGACCCGGGGATGTACTGATGGTGCTGAAGAAGGAGGACGTCGCTCACGACGTCACGATCAAGACCGACGCGGCCGGCGAGCTCACGCTGCGCTACTACGACCTCGGAGGCGACTCTGTTGGTCTCGACACGCCTTCGCCTAGCGGCTCCGGCGGCTCGACCAGCGAGGTGGCCGCTGGTCGCGCCGCGAGCGCCAGCGAGCGTGTCGAGACCAACACGTTGCCTTTGGTGATGCTCCACGGCGGCGGTCCCGGCGCCTCGTCCTGGTCCAACTTCGGCCCCGCGCTGGAGGGCTTCGCCGCCGACTTCCGCACGATCCTGGTCGACCAGCCGGGCTTCGGCGCCTCCGACAAGCCGCCGGTGGTGGGCAACTACTACCGCTTCGCCGGCGACGCCGTGATCGCGCTCCTCGACGAGCTCGGCCTGGAGAAGGTGCACCTGCTCGGCAACTCGCTCGGCGGCGGGACGGCCATGCGGATCGCGCTGACCTACCCCGACCGGGTGGGACGGCTCGTCCTGATGGGGCCGGGCGGACTCTCGCTCAACCTCTTCCACGCCGACCCGACCGAGGGGGTCCAGCGGCTGATGGACTTCTCCGGCGACCCGACGAGGGAGGCGCTCAAGGCGTTCATCTCGACCATGGTCGTCAATCAGAAGCTGGTCACCGACGAATTGGTCGAGGAGCGCTTCGCCGATGCGACCGCGCCCGGCGCCCGCGAGGCGATGGCGTCGATGGGGTGGTCGTTCTACAACCCCGAGACCGCCGAGGACGGCATGCTGTGGCGCGAGGCGCACAGGCTCAAGCACCACACGCTGCTCACCTGGGGGCGCGAGGACCGGGTCAACCCGCTCGACGGCGCGTTCGCCGCCCTGAAGCTGATCTCCAAGGCGCAGCTGCATGTCTTCCCGCGATGTGGGCACTGGGCACAGATCGAGGCGGCCGACGAGTTCCGCGAGGTGGCGGTCTCGTTCTTGAAGCGGCACCGCGAACGTACTCCCAAGGAGAAGTCATGACGATCGACCTGAAGTCCATGGGCTACGTACGCGTCACCAGCACCGACCTGGAGGCGTGGCGTACGTTCGCCGGCAAGGTCCTCGGCCTGATCGAGGCCAAGGGCCCCGATCCGGAGCATCTGTACTACCGCATCGACGAGGTCTCGGCCCGACTGGTGATCGTGCCGGGGGAGAAGGACCAGCTGGACTGCGTCGGCTGGGAGGTCGCCGACCACACCGCGCTGGCGCAGGCCCGCGAGCACCTGGAGAAGTCCGGGGTCGAGGTGGAGGAGGGCACGCCTGAGGAGCTCGCCGAGCGCCGGGTGCAGGAGATGCTGCGCTTCCGCGACCCCTTCGACAACGTCTTCGAGCTCTTCCACGGCATCACGTACGAGCGGCGTCCCGCGGTCTCGCCGTACGGTCACACCTTTGTGACCGGCGAGCAGGGGATGGGCCACGTCGTGATCCCGGTCTCCGACGACGTCGAGGCGCTGGAGTTCTACCGGGACACGCTCGGCTTCCGGCTGCGGGACTCGATGAGCATGCCTGGCGAGTTCGCCGGCAAGGAGCCAGGCACGAAGATCTGGCTGCGCTTCCTCGGGATCAACCCGCGCCACCACTCGCTGGCGTTCCTGCCGTTCCCCAACGACTCCAAGTGCGTCCACATCATGCTCGAGGTCGACAAGCTCGACGACGTCGGCCGGGCGTTGGAGCGGGTGACGAAGCACGGCGCCAAGCTGTCGGCGACGCTGGGGCGCCACATGAACGACGAGATGGTCTCCTTCTACGTGAAGTCGCCGGGCGGCTTCGACATCGAGTTCGGCACCGAGGGCCTGCAGGTCGACGACCAGAAGTGGGTCGCCCGGGAGTCCACCGCCGTCTCGTACTGGGGCCACGACTTCGGTGTAGGCCAGTGATCGGGTATGCGTATACAGGTGCCTGATGGGATGTCTCCCGATGCCGCCGAGAGCTGGCCGCATCCGGAGCTGATCGACTCCTTCCACGGTCGCTTCGACTTCGAGGCGCCACCGTCTCCTCCGGAGACCCCTTCCGACGCGGAGGCGGACGCCCTGTTCCGTACGGTGCTGGGCCGGTTCGCCTCCGGGGTCACCGTGATCACGGCGCAGACCGCGGAAGGACCGGTGGGGATGACGTGCCAGTCGTTCTCCTCGGTGTCGCTGCGGCCGCCGCTCATCCTGTTCGCGCCGACCAGGTCGTCGCGCGCCTGGGCGCGGATCCGCCGGGCAGGGCACTTCTCGGTCAACATCCTCGCCGCGGGTCAGGAGGCCGTCTCGAACCAGTTCGCCTCGCGGGCCGCCGACAAGTACGCCGACATCTCCTGGACCCCGTCGCCGCATCACGGCGACCCGCACCTGTCCGGTGCGGTCGGGTATCTCGACTGCGCGGTCCACTCGGTCCACGAGGAGGGCGATCACTACCTCGTCGTCGGCCGCGTCCTCGACCTGGAGGAGGGTGCCGCCACCGAGCCACTGCTCTTCTTCCGCAGCAGCTACCGCGAGCTGGGTTGAGCCTGTCTCGACCAGAAGCGTGCCGAGTCGGCGCGAACTGACGAGGATCAGCGTCGAGTCGGCGCAAACTGACAAGACTCAGCGCCGAGTCGGCGCGTCATGACGAGCCGACTCGGCGGCAGTTCCGGTCAGGATGAGCCGACTCGGCGGTGGGGCGGTCAGGGGAGCTGGTCGAGACGGTAGATGGCCGCCGCCTCATCGGGGTCGGGGGTGGTTTCGTCGAGGAAGGCGCGGGTGACCTCGACCGCGACGTCGGGCGCGAGCCGCTTGAGGCTCATCGCCAAGACGTTGGCGTCGTTCCACAACCGGGCGTTGCGGGCGATCCACGGCTCCCAGGCGAGGGCGGCGCGGACGCCGGGGACCTTGTTGGCGGCGATCGCCGTGCCGGTGCCGGTCCAGCACATCACCACGCCGACGTCGGCTCGGCCGTCGACGACCGCTCGACCGATGCCGGCGCCGAGATCCGGCCAGGAGTCGTCGGCCACGATCTCGACCTCGCCACGCTCCTGGAGCGCGGTGAGCACGGCTCGGGTGGTCTCGTTCTCGTCATCGGCTCCGAACACGATCCGCATGTGTCCGAACCTACCGGTCCTCATGTGTGCGTGGACGGTCCGTCGGGTCCGACGAGCTTCGCGCTGGGCTGGTCCTTCAGGCTGGTGGTGAGCTCCCAGGTGCGCTGGTAGCCGGTGTGGGCGATGCGCCAGCCCTGCGGCGTACGGACGTAGCGGTCCTCGTAGAAGGCGGCGCCCTCGAGGGCGAACTCATAGGCGGGGGCGAAGACCTTGTCGTAGAGATACCAGCGGCCGGTGGCCTCGTCGGCGTCGATCGTGATCTCGGGGTGGTGGAGATGGTGCATCGTGAGGATCTCCGCGGGCAGGTTGGTGCGCATGTAGTCCACCAGGTCGCCGGGCGAGTTGAAGGAGAGCCCGGCGTAGTCGGCGGTGGCGTCGTCGCTGAAGCAGGTGGCGAACTCGTCCCACTGCTTGGTGTCGAGGAGGCGTACGTAGCGGTACTTGAGCTGCTCGATCTCGCGGATGTCACTCATGAGACGACGCGCCCGGCGAGCTTGTCGAGATAGGTGAGCACGCCGGCCGGCTCGGTGTCGGGTACGCCCCAGATCAGCTCGTCGGCGACCGACCACTCGGCGAGGTCGTCGGCCGTCGGCCGCTTCGCGACGAGCACGCGGACCTCGGGCTTGCCCTCGCGTCCGGCCGCCTCCCACTCGTCCTGGAGCGTCTTCACCTTGTCGCCGATCCCGGCCTCGGTCGGTGTCGTCATCCAGCCCTCGGCGTTGCGGGCGATCCAGCGCAGGGTCTTGGGTCCGCCGCCGGCGCCGACGATCGTCGGGATGCGGCCCTGAGGTGGCTTCGGGTAGGCCCATGACGGGCCGAACGAGACGAACTCGCCGTCGTAGGCCGCCTCCTCCTGGGTCCACAGCGCTCGCATCGCCTCGAGGTACTCCTTCAGCGCGGTGCGCTTGCGGTTGCCCGGGATGCCGTGGTCGGCGAGCTCGTCGGTGTTCCAGCCGAACCCGACCCCCAGCGATACCCGGCCGCCGGAGAGGTGGTCGAGGGTCGCGATCGTCTTGGCGAGCGTGATCGGGTCGGACTCGACCGGCAGTGCGACCGCCGTCGAGAGCCCGATCCTCGAGGTCACCGCGGCGCAGGTGCCGAGCGTGACCCAGGGGTCGAGCGTACGCAGGTAGCGGTCGTCGGGGAGCTCGGTGCCGCCGGTGGGGTGGAGGGCGTCGCGACGCACCGGGATGTGGGTGTGCTCGGGCACGTAGAACGTGTCGAAACCACGCTCTTCGGCGGCGGAGGCTAGCTCGGCGGGCGCGATGCCGCGGTCCGAGGTGAACAGGACGATGCCGTGGCGCATGACACAACAGTAGAACGTGTTCTAGTCTTTGCGGAAGGGATCAACGGGAGAGAGAAGTGAGCATGGAAGCCGACTACATCGTCGTGGGAGCCGGGAGCGCGGGCTGCGCCACCGCCCGCAGGCTGGCCGAGAGCGGCGCCAGCGTGATCGTGATCGAGGCGGGCACCAAGGACACCGCATTCGGGATCAAGAACCTCCTCGAGCTTCCCGGCGCCGTCGCCGCGATGCTCTCCACACCGCAGCTGAAGAAGCTGGTCGACTGGGGCTACAAGTCGGTTCCGCAGAGCGCTGCGCTCGACCGGGTCATCCCGATGACCCGCGGCAAGGTGCTCGGCGGCTCGTCCTCGATCAACGGCATGCTCTGGGTGCGCGGCAACCGCCAGAACTTCGACGACTGGGCGGCCGACGGCGCGACCGGATGGTCCTACGACGACGTGCTCCCGGCGTTCAAGCGCATGGAGGACTTCGAGGGCGGCGCGGACGAGTTCCGCGGACAGGGCGGACCGGTGAAGGTGCGCTACCAGAAGGACCTCACCCCGGCCACGCAGACCTGGCTCGACGAGGCGCCCAAACGGCTCGGCGTCAGCGCCCTGGACGACTACAACGGCAAGGAGCAGGAGGGCGTCGGTGTCGTCCAGCTGAGCGCCTCCGAGGGGCGCCGCTACTCGGCCTCCAAGGCCTAC
Organism: Nocardioides sp.; assembly: GCF_014360585.1. Lineage (GTDB taxonomy): Bacteria > Actinomycetota > Actinomycetes > Propionibacteriales > Nocardioidaceae > Nocardioides. The sequence goes on from NZ_JACIXG010000002.1 coordinate 101,466, forward strand.
CTGCGTGAAGCGCCCCTGGACAACCTGCTGATCCTGACCAAGGCGCAGGTCACCCGGGTGCGGATCGAGGGCTCGCGCGCGACCGGCGTCGAGGTCGTCGGCGCCGACGGCGACAAGCAGACGATCCGGGCGACTCGCGAGGTCATCGTCTCGGCCGGCGTCTACGGCTCGCCGCACCTGCTGATGCTCTCCGGAATCGGTCATTCCGGCCACCTCCGCGACCACGGCATCGAGGTCCACGCGGACCTCCCGGTCGGCGACAACTTCCACGACCATCTCTTCGTGCCGGTCTCCTTCCGGATGGACTCGGCGCTGCGGCGGCCGACGCCGGCGTACTTCGCTGCGGGCTTCGCCAAGTCGCTGCTCACCCGCAAGGGCTGGGCGGCCGGGTCGCAGTTCGAGGCCTTCGGGTTCGTACGCAGCGCGCTGGCCGGCCAGCTCCCGGACCTGCAGCTGCACGTCCTCTACTGGGTCTACCCGTTCCCGAACCAGGACGGCGAGAAGGCGATCCGGCCGCCGACGGCCAAGCCCGGCCTGTGCATCCTGCCGACGCTGATCTATCCCGAGAGCCGGGGCACCGTACGTCTGGCCAGTGCCGACCCGCTCGCGCACCCGCTGCTCGACCCCGGCTATCTCACCGCGGGCAAGGACACCGAGGTGCTCCTGGACGGGATCGCGAAGGTGCGCGAGATGATGGTCGGCCTCGGCGACAACGAGGGTGAGATCGCGCCGGGTCCGGACCATGCCGGGGACGACGCCACCCGTGAGCTGCTCCCGAACATCGTGCACAGCGTCTACCACGGCGTCGGCACCTGCCGGATGGGATCGGACGAGCGTGCGGTCGTCGACCCGTCGCTGCGGGTCAAGGGCATCGACGGCCTGCGGGTCGCCGACGCGAGCGTGATGCCCTCGATCACCGGAGGCAACACCAACGCGCCCTCGATCATGATCGGCGAGCGCGCCGCCGACCTGATCCTTGGCCTCTAGGAGATGACCGTGTCCGATCTGCTGCTGAGCGAGGACCGAGACCGCGTCCGTACGCTGACCCTGAACCGTCCCGACCAGCTCAACGCCTTCAGCCAGGCGCTCTATGTGGCTCTCGCCGAGGCGCTGCGCGAGGCCGACGAAGACCCGGAGGTGGCCGTGGTGCTGCTGACCGGCACCGGGCGTGCCTTCTCGGCAGGCACCGATCTCCTCGAGATGAAGGAGACCGCCGCAGGTGGCGACGAAAGCGCCTCGCACGGGTTCATCGGCCTCGTCGACTCCCTGGCTGCGTTCTCCAAGCCGCTGGTGGTGGCGGTCAACGGGCTGGGGCTCGGCATCGGGGTGACGCTCCTCGGCTTCGCCGACCTGGTCTTCGCCTCGACGGCGGCGAGGTTCAAGACGCCGTTCACCACCCTCGGGGTCGCTCCGGAGGCGGCCTCCAGCTTCCTGTTCCCGCGCCTGATCGGGCGTCAGAATGCCGCCTGGATGCTGATGTCGGGGGAGTGGTTCAGTGCCGAGGAGGCCCACGAGATGGGGCTCGTCTGGCGGGTCACCTCGCCCGAGGAGCTGCTCGTCACCGCCTGGGACCATGCCGCCACGCTCGCCGCGCGTCCGATCAGCAGCCTGGTCGCGGTCAAGGAGACCATGACGGCGTCGCTGCGTCCCGGGATCGAGGCCGCCCGCGAGCTCGAGAACGCCAGGTTCGCCGAGCTGCTCGGCGGGCCGGCCAACATCGAGGCGCTCGTCGCCTTCGCCGAGGGTCGGGAGGCCGACTTCACCCGACTGCCACCCGGGGTCTGAGGGGGTCAGCTGCTCGGCGGTGGAACGATCCGCTCGTGGCCCGGCCCGCCCGGACCGGGCTCGGCGCTGAGCATGATGTGGTCGGCGATCTCGAGCCCGGTGTCGTGCTCCCTGATCACGTCGAGCACCATGTCCCGGCGCTCTTCGGAGGCCACCTCGCCGGAGACGACCAGATGCTCGCCGCGTACCTGGAGGTGGATGCCGAGCTCGTGGGTGCGTGGATCGGTCGCGATCGCGCACTCGAGGTCTCGGGCGAGCTGTTCGTTCATGCCGACCTCCTGGGGACGACGTCGTAGACGCGGAATGCCGCCTGGATGACGGGCTGGGCGACGTTGCGCACCGGCACTCCCGCGGGGGTGAGGCCCTTCTCGCGCCCGGCGTGGGCGTGGCCGTGGACCGCGAGGTCCACTCCCGCCTCGTCGATCGCCTCGCCGAGCCGGTAGTTGCCGAGGAAGGGCCAGATCTCCTTCGGCTCGCCGAGCAGGGTGTCGTCGACGGGAGCGAAGTGCGAGAGGGCGACGGTGACGTCCGGCGCCTCGCCGGCCAGGTCGTCGAGGGCCCGGCGCAGGACGACCGCGGTCTCGATGCCGTGACCCGTGAAGGCCTTCATCTGCGGCTCGCCGAAGTCGGCGGCGCTGCGGCCGGAGAAGCCGAGGCAGAAGCCCTTGACGCCGGCGACGCCGAGCCGGCCGGCCCTCGTCTCGATGGTGGTCGAGGTGCCCTCGAGGACGGTCATCCCGCGCTCCTCGAGCAGCTGAGCGATCTCGCGCTCTTCGCCGGAGTGGTAGTCGTGGTTGCCGAGCACGGTGAGGACGGGTACGTCGGCGGCGTCGAACTCGTCGGCGAACGCCTTCGCCTCGTCGATCGTCCCGTGCTGGGTGAGGTCACCGGCGACCAGCAGCGCGTCGGCCTCGGCGGAGATGCCCTCGAGCAGTGGTGCATATCGGCCACGCAGGTCGTCTGCCAGATGTACGTCGCCCACCGCTGCCACGCGAATCGGCTCAGGCATCGCTCTCACCCCCGGCGACGTCGAGCGCGTCCAGCAGGCCGAGCGCGGCCTGTGCGAAGGGGCTGCGCTTCGCCTCCTGGCGCACCAGCCTCCAGTCGATCTGCTCTCGTAGGGCGCGGCCGCAGCCGACGATCCTCGAGAGGTCGCAGGCGTGCTCGCTGAGGGCGAGCATGCGCGAGATGATCAGGTCCGTCGCGGACATGACGGGCATGGTCACGGAGTCGACCGGCAGGTCGTCGCACCGCGCGAGCAGGTCCTCGTCGACCGGCCCGGTCGGAAGCCGGTGGATCAGGTCGACGACCACGGTGTCGCGCCCGACTTTCACCAGCCAGTCCTCGGGTGCGGCGACCGCATCCATCCCGTTCGCGAGCAGCACCTGAACGGCCTTCTCGGCAACATCCTGGGGCAGGACGAAGTCCACGTCGTGGGTGCTCTCGGGGCCGCCACGGGTCCACACCGCGTACCCGCCGGCCAGCGCGAACGGGATCTCGGCGGCCTTGAGCGTCGCGCCGACCCGCTTGAGCACCTCGCGTTGTCGCTGGAACTCCTCGCCCAGCACGTCTGTTCTCGCCATGGATGTGCGGTACCCGAATCCATCCGGTTCAGCCCTTGTCGAAAACAAGAACGTGTTCTAATCTGGACACGTGTCCAGCGCAACGAGCACCCGCCAGGCAGAGACGGTCGAGCGACTGTTCGCCGCAGGCCTCGACGAGCTTCGCCAGGTCGGGCACGAGGCGCTGACCATCCGCTCGGTGGCCCTGCGCGCCGGGGTCTCCTCGGCGACGGCCTACACCTATCTCGCCTCCAAGAACCGTCTCTTCGCCGAGCTCTTCTGGCGTCACCTCGCCGAGATGCCGGCGGACCGGACGACCGGGTCCAGGGTGGAGCGGGTGCAGGAGGCCGTCCGCGGTCTGACGACCCGGATCGCCGAGGAGCCCGAGCTCGCCGCGGCCGTGACGCCGGCGCTGCTGGGCAGCGACGCGGACGTCGCCCGGCTGCGACTGCGGATCGGGGCGGAGTTCGCCGCCCGGTTCGAGGCAGCGCTGGGCGACGGGGCCGGAGCCAAGGACGACGACGCCGTGCGCGAAGCGCTGCTGCTGGCCTTCTCGGGCGCGCTGCTGCAGGCGGGCATGGGCCTGATGACCTACGACGAGATGGCCGACCGGCTCGCCCCGGTCGTGGCCGTGATCGTCCGTGAGGCGATGTATCGAGCCTGTCGAGATGAGTGAGATGACCAGCACCACCACCGAGATCTTCGACCCCTACGACTACGACTTCCACGAGGACCCCTATCCGGTCTACGCCCGGCTGCGCGACGAGGCGCCGCTCTACTACAACGCGACCGACGACTTCTGGGCGCTCTCCCGGCACGCCGACGTGCACGCCGCGGTGAAGAACGACGTCACCTTCTCCAACCGGATGGGCGTCTCGCTCGACGCCAGCGCCTGGAACTCCGAGGCCCACCGGGTGATGTCGTTCCTGGCGCTGGACGGCAAGGAGCAGACCCGGCTGCGGAAGCTGGTCTCGGCCGGGTTCACGCCACGGCGCGTACGTGAGCTGACCCCGCGCATCCAGGCGCTCGCCGACCACTACCTCGACGCCCTGACCGCGGTGGGTGCCGAGCAGGGGGAGGCCGACTGGATCGCCGAGCTGGCCGGCAAGCTCCCGATGGACGTGATCTCGGAGATGATGGGCGTCCCGGCCGCCGACCGCGACGAGGTGCGACGGCTGGCCGACCTGGTGGTGCACCGCGAGGACGGCGTACGCGACGTGCCGGAGGCCGGGATGACGGCCGCGCTGGAGCTGATCGGCTACTACGCCGAGATGGTCACGCAGCGTCGCGGCCGGCCCAGCGATGACCTCACCTCGGCGCTGGTCGAGGCCGAGGTCGACGGCGACCGGCTGCTCGACCACGAGGTCATCGCGTTCCTGTTCCTGATGGTCGTGGCCGGCAACGAGACCACCACCAAGCTGCTCGGCAACGCGCTCCACCACCTCGGTGCCCACCCCGATCAGCTCGCCGAGGTGTTCGCCGACCCGGAGAACCCCACGCTGGTGAGCGCGTGGATCGAGGAGACGCTGCGCCACGACACCTCCAGCCAGATGCTGGCCCGGTACGTCGCCGAGGACGTCGAGCTCCACGGGCAGACCGTCCCTGCCGGGTCGAAGCTGCTCGTCCTGCTCGGCTCGGCCAACCGCGACGAGCGGGTCTTCGCCGCACCCGACGTCTTCGACATCCACCGCCCGGCCGACGAGCTGGGCAGGATCATGAGCTTCGGCGTCGGCCGGCACTTCTGTCTCGGTGCCAACCTGGCCCGGCTCGAGGCCCGGGTCGTGCTGGCCGAGCTGGTGCGGCGTACGTCCGGCTTCGTCGTGCATCCCGAGCGCTCGATCCGGGTCCACTCGACGAGCGTGCGCGGCTTCGCGGCGCTGCCCGCCACCTTCGTCCCCAGGGGTCGCTGATGACCAGATCCGAGAAGTACGCACAGCCCGACCGCCGCCCGGCGGTGATCACCGGCGCATCCTCCGGGATCGGCGCGGAGACCGCGAAGGCGCTGGCCACGGCCGGTTTCCCGGTCGCGCTCGGCGCCCGGCGGCTCGACCGGGTCGAGGAGATCGCCGCCGCGATCCGGGCCGACGGGGGAGAGGCGGTCGCGTACCCCCTCGACGTGACCTCGGACGACTCAGTGGTCGAGTTCGCCGCGAAGGTGGTCGCCGACCTCGGCGAGGTCGAGGTCCTGGTCAGCAACGCCGGTGTCACTCATCCGGGAGCGACCGTCGACGTCTCCACGGAGACCTTCGGTCACCAGGTCGACATCAACCTGCTCGGTGCCCATCGTGTCCTGCGCGCCTTCGGGCCAGGGATGATCGAGCGGCAGCGCGGCGACCTGGTCTTCGTCTCCTCCGACGTGGCGGTGAAGCCGCGACCGTTCATGGGAGCGTACGCAGCCTCCAAGTGGGGCCTGGAGGGCATGGTCAACGCGCTCCAGATGGAGCTGGAGGGCACCGGGGTTCGCGCTTCCATCGTGCGACCCGGCCCCACCCACTCCGACATCGGCAACGAGTGGCCCACCGAGCTCGGCGGGTTCGTCCTGGAGCAGTGGGCCCGATGGGGCCTGGCCCGGCATCCACACTTCCTCAAGGCCCAGGCGCTGGCCGACGCGATCACGTCGGTCGTGACCGCCAAGCGCGGTGTCCACATCAGCACCATCGACGTCGACCCCGAAGCCCCTGTGCAGGAGGCACGATGACGATCCCCACGGTCTCCACCGTCCTGGACGACCAGGACCCGAGTGTCCCCGAGATCATCCGGGGGACCGGACACCTGCCCGAGATGCGGGTCGACCCGATCTCGCTGTTCACCCGCGTCCGCGAGGAGTGCGGTGACCTCGGTCGCTTCCGGCTCGCCGACAAGGACGTCGTCCTGGTCACCGGGGCCGAGGCCAACGAGGCGTTCTTCCGGGCGCCCGACGACGTGCTCGACCAGGCTGCCGCGTACCCGTTCATGACGCCGATCTTCGGCAAGGGCGTGGTCTTCGACGCCTCGCCGGAGGAGCGGCAGCAGATGCTGAAGAACCAGGCGCTGCGTGGCGACATGATGCGCGGGCACGCGCAGACGATCGAGGCCGAGATCCGCCGGATGATCGCCGGCTGGGGCGATGAGGGCGAGATCGATCTGCTCGACTTCTTCGCCGAGCTGACCATCTACACGACCTCCTCGTGCCTGATCGGCAAGCCGTTCCGCGAGGAGCTCGACGCCACCTTCGCCCAGCACTACCACGAGCTGGAGCACGGCACCGATGCCATCGCCTACGTCGACGCGTACGCCGACATCGAGAGCTTCCGGATGCGCGACGCCGCCCGGGAGCGGCTGGTCGAGCTCGTCCAGGCGATCGTGGACAAGCGGGTCGCGCGGGGGAAGGTCGCCAAGGAGGACCGCGACCTGCTCGACGTCCTCATCTCCATCGACATGGACACCGATACCATCACCGGGATCTTCATCTCGATGATGTTCGCCGGGCACCACACCTCCTCGGGCACGGCGTCGTGGGCGATGATCGAGCTGCTGCGGAACCCGTCGGTGATGGCGGAGGTCACCGCCGAGCTCGACGAGCTGTACGCCGACGGCAGCGAGGTCTCCTTCCAGGCGCTTCGCTCCATCCCCGTGCTCGAGGCGACGCTGAAGGAGACGCTGCGGCTGCACCCGCCGCTGATCATCCTGATGCGGCTGGTGCAGGAGGACTTCGAGCTGCTCGGCGAGACCATCCCGGCCGGCACCCTGCTCGCCGCCTCGCCGCGGGTCTCCAACCGGATCGAGGCCGACTTCCCGAAGGCTGCGTCGTTCGATCCGTCGCGCTACATCGACCCGCGCCAGGAGGACATGCAGAACCGCTGGACCTGGATCCCGTTCGGTGCCGGCAAGCACCGCTGTGTCGGCAACGCGTTCGCGATGATGCAGATGAAGGCGATCTTCTCGGTCGTCCTGCGCGACTACACCTTCGAGGCCGCTCAGCCGCTGGACTCCTACGCCGACGACTTCACCAAGATGGTGATCCAGCTCCAGCAGCCCTGCAAGGTCCGCTACCGCAGGCGGGCATCGTGAAGCTCATCGCTGACCTCGGCCTCTGCCAGGGGCACCAGGAGTGCCTCGCCGAGGCCCCCGAGCTCTTCGCCTTCGACGACGACAGCTACCAGGTCGTCGTACGCATCACCGAACCGTCCGAGGAGCAGCTTCCGGCCGCGCGCGCGGCCGTGAAGTACTGCCCTGCTTTCGCCCTATCGCTGGAGGACCGACGTGTCTGACCTGGACCGCACCGAGATCGAGGGGTTCTGGGCCCATTGGCTCGACCTCAACCGCCAGGCGGAGGCCGACGGCAGCTGGTCGCCGCTGGCCGACGTGTATGCCGAGGACGCGACGTACGGCTGGATGTACACCCCCGACGAGCACTTCATGGCCGTCGGCCGCGACCAGATCCGCGAGTGGGCGCTCGGCACGGAGATGGCCGGCCTCGAGGGCTGGCACTACGACTACCAGGCGACGGTGATCGACGACGTGAACGCCATGGTGGTCGGCTTCTGGCGCCAGCGCGCGGGGATCATCGACGACGCGACCGGCGAGGAGTACGAGATCCTCGGCATCGGGGGCTCGTGGTTCGGGCTCGCGCGGCGTCCCGACGGTGAAGGTCTGGAGTTCGCCTGGCAGCGCGACTGGTTCGACCTCGGCTCCACCGCGACGACCTTCCTGGACATCGTCAAGGCGAAGAAGGCGACCCAGGGGCTCCTCGACCGGATGTCGCTCAACGGCATCGAGCAGCCGGGCCACTACCGGCGCAAGGACCTGCCCAGCACCGTCTGGCCGCCGCCGGTGGCCGACGGGAAGTTCCTCACCCAGAGCACATCGGTTCCGGCTGCACTTCGACAGGAGACCCCCAAGTGAACCGCACCCCCACCAACCCTCCCGCTCAGCAGTACGTCGACGGCAAGCTCGGCGCTGCGAGCAACGGCGAGACGTACGCCATCCTCAACCCCGCCACGGGAGCGGAGATCGGTCGCGCGCCCGACTCGACGGCCGAGGACATGGACGCCGCGATCGCCGCCGCTCGTCGAGCCTTCGACGAGACCGACTGGTCCACCGACGTCGCCTTCCGGATCCGATGCCTCCGCCAGCTGCACCAGGCGCTGCTGGACGACGTCGATGCTCTGCGGGACCTGACCACCGCCGAGGTCGGGGCGCCTGCGTTCCTCGTCGCCGGGCCCCAGCTCGACGCCCCCATCGAGACCCTGAAGTGGGCGACCGACCTGGCCGAGCGCTACGAGTGGGAGCAGGACCTCGGCGTCGGGGTCACCATGGGCGTCTCCTCGAGGCGCACCGTACGGAAGGAGTCGGTCGGCGTCGTCGCGGCGATCACGCCGTGGAACTTCCCCAACCAGATCAACCTGGCCAAGATCGGTCCGGCGCTCGCCGCCGGCAACACCGTGGTGCTCAAGCCCGCCCCGGACACCCCGTGGGTGGCGGCCGAGCTCGGGCGCCTGGTCGCCGAGCACACCGACATCCCGGCGGGCGTCTTCAACGTGGTGACACCGCGCAGCAACGAGGTCGCCGCCCTTCTCGCCGAGGACCCCCGCGTCGACCTGGTCTCCTTCACCGGCTCGACCAGCACCGGCCGCAGGATCATGGCCGCCGCCGCGCCGACCCTGAAGAAGGTCTTCCTCGAGCTCGGCGGCAAGTCGGCCGCAATCGTCCTCGACGACGCCGACATCGCCGCCGCTGCCTCGATGGCAGCCTTCTCGGTCGCCGTTCACGCAGGTCAGGGCTGTGCCCTGACCACCCGCCTGCTCGTGCCGCGCGCGTCCTACGACGCGGCCGTCGAGGCGGCGGCCGCGACCATGGCCTCGCTCGGCGCCGGCGACCCCGCCGACCCCGGCACGATCTGCGGCCCGGTCATCTCGGCGGTCCAGCGCACGCGCATCCTCGGCTACCTGGCGCTCGCCGAGGAGGAGGGCGGTCGGTTCGCGACCGGTGGCGACGTGGCCGTCCAGGACGGTGACCTGGCCGGCGGCTTCTGGGTCCAGCCCACCGTCATCGCCGGTCTCGACAACACCGCCAGGGTCGCCCGCGAGGAGATCTTCGGACCGGTGCTGACGGTGATCCCGCACGACGGCGACGACGATGCCGTACGTCTTGCCAACGACTCGCCCTACGGCCTCTCGGGCTCGGTCGAGTCCGGGTCGCTGGAGCGCGCGAAGTCGGTGGCGGCCCGGATCCGCACTGGCACCATCGGCGTCAACGGCGGCCAGTGGTTCGGCCCCGACGCCCCCTTCGGCGGCTACAAGCAGTCCGGCCTCGGCCGGGAGATGGGCGTGGCCGGCTTCGAGGAGTACCTGGAGACCAAGCTGATCGCGGAGCCGGCATGAGCGAGACGACTGTGTTGGTCTCGACACGCCTCCGCCTAGCGGCTCCGGCGGCTCGACCAGCGGTTTCGTCGGCCGATTCGGCCGGATGGGCGCGCGCGAGCGACCCCCGGTGGTCGAGCCGGGCGAGCGCCAGCGAGCCCGTGTCGAGACCAACACGGTCGCCATGCGACCAGAGTGAGAGGAAGCACGATGAGGTTTGAGGGCAAGGTCGTCGTGGTCACGGGGGCGGCGCAGGGGATCGGGGAGGCGTACGCCAAGGGGCTTGCCGCCGAGGGGGCCGCTGTCGTGGTCGCGGATCTGAACGAGGAGAAGGGGGAGCGGGTCGCCAAGGAGATCGAGGCGGCCGGCGGAGTCGCGAGGTTCGTACGCTGCGACGTCTCCGACCACGAGTCGGCGGCTGCGCTCGCGGCTGAGACGGTCGAGGCGTACGGCGGGATCGACGGTCTGATCAACAACGCCGCGATCTACGGCGACATGGCCTTCGACCTGCTGATCACCGTCGACTGGGACTACTACGAGAAGTTCATGAGCGTGAACCTCAACGGAGCCCTGGTGATGACCCGTGCGGTCTACCCGGTGATGCAGCGGCGCGGCGGCGGGGCGATCGTCAACCAGTCCTCGACCGCTGCCTACCTCTACTCCGGTTTCTACGGCCTGGCCAAGGTCGGGATCAACGGCCTGACCCAGCAGCTCGCCCACGAGCTCGGTGGGATGAACATCCGGGTCAACGCGATCGCTCCCGGCCCGACCGACACCGAGGCGACCCGCACCCAGGCCGGTGACGCGGCCAAGGACATGACCAAGCAGATGGCGATCAAGCGCCTCGGCACCACCGAGGACATGGTCGGGACCGCGAAGTTCCTCCTCTCCGAGGAGTCGTCGTGGATCTCGGGCCAGATCATCGCCGTCGACGGAGGCGGGACGTTCCGACTGTGAGCACCAGGACGCGCGCGGGATTCATCGGGCTGGGCAACATCGGCAGGCCGATGGCGCTCCAACTCGCCAAGGCCGACGGCATCGACCTGTGGGTCCACGACATCGCCCCCGAGCCCGTCGCCGAGCTCGAGGCCGCGGGCGCTAAGGCGGCCGCCTCGGTGGCGGAGCTGGCGGCATCCGTCGACGTGCTGAGCGTGATGGTCCGCGACGACGACCAGGTGCGCCAGGTGCTGGCAGAGGTGCTGACGGCTCGCCGGACGACCGGCAGCCGCCTCACCGTCCTGGTGCACTCGACCGTCTCGCCCCACACCCCCACGGAACTGGCCGCGACCGCCGCTCCCCACGGGGTCGACGTGCTCGACGCACCGGTCTCGGGTGGACCGATGGGCGCCGCCGACGGCACTCTGGCCATCCTCTGCGGCGGAGGGGCCGAGGCGTACGCAGCGGCATCCCCGGTCCTGTCAGTGATGGGCGCCAAGGTCGTCCATGCCGGTCCGGTCGGCGCCGGGACGAGATTCAAGCTGGCGCGGAACCTGCTCCACTTCGCCTCCTTCACCGCCGCCACCGAGGCCCAGCGGCTCGCCGAGGCGGCCGGGCTGGACCTGGTCGCGCTCGGTGAGGTCGTCCGCCACACCGACGCGATCACCGGCGGGCCCGGCGCGATCATGCATCGCGACACCACCGCAACGATTGCCCCCGATGACTTCTGGCACGGCGTCTTCGGCCACGTCGTGGCGCTGGGGGAGAAGGACCTCGGCTTCGCGATCGAGCTGGCCGAGGAGCTCGGCGTCGAGGTGCCGCTGGCCCGGCTCGCGCTCGAGCGGCTGGCGCCGGGTTTGGGGATGTCCGACGTCGAGGGGGTCTCGACAGGCTCGACCACCGCAGAGAGACTCGACCGCCGCAGAGAGACATGAGTGACCATGCCTGACGACAAGTTCGCCGAGCTCCCCGAGCAGCGGGCCAAGGGCCTGCGCAAGATGGAGGAGGTCTACGGCTTCGACATGGCCGACGGCGAGGGCGACTTCTTCCGCTATACCGCCGACCACCTCTTCGGCGACATCTGGCAGCGCCCGGGTCTGACCACGCGCGACCGGCGGCTCCTGCTGATCGGGCTCCTCGCCGGCCAAGGCGCCGCGGACGTGCTCGGGATCCAGATCCCCGCCGCGTACGCCAACGGTGAGCTCTCCGAGGACGAGCTGCGGGAGATCGTGGTTTTCCTGAGTCACTACGCGGGATGGCCCAACGGTGCCAGGATGAACACGGTCGTCGAGGAGACCATCGGCAAGGCCCGAAGAGAGGCCCAGGGGAAGGCTCAGCGCTCATGACGTACGTCATCACCCAGTCCTGCTGCAACGACGCCTCCTGCGTGGAGGTCTGCCCGGTCGACTGCATCCACCCCGGACCGGACGAGCCCGGGTTCGGTGGCGCCGAGATGCTCTACATCCACCCCGACGAGTGCATCGACTGCGGCGCCTGCGAGGACGCCTGTCCGGTCAACGCGATCTTCCCGGACTACGAGGTCCCGGATGTGTTCGCGCCCTACACCGACATCAACGCCGCCTTCTTCGAGTTCACCGGCGAGCAGGACGCGCCCGCGCCGCTGCCGCCGCCAGGCCCCAAGATCGCCGGGTCCGGTCCGCTCAAGGTGGCCGTCGTAGGGGCCGGGCCGGCCGGTTGGTACGTCGCCGAGGAGCTGGCCGCCACCCGACGCTGCGACGTCGAGATCACCGTCATCGACCGGCTCGCGACCCCGTACGGTCTGGTCCGCTACGGCGTCGCGCCCGACCACCTGGACACCAAGGAGATCGCCTCCGGCTTCGCGAAGACGGCGCGACACCGCCGGGTGCGCACCCGCTACAACGTCGATGTCGGGCGTGACGTCACCCACGAGGAGCTCCTCGGCGCCCATCATGCGGTCGTCTACACGACTGGTGCCGGCGAGGGCCGCAGCCTCGGGATACCCGGGGAGGACCTGCCCGGCTCGACCTCGGCGGCCGAGCTCGTCGGCTGGTACAATGGGCATCCCGACCGGGCAGCGCTCAACTTCCCGCTGACCCACGAGCGCGCCGTCATCATCGGCAACGGCAACGTCGCCCTCGACCTCGCTCGCCTGCTGCTGGCCGACGAGGCCGCGCTGAACGCCTCCGACCTGGCTCCCGCCGCGCTGGCGGCGCTGGCCGCCAGCGGCATCCGCGAGGTCGTCGTCACCGCCCGGCGTGGGGCGGAGTACGCCGCCTTCACCAGCCCGGAGCTGCGGGCGCTGGCCGACGACGCCGCCCTCGACGTCCTGGTCGAGGAGGCAGACCTGGCGGGCCTGCCGACCGAGGAGGAGACGACCGAACGCAACGCCGCGACCTTCGCGGCGCTGCAGAAGGCGGAGCTGCTCCGCGACCTGGCTGCCCGGCAGCGTACGGACGCCGCGAAGCGGCTCGTTCTCCGCTTCGGCCTGACCCCCACCGAGATCCTCGGCACCGACACCGTCACCGGAGTGCGCTTCGACAGCGGTGAGGAGATCGAGGCCGGCCTCGTCGTCCGCGCCACCGGCTACCGCTCCGCGGGCGTCGCCGGCGTCCCGGCCGAGGTGGACACCGGCCGCTTCCACCACGAGGCCGGCCGGGTGGTCGGAGCCGAGGCGACCTACACCGCGGGCTGGGCGAAACGCGGTCCCAACGGCGTGATCGGCACCAACCGGGCCTGCGCCGCCGAGACCGTACGCACCCTGCTCGACGACCACGCAGCAGGCTCGCTTGCCGACCCGACTGGCGAGCCTCTCGACGACGTCCTGGCGGCACGCGGTGTGACCGTCGTCGACCAGACCGGCTGGAACAACCTCGATACGCATGAGCGTGACTCCGGCAAGGAGATCGGCCGCCCACGGGTGAAGGTGACCGATCGAGAGAACCAGGTACGCATCGCGGCCCCCGCACGTGTCTGACTGCGACTCGATCGCCGACTCGGCGTTGGGTTGTCTGCAAGAGTGGGTGGAAACCGATCCTCGGGGGAAAGGCACTCCATGTCAGACAGCGAGTTCAAGGACTGGAACCAGTCGATCATCGACGAGTTCCGAGCCAACGACGGCAACGTCACCTCGGTGCCGTTCGGGCGCGGGCTCGTGCTCGTGCACCACACCGGCGCCAAGACGGGCACCGAGCGGGTCTCGCCGGTGGCCAACATCCGTCAGGACCCCGACACCTGGCTGATCGCCGCTTCCAAGGCCGGAGCCCCGGACAACCCAGCCTGGTATCACAATCTCCTGGCCAACCCGGAGACCAAGATCGAGACGCCCGCGGACGGTGTCGTCGAGGTCCGGGTCAGCGAGCTGACCGGCACGGAGCGGGACGCCGCCTGGGAGCGTTTCAAAGCGATGAGCCCAGGTTTCGGAGAGTACGAGGCGAAGACCGACCGGGTCATCCCGGTGCTCGCGCTGCACCGCAGATGAGCGACCTCTGGGTCTCAGACAGGTAGGTCTCAGGCAGGTAGGTCTCAGACCGGCGTGATCGGCAGCGACCGGCGCGGCTCGAAGGCGAAGTCTGCGCCGGTGCTGAATCGCACCACGGCGACCTCGGAGGCCTCGGGGACGGGTTCGGGGCGGCGTACGATCTCGGCCCGCCAGCCGTCTGCGCCGGTGTCTCCCAAGGGCGTCACCTCTACGTCGAGGTGAGGGTCGAGGGCATGCACCGCCGCCTGGATCGGAACGAACCATTCCGGGCCGATCAGCGAGACCCAGGCGTCGTCCTCGTCGGCAGGCGAGGGCCGCACGACCAGCGCCTCGGCCTCGATCTCCACCGAGACGTACGCAGCGGGGTTCAGCATCGGGTGGAGCGCGAGCAGCCGGAGCGCGCCCTCGGTGTCCGCCGGCAGCGACAGAGCCCGAGCCAGGCGTGAGCCGGCGATTCCGGCGACCCCGACCAGCTGCTTGCGGCGGATGTCGACGAGCTGTTCGGGCGAGGCCACCCGGGGCTCCAGCGCGAGGGTGAACCCACGGTCGAGCAGCGCCATCTGCAGGCAGACCTCGTCGGCGATACGCACCAGCGCGGAGTGGGAGAAGGCGGCGAGGTCGAGGTCGGAGACGAGCGGTCCGGCGTAGTCGGCCGCGCCGTCGTCGGCAGGGTCGATCGGGGCCAGCTCGAGGCTCGCCGCCCGGGAGCGCTCGTTGAGCGCCAGCTCCGGGACCGCGACCGCCTCGGGGTGGGCGTCGTCGATGACCACCGTCCAGCGACAGTGCGGCGTCCGGCCGGCGGGCATCCGCGGGGGCCGGTGGACCGGGCGGACCTGCGCCCGCGGGTGGGTCGCGACTGCGGTGGCGTCGAAGGTGGGGTCCTCGATGTCATGGCACATCCCACGGACGTACTCCTCGCCCATCGGCTCCACGTCCATGAGCGCTCCGCAGTGGTCCAGGTGGAACTCGCCATGGCGGGCGTCGTGGACGGTGTAGCGGAAGTCCATGAACTGCGGAGGTGCGCCGATGTCGAGCTGGAGGCCCTTGAAGATGATCGGCACGTCACCCTGGCCGGGCACCGCCGGCGCATAGCCCAGTGCCGCCTGCATCCGCCGGGTGTAGATCGGCGAGGCGGACGCCCACTCCACGATCGCGATCCGCAGCATCTCCTCGCGGCCGAAGGCGGAGATGCACCAGGCCATCCCCGAGCGGTCGATCAGCTGGCCGATCAGGAGGAGCTCGCGGACGGTCTCGGCGAGCTCGTCCCGGGTCAGGACGGCATAGCGGGACGGGATCAACGGATGTGGAGCTTCCGCATCCACCGCAGCGACGTCTGCATCTGCTTGGCGTAGTCGTCGAAGGTCTGCTTGCCCTGCGGCCCCATGACCTGCTTCTTCAGGGTCGCGACGTTCTGGGTCTCGGTGTACTTGAGCAGCCCCTGGTCACCGTGGCGGGCGCCGACGCCGGACTGCTTCATGCCGCCCGACGGGGTCGACTTGGAGGCGTACGCGGTGGCCAGGCCGTCGTTGATGTTGACGTTGCCCGACTCGATCCGGGCCGCGACCTGTTGTGCGCGCTTGAAGTTCGTGGTCCACACCGAGGCGTTGAGCCCGTACTCGGTGTCGTTGGCCAGCTCGATCGCCTCCTCCAGGGTGGAGTAGCGGTGGAGCGAGACGACCGGTCCGAAGGTCTCGGTCACCCCGTGCAGCATCTCCTTCGTGGTGCCTTCCAGGATGGTCGGCTCGAAGAAGGTCGGCCCGATGTCTGGGCGCGCCTTGCCGCCGGTCAGGACGGTGGCGCCCTTGGCGATCGCGTCGTCGACGTGGGACTGCACCCGCGCCAGATGGTCGGGGGAGACCAGCGCTCCGAGGTCCGGTCCGAAGGCGTACGCAGCCTCGATCCGCATCGACTCGACGGCGGCGACGAACTTGTCGCGGAACTCGTCGTACATCGCCTCGGGGATGTAGATCCGCTCGATGTGCATGCAGATCTGGCCGGTGTTGCCGAAGACGGCGAACATCGAGCCCCCGACCGTCTCGTCGATGTCGGCGTCGTCGAGGACGATCATCGGGTTCTTGCCGCCCAGCTCGAGGCAGGCGCCGATCAGGTTGCGCCCGGCCTGCTCACCGATCACCCGCCCGGTGGCGGTGGACCCGGTGAACATCGCGTAGTCGACGTTGTCCATCAGCGTCGGGCCCACGTCGGGCCCCTCGCCGCAGACGACCTGGAACAGGCCCTTCGGCAGGCCCGCCTCCTCGAGCAGCGCGATGCCGAACAGCGGCGAGAGCGCCGTCTTGTTGTCGGGCTTGAGGAGCACCGCGTTGCCGGCCATGAGCGCCGGGATCGCGTCGGAGAGCCCGGTCGCGAACGGGAAGTTCCATGGCGCGATGACGCCGACCAGGCCGCGCGGCGGGTGGCGCTCGATCGAGCTCGACAGCAACGGCATCATCCCGGGCCGCAACTTGTCCTTGAGCAGCTTCGGCGCCCGCTTGAGGTAGTGCGAGATCACCATCGGCGGGTCGCACACCTCCTCGAACGCGATCCGGCGGGCCTTGCCCGACTCGGCCTGGATGAGGTCGGCGATCTTGTGCTGGTTGCGCAGGATCAGCTCGTGAGCGCGCTTGAAGACGGCCAGCCGCTCCCGGAGCGGTGTCGCCGCCCACTTGCGCTGGGCGGCCCGGCCCTCGGCGGCTGCCCGCTCGACATCGGCCGGAGAGGACTGTGGCAGCGCGACCAGCACCTCGCCGGTGTAGACCTCGGTCAGCTTCCAGGACGCACCTGTGGAGGAGGGGACCCGGGAGACCAGCTCGGTCAGCAGCTCCTCGGTGATCCAGTCGGGGCGGCGTACGTCTGCTGTGTTCGCTGTGTCAGTGCTCATGTCTGCTTCCGATCAGCTGTTGTCGGTTCCGTCAAGAATGGCTCTACGCATGTTCGTCAAGGACGAAGGCTGCGCAGCGGTCACCGATCATGACCGCGGGAGCGTTGGTGTTGCCGCCGATGATCGACGGCATGATCGAGGCGTCGGCGACGCGGAGGCCGTCGATACCGTGTACGCGGAGGCGTGGGTCGACCACGGCCCGCTCGTCGACGCCCATCCGGCAGGAGCCGACGGCGTGGTAGATCGAGGTCGCCCGGTTGGTGACCTCGTCCTTCATCGCCTCGGCGTCGATGGACCGGCCGGGGTGGATCTCCGACTTGACCTGGTCGCCGAAGGCCGGGGAGGCCATGATCTCGCGGATCATCTCGACGCCTTCGAGCAGGACCCGCTTGTCGTCTGGCTCGGCGAGATAGTTGAAGTCGATCAGCGGCTCGGCGGTCGGGTCGGCGCTGCGCAGTCGCAGCGTCCCCCGCGAGCGCGGATAGATCAGCGACGACATCACCGTGAGCGCGGCTCGTGGGTCGACCGCGTGCCGGATCGGGGCGTCCTGGTTGGGGGAGGGGTAGGCCCAGGGGAGCACGTGCAGCTGCAGGTCGGGTACGTCGGTGGCCAGCGAGGTGCGTACGAAACCGACCGTCTCGAAGACAGTGTGACCGAGGATCGACTTCCCGACCGTCTGCTCCCGGAGGACCGCCTTGCCGAAGTAGGCCGCGGTGCCGCGGTGCAGTGCGGTCGGCATCTCCCAGGTGGTCGGCACGAACATGTGGTCGTGCAGGTTGTCGCCGACCGGCAGCTCGTGGACGGCGGTGATCCCGTGCTCGGCGAGGTGGGCGGCAGGCCCGATCCCGGAGAGCATCAGCAGCTGGGGCGAGCCGAAGGCTCCCGCGGAGACGATCACCTCCTTCGTGGCCGAGATCGTCTGCGGACCCTGCCTGGTCTGGATCTCGACACCGGTGGCCCGCCCGTTCTCGACGACGACCCTGGAGACGTGCACCTGGGTCAGCGTGGTCAGGCCGGTCAGCTGCTGGTCGTGGAGGTAGCCGCGCGAGGCGGAGTAGCGCAGCCCGTCGACGGCGCTCTGCTGGAACGTCGAGACGCCCTCCTGCTCGGCGGCGTTGTAGTCGTCGAGCACCTTCACGTCGAGGGTCTCGGCTGCGGCACGCTGGAAGGAGAGCGACGCCTCGGTCGGCCGCGGGTGCTTCATGACCTTGATCGGCCCGCCCGTGC
This sequence comes from Nocardioides sp., assembly GCF_014360585.1. GTDB lineage: Bacteria > Actinomycetota > Actinomycetes > Propionibacteriales > Nocardioidaceae > Nocardioides. Next base: position 119,655 of record NZ_JACIXG010000002.1, read on the forward strand.
CGCGGTAGTCGGAGCCGCCGCCCTCGTAGTCCTCGATCCTTCGGTACGCCTCGTTGACCGAGTCCGCATCCCAGCCGGTGTTGCCCTCGGCCGCCCAGGCGTCGTAGTTGGCCCGGTTGCCCCGGACCCACAGCAGGCCGTTGATCGAGGAGGAGCCGCCGAGCACCTTGCCGCGCGGCTGGGGGAGCTCGCGGTTGCGGGCGTGCTTCTGGGGGACCGTGTGGTAGCCCCAGTCGACGAGCTTCTTCAGCCGTGGCTCGGCGTGCAGCGGGCCGATCATGCCCGGCTTGGTGACCAGGTAGTTGCGCTTGTCCACCTTCCCGGCCTCGAGGAGGATGACCGACTTGCCGGCCGCGGCCAGACGCCCGGCGACCGCGCAGCCCGCGGACCCGGCGCCCACGACGACGTACTCGGCCTCGGTGACCTTCTCGCGGGCCATCTCAGACCCTCCTCCGACCGGTGGTCGAGCTTGTCGAGACCGCGCAGCCCATGACAGTCAGACCCTCTCGATGATCGTGGCCGTCGCCTGTGCGCCGCCGGCGCACATCGAGACCAGTGCGGTGCTGGCGTCGCGGCGCTCGAGCTCATGGAGGGCGGCGGTGAGCAGGCGGGTGCCGGTAGAGCCGACCGGGTGGCCGAGCGCGATCGCGCCGCCGTTGACGTTGATCTTCTCCTCGGGGACCTGGTGCACCTTCGCCCACGACATGACCACGCCGGCGAATGCCTCGTTGACCTCGGCGATGTCGATGTCGCCGATCGTCATCCCGGTGTCCTTCAGCGCCTTCTCGGTCGCCTGGACCGGGCCGTCGAGGTGATAGTAGGGGTCGGAGCCGACCAGGTTGGACGTCACGATCCGGGCCCGGGCCTTCAGACCGAGCGATGCCGCGAGCGCCGAATCCATCAGCAGCAGCGCCGAGGCGCCGTCGGAGATCTGCGAGGAGGTGCCGGCGGTGTGGGTGCCACCGTCGAGCACCGGGCTCAGCCCGGCCAGCCTCTCCAGGGAGGTGTCCCGGATGCCCTGGTCCTCGGTGACGGTGCGCACCTCTCCGGTGGGCTTGCCCTCGTCGTCGAGCATGGGGGCCTCGACGGCGAAGATCTGGCTCTGGAAGTGGCCGGCGTCGCGGGCCTGGCGGGCCTTGACCTGCGACCACAGGCCGAACTCGTCGACCTCGTTGCGGGAGAACCCGCGGTTCTTGACGATCCGGTCGGCGCCCTCGAACTGGTTGGGCAGATCGATGTTCCAGTCTGCGGGACGGGGGTCGCCGGCGCCCTTGGGGACGTTGGCGCCCAGCGGGATCCGTGACATCGACTCGATGCCGCAGGCGACCCCGACCTTGATCTGGTCGGAGGCGATCATCGCGTTGATCAGATGGGTGGCCTGCTGGGCCGAGGAGCACTGTGCGTCGATGACCGTGGATCCGGTGTGGATCGGCAGCCCGGCGTGGAGCCAGGCGCGGCGGACCATGTTGTTGGACTGCTCGCCGACCTGGGAGACGCAGCCGCCGATGACCTGATCCACCAGGTCAGGGTCGATTCCGGCGCGCTTGAGCACCTCGACCTGGGCAGCACCGAGCAGCTCGCCCGGGTGGAGCCCGGCGAGCCAGCCCTTGCGCTTGCCGATGGGGGTGCGGACGGCTTCGACGATGACGGGCGTGCCCATGGAACCTCGCTCTTCAGGGGTGTCGACAAGTCGCTGGTGCAGGGTTGCGCACCGTCACGTCCGGTGACGTGACACGGGTGACACTCGATTGTCCCAAATTAGAACGTGTTCTCGTTCGGCGCAACCCTTGTGTACTGAGCCTTGTGTGATGCGGGGCACTGTGTGACGATAAACTAGAACGTGTTACAGAAAAGACCTCGAAGGAGCACACCCGTGACCGCTCTCCCCGTGGATTTCGATCCGACTGATCCCGTGCTCAACGAGGAGCGCGTCCCCCTCCAGGAGTTCCTCGAGCTCCGCAAGTCGGCTCCGGTGTGGTGGGTCGAGCAGACGCCGGAGGCTCGGGCGGGCTTCCTCGACACCGGTTTCTGGGCGGTGAGCAAGCACGAGGACATCCTCGCCGTCTCCAAGGACAACGAGAACTTCGGCACGAACGAGAACGGCGTGATCATCCGGTTCGCGCCCGACATGACCCGTGAGCAGGTGGAGCTCCAGCGCGCGATGCTGATCCACCACGACGCCCCCGACCACACCAAGCTGCGCCAGATCATCAGCCGCGGCTTCACCCCGCGTGCGATCAACGCGCTCAAGGATCGCTTGGTCGAGCGGGCCGACGCCATCGTCGACGACGCCCTGGCCAAGGGCGAGGGCGACTTCGTCGCAGAGGTCGCCGCCGAGCTCCCGCTCCAGGCGATCGCCGAGCTTCTCGGCGTCCCGCAGGAGGACCGGCGCAAGCTCTTCGACTGGTCCAACCAGATGCTCGCCTACGACGACCCGGATTACGACGCGGACCCCGAGGCCGCCTCGATAGAGATCCTGACCTACGCGATGCAGCTGGCCGCCGAGCGCAAGGCGGACCCCAAGGACGACATCATCTCCAAGCTGGTCAATGCCGAGCTTGAGGGCGGGGCGCTGGGCGATGACGAGTTCGGCTTCTTCGTCATCCTGCTCGCGGTCGCCGGCAACGAGACCACCCGCAACGCGATCTCCCACGGCATGCAGGCCTTCTTCGACCACCCCGACCAGTGGGAGCTGTGGAAGAAGGAGCGCCCCGACACGATGGTCGACGAGGTGATCCGGTGGGCCACCCCGGTCACGGTCTTCCAACGTACGGCGCTCAACGACGTCGAGGTCGGCGGCCAGCTGGTCAAGAAGGGCCAGCGCGTCGGCATCTTCTACGCCTCGGGCAATCATGACGAGGACGTCTTCGACGACCCGGACACCTTCGACATCACCCGTGAGCACAACCCGCACCTCGCCTTCGGCGGCCACGGCGCGCACTACTGCATCGGCGCCAACCTCGCCCGGATGGAGGTGCGGATCATGTTCGACGCGATCGCCGACCGGATGCCCGACCTGAAGCCCAATGGCACCCCGCGCCGACTGCGGCACGCGTGGATCAACGGCATCAAGGAGATGCCGGTCACCTACTCCTGATTAGGTATTGCCACGTTGGAGAAGTGGGGCCGGCGGAAGGGATACTCCGCCGGCACCCACTTCTTCAGTGCTTCGTAGACCACCTCGTAGAGCCCCTGCTCGTACGCCTCGGTGGTCACCCACCAGCTGACGTCGACGTCGTACGCAGCCAGCTCCTCGCTCAGCTCCTGCCGGACGCCCAACGGGTAGAGATAGGCGCAGCCGACGTAGCCCAGTGCGGGCGTCTCCAGGACGTAGGAGAACGACTTGTTCTCCTTCCACTCGCCTTCGTGCCAGACGAGGTCGACGTAGTCGTCCTCCTCCGTCGTCGGGCCGGTCGGCCAGCCGCCGCCCCGGGTGGCGTTGATGAGGTCCCGATCGGCGTTGATCGCGCGTACGTCGTCGGCGAGGCACTCGCGCGACAGCGGCCGCGCGGTCAGGTCGCCGTGGGTGAGCACCCGCGGCGCCTCGAACCCGGCGGGCACGGCCAGCAGCTTGCTCAGTCCGGCATAGCTCATGCCCGAAGGCTACGTTGCGCGACGCAGGGCCAGCATTCCGGCGTACGCCGCCAGCAGCCGCTCCTTCGGATACTCGTCGGGCCTCACCAGGAGCAGCCGGGCGAACTCCTGCACCAGCGCGACGAGCGAGTGGGCGACGACCTCGACGTCGAGCTGGCTCTCGGGGCCGAGGTTGGTGCGGAGCACGTCGGCGACGAACCCTCGCAGCAGGACCAGGGTGCTCTCGATGCGCTCCCGCACGAGCGGCGGCGCGCCGTCGATCAGTCCGAGCACCGGGCGCCAGGTCTCCGGGTCCGCCTGGACTGCCTGGAGGAGTCCGTCGGCCGCCTCGAGCAGCCATCGGTCGAGCTCGACCGGGACTCCGCCGGCGGGGATGAGCGCCAGCGCCGCGTCGGCGGCCCGCTGCTGGGTGCGGTCCAGCAGGGCGTGGAGGAGCGGGTCGATCCCCCCGTACGCGTCGTAGACGACCGGCCGGGTCACGCCTGTCTCGGCGGCGATGGCGCTGATCGTGAGGTGGCCGTAGCCGTCGCGGCCGAGCACGCGCAGCGCCGCGTCCAGGAGTGCCTCCCGACGCTCGTCGAGAGGCATCCGGGCCGCATAGCGTCGCCTGCCGGCGGGTTGGTCGTTGGCCATCACGAGGGCACGTTACGGGTAGGAGGACGCGCGACGGAAGGGGTGACACAGGCCACACGATGTGCGAATCTACACGCATGTAGTAATTGACGCCGCCCGTCGACGAGGAGGAGTTCCCGGGTGACTGCAACCTTGCCCGAACGGCTGGCGACCGGCCTCTGGCACCGGTTCTCCGACGGGCTCAGGACCGTCGGGGAGACCATCGCGCTGGGGGCCGAGGCCTGTGCGTACGCCGCCCGGGACATCGTCACCGGCCGGTTCGACTGGGCCCAGGCCGCCGAGCAGGCCTGGTTCATGGCCCGCGTCTCCCTGTTGCCGACGATCCTGGTCGCGATCCCATTTGGTGTGGTGACCTCGATCCAGGTCGGTGCGGTGGCCAACAGCATCGGTGCCTCGTCCTTCAGTGGCGCGGTCAATGGTGTCGGGGTGCTGCGCCAGGCCGCGCCGTTGGTCACCTCGTTGATCATCGCGTGCGTGGTCGGCTCGGCGATCTGCTCCGATCTCGGGATGCGCGCGATCCGCGACGAGATCGCCGCGCTGGAGGTGATGGGCACCAACCCGGTCCAGCGGATGGTCGCGCCCAGGATCGTCGCCGCCGTCTTCCTCTCGGTGATGCTGACCGCGATCGTGGCGGTGGCCGCGATCGCGACCGGCTACGTGATGAACGTCGGACGGGGAGTGGTCGGCGCCGGCACGTATCTGGACGCGTTCACCAACTTCAGCCAGAGCGCCGACCTGTGGCTCGCCGAGGGCAAGGCGGTGCTGTTCGGGCTGATCGGCACGACGGTGGCGGCCTACAAGGGGTTGGGTGCGACCGGCGGGCCGCAGGGCGTCGCCGACGCGGTCAACCAGACCGTCGTGCTGAACGTGATCGTGCTGGCCGTGGTGAACGCGGTGGTCACCCAGGGCTACCTGGCGCTCGCCCCCGGCAGTGGTGCCTGATGGCCGCGGTCGAGACCGACGGGCCGGCGACCGGATGGTGGAGCCCACTGGTGCCGTTCGGCTCCTTCCTCACCTTCAGCGCCGCCGTCCTGCTGGCGGTGCCGACCACCTTGGTGCATCACTGGCGCACCTGCCTGCAGCACTTCTCCGACATCTGCTGGGGAAAGGGCGCGATCATCGTCGGCGGCGGCACGATCGGCGTCATGGTGCTGCTCTCGGTCTCGGTCGGCACCTCGCTCGGGATCGAGGGGTTCAACGGGCTGGAGCTCGTCGGGCTCGCGCCGCTGGTCGGGTTCATCTCGGCGACTGCCAACACCCGGGAGCTCGGGCCACTCGTCGCCGCACTCGCGCTGGGTGCGCAGGTCGGCTGCCGCTTCACCGCCCAGCTCGGCGCGATGCGGGTCAACGAGGAGGTCGACGCGCTCGAGGTCATGTCGGTGCGACCGGTCAACTACCTGGTCGCCACCCGTCTGGTCGCCACGATGGTTGCGATCGTGCCGCTCTACGCGATCGGCCTGCTCGGCTCCTACATCGCCTCGGAGTCGACCGTGGTGATGCTCTTCGGCCAGTCGCCGGGTCAGTTCGACCACTACTTCCTCGAGTTCCTGACGATGCGTGACATCGGGTTCTCACTGGTCAAGATCCTGATCTTCGCCGCGATCGTGGTGCTGATCCACTGCTGGTACGGCCTAGCGGTCTCGGCCGGCTCCCTCAACGTCGGCGAGGCCACCGGCCGTTCGATCCGGGCCAGCTTCGTGGTCATCGTCGTGCTCAACATGCTGCTCACCGTCGCCATGTGGGGTGGCGACCCGGGCTTCAGGATCTCGGGATGAGCCGCGCCACGAGCCCCCGGACCCTGGCCGTACGTGGTGCCGCCGGGGTGCTGGCCTGCGGACTGCTCGCCGCCGGGATGATCGTGCTCTCCGGACGCCCGTTCTCCGACGACGTCGCGACCCGGGCCGCCATGGTCGACGTGGGCGCCTCGCTGCGCCCCGGGGCGGACGTGAAGATGGGTGGGGTCATCATCGGCACGGTCACCGGTATCTCGCGGGTCGCTGATTCCACGAAGGCCTCGGTCGCTATCCGGCTGGACGGCGAGGCGGCCGACCGGCTCCCGGCGGACGTCGCGGCGCGGGCGCTGCCCGCGACCGTCTTCGGCACCGCGTACGTCGACCTGGTCTCGACCGGCTCCCGACCGGGGAGATGGGCGGGCGGCACGATCCCGCAGGATCTGCGCCAGGGCACCGTCGAGCTTCAGCAGGCCCTGGACAGCATCGACGAGCTGGTCAAGGCGGTTAGCCCCGCCGATCTCAACGCCGCGCTGGCCGCGGTCGCCGGCGGTCTCGACGGACGTGGCGACGACATCGCTCGGACCCTCGAGCTCGCCGCGAACGTGCTGGAGCGGGCCGAGGCCGACCTGCCCACGATCCGGTCCACCGCGGCGCTCCTGGCAGTCAACCTGGAGACCCTGGAGGCCTCCGCCGCCGACCTGTTCGCGGCGCTCGAGTCCGGGACCGCGACCGCCGAGACGATCGCCGCCAAGCGCGAGCAGCTCGCCGCGCTGCTCTCCGGTGGGCTCACCCTGACGGCCGAGGCACAGACGTTCCTCGACGAGCACGGTGCCGAGCTGGTCGAGGCGATGGACCAGGCAGCGGTGGTCGCCGACGCCGTCCACGACAACCGGGAGAGCGCCGTCGTGGAGAGCTTCCGAGCCAACCGTGAGATCGGCCAGGAGATCCCCACCGTCATCGGCGACGGCCGGGCGGCGCTCGACCTGATCCTGCACCGGGTGGCGCCGCCGTACTACACCCGCGAGCGCGACTGCCCGACCTACGGCAGCACCAAGGGGGACTGCTGATGTCCGGACTGCGCGGCTCTTCGGGCCGCCCCACCGCGACCTATCTCAAGCTGGCAGGCTTCACGCTGGTCGCCGGGCTCGCCTTCGCGCTCGTCCTCGGCACCCTGAAGGCGCCGGTAGCCGGCGACCTGGTCACCTACACCGCCGAGTTCGCCGACGTGAACGGCCTGCACGAGGACGATGCCGTACGCATCGCCGGGGTCAGCGTCGGCAAGGTCACCGACATCGCCGTCACCGCCGGTGGGAAGGCGGCGGTGGAGCTGACGGTGTCCCGGAAGCAGCAGGTGCTGGACACCGCGCGGCTCTCGGTCCGCTACCAGAACATCGCCGGGCAGCGGTTCCTCGGGATCGAGCAGACTCGAGGCTCGGGGAAGCCGCTGGCCGCCGGGGCACGGATCCCGGCGAGCCGGACCAGCGCCGGGTTCGACCTGACCGAGCTCCTCAACGGGTTCCGGCCCCTCTTCGACGTACTCGATCCTGCCGAGGTCAACCAGCTCGCCGCCACCATTTTGAAGGTCCTCCAGGACGAGGGCGGCAGCATCCCGGTGCTCCTGGAGCAGACCGCCGAGCTGACCAGGTTCGTGGCCACCCGGGACCAGGTCTTCGAGCGGGTGCTGACCAACCTGACCCCCTTCCTGGCCGACTTGGCCGCGCAGGGGGAGGAGTTCGAGACCACGGTGCGCGAGCTGGAGAAGCTGATGAAGGGCCTGGCTGAGCAGCGCGACGCCCTCGGCGCCTCCGTCGAGGAGCTGTCCGGGCTCCTGGCCACGGGGGCCGACTTCGGTACGCGGATCGAGGCTCCCGCCCGCACGCTGAGCCACAACCTGCGGATCTCGGTGACCGCCTTCGCCACCAACCTGACCAGCTTCAAGGGCGCCGTGGTCGCCTTCGCCCAGCTGGTCGAGACCCTGGGGAGGATCACCTCCTACCGCAACGCGCTCAACATCTACGTCTGCCGCTACGACTTCGCCGTCGACGAGCTCGTGCTGGCGCTGCCACAGAGCGACGACCGCTACTCCGAGGTGTGCTCCGGATGACTCCACTACGAACCATGGACCCGCTCAAGATCGGGATCGTCGCCGTCGTGCTCGCCGCGCTGACGGTCGTATTCGTCTTCCGTGCCGGGGCGCTCGGCTTCGGCGAACGGGTCTGCGTGGCCCACTTCGAGCACACCGCGGGCCTGCGGGTCGGGGAGGATGTGACCGTGGCCGGCGCCCGGGTCGGCGAGGTGCGCTCGATCTCGCTCGGTGCCCGCGACGTGATCGTGGAGTTCACCGTCGAGGACCATATCCGGCTCGGAGCCCGCACCAGCGCCGAGATCGAGGTCGCCACGCTGCTCGGTACGCACCTGCTCGCGGTCACTCCGGCCGGTGGGGGAGAGCTGGCCGAGGACACCATCCCGCTCTCGGCGACCAGCGTGCCCTACAACCTGCAGGACATCATCGACCGTGGCAGCGCCTCGCTCGACGAGCTCGACCCCGAGCTCCTTGCGAACACCCTCGACGAGGTCGGTCGCACGATGGCGAGCTCCCAGCCGGATCTCGCCGCCGCTCTCGACGGCATCTCCGCGGTCTCCGAGGTCGTGCTCACCCGGGCCGACCAGGCCGATGCCCTGGTGCGAGCGGCCGCCGACGTGACCGGCCGGCTCAACGCAAACAGCAGCGAGATCGTCTCGCTGATGAAGCAGTCCAACGCGGTCATGGCCGAGGTGCAGAGCAGGCGTGAGGCGATCCGCCGGCTGCTGGCCGACGCCCAGCGGCTCACCACCACCTTGAAACGGGTCGTCTCCGCGAACCAGCAGGACTTCGACGTCGCGCTGAAGAAGCTGGCCGTGGTCATCAAGGGGCTGCGCGCCCAGGAGAAGGAGCTCGGCGCCGCGCTCGACGTACTCGGTCCTTCGGCCCGCTACCTGGCCAACGCCACCGGCAACGGCCCCTGGGTCGACATCCGGCCCGACGACCGCGCGCTGCCCGACGGACTGACCTGCCAGCTGAAGGGGCTGTGCTGATGAGGACGTCGTCGAAGCTGGGCAGGTACCTCGCGATCGTGGCCGCCGTGGTCGCCGCCCTCGGCACGGGTGCGGCCGCGATCCCGTTCGCCAGCACCTACTCGGTGACCGTCACCTTCGCCGACACCGCAGGCCTCTTCGTCGGCAACGACGTCGGCGTGCTCGGCGTCAAGGTCGGCGAGGTCGAGCGGATCACCCCGGCAGGCGCGGGAGTCGAGGTGGAGCTCGAGCTCGACCAGGACGTCACGGTGCCGGCCGACGCCCAGGCGCTGATCGTCTCCCGCTCGGTCGCCAACGACCGCTACGTCGAGCTCACCCCGCGCTATTCCGGCGGTCCGGTGCTCGCGGACGGTGACCTGATCGCGAGCGAGCGCACCCGCACCCCGGCCGACTTCGACGCCATCCTGAACGCACTGGACCGGTTCAGCAGCGGGCTCGCTGGCGGCGACGGGAAGAGCGTGGACCAGTTCCTCCAAGCCGGCGCGGAGACCCTGGGCCCCAACGGGCAGCGAGCCGGTGCCGCCCTGGCCGATCTCGCCGCCGCCCTGAACGCGATCAACGGCCACACCGACTCCGCTGTCACCGCCCTGCACGAGACCGACGAGCTGACCAGCGCGATGGTGGCCCACGACGCGCTGGTCGAGCTGTTCATCGAGAACGTCGCCGCGACCTCCGACCTGCTCGCCGAGCAGCGTACGGAGTTCACCGCCACGCTGCGTACGACCCGGGAGGCGATCGAGGCGCTGGCCAGGTTCACCCAGGCCAACGACAAGGACCTCCAAGCGGCGTTGGCACAGGTCAACGCGGTGCTCGACCTGATCCTGGCGCATACCGACGACATCGAAAAGTTCGTCGAGGTGCTGCCGCTGGCTCTGCAGAACGTCGAGCAGGCCCGCGCCCCAGGGGGCGTGATGCTCCGGGTTCCGCTCACCGACGCGCTCAGCGAGGAGCTCGCCGGCCGGTGCCGCGAGGCGCTCTCGGACGTGTGCGAGATCGTCGGCACCGACCCTCTGCCGGGCGCCTTCGGCGCCGGGGGACGGCCATGAAGCGGGCGGTCGTGATGGCTGCGGCCGCGGGCCTGCTGCTGACCGGGTGCGGCATCGACGCCCGTACGCTGCCGCTGCCCGGCACCCGCGTCGGTGACGATGCGACCACCGTGGAGGCCGCGTTCGAGGACGCCCTCAACCTCAGCGTCGGGTCGAAGGTTAGCGTCAACGGCGTCGACGCCGGCCGGGTCACCGCCCTGTCCACCGACGGCTATTCGGCGCTGGCCGAGATGAGCGTCGACGAAGGCGTACGCATCACCGACCGCTCCGCGGCACGGCTGCGCTACGACACCCCGCTCGGCGAGGTCTACGTGGACGTGACCACCCCCGAGGGCGGCAGATCGATCCCCGACGGCGGCCGGCTCGACCCGGCCCGGTCGACGACGGCACCCACCGTGGAGGACGCACTCGCCTCGGCATCCTTGCTCATCAACGGTGGCGGCATCGGAGACCTGGGCCGGATCGTCGACGAGCTCAACCGGGCCGTCGGCGACGGCACCGACCTGGCCCAGGTGCTCGACCGGAGCGCCACCTTCCTGACCGCGGCCAACCGGACCACCGCAGAGATCGACCGGGCGCTCACCTCGCTCGACGAGGTCTCGGTGATGTTGGCGCAGGAACAGGAGACCATCACCGAGGCATTGGCGGCGATCGGGCCGGCGGCTCGCACCGTTCGCCGCCAGACGCAGCAGATCATCACCCTGCTCAACCGGCTGGTCAGGCTCTCCCGCGACGCCAACGGTGTGCTCGACCGGATGGACGACGACACCGTCGCCGTGGTCCGCGACGCCGGGGCGATCCTCGCCCAGGTCAGCCGGATCAGCGGTGACCTCGGGCCGGGCCTGGACACCTTCAGCGCAGCGATCAACCAGCTGCTCGAGGTTGTGCCGGCCGACCATCTGCCGATCGAGCTCCGCGTCGACGTCGGCGACTCCATCGCGCGCGACCCGCTCAACCCGCTGCCACCGCTTAAGGGGTTGCCGGGATTCAACCAGCCGCAGATCGAGCCGCCGCCCGGACTGCCCGACCTGCTCGGGCTCGGAGGTGTGAGCTGATGGCGCTCCGTTCGACCGACCGGCCCCTGTTCATCGGCTTCGGGGCTGCAGTCGTGGTGTTCGTCGCGGCCACGGCGTACCTCTTCCTGGTCACCCTCGAGGTCCCGATCCTGTCCCGGCCTAGCACGGTCACCGTCGATCTGAAGAGCACCGGCGGTCTCTACGAAGGCTCGTCGGTGACCTACCGCGGCGCCAAGGCCGGTGTCGTGGAGACCGTCGAGCTGACCGAGGACGGTGGTGTCCAGGCGCGGATCAAGTTGGAGCCGGGTGTCGAGATCCCGCAGGGCTCTCCTGCCAAGGTGCGCAGCCTGTCGCCGGTGGGGGAGCAGTACCTCGACTTCCAGCCCACCACCGACTCCGGCCCCTACCTCCACGACGGCAGCCGGGTCCGCGCCGAGGCGGTCGACGTGCCCACCACCCTGGCCAACACCGTCGTCAGTCTTGATGAGCTGATGGACCAGGTCGACCCCGATCAGCTGCACACCGTGGTCACCGGCCTGCGCACGGCCTTCGCCGGCCGCGAGCACGAGCTCGCCGACTTGGTCGAGGGCAGCCAGGTCCTGCTGGTCACCCTCGATCAGGAGTGGCCCACCATCTCGCGGGTGCTGGTGAACTCCGAGTCATTGTTGCGCATCGGCGACCGACACGCCTCCGACGTACGCGCCGTCACCCACGACCTCGCCCTGCTCACCGCCGAGCTGGAGAAGGCCGACCCCGAGCTGCGACGCGCCTTCGACCGCGGCCCCGAGCAGTTCGCCGACCTCGTTCGCCTGGTCGGTGTGCTGGACCGTACGCTGCCGCCGACCCTGGAGCGCACCACCGCTCTCACCGACATCCTCGTCGTACGCGACCCGCACCTGCGCGAGCTGCTGGCCGACTATCCCGACGCGATCCGCTCGTTGGCGGATGCGATGTACGACGGCGCCATCCACGGCGGTCTCGTCCTGGACACGGACTACCAGTGCGACTACGGCGGCCCCAGGTATCCGGCCGTCGACACCACCCCGAGGTCGCTCTATCAGGACGGCCACTGCTCCGCGCCTCCAGACCGGGTCGTACGCGGCGCGGAGAACGCGCCGGAGTCGACCGGCTAGGGAGGCTGCGGAAGCAGGCCGGTCAGGCGTCGGCGAACGCGCGGTGGACCGCCCTGCCGACGAAAGTGCCGAGGTCGTCGGGGCCCCAGTCGTTGCTCGTGTCGAGGAGCGACCGCACCGCCGACTCGCAGGCCGAGAGGAAGAGATCGATCAGGACCGGGAGCTTTCGCTCCAGGTCGGTGGTCTGCCACCAGCGCTCCATGGCGGGCCTGATCCACTCGGTCGCCTCCGTCTGGACACGGGCCTTGGCGGCGCGGAAGCGCTCGGCGATGGCGGGGTCGGGCTCGCCGGAGAAGACGATGCGCCAGGTGTCCGGCGCAGCAGCCGCTGCGTTGAGGAGTGCCCGGAAGCCGTCGACGAACGCCCGTTCCGGATCGTCGGGGTCCGCGGAGCCGTGCAGCGCCGCGAGGATCGCATCGAGCAGGTGAGCCGACTCCCGGTCGAGGAGAGCCTCGACCAGCTCGACCCGATCCGAGAAGCAGGCGTAGACGACGGGACGGGTCACTCCCATCGCCGTAGCGACGGCGCCGATGGTCACCGCGCCGATCCCGTCGGTGACCGCGATCGCCCGGGCCGCGTCGAGAACCTGGGGGCGGCGGCGCTCCGGGCCCAGGTGAGGGGCGCGCCGGCGCTGCGCATGGTCGGCTGCGGTCGATGACATGCCCCAAGCGTAGGCGACTTCGACAGTTCCTGCACGGGTGTAGCAAATTCCTACACGAGTGTATTAATGTGGTGCGCCAAGACCATCGAGCCCGCAAGGAGCGAGCGATGAAGAAGAAAAGCCGCAAGATCACGCCGCACGAGGACTACGGCTTCTTCGGGCCGGACTCGATCACCCACAAGGTGTGGGGCTATCCCACGGCCCCGCTGATGGGCATCGTGCGCGCGGTGACGATCGAGGAGCTCGATCCCAACCTGCTCGCCGCCGTGCACTACACCGGCGCGAACTACGACCGGCTCGACACCCGCTACGCCCGGACGGTCCAGTACTTCGCCGCGGTGGCGTTCGCGGACAGCCGGACCGTCTCGAAGATGGCGGACGTGCTGGTCAAGATCCACTCCAAGGCGATCGGCATCGAGCCGGTCAGCGGCAATCGGTACGACGCCAACGACCCCGACTCCCAGCTCTGGATCCTCGTCACCGGCTGGCACTCGGTCCTCACCGCCTACGAGACGTTCGGTCCGGGCAAGCTCTCCGACGCCGAGGTCGAGCAGTTCTGGGCAGAGTGTGCGATCGCGGCCGAATTCCAGACCTGCGACCCCGGCGCGGTGCCGCGCACGCGTGAGGAGGTGCGGGCGTACTTCGAGGCATGGCGCCCGAGGCTCGCCGCGAGCGAGGCCACCCAGCGGATGATGCACCACCTGCTGAACGGCACGAACGCGATCGTTCCCCGCAAGGGGCTGCTGGGTCTGGCCCGCCCGCTTGCGAACGCGTTGATCTGCAAGGCGACGATCGCAACGCTGCCACGGCACATGCGGCGGCTCGCCGACATCCGGCAGTCGCGGATGACGGACGTGGCGGTCACCGTGATCATGAAGGTGATCATGGCGGTCGTCCATCGCAGTCTCCCGCTGCAGCGGTGGATCCTCGGCACCCTCGCTCCGAAGACCCTGCCGATCGTCGAGCCTCTCTGGCAAGGCATCCCGCCCGTGAACCCGGTCGTGCTCACTCCGGCCCAAGCACGCGAGCGCTATGGGTACGTCAAGCCGGCCCAGGCGCATCTCGAGTTGCGTGCGCGTCAGCGAGCACGCGTCTTCGAGGACCACCAGGCGCCCAGCGACGAGGGTCTGATCGAGTCCCAGCCCGTCCTCGGGACCCTTGGCTGACTGCGTCGGGGGTTGCGACCGGTGACTCCGGGTCGCCCACCAGGTGTGACCGACCCGGAGTCAGGCGCGAGCGCTAGTTGCTCGGCGGTTCCGATCCGACGACCCACATCGCGAAGAACTGCGAGCCGCCGCCGTAGGCGTGGCCGAGGGCGCGGCGGGCGCCGTCGACCTGGTGCTCGCCGGCCCGGCCCCTGACCTGCAGGGCAGCCTCGGCGAATCGGAGCATGCCGGAGGCGCCGATGGGGTTGGAAGAGAGTACGCCGCCGCTCATGTTGACCGGGAGGCTGCCGTCGAGGGCGGTCTCGCCGGCCTCGGTGAGCTTCCAGCCGGTGCCCTCGGCGGCGAAGCCGAGGTTCTCGAGCCACATCGGCTCGAACCAGGCGAACGGCACGTAGATCTCGGCGCAGTCGATCTCGCGGGCCGGGTCGGTGATCCCGGTCGCCCTCCACAGCGCCGCCGCGGCCTCGCGGCCGGCCTGCGGGTTCACCTGGTCGCGCTCGGCGGCCGAGGTGGGCTCGGAGCGCATCACGGTGCCGTGGATCCAGGCGGGAGCCTCGTACGTCCTGGCGACGTCCTCGGCCGCGATCACCATCGCGCAGGCACCGTCGGAGGACGGGCAGGTCTCGTCGTAGTGGATCGGGTCCCAGAGCATCTGCGAGGCCAGGACCGACTCGACGGTGGTGCCCTCGTTGTGGAGGTGCGCGTAGGGGTTCTTCAGCGCGTTGTTGCGGTCCTTGGCCGCGACGATCGCGCCGATGTGCGAGGGGGCGTTGGCGCGGCGGATGTAGGAGCGTACGTGCGGGGCGAAGTAGCCGCCCGCGCCGGCGTGCACGGGCATGACGAACGGGATCGGCACCGAGAGCGCCCACATCGCGTTGGACTCCGACTGCTTCTCGAAGGCCACGGTGAGCACCTTCTTGTGGACGCCGGCCTGCACCAGCGAGGAGGCGACGATGGCGGTCGAGCCGCCCACCGAGCCGGCGGTGTGGACGCGCAGCAGCGGCTTGCCGGCCGCGCCGAGCGCCTCGGCGAGGTAGAGCTCGGGCATCATCACGCCCTCGAACAGGTCCGGTGCCTTGCCGATGACGATGGCGTCGACCTCGTCGAGGGTCAGTCCGGCGTCCTCGAGCGCCCGGTCCATCGCCTCCCGGCACAGCCCGGCCATCGAGACGTCCTCGCGCTTGGCGCGGTGGTGGGTCTGGCCGATCCCGACCACGGCCGCGGGAATCTTGCTCACTTGGCTCTCCCGTTCTCTTCTGCTTCCATCACGCATACGAGGTTCTGCTGCAGTGCCGGCCCGCTGGTCGCGTGGCCGAGCACCTTGTCGGCACTGCCGTCCCAGATCCGCTTGGCGGCCTCGCCGATCCGGATCGCGCCGGCGCTGAACATCGGGTTGGCGGCCAGCGCCCCGCCCGAAGGACTGACCTGTACGTCGCCACCCAGCCCGAGCGCCGAGCGCAGGACGAGCTCCTGGTGGCTGAACGGCGCATGCAGCTCGGCGACCTGGACACCTGCGGTGCCGCCCACGGCCGCGGCGGCCCGCTCGGCCGATCCGGAGACGGTCAGGTCGCGGGTGCCGAGGTGGAGCCCGTCGGAGCTGTGCGCGATCCCGCTGATCCACGCGGGACGCTCGCGGACGTCGCGGGCGCGGTCACCGGCGGCCAGCACGATCGCGGCCGCGCCGTCGGTCACCGGCGCGCAGTCGTGCTTGCGCAGCGGGTCGGCGAACATCGGCCGGGCGAGCAGCTCGCTCACCGAGGAGCCGCCGGCGCGGACGGCGTACTCGTTCTTCTCCGCATCCGTCAGCGACCGGTTGACGACCTCGGCCAGGGCGGCCTCGTCCCAGAGCCCGGCGTCGAGCCCGAGGCGTGCCTGGAGCGCGGCCAGGGACACGGTGTCGGGCCACAACGGCGTCATCGTGTAGGGGTCGAGCTGCATCGACAGCGTCCGGCGCAGCACACCGGCCGACGCCTTGCCGAAGCCGAAGACCAGCGCGGTGTCGACCTCGCCGGTCTGGATCTTGATCCAGGCCTCGTAGAGCGCCCAGGCGGCGTCCATCTCGACGTGCGACTCGTTGACCGGTGGCAGCACCCCGATCGCGTCGATCGCGCTCACGAACGAGAACGAGCGACCGGCCAGGTAGTCGGAGGAGCCGGAGCACCAGAACCCGATGTCCTTCTTGGTCCATCCGGTCTGCTCGTAGCACTCGGCCAGGATCGGCACGAGCAGCTCGGCCATGCTCGGCGACCCGTCGAAATCCTTCATCTGTCGCTGGGCGAACCCGACGACGGCAACGTCTCTCACTGAGCGCTCCTCACAGGTGGTGCTTGTAGCTGTCGAAGTCCGCGTCCGGCTCATCGGTCGGCGCGAAGTGGCTGATGTTCTCGATGCTGGTGACCCACTCGTCACGCGGCCTCCAGACGGCCTTGACCCGCATCCCCATCCGGACCTCATCGGCCGGGATGTCGAGGATCAGGTGCTGCAGCGCGATGTCGGCGCCGTCGAGGAGGACGTACGCGGAGACGTACGGCGGCTTGATCTTCTGCCCCAGGAACGGGACGTTCACGACACAGAAGGTGGTCACCGTGCCGACGTGGGAGAGCTCGATCTCCTCCGCGGTCGGCACGCCGTCGGTCGGGCACGCGCCGCGCGGCGGGACGTAGACCTTCTGGCACTTCGGGCAGCGCTGGCCCAGGATCCGGCCCTCGGCCAGGCCGCGGAAGAACGAGGACTCCTCGGGAGAGGCTGCGTAGTGGTAGTCGAGGCTGACCGGCGTCACGATCCGGGTCACGTCCTCGACGGTGTTGGTCTCGACCAGCGTTTCGGCGCTGGTCGAGCCGCCGGAGCCGCTAGGCGAAGGCGTGTCGAGACCAACAGAGTCCCCTTCGAACACGAGATCCGTAACCGACCCGGTCCGCTCCTCGGCCCATCTCGCCCGGACCTTCATCCCGGTCTCGATCTCGTCGGGAGAGGCGACGTCGACGGCGTGCAGCCAGGGGACGTCGGCGCCGTCGATGGTGATCAGGGCGTACGCGAACGGCCTGTCGAACGGCTGGCCGGCGACGGGCTCGCTGACCCATGTCCAGGAGGTGACCGTGCCGGTGTCCGGGAGCTCGACGAACTCGGTGACGGCCTGGTGGCTGATCGGGTCGTATTCGGGTGGCGGGACCGCGACTCGACCGTCGCTGAGGCGGCCGCCGACGACGGTGGCGTCCCTCAGGCCGGTGAAGAAGCGCCCTAGCACCGGGCCGGTGGATCTGGTGTAGTCGAAGGCGACCGTCACGGGTGCCTGAAGAGTGCGACTCATGACAGAAAGTGAAACACGTTCTAGTATTGGCCACAACCCGTACGCCCTGCCGATCGGCGGCGGAGCCGAGGACGAAGGAGTCGATGAGAGTGAAGCTGGGGCTACAGCTGGGCTATTGGGGCGCACAACCACCGACCGGCGTGGGCGAGCTGGTCGCCGCCGCCGAGGAGGCCGGGTTCGACGCGATCTTCACCGCGGAGGCCTGGGGGAGCGACGCGCTCACGCCGCTGGCCTGGTGGGGCCGGGAGACCTCCCGGGTCCGCCTCGGCACCTCGATCGTGCAGATGTCGGGACGTACTCCGACCTCGATCGCGATGCACGCGCTGACCATCGACCATCTCTCCGGTGGCCGGTTCGTCCTCGGGCTCGGGGTGAGCGGCCCGCAGGTGGTGGAGGGGTGGTACGGCCAGCCGTTCGGCAAACCGTTGGCTCGCACCCGCGAGGTCGTCTCGATCATCCGCCAGGTGCTCGCCCGCGAAGCGCCGGTCACCAACGCCGGACCGCACTACCCGCTGCCCTTCGCGGGCGAGGGCTCGGTCGGGCTCGGCAAGCCGCTCAAGTCGATCGTGCACCCGCTGCGCTCCGACATCCCGATCTGGCTCGGCGCGGAGGGGCCGAAGAACGTCGCCCAGACCGCCGAGATCGCCGACGGCTGGATCCCGATCTTCTACACGCCCAGGTCTGCCCCGATGTACGCCGACTGGCTGGCCGAGGGCTTCGCGCGCCCCGGCGCGCGGCGTACGGCCGACGACTTCGAGATCGCCGCGACCTGTCACCTCCAGGTCGTCGCCGACGCGGAGGAGAAGCAGGCCGCGCTTGACGCGATGAAGCCGTTCGTGGCGCTCTACATGGGCGGCATGGGCGCCAAGGAGCAGAACTTCCACAACCAGGTCTTCGAGCGGATGGGCTACGCCGACCTCGCCGGCAAGGTCCAGGCCCTCTACCTGACCGGCGAGAAGGCGAAGGCCACCGCGCTCATCCCCGACGAGCTCGTCGACGACCTGCACATCATCGGCACCGAGGGCGAGGTACGCGAGAAGGCGGCGCAGTGGGAGGAGACCGGTGTGACCACGCTGCTGCTGAGCCTCGGCTCGGCCGCCGAGGTCCACCGCATCGCCGAGGTGCTCGGATGACGGCGATACCCTCCTTGGGGCCATCCTCGGGGACCGCCCGCTGATGGCGGTCTACGCCGTCACCGGCTCGGCCTCGGGCATGGGAGCCGCCGTCGTCGAGCGGCTCACCGCGGCCGGGCATCGCGTCGTGACCGTCGACATCGCCGAAGCCGATGTCGTGGCCGACCTGTCGACACCGGAGGGCCGCCGCGACGCCACCGAGAAGGTGCTCGCCGCCTGCGGCGGCCGGCTCGACGGCGCGGTCCTGGCAGCCGGCCTCGGGCCGGCGCCGGGGCGCGAGCGGCCCGCCCTGATCACCCAGGTCAACTACTTCGGCGTCGTCGAGCTCCTCCAGGGGTGGCGCGAGGCGCTGGCTGCGACGGGCGATGCCAAGGTCGTGGTGTTCTCGAGCAACTCGAGCACGACGATGCCGCTGGTCCCGAGCCGGGCGGTCGCGGCCCTGCTGGCGGGCGACCCGGAGCGGGCGCTGAAGGCGTACCGGTTCTTCGGGAAGAGTGCGCCGGCGATGGCCTACGGCGGCTCGAAGGTCGCCGTGAGCCGCTGGGTGCGGCGGCGTGCGGTCGAGCCGGAGTGGGTCAGAGCCGGGATCCGTCTCAACGCGATCGCGCCCGGAGCGGTGCTGACGCCGCTGCTGGAGAGACAGCTCTCGACGCCGGAGGAGGCGAAGGCGATCAGATCCTTCCCGGTTCCCGCCGGCGGCTACGGCGACCCGGGGCTGCTCGCCGACTGGGTGATCCACATGCTCGGCCCGGCCGCGGACTTCATGGTCGGCAGCGTGGTCGTGGTCGACGGCGGCACCGACGCGTGGTTCCGGGCCGACGACTGGCCGCGGCCCGTGCCCGCCCGGCGGCTGCGGAGCTATCTGCGCAGGATGCGCGAGTTCAGGAGGGCGCGCCCATGACCGAATCCACGACCGGCGCCACGACCGATCCGCTCGCGCCGGCGACCCTGGGGCCGGTGACGCTGCGCAACCGGGTGATCAAGGCGGCGACCTTCGAGGGCGCCTCGCCCGGGGCGCTGGTCTCGGACCGGCTGATCGACTACCACCTGGCCGTCGCCGAGGGCGGTGTCGGGATGACCACGGTCGCCTACCTCGCGGTGGCCCCGGAGGGACGTACGCATGCCGACTGCATCTACTGGCGACCGGCGGCGCTGGCCGGCCTGCGACGGCTGACAGACGAGATCCACAAGACCGGCGCCAAGGTCTCGGCCCAGATCGGCCACGCCGGACCGGTGGCCAACGCGAAGTCCAACGGAGCGCCGTCGCTGGCGCCGGCGCGGTCGTTCAACGCGCTCGGGATGGCGTTCAACCGGGCCGCCACCGCTGAGGATCTGGCGCGGGTCGTCGAGCAGCATGCCGACGCTGCCCGGATGGCGGTCGAGACCGGGTTCGACGCGATCGAGGTGCACCTCGGCCACAACTACCTGCCGAGCTCCTTCCTGAGCCCGCGGCTGAACCCGCGAACCGACGAGTTCGGTGGGTCGCTGGCCAACCGCGCCGCCTTCCCGCGCCGCATCCTGGCCGCCGTCCGGGAGGCGGTCGCCGAGGTGGGCGGCGGTCAGGTCGCCGTGCTCGCCAAGCTGAACATGCGCGACGGCTACCGAGGCGGGTTCGACCTGCCGGAGTCGGTCGAGCTCGGTCGTCTCCTGGAGGCCGACGGCCATCTCGATGCCCTCGAGCTCACCGGCGGCTCCTCGTTCATGAACCCGATGTATCTCTTCCGCGGCGAGGCTCCCTACCGCGAGATGGCGGCGAACATGCCGCTGCACCCGGTGATCAGGATGGGCATGAGGATGGTGGGGAAGGGCTTCTTCAAGGAGTACCCCTACAAGCCGCTCTACTTCCTCGACAGCGCCCGCGAGTTCCGCCGCGCGCTCACGATGCCGCTGGTGCTCCTCGGCGGGGTCACCGACCTGTCCGGCATGCGCACCGCGATGGACGAGGGCTTCGAGTACGTCGCGATGGCCCGCGCGCTGCTCCGCGAGCCGGACCTGGTCAACCGGCTCCGGGCCGACCCCGCGACCGTGTCGGGGTGCACCCACTGCAACCTGTGCATGTCGACCATCTATCCGGGGACCCACTGCCACCTCGACACCGAGCACGTCTACGGTGAGGCTCACCCGCTCCCGCTGTCCCCATCCTGAAGGCGAGGTCCCAGATGTCGATGCACTACGGACGTGCCCACCACCCGAAGGCTCCTCCGGGCTACGTCCACGACGACATGACCAAGACGGAGATCAAGGAGCGGGAGGCCAGCCTGGTCCCGCTGACCGACTCGGTGCGCAGGCTCGTCGACGCCGTCGTACGCACCCAGGTCGAGGACTCGGTCCTCGATGACGTACGCAGCCGGATCGAGGCGCTGACCGATGAGCTGCTCGCCGACGCGCTGCCGGGCCCGCACGGGGTCCGGTTCGGGCCGGACGGCGGCTTCCGCAACTACGGCAACCCGGTGGTCGGGAAGGGGAACGCCTTCGCCCCGCCGCTGGAGGTCCAGCGTGACGGCACGGACGTCTGGGCCGACTTCTCGCTCGGCCCGGCCTACGAGGGCCCGCCAGGACTGGTCCACGGTGGGGTCTCGGCGCTGATCCTGGACCAGCTGCTCGGCGAGGCCGCCTCGGCCGGTGGCCGGCCCGGGATGACCGGCACCCTGACGATCGTCTACAAGCATGGGACCCCGCTCGGTCCGCTGCGCGGCGAGGCCAGGATCGAGTCGAGCGAAGGTGTGAAGTCGGTCGTACGCGGCCGGCTGCTGACCCGGCCGGCCGACGGCTCGGAGCCGGTGCTGTGCGTCGAGGCCGAGGGGATCTTCATCCTGCCGCGCTGGGCACGCGAGGCGATGGCTGCCGCGGACCGGGACCACGTCGGCGACGCCTGAGTGGCAAGTGGCGATCCTGGCCCCCGAACCATCTAGAACACGTTCTAGTTTCGCGGTAAGGTGCGGCCATGGATACCAGCCGCATCGGTCCCCACAACGGTCATCTGATGGTCTCGGCGCTGGAGCGCCACAAGAGCCGTCCGATCATGATGGTCTCGACAGGCTCGACCTCCGAAGAAACGGTGAGCCTGACCGGGGGAGAGGTCGCGGCGCGGATCAGCCAGTACGTCCAGGCATTCGAGGCGCTCGGTGCCGGCACCGGCACGGCGACCGCGCTGCTCGCGCTCAACCGCCCTGAGGTGCTCTTCATCCTCGGCGCGGGCCAGACCCAGGGGTTCCAGCGCACGGCGCTGCACCCGCTGGGGAGCGCCGAGGACCAGGCGTACGTCATCAACGACGCCGGGATCACCGGCCTGGTCATCGACCCCTACTTCGCCGATCGAGCGGTGGAGCTGCTCGAGCTGTGCCCGGATCTCAAGCAGGTGCTCACCATCGGTCCGGTGCCTCCGCAGCTGGCCGACGTCGGCGTCGACCTGGTCGCCGCGGCGGCGACCTACCCGGTCGAGCCCCTCCGAGCGCGGCTGCTGCCGCCGGACCACGTAACCTCGATCACCTACACCGGTGGCACGACCGGGAAGCCCAAGGGCGTGATCGGGCTGTCCGGGTCGTTCGCCACGATGACCCAGATGCAGCTCTCGGAGTGGGAATGGCCCGAGGCGCCCCGCTTCCTGATGTGCACGCCGCTCTCGCACGCCGGTGCCGCCTTCTTCGTCCCGGTCGTGATCAAGGGCGGCACGCTGTTCGTGCTCCCGAAGTTCGATCCTGCCGAGGTGCTGGAGA
Source organism: Nocardioides sp. (assembly GCF_014360585.1). GTDB lineage: Bacteria > Actinomycetota > Actinomycetes > Propionibacteriales > Nocardioidaceae > Nocardioides. The sequence goes on from NZ_JACIXG010000002.1 coordinate 141,868, forward strand.
CGATCGAGCGGGAGCGGATCTCCTCGCTCATGGTGGTGCCGACGATGCTCTACGCCCTCCTGGACCACCCCGACTCCCGCACCCGCGACCTCTCCTCGCTCGAGACCGTCTACTACGGCGCCTCGGCGATCAACCCGGTGCGCCTGGCCGAGGCGATCGAGCGGTTCGGACCGATCTTCGCGCAGTACTACGGCCAGTCCGAGGCGCCGATGGCGATCACGTACTTCGCCAAGGGCGACCACGTCGATGCCGACGGCAAGCCGCTCGCCGACCGCCTCACCTCTTGCGGTCGCCCCTCCGCGCTGGTGCGGACGGCTCTGCTCGATGCCGACGGCGAGCCCGTCGCTCCTGGCGAGCCCGGCGAGATCTGCGTCGCCGGCCCGCTGCTCTCCGGTGGCTACTGGCAGCTGCCCGAGGTCACCGCAGAGACATTCCGCGATGGCTGGATGCACACCGGCGACGTGGCCCGGGAGGACGAGGACGGCTTCTGGTACATCGTCGACCGCACCAAGGACATGATCGTCACCGGCGGCTTCAACGTCTTCCCCCGCGAGGTCGAGGACGTCGTCGCGACCCACCCCGCCGTCGCCCAGGTCGCCGTGATCGGCACCCCGCACGAGAAGTTCGGAGAGGCCGTGACCGCGGTGGTGGTCCCCCGCCCCGGAGCCGACCTCTCCGACGAGGTCGTCACCGAGATCGAGGCCCTGGTCAAGGAGAAGAAGGGCTCGGTGCACGTGCCCAAGTCGGTCATCGAGGTCGACGCCATCCCGATGACCGCCCTCGGAAAGCCGGACAAGAAGGCCCTCCGCGCCCGTTTCGCCTAGATCAAGATCCCTCCTTGACCGGGTGGACCTCGTCTGCGACCAGGCCGTGCGCGTCGCGGTGCACTCCGCTGGCGGCCTCGGCGTCCGGCGCCTCGACCAGGCAGAAGATCTTGCCGCCGGCCTCGTCGACCCAGTAGCGCAGGTAGTCGACCCCGCGACCTTCCTGGGTGGCGAGGTCGGCCTGGTGCGCCTTGGTGACGTCGTCGATACTGACGCCGCCCTTGATGTTGTGAACGTCCATGAAGAGAGCCATGGTCTGCTCCTCGGGTGAATGGCGGGTGACTCCCGCCTCTCGACGCTAAGCGCCGCGTCACCCGGCGCTGGGTCACGCCCTCAACACCCCTTCATTTGGGGAGGTGGTCCTGCGCCGCGGGCTGCTGCCGCGGATGCTGCCGGGTCTCAGCGGCCCTTGAACTCCGGCTTGCGCTTCTCCAGGAATGCCTTGGGGCCTTCCTTGGCGTCCGCGGAGGCGAAGACGGCGGCGCCGACCTTGGCGTCGTCCGCCCAGCACTCCTCCTCGTGCTTGCCCTCGGAGTCGCGCATCGTACGCAGGATGGCCTGCACCGCGAGCGGGCCGTTGGCGGCGATCATGTCGGCGAGCTCGTGGGCCTTCTCGAGTGCGGTGCCGTCGGGGACGACGTGTCCGATGAGGCCGAGCTCCTTGGCCTCGGGGGCGAGCAGCGTACGTCCGGTCAGGAGCAGCTCGGCGGCGACGGTGTAGGGGATCTGGCGGGGGAGACGGACCGCGGAGCCGCCCATCGGGTAGAGCGACCAGCGAGCCTCGGCCACGCCGAACTTGGCCGACTCGCCGGCGACCCGGATGTCGGTGCCCTGCAGGATCTCGGTGCCGCCGGCGATGGCGGGACCCTCGACTGCGGCGATCAGCGGCTTGGTGAGCCGGAAGCCCTTCAGGAGCCCCTTGAGCACGGTCGGGTCGAAGCCCTCGTCGAAGGACTCCGAGGGCGGCTTCTCGTCGGCCGCCTTCAGGTCCATCCCAGCACAGAAGTAGCCGCCGGCGCCGGTCAGGATGCAGACCCGGATCTCCGGGTCGGAGTTCACCCGGTCCCACGCGTCCTCCATGATCCGCAGCATCTCGGAGGAGAGCGCGTTGCGGCGCTCGGGACGGTTCATCGTGACGATGAGCTTGTGGCCGTCCTGCTCGACGATCGCGTGCGGTGCGGCCTCGGCCGAGGAACCGGCGGAAGATTCTGTGATCGGCATAACACCAGACCCTAGCGGAAAACTGAAACGTGTTCTAGTCTCGCTCCATGGCGCTGAACCTTGCTGACCTCTTCGAACACGCCGTCGACGCCGCGCCTGAGAAGGTGTCGGTCCAAGTCGGCGACCGCAAAGTGACCTACGCAGAGCTCGAGCGTGAGTCCAACAAGCTGGCCCACCACCTGGCCGGCCGGGGGATCGGGAAGGGCGATCACGTCGGGCTCTACTCCAAGAACTCGGTCGAGCACGTCGTCGCCCTCCTCGCCATCCTCAAGATCCGTGCGGTGGCGATCAACGTGAACTTCCGCTACGTCGCGGGCGAGCTGGAGTACCTCTTCGAGAACGCCGACCTCAAGGCGCTGGTCCACGACCGTGCCTACGCGCCGCTGGTCGCCGAGGTCGCCCCCAAGGTGGCGGGGCTGAAGACCTTCGTCGCCGTCCCTGACCCGCTCGAGCCCGACGACGACTCCGACCTGAGCTCGTTCGGCGGTGTCACGCTGGAGGAGGCCCTGGCCGGACAGTCCGACGCCCGGGACTTCGGTGAGCGCAGCGCCGACGACATCCACGTCATCTACACCGGCGGCACCACAGGCTTCCCCAAGGGTGTGATGTGGCGCCACGAGGACTTCTGGCGTGTGCTCGGTGGTGGCATCGACTTCATGACGGGCGTGCCGCTGGAGGAGTACGACCAGTCCAAGCAGGCCGCCGGCGACGGGCTCGTCACGCTCCCGCTGAGCCCGCTGATGCACGGCGGCGCGCAGGCCTCGCTGCTGATGCACCTCTTCGCGGGCCAGGTCACGATCCTGGAGCCCAAGTTCGACCCGGTGAAGACCTGGGAGATCGTCGACCGCGAGAAGGTCCAGATGATGTTCATGACCGGCGACGCGATGGCGGTGCCGCTCATCGACGCCTATGAGGCCGGTCGCGGAGACGGGCAGAGCTTCGACGGTCAGTCGCTGTTCGCGATCGCGTCCAGCGCCGCGATCTTCTCCAAGTCGGTCAAGGAGCGCTGGATGAGGCACTTCCCGAACGCGGTCTTCACCGACTCGATCGGCTCGACCGAGACCGGCTTCCAGGGCACCGGCCTGCAGGATGCGTCCGCGCTCTCGACCGACGGGCCGGTGGTCACCGCGGGTGCGCACACCGCCGTGATCGGCGACGACGGCCATCCGCTCGACCTGGCCACCGACGTCGGCAAGATCGGGCGCACCGCCCGCAAGGGCCATGTTCCGGTCGGCTACTACAAGGACCCGGAGAAGTCCGCGAAGACCTTCGTCGAGATCGACGGTGAGCGCTACGCGATCCCGGGCGACTACGCGCGGATCGAGACCGACAACCGGCTCACCCTCCTCGGGCGAGGGTCCAACTGCATCAACACCGGCGGCGAGAAGGTCTACCCCGAGGAGGTCGAGGCCGCCATCAAGGCGCACCCCGACGTCTACGACACGCTCGTCGTGGGGATCCCGGACGAGCGCTACGGCCAGGCCGTCGCCGCGGTCGTCCAGACGCGGCCGGGCGTGACCCTCGAGCTCGAGGACCTGCGTACGTTCCTGCGGGCTCACCTGTCCGGCTACAAGCTTCCGCGCGCGCTGACCATCGTCGACGAGGTGCCCCGAAACGCCACCGGCAAGGCGCAGTACCCCAAGGCCAAGGAGATCGCGCTCGCCACCCTTCGACAAGCTCAGGACACCGCCCAGGCGAACACGGGCTCGGAAGGAGCAGAGGCATGATCCGTACGGCACTGTGCGAGGCATTCGGGATCGACTACCCGATCTTCGCCTTCACCCCCTCGGAGCACGTGGCCGCGGAGGTCTCCAAGGCCGGCGGCCTGGGCGTCCTGGGCTGCGTACGCTTCAACGACGCCGACGAGCTCGACCGCACCCTGACGTGGATGGACGAGAACACCGACGGCAAACCCTACGGCGTCGACATCGTCATGCCGATGAAGGTGCCGACCGAGGGCACCTCGACCGACCTGTCCGCCTACATCCCCGCGGAGCACACCGAATGGGTCGACAAGGCCCTGCTCTCGATGGGGGTGCCCCCGCTGCCGGAGGGGGAGGGGCGCGAGGGTGTGCTCGGCTGGCTGCACTCGACCGCACGGTCTCACGTCGACGTCGCACTGCAGCACCGGCCGGTGCTGATCGCCAACGCGCTCGGCACCCCGCCCAACGACGTGATCGAGAAGGCGCACGAGCGCGGGATCAAGGTCGCCGCGCTCGCCGGCGCCCCGAAGCACGCGGTGTCGCACGTCGCCAACGGCGTCGACATCATCGTCGCCCAGGGCTACGAGGCCGGCGGGCACACCGGCGAGATCGCCTCGATGGTGCTGCAGCCCGACATCGTCGACGCGGTCGGGCCCGACGTGCCGGTGCTGGGCGCCGGTGGGATCGGCTCCGGACGTCAGATCGCCGCCTCCCTGGCGCTCGGCGCACAGGGCGTCTGGACCGGCTCCATCTGGCTCGGGACGTCGGAGTATCGCAACCTCAACACCCACGCCGGCTGGGAGAGCGCGTTCACCCGCGCCACCTCCGCCGACACCCGCCGGATGCGGATCTACACCGGCAAGCCGGCCCGGCTGCTGAAGTCGAAGTGGACCGACGCCTGGGAGGCCGAGGGCTCACCGGCACCGCTGCCGATGCCGCTGCAGAACCTGCTCGTCTCCGACGCCCACAACCGCATCAACGCCGCCGGCGACCCCGACGTCGTCGCGATGCCGGTCGGGCAGATCGTCGGCCGGATGAACGAGGTACGTCCCGTCGCCGAGGTCATGGCCGACCTGATCGCCGAGTTCGAGGCCACCGTCAAGCGTCTGGACGCGATCTCGGAGGGATAGACCGCAGCAGCTGCGTAGGCGCCGGCTCGGAAGATCGAGCCGGCGCCTTTCCCGTGTCCACCCACATTTCGGCGTTACAACGCTGCGCTATCGCACACCATGTTGGCCGGCCCGGCTAACGCACACCGCGACCGGCACCGAAGAGGGAGCGCCCTGACAGGATGGGCGCGTGACGATCTCGAGCTACGTACGTGACGGACTCACCTTCGACGTGATCGACTCCGGCCCCGCCGAGGGCGACCCGGTCGTGCTCCTGCACGGCTTCCCGGAACGGGCGACCTGCTGGCGGGAGGTGTCGCCGATCCTGCACGACGCCGGTTTCCGGGCCATCGCCCCGGACCAGCGCGGCTACTCGCCGGGCGCCCGGCCGCGTACGCGCCTCGGCTACCGGGCGGGCGAGCTGGTCGAGGACGTGGTCGCGCTGATCGACGAGATCGGTCGTCCGGTGCACCTGGCCGGACACGACTGGGGGAGTGCGGTCGGTTGGGGAGTGGCGGCCAAGCGGCCCGACCTGGTCCGCAGCTGGACCGCGATGTCGGTGCCGCACCCGGTCCCGTTCGCGCGGTCGATGAAGGGCCCGCAGCTGCGTAAGTCGGCCTACATGGCCTTCTTCAACATCCCGTTCCTCCCCGAGCTGGTCTCTGGCCGCGACGGCCGGATGGAGCGGATGATGCGGGGGAGCGGCTGGAACGACGAGGACGTCGAGCGCTTCCGGGAGGAGATCGTCGACCACGGCGCGCTCCCCGGCGCCCTCGGCTGGTACCGCGCCCTCCCTCTGGCTCCGCGAGTCGGCCGGGTCTCGGTCCCGACGACGATGCTCTGGAGCGATGGCGACGTCGCCATCGGCCGCTCCGCGCTGGAGGGCAACGAGGACTCCGTCACCGGGCCCTACGAGCTCGTCGAGCTCGCCGGGGTCAGCCACTGGATCCCGACCAAGGCCCCCGAAGCCGCCGCCTCGGCGATCCTCGGCACGATCGCGAAGGCTGCGTAGCGCTGTGAGCAGTCTGCCGACCCGGATCGCGGTGGCGGGCGTGTCCGGTTCCGGGAAGTCAACCCTCGCGAAGCGCATCAGCGACCGTCTGGGCATCCCGTACGTGGAGCTCGACTCCCTTCACCATGGACCTGACTGGACTTCACGACCCGAGTTCGTCGCCGACGTCCGTGCCCTCGTCGCGCGGCCGGCGTGGGTGAGCGAACTCCAGTACGCCACCGCGAAGCCGCTGATCCTCGAACGTGTCGACGTCATCGTGTGGCTTGACGTCCCGACGCCGTTGACGATGTATCAGGTGATCCGCCGGACGCTGGTACGCCGCGTGCGTCGTACGGAGCTGTGGAACGGCAATGTCGAGCCGCCGCTGCGATCGATCTTCACCGACCCCGACCACGTCGTGCTGTGGGCGTGGAAAACTCGGAACAGGCTTCGTGGAGAGCTCCCGGATCAGGTGGCCGCGCATCCCGGCGTGAAGCTGATCCGGGTGCGGTCGCACCGCGCAGCCCGCCGGTGGCTCGCCTCGATGACCAAGGCGAGCGCCGTCGGCTGACGTTTGAGTGCCTGGACTCGTCATGACGGCCGCAGCCGTGATCCGGTTCAGCCGACGGTCGGGGAGGTCGACCGTGATGTGGTGTCGCGAGCCGTGATCGCATCGCTGACACCGCGGATCGCGGTGCGGATCATGTCGCCGTACGGTCCGTCCGGGAGAGCAACGGAACGCTCCGCCGCCTTGCCGATGTGCTCGGCCGCGAGGTCGAAGGCGGCCAGGCGGCGAAGGTTGTCGGCGATGTTGAGGTGCAGGCTCGGATAGAAGCCGGCGACCTGAAGGCTCGCATCGTGCTCCTGCGCGCGCTGGTCGGTGAGCGCATCAGCGGCATCGAGAGCACGTACGTCCCAGACCAGCGCCTCGGCCGGCTCGGCGTAGAGGTCGGCGAGATAGTGGGCCAGGGTGCACCGGTGGAACGGATCGCCCAGCACCTCGACCTCGCGCCAGATCGCGAGCAGCTCCTGCCGCGCCCTGGTGGCATCGCCTTCAGGGCCGAGGGTCACAGCAGCGGTGATGGCGGTCATCGTCGGGTCAGCGGCAGGCGTAGTTGTCATGCCCCGATCCTGAGGCTTCGAGCGGCTTGAAGGTCAAGAGTTGAGCACGCAGGCTCATCTCGTCATGCCGCAACGCCGCAAGACTCGTTCCATGCTCGATTCCGACCGCCCGGCCAGCGCCCGTCAGCGGATCACGCGCCTGCCTTGGTTTCTCCTCATCACGGCCCTGGCGTTCGTCGCGGCCGTTCTCGCCATCGGGAAGCTGGCCGCGAACTGGCTGGACGTCTACCTCGTCTTCTTCGGTGACCAGCCGCAGGTCGAGCAGTCCAACATCGTCTCCTACCGGGTCTGGGCCGCGATCGCACTCGCCGCGCTCCTGTGCGGCGCGGTCTCTCACATACTCAATTCGAACCGTCGAATGCCAGGGACTCTCTGGCAGGTCCTGCTGGTCCTCGTCGGCACGGCGATCGTTCTGCTCTGCTACATTCCCGGCGCGGTGGACCTGCCGGCTCCGAAGCAGGAGGAGGACGGCTATCGCGCCCCGCCGTGCTACTCCGGAGGCGACAACGACGAGTGTGTCGGCGGCTGATCCTCCGCCGTCCGCTGCCTGCCGTCAGGTGCGGTCGTGGAGAGTGATCTGGTAGCCGTCAGGGTCGGCGAAGGTGAACGTACGCCCGAAGGGGCCGTCGGCCACCGGGGACACGATGGTTTGCCCGTCGCTGACGAGCGCATCGTGAATGGCCTGGACGTCGGTGGCGTGGAGCCAGATCGCGGCACCGATGCCCGGCTGGGTGACTGAGATGAGGTCGGTGCCGGGGATGACCTCGCGAAGCGCGAAAGCGATCGGCTTCGTCTCGAAGACGACGGCATGCGGCGGTCCGGCCGGCGAGCGAACCAAGCCGAGGTAGTGCTCGTAGAACGCCTGCGACGCGTCGAGGTCGCGAGCCTGCAGCGAGATGAAGTCGGGGCCGGTGACGGGCATGGAGAGCTCCTCTAGAAGGTATGTCAGTTATCTGACACGCAAAGTTATGTCAGAGTACTGACATGAGTCAAGACGGTGTCGACCTGGACAAGTCACTGGGCTACCTGCTGAAGGAGGCGTCAAGCGCTCTGCGTTCTTCCATGGAGGAGGTGCTGCGGCCGCTCGGGATGAGCGTGACGCACTACGCCTGCCTCGAGCTGTTGGCTCAGCGACCCGGCCTGTCGAACTCCGAGCTCGCGCGGGGCGCGTTCGTCACCAGGCAGACGATGAACGTCCTGCTCCGATCCTTGGAGCGAGACGGTGAGGTGTCGAGGCCGGCGGAGGCGCCCGTCGGCAAGGTCCTTCCGACACGCCTCACGCGCCATGGCAGGCGGAAACTGGAGGAGGCCACCGTCGCGGTCCGTTCTGTCGAGGTCAGGATGCTGGCCGGCATGAGCCCGACCGATCAGTCCGACGCGTTCCGGATCCTGCAGGGCATGATCCACTCCCTCAACGACGGTGGTGACGGCGCCTGACCGCCCGCAATTGCGAGGGCTACGAGCGACTCCGTGAAGCACGCCAGAGCGCAGCGGCAAGCCACAACGCCGAGACCGCGACGAGTACGCCCCAGACGATCCGCCCCGCCTGCGGGACGAAGAACTGGGGAAGCATGACGACGAGGAGGGCCGCGAGCGGGACCGCGCTCCAACGGGGCAGAGACCCCGAGCGCCAGACCGCGATCGACGCGAGCACGGCAGCAACGCCGACGAGCAGCAGCCCGAGCGCGAAGACCGTCATCGCGGTCGGATCGAGGCGGAAGTCGTTGCCCACGTCGGTCAAACTGGGGTCGCCGTCGACCAGCGCCCGCTCGCCGATGGCCTTGAGGCCGTAGGTCTCGGCGCCATAGTAGGAGATGGTCAGGCCGGAGCCGATGTAGCCGACGATGGCGGCCAGATGCGCGGTCCTCTCCTGTGGGGTGCCGTCCAGGAAGCCGCGGATCGCGCCGTACCCGAGCGGGATGAGAATGAGACCGACGATGGCACTGATGTGCGCGACGCTCCACCCGGCGGAGGCCCACGACGCAGCCCCTTCGAGCGTGGTCTCGTCGGCGCGCGGGGCCACGGCCTCGTAGACGGCAAAGAGGATGCCCGCGATCGCGAACGCGACGGCACCCATCCGGGTGCGGTAGTCGGGGGAGACGTCGGGGACGTTCACTGTGGAGCTCCTCAGGTGGGTGGCGAGAGCAGTGCTCTCAATTGAGAGCGATGATGCCACGGATTCGCCCAGGCCGCTTGCCATTTCGTGCGGCGTTGATCAACGATGATCCAGCCGACCGTTCGTGTGTGCCCGATAGGCCGAAGCGCTATCGCACATCGTCGTCGCTTGCCGCGATACAGCACAGGCAACCGAAGCCAAGAGAGGCACCCATCGGACAACGTCAGGGCGCCAGATGTGACTCGGGCAGCAGCCTCTACGTTCGTCTGGTGAAGCGGATGTCACCGTTGGGCAGACGTTCATGGACAAACGCCGGGTCGTGGGCGCGGTGGTGATGGTGACTGCAGAGCAGGGCTGCGTTGTCGAGATCGGTGGGTCCGCCCAGTGCCCAGGCGAGCCAGTGATGCGCTTCGGCCCAGCTGCCGGGGATGTCGCAGCCTTCGGCCTCACATGTCGCTGATCTCAGCAGGAGCGCACGGCGCTGTGCTGCGCTGAAGAAGCGTTGGATACGGCCGAGGTCGAGGACCTCCGAGGCACCGCCGAGGACGGCGGGGATGATGTTCGCGGTGCACGCGAGCCGGCGGGCTTCGGCCGCGGTGATGGGGCTGCCGCCGAGGATCTGGCCGATGCCGGCGTCTTTGCGGAGCTGGTCGAGGTCGATGGTCACGATGACCGTGGTCGCGTCGCCGCCGTGGATCGGAAGCCTTGCCGGGTCGAGGGTCTCGAGCATCTGGCAGAACGCTCGCCCCACCCGCCGGGCGTAAGGCAGGTACTCACCGGTCTCGGTGCGGGTCCCGTCATCGCGCCGCGGGGAGGCGAACGCCTCCAGATTGGTGGCCAGCCGGTCGGCGGCAGCGTCCGGGACCACGGCCGAGATCCGCGTGGTCCCGTCGCCGATACGGCGCATCGTGAGCCGGGTCTTCTTCCTGGCGTGGGCTTCCTCGGCCGCGAGCCTCTTTGCTTCCTCGGCCTCGGCGATCTCCGGGGCGATGACATCCAGGATCCGGCGCCCCACGCGGCGTAGCCGGGTGGGGTCGAACTCGGTCGCGTAGCCGACCAGAGCCTCTTCGGCCCGGACCTTGATCTCGGGGTCGAGATCGGCAGGCAGGTCGTCGAGAGCAGCGACGATCACGTGCGCCTGCGCCGGGTTGCACTCGCCGGCACGCATCGCCGCAGCAACCCGGCCATAGGTCCGGTCCAAAGCGTGCGCGAGCCGGAGGTCGTCGCGCAGGGCCTCGGGGCGCTGGTGGGTGTGGTGATGCAGCCACGCGGCCACA
>NZ_JACIXG010000020.1 GCF_014360585.1 Nocardioides sp.
GGACGATACGAACGCGCCATGCCCACCAGTATTTCGCGAACCACCGGCCGGGTCACGGACCCGATCGGCGATTTCGCAACAGCCTCCAGGTGACCTCAGGACTCCCACGTCTCAGCTCACAGGCCCATGTCCTTGGCGATGATCAGCTTCATGACCTCGGAGGTGCCGCCGTAGATGCGGTTGACGCGGTTGTCGGCGTAGAGGCGGGCGATGGGGTATTCGTTCATGTAGCCGTAGCCGCCGTGGAGCTGGAGGCAGCGGTCGACGACGCGGTGCGCGACCTCGGTGCAGAACAGCTTGGCGGAGGCGGCCTCGGCGGCGGTCAGGATGCCGGCGTCCTCGGCCTCGATGGCCCGGTCCACCACGGCCTCGGCGGCGTCGACCTCGGCCTTGCACGCGGCCAGCTCGAACTTGGTGTTCTGGAAGGAGGCGACGGCGGTGCCGAAGACCTTGCGCTCGGCGACGTACTTCTTGGCGAACTCGATCGCGGCCGCGGCCTGTGCGTAGGCGCCGACGGCGATGCCGAGGCGCTCGACCGGGAGGTTCTGGCCGAGGTAGGAGAAGCCCTTGCCGACCTCGCCGAGGACGTCCTCGACCGGGACGAGCACGTCGGTGAAGGAGAGCTCGGCGGTGTCGGAGACCTTGAGCCCGAGCTTGTCGAGCTTGCGGCCCACCTCGTAGCCCGGCAGCGACGTGTCGACGGCGAGCAGGGTGATCCCGGCGCGGCGGTCCTCGGAGGTCGCCGATGCGGTGCGGGCGCAGACGATCACCCGGTCGGCGTTGACGCCGCCGGTGATGAAGGTCTTCGCGCCGTTGAGGACGTAGTGCTTGCCGTCCTCGGTGAGCTTGGCGTTGGTCGTCATCCCGGCGAGGTCGGAGCCGGTGCCCGGCTCGGTCATCGCGATCGCCCACATCTCGGACCCGGCGACGAAGCCGGGCATCCAGCGCTCCATCTGCTCCTTGGTGCCGAGGTTGAGAAGATAGGGCAGGCACAGCCCGACATGGACGGACGAACCGCCGAAGGAGACACCGGCGCGGGAGAGCTCCTCGGTCATCACGGCGGAGTACTTGAACGACTCGATCCCGGCGCCGCCGTACTCCTCGGGCACCTGGATGCCCCACACGCCGAGCTCGCCGAGCTTGAGGTAGAAGTCGTGGGGGACGATGCCCGCCTCGTACCACTCGTCGTAGACCGGGGTGACCTCCTTCTCGATGAACGAGCGGATGGTCTCGCGGAAGGACTGGTGGTCCTCGGTGTAGATCGTGCGACGCATGGATCCTTGCTTTCTTCTAGGGGGCGCTGGTTGTCGTTCGAGAGATCAGGGGCGGGCGCCGACGACGCGGAGCGCGAGGTCGGCGTAGAAGTCGGCGAGAGCCTCAGGGGTCCAGGAGCCGTCGTCGCGGTACCACCGGGCCAGGTCGATGCCGAGCGAGAGCAGTGCGGTGGCGGCCTTGGCCGGGTCGGGGGTGTCGAAGTCGCCGCTGCGTACGCCTTCCTCGACGATCTCGCGCATGACGGTGTCGATGGCGCGGCGCAGGGCCGCGATCTCGCGCAGGTGCTCGTCGGTCAGCGCGGCGAGCTCGTAGTTGATGACCCGCGCCGTCGTGTGGGAGCGGGCGTGGAAGAGGACATAGGTGCGTACGGCCGCGGCGACCCGCTCGGCGGCGGTGGCGTCGGCACGGGCCGCGTCGGTGACCGCCTCGAGGATCACCTCGTGCCCACGCACCGCGATCGCGTGCAGGAGCTCCTCCTTGGAGCGGTGGTGCACGTAGACCGCCGCCGGGCTCAGCCCGGCCGCGGTGGCGATGTCGCGGGTGCTGGTGCCGTGGAAACCCTTGGCGGAGAAGGCCTGGACCGCCGCGTCGAGCAGACGGGCACGGCTGCGGTCTCCGCGTGCCTGGGTGCTGGTGCGTACGTCGCTCATGCCGCCGCCTCCGTAGGGCAGAACCAAGAGTACGGACGCGGCGGCCTGAGGCTTGTGGTCGCTCGCTGTCGCTCGCTCATGCCATCAGTCTGGCATAAAGGTAAGTGAGCGCTTAGATTCGGCGCGAGAAAACAATGCGAAGATGTTGCTCGTGAGCAATGCGTTGAAGCAAGTACTGGTCCTCAACGGCCCCAACCTCGGGCGTCTCGGGAAACGTCAGCCCGAGATCTACGGGCACACCACCCACGACGAGCTCGCCGCGATGTGCGTCGACTGGGGTCATGCACTCGGCTTCGCGGCGGACGTACGTCAGACCAACCACGAGGGTGACATGGTCGACTGGCTCAACGACGCGGCCGACAAGGAGATCCCGGTCGTGCTCAACGCCGCCGCCTGGACCCACTACTCCTACGCCATCTACGACGCCTGCGCGCAGCTGACCGCTCCGCTGGTCGAGGTGCACATCTCCGACCCGTCCCAGCGCCCCGAGGTCTTCCGGCACACCAGCGTCGTCACCGAGCACGCGGTGGCGGTCGTGGCGGGCAAGGGGATCGACGGCTATCGCGAGGCGCTCGAGGTCGTCGCCGCGAAGATCGGCCGTGCGTGAATGAGCGTCAGCGAGTGAGCCATCAGTGCGGCGGCGGATTGGGTGGGCGTACGTCTCGTTGACTAGGATTCCCCGAGGCCCATCGGGCCCCAGGAACATTGACAATGAAGCCTGCATCGGTGCAGGTCACAGAGACGAAGGCTGACGGACGGTTATGGCGACGACGAACGACCTCAAGAACGGCATGGTGCTGAAGCTCGAGGGCCAGCTCTGGCAGGTGGTCGAGTTCCAACACGTGAAGCCCGGCAAGGGTCCGGCCTTCGTCCGCACCAAGATGAAGAACGTCGAGTCGGGCAAGAACGTCGACAAGACCTTCAACGCCGGCACCAAGGTCGAGACCGCCACGGTCGACCGCCGCTCGTTCCAGTACCTCTACAACGACGGCACCAACTTCGTCTTCATGGACGTCGCAGACTTCGACCAGGTCGAGGTCACCCCGGAGATCATCGGCGACGGCGCCGGCTTCCTCCTGGAGAACCAGGAGGTCATCCTGGCCACCAACGAGGGTCGCGTGCTCTTCGTCGAGCTCCCGCCGTCGGTCGAGCTCGTCATCTCCTACACCGAGCCCGGCGTCATGGGTGACTCGGCCACCGGCCGCACCAAGCCGGCAACCCTCGAGACCGGCGCCGAGATCCAGGTGCCGCTCTTCATCGAGCAGGGCGAGAAGATCAAGGTCGACACCCGCGACGGTGGCTCCTACCTCTCCCGCGTCAAGGGCTGACCTGTGGCTCACGTCGCGACCGCACGGTCCAAGGCCCGCAAGCGGGCCCTGGACCTGCTCTTCGCCGCCGAGGCGCGGGGTCTCTCCGCCGGTGACCTGCTCGACCAGCAGATCGGCGAGGGCCAGGTTCCCAACAACCCGTTCACGGTCAAGCTCGTCCGTGGTGTGGTCGCCGAGTCCGAGCGGATCGACGCCCTGATCTCCGGCCACGCCCACGACTGGACACTGACCCGGATGCCGGCGGTCGACCGCAACGTCCTGCGCATCGGTGTCTGGGAGCTCCTCGATGGCGATGTCGCCGCCGAGGTCGCGATCAGCGAGGCGACCGCCCTGGTGACCGAGCTCTCGACCGACGACTCGCCGTCCTTCGTCAACGGCGTGCTCGCCGCGGTCGCGAAGGATCTCCCCAAGGCCTGATCAGCGCGAGACGTACGCCTGTCCTGGACCGTTCCGGGCGGGCGTGCCGTCATTTCAGGGTGCGGCACGACGCGTCTGTTTTCCGGTTATCGACGATTGCTTCGGTCGGGACCGTATGTTTGGACCCAAGGCTGAGATGGGCCGCCAACCAGACCCGTATTTCGGAGAGCGCATGACGCAGGAGAACAACCCCTATGACGAGCCGGACTCGCGCACCCGGCCGACCGGCGCACCCTCACACTGGGTGACACCGCCGCCTCCGCCGGGCTCGGCGGGACAGCCGCCGCAGCCCTCGCGGCCGGACCCCGGCGGGCCGCAGACCAACCCCAATGCCCAGCCCTATTCTCATGTCGACCCGAGTCAGGAGGCGACTCGCATCACCAACCCACAGGTCACCTCGACGCCCGCCCCGCCGGCCGCGCCCGCTCCATCTGGCGCAGTGCCGCCGCCCCCGGGCCCCCACGGGCAGGAAGTCCCCACCGCGACCGACTTCCTCGACCGGCGCGCCGAATCGGCCGGGTTCGGCCCCGCGACCTGGGGCTGGCGAGGTGCGGTTCGGAAGATGTCCGGCGGGCTGATCAGCCCGCCGATGGGCGCCGCCGAGGTCGCCTTCGAGCAGGACCGGGCGATGATCCAGCGCGACTTCGACGGACCTCGCACCATCTGCTTCATCAACCCCAAGGGCGGCGCCGCCAAGACCACCGGCGTGCTCGCCGCCGGCTACACCTTCGGCACCGTACGTGGCGGGGGGATCGTGGCCTGGGACAACAACGAGACCCGCGGCACACTCGGCATCCGCGGCATGCGGAGCACCCACCGCAACACCACCCGCGAGCTGCTCGACAACCTGGCCGCGTTCAACAACGTCTACCAGTCCCGGATCGGTGACCTGGGTGCCTTCGTACGCTCCCAGGGCGATGCCCACTTCGACGTGCTCGCCTCCGACGAGCGTCCTGACGTCACCGGTCAGATCCATGCCGACGACTTCGCGCAGGTCCACCAGCTGCTGGAGCGCTTCTACAAGGTGATCCTGGTCGACACCGGTAACAACATGCGCGCCGAGAACTGGCTGGCCGCCGCCGACACCGCCGATCTGCTGGTGGTGACCTCGACGGTGCGCGAGGACACCGGCTACAGCGGACTGTGGATGCTCGACGCCCTCCAGGAGTCCGGCTACGCCGACCTCAAGCTGAAGACGATCACCGTGCTCTCCGACCCGTCCCCGAAGGTCGACACCAACCTGGCCCGCGACCTCACCGAGGTCTACCAGCAGCGCACCAGAGGGGTCTACCGGGTCCCGTTCGACCCGGTGCTCGTCGCCGGGTCCACGGTGCAGTACTCCCAGCTCTCGGAGGAGACCAAGATGTCGTGGCTGAAGGCCTGCGCTGGGATGGCGCACGCGCTGTAGCTTGTGAGACTGCTCCGCAATCCGCGCGCGGCCGGCGAGGGGGACGGGGCGGTAGCGTCTTCCCCATGCGTGCAGTGGTCTACTCCGAGAACGGTCCCTCCTCCGCCATGCGTCTGACCGAGCGCCCGGTGCCGAAGCCCGGCCCCGGCGAGGTCCTGGTCAGGCTGGTGCGGGCGGGGGTCAACCCGACCGACTGGAAGGTGCGCGCCGGCCTGAGCGGGACGCTCAGCACTCCGGAGGCGACTCCGGGTCAGGACGGCGCCGGGGTGGTCGAGGAGATCGGCGAGGGGGTGAGCACCCACGTCGTCGGGCAGCAGGTCTGGCTCTACATGGCCCAGCACGGGTCGGCGTGGGGGACGGCCGCCGAGTACGTCACCGTGCCGGCCCGCAAGGCGGTCGAGCTGCCCGCGGGCGCGTCCTTCGACCTCGGCGCCTCGCTCGGGGTCCCGGCGATGACCGCCCATCGGGCGCTCACCTCAGGAGCCGTGGCGCGAGTGGCCCCGGGGTCGTTCAGCGGGCTCACCATCCTGGTCCACGGGGGTGCCGGAGCCGTCGGGAACGCCGCGATCCAGCTGGCCGTGTGGGCGGGGGCGACGGTGATCACCACGATCAGCTCCGCGGAGAAGGCCGCGCTGGCGAAGGCCGCCGGCGCACACCACATCGTCAACTACCGCGAGGTGGGTCTCGACCACCTCGGGAAGGCGATCCGGGAGATCGCGCCCGACGGCGTCGACCAGATCGTCGAGGTCGCGCCAGCGGTCAACAACGACGTGGACCGAGCAGTCATCGCCAACCGCGGCACGATCGCCATCTACGCCAACAACGGCGGCGACGAGCTCACGATGCCCCTGCGGGCGACCTTCTCGCTCAACCTGCGCTACCAGTTCATCCAGCTCTACGGCGTCGAGGAGACGCAGATCCGGGCCGCGGCTGACGACGTCACCGCCGCCGTGGCGGCAGGGGCCCTGCAGGTGGGTCAGGAGGCCGGCGTACCTCTTCACCACTATCGGCTCGAGGAGACCGCCGCCGCCCACGACGCGGTCGAGGCGGGCGCCGTCGGGAAAGTGCTGATCGACCTGGAGTGAGGATAGTGTGGCCGCGATCCTTTAACGAGCCGTCCCGTGAGGCGGAGAAGGAGACCTGACCTTGTCTGAGCCTGCCCCTGAGCGTGTGTCCGACCCGTCCGCCGACGGCCGTGTCGTGCTCGACGCCCGTGACATCTCCCGGGCGCTGACCCGGATCTCCCACGAGATCCTGGAGCGCAACCGCGACGCGGAGGATCTGGTCCTCCTCGGTCTGCACACCCGCGGCGTGCCGTTGGCGCGGCGGATCGCCGCGCGGATCGAGGCCGCCG
This sequence comes from Nocardioides sp., assembly GCF_014360585.1. Classification (GTDB taxonomy): domain Bacteria; phylum Actinomycetota; class Actinomycetes; order Propionibacteriales; family Nocardioidaceae; genus Nocardioides. The sequence continues at coordinate 6,433 of NZ_JACIXG010000020.1, forward strand.
AGGGCCATCCGGTGGCCCACGGCGCGCTCGACGTCACGATGTACCGCGACGACCTGCGCACCCACCCGACCCGGGCCCCGCACCATACCGAGATCCCACCCGTCGGCATCGACGGCAAGACAGTCGTGCTTGTCGACGACGTGCTCTTCTCCGGCCGCACCGTCCGCGCCGCGCTCGACGCGCTGGCCGACTACGGCCGTCCCGCCGTCGTACGTCTGGCTGTTCTCGTCGACCGCGGCCACCGGCAGCTGCCCATCCGGGCCGACCATGTCGGCAAGAACCTCCCCACGGCGCGCTCCGAGCGGGTCGGGCTGAGCCTGGAGGAGACCGACGGCATCGACGAGGTACGCATCGTCGAGCTCGAAGGGGTGACGACGGCATGACCCGTCATCTGCTGTCCATCGACGACGTGAACGCTGAGGAGATCCAGCAGCTCTTCGCGACCGCCGCCGAGATGCACGACGTCCAGAAGCGCGAGGTCAAGAAGCTCCCGGCGCTGCGCGGGCGCACCGTGATCAACCTGTTCTTCGAGGACTCCACCCGCACTCGGTCCTCCTTCGAGATCGCCGGGAAGTGGCTCTCGGCCGACGTGATCAACCTGTCCGCGAAGGGCTCCTCGGCCTCCAAGGGCGAGTCGTTGCGCGACACCGTGCTGACCGTGACCGCGATGGGGGTCGACGGTCTGGTGATGCGTCATTCGGCCTCCGGCGCCGCCCACCAGGTCGCGGGCTGGCTCGACATCCCCGTCGTCAACGCCGGCGACGGGACCCACGAGCACCCGACCCAGGCGCTGCTCGACGGTTACACCCTCCAGCGCCAGCTCGGTGGACCCGGCTCGCTGGAGGGCAAGCGGATCGCGATCGTCGGCGACCTGACCCACTCGCGGGTCTTTCGGTCCAACGTGAAGTCGCTGACCAAGCTCGGCGCGTCCGTGGTCGCTGTGGCCCCGCCCACGCTGATGCCCTCGGGCGTGGCCGACTGGTCCAAGGCCGAGGGCTTCGCAACCTCGTACCACCTGGACGACGTGCTGCCGGAGGCCGACGCGGTGATGATGCTGCGCGTCCAGCGAGAGCGGATGAGCGGTGGTTTCTTCCCGACCTCGCGGGAGTACACGGTCGGCTACGGGCTCACCCGTCAGCGGCTGGGAATGCTGCGCGAAGGCGCGCCGATCCTGCACCCCGGGCCGATGAACCGCGGCCTGGAGATCTCTCCCGAGGCTGCCGACGCCGCCTCCTCACGGATCCTCGACCAGGTCTCCGCCGGGGTCGCGATCCGGATGTCCGTCCTCTACCACCTGCTTGCCGGCGAGGAGTCCGCATGAGTCTGTTGATCAAGGGTGCCTCCGTCCTCGGTGCCGAGCCGACCGATGTGTACGTCGAGGGGGGAGTGATCCGGGAGATCGGCTCGCTCTCGACGGATGTCGTCGCTGACGAGGTGGTCGACGCCGCCGGCCTCGTCCTCCTCCCCGGGCTGGTCGATCTGCACACCCACCTGCGCCAGCCGGGCCGCGAGGACGCCGAGACGGTGGCCTCGGGGGCGGCGGCTGCCGCCGCCGGTGGCTACACCGCGGTGCTCGCGATGGCCAACACCTCGCCGGTCACCGACACGGCCGAGGCCGCGGTCTCGGTGTGGGAGCTCGGTCGCGAGGCAGGACTGGCCGACGTCTTCCCGGTCGGGGCGGTGACCAAGGGCCTGGCCGGCGAGGAGCTCGCCGAGCTGTCCCTGATGAACCGCTCCCGGGCCGGCGTCAAGGTCTTCTCCGACGACGGCCGCTGCGTCTCGGACCCGCGGGTGATGCGACGGGCGCTGGAGTACGTCAAGGCGTTCGGCGGCGTGATCTCCCAGCACTCCCAGGATCCTTCGCTCGCGCCGTACGGCTCGGCCTGCTGCCACGAGGGGGAGCTCTCCGGGCGGCTCGGTCTTCCCGGTTGGCCGGGTGTCGCCGAAGAGGTCATCGTCGCCCGTGACGTGATGCTCGCGCGTCACACCGGCTCGCGCGTCCACGTCGCCCACGCCTCCACCGCCGGCACCGTCGAGGTGCTCCGCTGGGCGAAGGCCCAGGCGGAGAAGGACGGCAGCTGGGCGGTCACCGCTGAGGTCACCCCGCACCACCTGCTGCTGACCACCGACCTGCTCGCCGGCTACGACCCGACCTTCAAGGTCAACCCGCCGCTGCGTCCGGCGGAGGACGTCGAGGCGCTGCGCGCGGCGCTGTCCGACGGCACCATCGACGCGGTCGCCACCGACCATGCCCCGCACGCGCGTCAGGACAAGGAGCACGCCTTCGTCGACGCCGCCTTCGGGATGCTCGGGCTCGAGGAGGCGCTCTCGGTCGTCTCGACCGTGATGGTCTCCTCCGGGCTGCTGGACTGGTCCGGGGTCGCCCGGGTCATGTCCACGACCCCGGCCCGGATCGCGGGTCTCGAGGGTCATGGCCGCCCGATCGCGGTCGGCGAGCCGGCCAACCTGACCCTGCTCGACCCGGCTGCGACCTACGTCGTGGACCGGGATCGGTCCTTGTCGCTCTCGCGCAACAATCCGTGGCACGACCGCAAGCTGACCGGCCGCGTGGTGGCCACGTTCCTGCGGGGGAAGCGAACCTTCGCCGGCTAGTTCCGGCTAGTTCCGGCCCAACGACATGCGGCGTACGGGAGTGAAAGAAGCTTTTCTTTCACTCCCGTAGGTATGGATAGGCTCCACCGCCATGACCGATGTCTTCTCCGACAAGCTCGAGCAGTGGCGCGCCTACACCGAGACCCCCTGGGCCCGCATCCGCTACACCGTGGTCGAGGAGATCCTCGCGCGCCAGTGCGCCGAGCTGGGCGAGAAGCAGGGACAGCGGCTGCGGGTCCTCGACGTCGGCGGCGGTGACGGTGTGGACTCGCTTCCCCTCGCCCTGGCCGGGCACGAGGTCACGATCCTCGACCCGTCCGCGTCCTGGCTGGCCGAGGCGGAGCGGCGGGCGGCGGAGGCCGGTGCATCGCTCACCACGCTCGAAGGCGGCCTCGACGAGCTGCCCGAGGGCGAGTGGGATCTGGTGCTGTGCCACTTCGTGCTCCACTACCGGCCGGCAGACGCCGGCGACGTACGCCGCTTGGCGACCGCGGTCCGGCCCGGCGGCCGGCTGTCGGTGATGGTCCCCAACCCGGCGAGCATGGTGCTGCGCCAGCTGGTCACGGATGGACCCGAGGCCGCGCTCACCGAGCTGCACGCCGACACCAAGCGCGCTGTGACCTTCGACCATGACGTACGCAAGGTCTCGACACCCGACCTCGAGGCCGAGCTCGCCGCCGCGGGACTTCGCCTGACCGGCCGCTTCGGCACCAGGATCGCCAACGACCTCCTCACCGGAAACGAGGCCAAGAACGATCCCGCCTACTTCGACACGCTCCTCGAGCTCGAGCGTGCGCTGTGCGACCGGGAGCCCTTCGTACGCATCGCCGGGATGTGCCAGCTCGTCGCGGAGCGGCCGGGCTAGGTTCGAGCTGGGCTGCGGCGTACGCGTCCAGGCGATCGATAACCCGTTGGACGGCGCTTTCGCCGGCCGCGTACGCTTGTCGCATCATGAAGATCTCGCGCTGACCCCGACCCGCGCCCGAGGCAGATGCCCGGCGAGTCGTCCTTGAACCCGAAGGCAGCGCTCTCATGTCATCTTCCGTCATCTCCGGACCGATCGTCGTCCGCGACCTGTCCGTCTCCTTCCGCAACGGCTCCGTCCTCACCGGGATCGACCTGACTGTCTCTCCCGGGGAGCGGATCGCGCTCGTGGGGGAGAACGGCGCCGGCAAGTCCACGTTGCTCCGCGCCATCGCAGACTCATCCTCGAGTCCGGCACTGCCGCGCACCGCCCAGCGCAGCGGCACGGTCGAGGCGCCGGAGGACCTCGTCTGGCTGCCGCAGGAGCCGCCGTTCCGGGACGCGGCGAGCATCGAGGACGTACTCGCCACGACGTTGCGCCCGCTCCGCGAGGCTGTCGCCACGGTGGAGACGCTCGCCGACCGGCTCGACGATCCCGAGGTCGCCGAGACCTATGCGAGAGCGCTCGACTTCGCGGTCGCGCACGACGCGTGGGACGCCGACCGGCGGGCCATCCTGGCTGCGGAGCGCCTCGGTCTGAGCGGGCTCGACCGGGACCGGCCGATCAGCACGCTGTCGGGCGGTCAGCGCACCAGGCTCGCGCTCGCGACCGCGATCACCCGCCGGCCGGACGCGCTGCTGCTCGATGAGCCGACCAACCACCTCGACGACGAGGCGGTCTCGGTGCTGGGGGAGTTCCTGCGTGAGCTGCCCGGCGTCGTGCTGATGGCCTCCCACGACCGCGTCTTTCTCGACGAGGTCGCCACGGGGCTGTTCGATCTCGACCCGACGGCCTTCGGCACCGACGGAACCGGCGGTCGCCTCTTCGGCGGTGGCTGGACTGCCTACGAGGAGGCACGCAAGGCCGCGCGCGAGCGATGGGAGCAGACGTACGCAGAGCAGCAGGACGAGATCAAGCGACTTCGCTCCGCGACCAGGATCGGCAACGACGCCATCGCCTACAACCGCGGCCCGACCGACAACGACAAGTTCATCTACAAGTTCAAGGGCAGCAACGTCGAGCGGACCGTCGCACGTCGCAAGAAGGACGCCAACCGGCGTCTGGAGGAGGCCGAGGAGACGCAGGTACGCAAGCCGCCGGCGCCCCTGCGGCTCAACGCGGCGCTGTCGGCTGCCGGTGCCAGCGGCCGGATGGTCGTCGTCCGTGACCTGGTCGTCGAGAGTCGGGTCAGGCTGCCGATCCTGGACATCATGGCGGGGGAGCACCTGCTGGTCACCGGCCCCAACGGCAGTGGCAAGTCCACGCTGCTCGGGGTCCTCTCCGGTCGCGTCAAACCGACCTCCGGGGAGGTCCAGGTCAGCGCCCGGCGTGTCGAGGAGCTCACCCAGGACCCTCAGTTCGGAGACCTGCGGCGCAAGGTCGACGACGTCTATCGGGAGACGGTCGGGGAGGTGTTGGCGATCCAGGTGCCGCTACGTGACCTGGGCCTGGTGCATCCGCGCGACCTCAACCGGCCGGTCGGCGCGCTCAGCGTCGGCCAGCGGCGTCGGCTCGACCTGGCGATCGCCATCGCCACCGGCCCGGACGTGCTGCTCCTCGACGAGCCCACCAACCACATCTCGCTCAACCTGGCGGGCGAGCTGGAGGAGGCGATCGGGGTCACGCCCGGCACCATCGTCGTCGCGTCTCACGATCGCTGGCTGCGCCGCCGCTGGTCGGGTCCGGAGCACCGGCTCGAGCTCTGACGGGCCAGTTGCGGGCGAACGCCTGTGGATGAGCCGAGTTATCCACAGGCGAGCAGATCCTCGTTGTCCCCGCCCGCCGCCCCGTGGTGCGGTGGACCCATGACCGACAAGACTCCGTACGCTCCAGTCCTCCGCACCCAGGCCGACGTCGAAGCCGCCTGGCGACATCTGATCAACCCGCTCGGCTGGCCCGAGCCACGCCTGTGGTTCATGTTCGTCGGCGCCGACGGCGTCCCGTTCCCACAGCTCAGCCAGATCGAGGACATGCCCGCCGAGATCGGACCGGACGGCGCTGAGAGCGTCGCGACGGTGATGAGTCATCTGGTGACCGACATGGGCTTCGAGCGGGTGGAGTTCCTGCTGTGCCGGCCCGACGACGGCCCGCCGAGTCCGACCGACCAGAAGAACGCGGCTGATCTCTACGAAGCCTGTCGAGCCGCTGCCGTCCAGGTCGGAGTCATCCACCTCGCGACCGACAAAGACTTCTGGCCGATCCCAGCGGACGCGGTCGGCCAGAGGGTCGCCTGAGGTGGACCTAGAACTCCAGCGTGATCTTCGTGTCGCCGAGCTCACGCTCGACGATGCGGTCGAACACGACGGCGGCCGCCTCGCGCTCGACCAGGTCGCGCAGGGCGTGGTCGATGGCAGCCTGGTTGGTCGTCGTCCCGGCAACCTTCCTCGCCTCGGCCAACAGCTCCTCATCGATGCTGATCGACGTCTCGGTCATGGCGTACCCCCGCACGGAAATCTGGATGAAACAGCGAAACGTTAGCGGTGCTCAACGTGCAACGCAATGACCTGCGACGACCGTCACAACGTGTCGCACTCACCTGGGATCGGGGGCGAAGCCGGATGTCGGAGTCGGATGTCGGTGGTCGCCTCTAGGGTGCACGATCATGAGCCCGGCGGACCGACTGCTGACCGACATCTCGATCATGGTGGACTCGATCGAGCCGATGGACGCGGTGGAGAGCGGTCACATCGCCGCCGCGTCGGCGTGGCTGTGCGTGACCAGCGACGTGTTTCGGCGCACCACCGATCCGACCGAACCGGCCAAGCATCTGGTCTCCTACTTCCTGCTCGTCGACCCGGTCAGCGGTCACATCCTGCTGGGGGACCACCGCAAGTCGGGCCTCTGGCTGCCGTCGGGTGGCCACGTCGAGCCAGGCGAGAACCCCGTTGAGACCGTTCGTCGTGAATGCGTCGAGGAGCTCGGCGTGCAGGCGCGGTTCCACCCAGATCTCGGACCACGCCCGTTGTTCATCACCGTGAACACGACCCGGCCCGACCGTCCGGACACGCACACCGACGTCAGTCTCTGGTTCGTCCTCGCCCACGACCGCGAAGACCCGTTGGAGCCGGACGAGCGAGAGTACGCCGGCGTGCGCTGGTGGACACCCGCGGAGATCCGCGCCGCCGATCCGGCTCTGTTCGACCCCCACATGGGCCGGATGCTCGACAAGCTGAAGACCCTCGGCGCCTGAGCCTCACTCGGGACCGCTCAGCTCCTGCTCGAGCCGCTCGACGCTCGGAAGGCTGGCCTGCAACTGATACTCAGCGACGCCCAGAGGCTGTGTCGAACCGCGTAGGGAGTACTCGGCGACGACCTGATTGCGGCTCTGGCACAACAGGATCCCGATCGTCGGCGCATCGTCGGGATGCGCCATCTCCCCGTCGACCGCCGCCAGATAGAAGTTGAGCTGGCCCAGGTGTTCCGGTCTGAACCTTCCGGCTTTGAGCTCGATGACGACATAGCAGCGCAGCTTCAGGTGATAGAAGAGCAGGTCGATGAAGAAGTCCTCGCCTCCGACTTCGAGAAGCACCTGACGGCCGACGTACGCGAACCCGACACCGAGCTCGACCAGGAACTGGGTGACATGGTCGACCAAAGCCTTCTCGATCTCGCGCTCCACGGCTTCCCTGCCGACGCCGAGAAACTCGAAGTTGTAGGGATCCTTGACGATCTCGCGAGCGAGATCGGAGGTCTCGGGCGGGAGCGTTCGTTCGAAGTTGCTGATCGCGCGACCAGACCGTTCCAGCGTGCGGGCCTCGATATGCATCGACAGAACGCTGCGAGACCAGCCGTGCTTGATGGCAGCCTGGGCGTACGCGATGCGGTCATCGGCGGTGTTGAACCGGTTGAGAAGGATGACGTTGTGCCCCCAGGGCAATTGTGCAACAAGCTGTTGCACAATTGCCGGCTCCGGCCATGCCACTGCGAAGGCCCGCATGTAACGGAGGTTCCGGGCGGACAGGCCCTTCATGTCCGGGAACGCGGTGCGCAGGTCGTGTGCGATCTGGTCGATCACTTTCGCGCCCCAGCCCTGAGCGGTTTGACGGTTGAGGATCTCGCTCCCGATGTGCCAGTAGAGCTGCACGAGCTCAGCGTTGACGGCGAGCGCGGCCCGCTGTCGAGTGGTGCGGATCCGGTCCTTGAGATCCCCGAGCCACTCGGTGTAGCCGTCGGGCAGTGAAAGGTCGTCGGTCATTGGGTACTTCTCCTTGAACGCGTACGAATCACCGCCTGCGATCGCAGGCGGTACGTTCGCCGCTCCTGGAGGCGCCTGTGGCGCTATTACTTACCCTCGCGACTGGCGGCCCCTTCTCGCAGACCTGGCTGGCCCGGTACTTCGGAGTGATCGCCTGAGTTGGCTCGATTAGATCATCTGTTCAGCGCTGCGCCCGGGAGGCACGGCGCGGGCAAGTCGATCGACGAGCCGCAGGGCGTCGGGGAGGCGGGCGGTGCCGGACATGTTGCGGACCAGGTCGGCGGCATCTGTCCGTGTCATGCCGGCGGCGGTGACGTACAGCGGTCTGGTCGAGGTTCCGCGCAGGTCAGCTTCGGCGTGGGTCGCGGCGCGGAAGCTGGTCTTGGCGACGCCGATGACCCTAGGCGCGAGCCCCGCGTCCCAGGCATGCCACCCCAGACCGGGCCGCCCGGTCGGGTCGAGGTCGACGTACCCGTCGATGATGAGTACGTCTAGTGGGTCGACCTCGGCGAGCAGGGCCGTCAACGCGGGCAGTTCCCGTTCGTAGAACCTGCCCGGGGCGTAGTCGGCGACCTCATCGAGCCAGACAGTGCTCTGCTCGCTGATCGCCCCGAGCTCCGGTTCGCCGCTCACCACGAGCGCGGCGTGGCCGCCTCCGGATGCTGGGTAGTGGGCATCGGCCGCACCGAACCTCGTCGCCACGGTCACAGAATAGGGCGAGGTGTGTGGAACACCGGTGGGCGGGACTTCACGTACATGCCAGGATGGACCGGAGCCGACTGAGATGGGTCGGCCGAAGTTTCAGAGGGTGGAGATGACGGACGCAGCGTGGTACCCGGACCCGACCGGTCAGGCCGAGCTTCGCTACTACGACGGGAGCCAGTGGACCGAGCACGTGTCCACGGGTGGGCAGCAGTCGACGGCGCCCCTGACGCCACCTCAGGTCAACGTCGAGCAGGAAGCGCCGACGCAGGTCGGCTCGGCGCAGCCTGTGCACGGTGACGGCGCCCAGGCGCAGGCTGCCGCGGGCCAGTACGGGCAGCAGCCGGCCCAGGTCCAGCAGCCCACGGGCGACCCGTTCGCGGGGATCTCCGGTGAGCTGGTCGACGGCCGTTTCGCCGAGATCGAGGGCAGCGGCGCGGTGCTGCAGAACAAGAGGCTCCTGCGCGTACGCGTCGGGGAGCCGTTCCAGGCACGCCAGGGCTCGATGGTGGCCTACCAGGGCAACGTCGAGTTCAAGTACCAGAGCGGCGGGGTCGGCAAGTTCCTCAAGCGGGCCGTCACCGGTGAGGGGCTCAGCCTGATGGGTGTCGAGGGCCAGGGCGACGTCTTCCTGGCCGACTCCGCCAAGGAGGTCCACATCCTCCAGCTGAACAACTCCGGGATCTCGATCAACGGCGACCACGTGCTCGCCTTCTCCGGCGGTCTTCAGTGGAACATCGAACGAGTCCAGGGCGCCGGCATGCTCACCGGAGGACTCTTCAACACGACCCTGCACGGCACCGGCTGGATCGCGGTGACCACCGAGGGCGACCCGGTGGTCCTCAACGCCGCCGAGGCTCCGACCTTCGCCGACACCAACGCCGTGGTCGGCTGGTCGCTGGGCCTGCAGACCAGCCTGCAGAAGTCGTTCACCGCCGGTGCGCTCATCGGCCGCGGCAGCGGCGAGGCGTTCCAGGTCGCCTTCCACGGCGCCGGTTTCGTCATCGTGCAGCCGTCCGAGGGCGGGGTCGTCCCGCCCCACTCGCACAACTGAGTCCGACCAGGACAGGCCGACTGCCGCGTACGTCACACCGGTGACGTACGCGGCGGACGCCAACTGCCGTCAACCGGCATCTGCTTGATACTGTCACCAGCAACTGACCGACATCCTTTAAGCACCGTCCTGTGAGGCGGAGAAGGAGGTACGGCGTGCCGCTGCATGCCCACAAAGAAGCAATCCTCGTACTCGAGGATGGTCGAACGTTCCGGGGAGAGTCGTTCGGCGCCGAGGGTGAGACCTTCGGCGAGGCGGTCTTCTCCACCGGTATGACGGGCTACCAGGAGACGCTGACCGACCCGAGCTACCACCAGCAGGTGGTCGTGATGACCGCGCCGCACGTCGGCAACACCGGTGTGAACGACGAGGACCCGGAGTCGCGCAGGATCTGGGTGGCCGGATACGTCGTCCGCGACCCTGCCCGGGTCTCCTCCAACTGGCGTGCCAAGCGCAGCCTCGACGACGACCTCCGCGACCAGTCCGTGGTCGGCATCAGTGGGATCGACACCCGCGCGCTGACCCGCCACCTGCGTGAGCGCGGGGCGATGCGCGTCGGGATCTCGACGATCGAGACCGACCCCGAGGTGCTGCTGAAGAAGGTGCTGGCCTCAGCTGAGATGAGCGGCACGAACCTCTCCGACGCGGTCACCACCGCCGAGGCGTACGTCGTGCCCGCGAAGGGCGAGAAGCGGTTCACCGTCGCGGCCCTCGACCTCGGCATCAAGGAGATGACTCCGGAGCGGATGGCCGAGCGCGGCATCGAGGTGCACGTGCTCCCGGCGACCGCGACCCTCGAGGACGTCAAGGCGGTCGGCGCTGACTCCGGCGGCCCCGACGGCCTCTTCTACTCCAACGGCCCCGGCGACCCGGCCGCGACCACCGGCCAGGTGGAGCTGCTCCAGGCGGCGCTGGCCGAGGACATCCCCTACTTCGGCATCTGCTTCGGCAACCAGCTCTTCGGCCGCGCGCTCGGCTTCGGGACGTACAAGCTGAAGTACGGCCACCGCGGGATCAACCAGCCGGTCATGGACCTCACCACCCGCAAGGTCGAGGTGACTGCCCACAACCACGGCTTCGCCGTCGACGCGCCGGTCGACGAGGAGACCTCGACGCCGTACGGCATCGCGACCGTCTCCCACGTCAACCTCAACGACGACTGCGTCGAGGGCCTCGAGCTCAAGGACGCCCAGACCGGGAAGCTGAAGGGCTTCTCGGTCCAGTACCACCCGGAGGCAGCGGCCGGCCCGCACGATGCCGCCTACCTTTTCGACCGGTTCATCTCTCTCATGGCGAAGGAGGTCTGAGCGATGCCCAAGCGCGAGGACATCAAGTCCGTGCTCGTGATCGGCTCCGGCCCGATCGTCATCGGCCAGGCCTGCGAGTTCGACTACTCCGGCACCCAGGCCTGCCGGGTGCTGCGCGAGGAGGGGATCCGGGTCGTCCTGGTCAACTCCAACCCGGCCACTATCATGACCGACCCGGAGTTCGCCGACGCGACCTACGTCGAGCCGATCACCCCGGAGTTCGTCGAGAAGGTCATCGCCAAGGAGCGCCCCGACGCGCTCCTGGCCACCCTCGGCGGCCAGACCGCGCTCAACTGCGCGGTGGCGCTCGACGAGCGCGGGATCCTGGAGAAGTACGACGTCGAGCTGATCGGCGCGAGCATCGACGCCATCCAGCGCGGCGAGAATCGCGAGGAGTTCAAGAAGATCGTCGCCGAGCTCGGTGGCGAGTCGGCCAAGTCGGTCATCTGCCACACCATCGACGACCTGCTCGCCGGCGCCGAGCAGCTCGGCTTCCCCGTCGTGATCCGGCCGAGCTTCACCATGGGTGGCTCCGGCTCCGGGTTCGCGTACAACGAGGCCGAGCTGCGGCGTCTGGGCGGCGCCGGCCTCGCGGCCAGCCCCACCACCGAGGTGCTCCTGGAGGAGTCCATCCTCGGCTGGAAGGAGTACGAGCTCGAGGTCATGCGCGACCGCAAGGACAACTCGGTCATCGTCTGCTCGATCGAGAACCTCGACCCGATGGGCGTGCACACCGGCGACTCGATCACCGTCGCCCCGGCGCTGACGCTGACCGACCGCGAGTACCAGAAGCTCCGTGACCTCGCGATCGGCATCATCCGCGCCGTCGGCGTGGACACCGGCGGCTGCAACATCCAGTACGCGGTCAACCCGGCCGACGGCCGGATCATCGTCATCGAGATGAACCCGCGCGTCTCGCGGTCCTCGGCGCTGGCCTCCAAGGCGACCGGCTACCCGATCGCCAAGATCGCCGCCAAGGTAGCGATCGGCTACACCCTCGACGAGATCGAGAACGACATCACCGCCGGGCCGAACGGCTCGACCGCCGCCTCGTTCGAGCCCACGCTCGACTACGTCGTCGTCAAGGTCCCGCGCTTCGCCTTCGAGAAGTTCCCGGGCGCCGACACGACCCTGACCACCCACATGAAGAGCGTGGGCGAGGCGATGGCGATCGGGCGCAACTTCACCGAGGCCCTGCAGAAGGCGCTGCGGAGCCTGGAGAAGCCCGAGGCGGTCTTCGACTGGACCCAGGAGATCGTCGAGCTCGACAAGCCCGCGCTCCTGGAGGAGATCAAGGTCCCGACCGACGGCCGGCTCAAGCGGGTCATGGACGCGATCCGCTCCGGCGCGACGCCGGAGGAGATCTTCGAGAGCACCCGGATCGACCCCTGGTTCATCGACCAGCTCTTCCTGATCAACGAGATCGCCCAGGAGATCATCGCCTCGCCCGAGCTGACCGCCGACGTGCTGCGCTACGCCAAGCGCCACGGCTTCTCCGACTACCAGGTCGGCAAGATGCGCGGCATGACCGCGGACGTGGTCCGCGGCGTACGCCACGCGCTGGGCATCCGCCCGGTCTACAAGACCGTCGACACCTGTGCGGCCGAGTTCGAGGCGCGTACGCCGTATCACTACTCCTCCTACGACGAGGAGACCGAGGTCGCGCCCCGGGAGAAGGAGGCGGTGATCATCCTCGGCTCCGGTCCCAACCGGATCGGGCAGGGGATCGAGTTCGACTACTCCTGCGTGCACGCCTCCCTCGCGCTCAGCGAGGCCGGCTACGAGACCGTGATGGTCAACTGCAACCCGGAGACGGTCTCGACCGACTACGACACCTCCGACCGGCTCTACTTCGAGCCGCTCACCCTGGAGGACGTGCTCGAGATCGTCCACGCCGAGCAGCAGGCCGGGCCGGTTGTCGGAGTCATCTGTCAGCTCGGCGGGCAGACCCCGCTGGGGCTCGCGCAGGCGCTCAAGGACAACGGCGTACCGATCGTCGGCACCAGCCCCGAGGCCATCCACCTCGCCGAGGAGCGCGGCGCCTTCGGCCGCGTGCTGGCCCAGGCCGGTCTGGTCGCGCCCAAGCACGGCATGGCCACCACGTTCAATGAGGCGCGTGAGATCGCGGCCGAGATCGGCTACCCGGTCCTGGTGCGTCCCTCCTACGTCCTCGGCGGCCGCGGCATGCAGATCGTCTACGACGACGAGGCGCTGCGCTCCTATATCGAGGCCGCGACCGAGGTCACTCCTGACAAGCCGGTGATGGTCGACAAGTTCGTCGACGACGCCGTCGAGATCGATGTCGACGCCCTCTACGACGGCACCGAGCTGTTCCTGGGCGGCGTCATGGAGCACATCGAGGAGGCCGGGATCCACTCCGGTGACTCCTCCTGCGCGCTGCCGCCGATCACCCTGGGTGCTGCCGAGGTCGAGCGCATCCGCGTCGCGACTCTCGCGATCGCAGAGGGCGTGGGCGTCCGCGGCCTGCTCAACATCCAGTACGCCCTCGGCTCCGACGTGCTCTACGTCATCGAGGCCAACCCGCGTGCCTCCCGCACGGTCCCGTTCGTCTCCAAGGCGACCGCGACCCCGCTGGCCAAGGCTGCGGCACGGGTGATGCTCGGCGAGTCGATCGCCCAGCTGCGTACGGCCGGGGTGCTCCCGAGGACGGGTGACGGCGGCGCGCTGCCGCCGAACCAGCCGATCGCGGTCAAGGAAGCGGTCATGCCGTTCAACCGGTTCCGCACCCCCGAGGGCCAGCAGGTAGACACCGTCCTCGGCCCGGAGATGAAGTCGACCGGCGAGGTCATGGGGCTCGACTCCGACTTCGGCCGCGCCTTCGCCAAGAGCCAGGCCGGCGCGTTCGGTCCGCTGCCGACGTCGGGCCGCATCTTCGTGAGCATGGCCAACCGAGACAAGCGCACCATGATCTTCCCGATCAAGGTGCTCGCCGACCACGGCTTCGAGATCTTCGCGACCGAGGGCACCGCCGAGGTGCTGCGCCGCAACGGTGTGCCCTCGCGGCTGATGCGCAAGCACTCCGAGGGCACCGGCCCCGACGGTGAGAAGACCACGGTGCAGCGGATCCTCGACGGCGAGGTCGATCTGGTCATCAACACGCCCAACGGCACCTCCAACGCGAAGTCCGCCCGGATGGACGGCTACGAGATCCGCACCGCCGCGGTGATGGCCAACATCGCCTGCATCACCACGGTCCAGGGGCTCGGCGCCGCGGTGCAGGGCATCGAGGCGCTGCGGCGCGGTGAGATCGACGTACGCAGCCTGCAGGAGTGGCGCGACATCGTCGGACACCACGACGGCGGAGTCTCGGCCAAGTGAGGGCGTATCGGACGCTGTTCGACAAGGTCCTGACGAAGTCGGATCCCGAGCGCGCCCACCAGCAGGCCTTCGCCGCCATCCGGGCCGCCGGTCCGGCACTGGCCAAGGCGCGTACGCCGGGATCGCCGGTGCACGCGATGGGGCTCACCTTCCCGAACGTGATCGGGCTGGCCGCGGGTTTCGACAAGAACGCGGTCGGCATCGACGCGCTGGGCGGGCTCGGGTTCGGCCACGTCGAGATCGGCACGGTCACCGGTGAGGGCCAGCCGGGCAACCCCACGCCGCGGCTCTTCCGGCTGCCCGCCGACCGCGCCGTGATCAACCGGATGGGCTTCAACAACGACGGCGCCGAGGCGGTCGCCGCCCGGCTGGCGAGCCGGCTCGAGCGGCGCGGCACCGCCACCGGCGGCCCGGTCCTCGGCATCAACATCGGCAAGACGAAGCTGGTGCCGGAGGACGACCAGGCGGCAGTCGAGGCCGACTACGCCAAGTCGGCGCGGCTGCTGGCCCCCTATGCCGACTACCTGGTCGTCAACGTCTCCTCGCCCAACACGCCCGGCCTGCGCAGCCTGCAGTCGGTGGAGAAGCTGCAGCCGCTGCTGGAGCATGTCCGCTCCATCTCTGACCAGGTGACCAAGCACCGGGTCCCGCTGCTGGTCAAGATCGCCCCCGACCTGGCCGACTCCGACGTCGTCGAGGTCGCCGACCTGGCCATGGCGATCGGCCTGGACGGGATCATCGCGACCAACACCACCATCGGTCGCGAGCACCTCGCCTCGGCGCCCGCCGAGATCACCGCCGCCGGCGCCGGCGGCCTCTCCGGCGCCCCGCTCAAGGCGCGCGCTCTCGACGTCCTGCGGCTGCTCCGCAGCCGGGTCAGCGCCGAGATGACCCTTGTCGGTGTCGGTGGCATCACCACGCCTGCGGACGCTCGCGAGCGCCTCGCGGCCGGTGCCGACCTGCTGCAGGGCTACACCGGGTTCATCTACGAGGGTCCGCTCTACGCCCGCCGCATCGCGAACGGAGTCCGCGCATGAGCTTCGGTGCCCGCTACGCCGCCGCACTCGCCGAGCGGGGGAGGCTCTGCGCGGGGATCGACCCGCATTCCTCGCTGCTCCTCGACTGGGGTCTGAACGACGACCTGGCCGGGCTCGAGAAGTTCGCCCTGACGGCGGTCGAGGGGCTGGCGCCCCACGTCCCCGTCGTGAAGCCGCAGAGCGCCTTCTACGAGCGTTTCGGCTCCCGCGGCGTCGCGGTGCTGGAGCGGGTCATCGCCGAGTCGAAGGCCGCCGGGGCGCTGGTGCTCCTCGACATCAAGCGCGGCGACATCGGCTCGACCAGCCAGGCGTACGCGGATGCCTATCTCGATCCCGCGAACCCGCTGGGCTCCGACGCGGTGACGGTGAGCCCCTATCTCGGCTTCGGCTCGCTGACGCCCTTCGTGGAGACGGCGACGAGGTTCGACGCCGGGCTGTTCGTGCTCGCCCTGACTTCCAACAAGGAGGGCCCCGAGGTGCAGCACGCGACGGTCGAGGACGGCCGCAGCGTCGGCCGGGTCATGCTCGACCACCTGCGCCGGCTCAACGAGGCAGAGACGCCGCTGGGCTCCTTCGGCGCGGTCGTCGGCGCGACGATTGACGGAGCGGACGGCGCCGGCGTGGCGTACGACTTCGGGTTCAACGGCCCCATCCTGGCGCCGGGATTCGGGGAGCAGGGCGGCACCCCCGCCGACCTCGCCCGCATCTTCGGCGCCGCCAACGCGAGCGTCGTCGCCAGCACCAGCCGCGGTCTGCTCCGCAAGGGTCCGAGCCTCGCCGCGCTGCGGGACGAGGCTCTGCGGCTGCGTGACGTGCTCGGCTGACGGTCGAGATATGACGGGACGTTCTTGTCGGTCTACCGCCTGGTAACCGACAAGAACGTCCCGTCATATCCAAGCCGCGCCAGCGACAGTTCAGCGCGCTATCGCACATGTGGGTCGCCGTCGGCCCTATCGCACAGCCCGCCTCCGGCGGCTGGCAGACTGATCAGATGACCAGTCTCCGGATGGCCGCCCAGTTCCTCGTCGTCCCGATCCTCGCCACGACCCTGACCGCGTGCGGCGACCCGATCGACGACTACTGCGAGTCCTTGAAGGGGCACCAGGCGGAGCTGACGAAGACGCTGGGGGAGGGCGACACCAGTGGCCTGATCGCGGCCCTTCCGGTCTTCGAGGACCTCGAGCGCAACGCGCCCGAGGACATCAGGAAGGACTGGAAGACGCTCAACACCGCGATCTCCGGGCTCAGCGGCGCCCTGGAGGAGGCCGGCGTCAGCGCCGACGACTTCGAGAACGGTGAGCCGCCGGAGGGGGTCTCCGCGGCCGAGGCGAAGAAGATCGCCGACGCGGCCACGCAGGTGAGCAGCACGAAGACACAGGAAGCATCCGTACGCGTCCAGCAGCAGGCGCGAGATGTCTGCCACACCTCGCTGACCCTGTGAACCAGCTGGAAACCAGATGGACGCGAGTTAGGCGACCCCGATTGCCGCTGCGGCAACGTAATGGCTAGATTGGCGCGAGCGCTTATTTCAGCGCTCAGCCGGGGGGCTCGATCCCTAGTACCGCGCGACCCGGTTGCCCTGTCGACTACACACTTGAACGTGAAAGGGAGTCTTCGTGGCTCTGCCTCCGGACATCACCCCTGAACAGCGCGCTGCCGCGCTGGCGAAAGCCGCGGCGTCGCGCCAGGAGCGGGCTGCTGTCAAGAACAAGGTCCGCACTGGCGGCATGTCCGTCGCCGAGGTCATCGAGGAGGGGAAGAAGAACGAGGTCGTCGGCAAGATGAAGGTCATCGACCTCCTCACCTCCCACCCCGGCCTCGGTGAGGTGCGGGCGACCCAGATGATGGAGCGTCTCGGCATCGCGATGAGCCGCCGTGTGCAGGGCCTCGGCCCCAAGCAGGTGGCCGCGTTGGTCGAGGAGTTCTCTCGGCGATGAGTCTGATGACGGACGAGAAGACCACGGCCGGAGCGGGCGAGAGCCAGGAGAACCGACTGGTCGTCCTGGCCGGCCCGACCGCGGTCGGCAAGGGCACCGTCTCCGCAGCGGTACGTGACGGCCACCCCGAGGTCTTCTTGTCCGTCTCGGCGACGACCCGGAAGCCTCGCGAGGGCGAGGTCAACGGGGTGCACTATCTGTTCGTCTCCGACGAGGAGTTCGACGCGATGATCGCCGGCGGCGAGCTCCTGGAGTGGGCCACGGTCCACAACATGGCGCGCTACGGCACCCCTCGCGGCCCCGTCGACAAGGCGCTGGCCGAGGGTCGCCCGGCGATGCTCGAGATCGACCTGCAGGGTGCCCGGCTCGTGCGCGAGACAATGCCCGAGGCCATCTTCGTGTTTCTGGCCCCGCCGAGCTGGGAAGAGCTCGTCCGTCGCCTGGTCGGTCGTGGCACCGAGACCGAGGCAGAACGCGAGCGGCGCCTGCAGACCGCGCGGGTCGAGCTGGCGGCGGAGAAGGAGTTCGACGTCACCATCGTCAACCACGAAGTTCATCAGGCAGCCGATGAGTTGGTAACCTTGATGACGCTCGGGCTTCCGAGCAAGAAATCCGACCAAGCCGACAAGTGAGGCTCACGTGGCTGCCCCTCAGATCGACGCCCAGGGCGTGACCAACCCCTCGATCGACGACCTGCTGACGAAGACCGACAGCAAGTACAAGCTGGTTCTCTACAGCGCCCAGCGGGCTCGCCAGATCAACGCCTACTACTCGCAGCTCGGGGAGGGCCTGCTGGAGTACGTCGGCCCCCTCGTCGACACCCACGTCCAGGAGAAGCCCCTCTCGATCGCGCTGCGCGAGATCAACGAGGACCTGCTGACCTGCGAGGACATCGACCCGGCCGAGCTGGCCGCTCAGGCCGCTGCTCAGGCGGCTGCTGCCCAAGCGCCCGCCGCCGAAGCCTGATCCTCAGGTCTTCCGCTGTCCACCAACAGCACCACCCCGGCCGCCGCTCTCGACGAGCGGCGGCCGAAAGTGGTCTTAGGGGTCGCCGGCGGCATCGCCGCCTACAAGGCGGCCGAGCTGCTGCGCCGGTTCACCGAGTCCGGCCATGACGTGACCGTGGTCCCCACGGCCTCCGCCCTCGAGTTCGTCGGCGCCCCCACCTGGGCGGCGCTGTCGGGCAAGGAGATCGCCACCGGCGTCTTCGAGAACATCACCGAGGTCCCGCACGTACGCATCGGGCAGCAGGCCGACCTCGTCGTGGTCGCGCCCGCGACCGCCAACACGCTCGCCCGCGCGGCCCACGGCCTCGCGGACGACCTGCTGAGCAACGTACTTCTGACCGCGCGCTGCCCGGTCGTCTTCGCCCCGGCGATGCACACCGAGATGTGGGAGCACCCGGCCACCCAGGCAAACGTGGCCACGCTGCGCGAGCGCGGCAACATCGTGATCGAGCCCGCTGAGGGCCGCCTGACCGGTAAGGACACCGGCAAGGGCCGACTGCCCGAGCCGGCCGAGATCTTCGAGCTCTCCCGCGCCGTGCTCACCCACGGCGGCCGAGCGGACCTCGTCGGCCGTCACGTCGTGGTCTCCGCCGGCGGCACCCGGGAGTATCTGGACCCGGTCCGCTTCCTCGGCAATCGTTCCTCCGGGCTCCAGGGCTACGCGATCGCCCGCGCCGCGGCCGCCCGCGGGGCCGAGGTGACCCTGATCGCCGCCAACGTGACCCTGCCCGACCCGGCCGGCCTGAAGGTCGTACGTGTCGGCACCACCGCCGAGCTGCGCGACGCCGTGGTCTCCGCGGCTGCCGGTGCGGACGCGGTGGTCATGGCCGCCGCCCCGGCCGACTTCCGCCCGACCGGGGTGAGCGAGGCCAAGATCAAGAAGGCGGCCGACGGGTCGGCGCCGACGATCGAGCTGATGCAGAACCCGGACATCCTGTCCGAGATCTCCCACCACCGCACCAAGCCGGGACAGATCGTGGTGGGCTTCGCTGCCGAGACCGGTGACGCGACCGGCTCGGTGCTCGACCTGGCCGCGGCCAAGCTGAAGCGGAAGGGCTGCGACCTGCTCGTCGTCAACGACGTCAGCGGTGGCGCCGTCTTCGGCAGCGAGGTCAACAAGGCCGTCATCCTGGGCGCCGACGGCGGCCACGTCGACGTGGCCGAAGGGGCCAAGTCCGCCCTCGCCGAGGTGATCTGGGACCAGATCGTCTTACGAATGGATGAACGTCCCACAAACTGACGACACGCCACGCGCCACGATGAGGACCAGCCCAACGGTCCTGGGGTTCGGGGTCTATGTTTGTCGACCAGAACGACTGACGTTTCTTACCTGAACACCCACACGAACCTGTGAAACGGAGCTACACGTGACCGGACGTCTCTTCACGTCGGAGTCGGTGACCGAGGGGCACCCGGACAAGATCGCCGACCAGATCAGCGACACCGTGCTCGACTACCTGCTCGAGCACGACCCCAAGAGCCGGGTGGCCGTCGAGACCCTGCTCACCACCGGCCTGGTCGTCGTGGCCGGCGAGGTGACCACCGACGCCTACGCGCCGGTCGCTCAGCTCGTGCGTCAGAAGATCCTCGACATCGGCTACGACTCCTCCCTCAAGGGCTTCGACGGTCACTCCTGCGGTGTGCAGGTCGCCATCGGTGCGCAGAGCCAGGACATCGCCCAGGGTGTCGACACCGCCGAGGAGCACCGCCTGGACAGCTCGATCGACGAGCTGGACCTGCAGGGTGCCGGCGACCAGGGCCTGATGTTCGGCTATGCCTGCGACGACACGCCCGAGCTGTTCCCGCTGCCCATCAAGATGGCGCAGACGCTGGCCGAGAAGCTGACCGCGGTCCGCAAGGACGGCACGCTGGCCTACCTGCGTCCTGACGGCAAGACCCAGGTCACCATCGAGTACGACGAGGAGGGCCGCGCCGTCCGTGTGGACACCGTCGTTCTCTCGACCCAGCACTCCGAGGAGACCACCCAGGAGCAGCTGCACGCCGACATCACCAAGTACGTCATCGAGCCCGTCCTCGAGCAGTTCAAGGCCTCGGTCCCCTTCGACGGCTACAAGCTCCACATCAACCCGACCGGCCGCTTCGTCGTCGGTGGCCCGATGGGTGACGCCGGTCTGACCGGCCGCAAGATCATCGTCGACACCTACGGCGGCATGGCTCGCCACGGCGGCGGCGCCTTCTCCGGCAAGGACCCCTCGAAGGTCGACCGGTCGGCTGCGTACGCCATGCGCTGGGTGGCCAAGAACATCGTCGCCGCGGGCCTGGCCCGTCGCGCCGAGGTCCAGGTCGCCTACGCCATCGGCAAGGCCCAGCCCGTCGGTGTCTTCGTGGAGACCTTCGGCACCCACACGGTGCCCGAGGCCAACATCCAGAAGGCCGTCCTGGAGGTCTTCGACCTCCGCCCGGCCGCGATCCTGCGCGACCTCGACCTGCTCCGCCCGATCTACGCCAAGACCGCCGCCTACGGTCACTTCGGTCGCGAGCTCCCCGAGTTCACCTGGGAGCGCACCGACCGCGCCGACGCGCTCAAGGCCGCTGCCGGCGCCTGACACACCGCACCCCCGTAATTTGCCGAGTCGGCGCGTTCTAACGCGCCGACTCGGCGTGGTTCTTGGTCAGAACGAGCCGACTCGGCGTTGTGTCGGCGCGGGCTGGTAGGAATATCGGTTGTGACCCGGGGACCGCAGGAGGCAGCTGGGGCAGCCGAGCTCGAGCTGCCCGGGCTGGTTCGCGACCGGGTGAAGGAGGGGCGCGCGAAAGCCGCTGCCACCCGGGCGCGCAAGGCCGCGGAGGCCTCGGTCGCCGAGATCGATCCCGTCGCCAAGGTCCTGGTCGACCTGCCGATGGCCCATCTGGACAAGCCTTTCGACTACGCCGTCCCGGCCTCGATGGCCGAGGAGGCGCGCCCCGGGGTGCGGGTCAAGGTGCGGTTCGGGCCCAAGGACGTCGACGGCTACGTCGTGGCGCGGACTGAGGCCTCCGAGATCGCGAACCTGCAGCCGCTCAAGCGGGTGGTCAGCTCGGAAGTGGTGCTCACCCCGCAGGTGGCCGCGCTGAGCGACTCGGTCGCCCGACGCTACGCGGGCGCCCGGGCTGACGTTCTCCGGCTCGCGCTGCCGCCGCGGCATGCCTCGACGGAGAAGGAGGCGCTCTCGGCCGCCCCCGCCGGACGTCGGTTCGACGCGGATGCCGCGGCGGCGGCATGGGCCGGCCACGAGCCGGCGGCCGCGTTCCTGCGGCATCTCGCCTCCGGCGGCGCCCCGCGCGCGGTCTGGCACGCCGCGGCCGGCACCGACCACGCCGACCTGATCGCTCACGCGGCCGCCGCGACGCTGGACTCCGGTCGCGGCGCGCTGGTCGTGGTGCCGGACTGGAAGGATCTTGCCCGTCTCGACGCTGCGATGACGAAGGTGCTGGGGGAGGGGCAGCATGCCGTGCTGGCCGCCGACGCCGGCCCGGCCCAGCGCTACCGGGAGTTCCTGCGGGTCTCCCGAGGTGCGGTCAAGGTGGCGATCGGCACTCGAGCGGCTGCCTTCGCGCCGGTGCACGACCTCGGCCTGGTGGTCGTCTGGGACGACGGTGACGACCTGCTGGCCGAACAGCGTTCGCCCTATCCGCACGCTCGCGACGTGCTGCTGTTGCGGTCCGAGCAGGAGCAGGCGGCGGCGCTCGTGGGCGGCTTCGCACGGACGGTGGAGGCCGGGTTCCTGACCGAGACCGGCTGGGCCCAGGAGATCCGGCCGACGCGCGCCCTGGCCAGGCAGCGAGTGAGCATCGAGATCACCGGTGACACCGACTTCGACCTCGAGAAGGACCCGCTCACCCGTGCCTCCCGGGTGCCCCGCGAGGCCCACGAGGTGATCCGCGCCGCCCTCGCCACCGGGCCGGTCCTGCTGCAGACCCCGCGCCGGGGCTATGCCGCCTCGCTGGCCTGCGACCGATGCCGTACGCCGGCCAGGTGTCCTGCCTGTCAGGGGCCGCTGCAGCTAGGCGGACCGGCCGCGCCCCCGACCTGCGGTTGGTGCGGACACACCGAGACGGCCTGGGCGTGTGGTGCCTGCGGCGGGTTCGGGCTGCGGGCCCCGATCATCGGCGAGGCGCGTACGGCCGAGGAGATGGGCCGCTCCTTCGCCGGCACTCGAGTGGTGACGTCCTCGGCCGGCTCGGTCAGGCAGACCGTGCCGGACACGCCGGCGATCGTGGTCGCGACCATCGGCGCCGAGCCCGTCGCCGACGGTGGGTACGCCGCGGTGCTGTTGCTCGACACCTGGCTGCTGCTGGGGCGACCGGACCTGCGCACCGACGAGGAGGCGCTGCGGCGGTGGAGCAACGCCGCCGGGCTGGTGCGGCCTGGCGGGCGGGTGCTGGTCGTCGGTGACCCGGCGCTGCCGGTGCTGCAGGCGCTGGTGCGGTGGGACCAGCCCGGGTTCGCCCAGCGGGAGGCGTCGGCGCGGCAGGAGGCCCACCTCCCGCCGGCATCGAGGCTGGCCACCATCACCGGCACGCCCGGCGCGCTCGACGACGCGCTCACCCTGCTGGCGCTGCCGCCGGGTGCCGAGGTGTTGGGCCCGGTCCCCGCCGAGCCGACCTCGACCGGAGACCCGCGGCTGCGCGCGGTCGTGCGGGTGCCACGGACTCTCGGGGTGAGGCTCACCGAGGCGCTCGGTGAGCTGCAGCGGGTGCGGTCGGCCCGCAAGCTCGACCCCGTCCGGGTCCAGGTGGATCCGCCGACGCTCTGAGCGGATCTGGGCCTGGCCCTCAGCCCACGTATTGTGGTCCCGACACGCTCGACCACCTAGGAGAACAGTGGCAGTCCAGCCCATCCGACTCTTCGGCGACCCAGTGCTGCGCAAGCCAGCGATCGAGGTCGTCGACTTCGACAAGGAGCTGCGCAAGCTCGTCGCCGACCTGACCGACACCATGCTCGAGGCGCCCGGTGCCGGGCTGGCCGCTCCGCAGATCGGGGTGAGCCTGCGGGTCTTCACCTGGTACGTCGATGGCGAGGTCGGCCATCTGGTCAACCCGGACCTGAGCCTGTCGGAGGAGACGCAGGACGGGTCAGAGGGATGCCTGTCGCTGCCCGACCTCACCTTCGACTGCCGCCGCGCCCTGTCGGTGGTGGCGAAGGGCTTCGACATGCACGGCGAGCCGGTCACGATCGAAGGCTCCGAGCTGCTCGCCCGGGCCATCCAGCACGAGACCGACCACCTCGACGGAATCCTCTTCATCGACCGGCTCGACGAGGCCGCGCGCAAGGCGGCGATGAAGGAGATCCGGCAGTCGGAATGGTTCGGCCTGGAGAAGCCGAAGGTGAAGATCTCGCCGCACGCCACGAACGGGTTCGGGTTCTGATGCGGGTCGTCTTCGCGGGTACGCCCGAGGTCGCCGTCCCCTCCCTGGACGCGATCGCCGACTCGCGCCACGAGCTCGTCGGTGTCGTCACCCGGCCCGATGCCGCGCAGGGACGCAGCAAGCGGCTGGTGCCGTCGCCGGTGGCTCAGCGGGCCGAGGAGCTCGGGGTGCCGGTGCTCAAGCCGGAGCATCCCCGCGAGCCCGAGTTCCAGGCCGCGCTGAAGGCGCTCGAGCCCGACTGCTGCCCGGTGGTCGCCTACGGTGCGATGCTGCCGCAGTCGGCGCTCGACATCCCGCCCCACGGCTGGGTCAACCTGCACTTCTCGCTCCTGCCCGCCTACCGCGGCGCCGCACCGGTGCAGCGCGCGGTCTGGGCCGGTGAGGAGATCTCCGGGGCCACCACGTTCCGGATCGTGAAGGCGATGGACGCCGGCCCGGTCTTCGGCACCATGACGCAGGCGCTGGCGCAGGGGGAGACCTCCGGCTCGCTCTTCGAGAAGCTCACCGAGGGTGGAGCCGAGCTGTTGGTCCGCACCCTCGACGGCATCGAGGACGGGTCGCTGGAGGCGCGCGAGCAACCCGCCGAGGGGATCTCCTACGCCGAGAAGATCACTGTGGAGGACGCCCAGATCGACTGGACTCAGGGGGCGGCCGCGATCGACCGCCAGATCCGGGCCTGCGCCCCGGCGCCTGGGGCTTGGACGCTGCTCGACGGCGAGCGGTTCAAGGTCGGACCGGTCAAGATGACCGAGGAGACGGTGGCCCCCGGGGAGCTGCTCGTCCGCAAGAACGAGGTCCTCGTCGGCACCGGCACCACGGCGGTCCGCCTCGACCGCGTGAAGGCGTTCGGCAAGAAAGAGATGCCGGCGGCGGACTGGGCCCGCGGCGTACGTCTGGAGTCCGGTGTCGCCTTCGAATAGGACACAGCCGGGTAGGAGTTCAGGGGCCGGCAGGGGGCCACAGGGGCCCCGTCGATCCGGCCCGCGGGGCAGCACCAAGCCCGTCGATCCGGCTCGGCTCGCCGCGTTCGAGGTGCTGAAGGCCGTTCGGGTCGACGAGGCGTACGCCAATCTGGTGCTGCCCCACGTCCTCGGCCGTCTCGGTCTGGAGGGTCGCGACGCGGCCTTCGCCACCGAGCTGGCCGCGGGGACGCTGCGGCAGCAGGGCACCTACGACGCCGTGCTGGCCGCCTGCATCGACCGGCCGCTGGCCAAGGTCGAGGCGAAGGTGCTCGACGTGCTGCGGCTGGGGGCGCACCAGGTGCTGTCGATGCGGGTGCCCGACCATGCCGCGATCTCGACCAGCGTCGACCTGGCCCGCTCGAAGGTCGGGCAGGGGCCGGCGGGCTTCGTCAACGCCGTCCTACGCAAGGTCACTCGCAAGCCACTCGACGAGTGGGTCGCCGAGGTGGCGCCCGCGCGAGAGAAGGACCACGACGGCTGGGCCGCGGTGGCCTTCAGTCACCCGCGCTGGGTCGTCCAACGGCTCGCCGAGGCCGTCGGTCGCGACCAGGTCGACGCGCTGCTCGAGGCCGACAACGTGCCGCCGTCGGTGACGCTGGTCGCCCGTCCCGGACGGGCGACGGTCGAGGAGCTCGGTGGCGTGCCGACGCCCTACTCGCCCTACGGGGTCACGCTCGACTCCGGGTCACCGGCCGGGATCGCCGCGGTCGCCGACGGACGCGCGGGGGTTCAGGACGAGGGCTCACAGCTGGTGGCGATCGCTCTGGCCGAGGCTGGTCTCGACAAGCTCGACCACCGGGACGAGTCGTGGCTGGACCTGTGCGCCGGTCCGGGCGGCAAGTCGGCGCTGCTGGCAGCGCTGGCCGCCGAGCAGGGCGCCTCGCTGGTCGCCAACGAGCGCCAGCCGCACCGTGCCGGGCTCGTCCTCGCCAACCTGACCGACCGATCAGCCGACACGCATGTGGACGGGACCGCAGGAGTCGTGGCGGGCGACGGGATCAGGCCGCCGTTCAAGGACGCGACGTTCGACCGGGTCCTCGTCGACGCCCCGTGCACCGGCCTGGGAGCGCTACGCCGGCGGCCGGAGGCGCGCTGGCGTCGGGCCACGAGCGACCTCGACGTCCTCGTCGACCTCCAGCGCTCCCTGCTCGACCGGGCGATCGACCTGACCCGGCCAGGCGGCGTGGTGCTCTACGCCACCTGCTCGCCGGTCCTCGCCGAGACGAAGGGCGTGGTCGAGGGCGTTCTCGCCGCCCGTGACGACGTCGGCCTCGAGCCGATCGGAGGCAGGGTCGGCGACATCGCGGACAGCGCGGGCCCGGTCGAGGGGACCGTGCAGCTGTGGCCCGACCGGCACGGGACCGACGCGATGTTCATGGCCCTGCTGCGACGCACCCCGGTCTGACCGTTCGGCCTCGCCGGGTGGGTCCAGCGCGGACCCACCCGGCACCCGGCGAGACAGTCTCAGCGGAACCACTCGAGCGAGCCCGCGAGCGACCTGAGCTCGGCGTCGGTGGTGCCCCGCCCGCTCTGGACACCCCGTGAGGATCCGGATGAGCGAGTTTCGTCTCAACCCATCATCTCAGCGCCTACGCTGGCGAGCATGGCCAAGGCATCGCCGTCGGTGGAGATCGAGGTGGACAACCGTGTCGTCAGGATCTCCAACCCCGATCGCGTCTACTTCCCTGAGACCGGTGCGACCAAGCTCGACGTGGCGCAGTACTACCTTGCCGTCGGCCCGGGCATCGTCAACGCTCTGTGGGAGCGCCCGTGCATGCTGCACCGTTTCCCCAAGGGCCTGGAAGGGCCGAAGGTGCACCAGAAACGGCTGCCGCAGGGGGCACCCGACTGGGTCGAGACCGTCCGCCTCTACTTCCCGCGCTGGGGCCGCACCGCCGACGAGCTCTGCGTGACCGAGCTCGGCGCGGTGATCTGGGCCGTCCAGATGTCGACCGTCGAGTTCCACCCGTGGAACAGCCGCCGCGAGGACACCGAGAAGCCCGACGAGTGGCGCATCGACCTCGATCCCGGCCCCGACTGCCCGTTCTCGACCGTGCAGACCGTCGCCGGCGTCGTCCGCGAGCTCCTCGACGAGCTCGGTGCGGTCGGCTACCCGAAGACCAGCGGCGGCTCGGGGATGCACGTCTACGTCCGGATCCCGGCCGAGCACGGCTTCGCTGACGTACGCCGAGCCGCGCACGCCTTCGCCCGCGAGGTCGAGCGCCGCGCTCCGAAGCTGGTCACCACGGCCTGGTGGCGCAAGGACCGCGACCCCGCGCAGCTGTTCGTCGACTTCAACCAGAACACGCGAGACCACACGATCGCTTGCGCCTACTCGATCCGCGGCGTCGCCGACGGCCGCGTCTCCACCCCGATCACCTGGGAGGAGACCAAGGACGTCGACCCGCGCGAGTTCACGATGCGTACGGTGCCGGCGCGGTTCGCGGAGATCGGAGATCTTCACGCCGACATCGACGATCATCCCTTCTCGATCGAGCCGTTGCTGGAATGGGCCGATCGAGACGAGCGTGACGGGGCCGAGACGCCACCGGAGCCCGACGCCGGGTGACCGAGCGCCGCGCCGGGCTTCACCAGATCTTGAGCCGCTCGCCGAGGGTGCGACCGAGCTGCTCGGAGTAGGTCGCGGTGAGGTGATGGCCGTCGCGGTGGGTGATCGTGTCGCCGACGACCGTGGTGCAGATGCCGGCGCTGTCGCAGAACATGTCGTCGAGGTCGAGAGTCTCCACACGGGCCGACTTGGCCGCCTGCATCTGCAGGTCGGCGCCGTCCTGCTGGCTCGCGAGCGGCTTGTAGGTGCAGGGCGAGAGCGTCTTGTTGCTGCTCAGGCAGGTGGCCGGGTCGAACTCGATCGCCGGCACGTCACGTAGCCACACGGTGCGCTTCGCGGCCGGCTTCACCTGGGCCAGCAGGCGCTGGTAACCGCGGTAGACGGCGCGGCGTACGTCAGCGCGGTCGGTGTGGCGGCCGGCGGAGTCGTGGTAGGCGGCGCTGATCGGGCGCGAGGAGATCAGGAGCAGGTCGGGGCGGAGCTTCTTGACCGTCGAGAGCATGAAGTCGTGGAAGTCGTCGCAGGAGGTCATCGGGTCGGTGCTGTCGAGCTTGTCGGGCGTCACCAGGGAGACCGTGCACTGGGGCATCGCCAGCATGTAGGCCCGATAGCCGGAGCGTTCTGCGATCGCCTCGAGCGCGGGCGTCCAGTGGCGGGCGTGGGAGTCGCCGATGACCACGATCGTCTTCTCGGCGTCTGCGTCTCCGCGCGGGCACAGCTTGCGCACCTTGGTCGAGTAGTAGTTGCACTCGCCGACCGACTCCACGTCGTCGGAGAGGTTGGTGAGCCCGGGCTTCAGGTTGGTGGGGATCGGCTGGTTCTTGCGGGCCGCGAGGACTGAGGCCTTCAGCAGAGCGGGGAGCGGGTCGGGCTCCTGCGGTTTGGCGGCGGGCGGCGCGGCGCTCGATTCGGGGCTGTCGGGCTGCTCGGATTGCTCGGACTGCTCGGGCTGCTCGGGCTTCTCGGACGGCTCGGCGGAGCCGGAGGCGTTGGCCTCGGCCAGGGTGATGGCCGGCTCGTAGCCGTCACGCGCGGTTCCGGTGGCGTAGGTGTTGGCTGCGAAGCAGGTCACCGCGACCAGGCTGATGCTCAGCGGATAGAGCGCCACCGGACCGAGCGTCGCGGCGCGTCCGAAGGCGGGGCGATGCCACAGGATGCCGCGCCGGAAAGGCTCCTCGACGAAGCGGTAGGAGAGTCCCGCCAGACCGAACGCCAGCGCGACGAGCAGCACCTGCTCCCACCAGCGCAGCTCGCGGCCGAGCTGCAGCTCGGCGAGGACGAGCACCGGGAAGTGCCACAGGTAGAGCGAGTAGGACCAGTTGCCGATGACCTGCAGGGGCCGCACCGAGAGCAGCCGGCCGACCACCGTCGGGCCGTGCCACAGCGTCCCGGCCACGATGATGAAGACGCTGCCGAGCACCGGGACGAGCGCCGGCGTCCCCGGGAACGGGGTGGCGTCGTTGAACTGCAGGCACGCGCAGACGATGAAGAACATCCCGAATGCCGAGAGCACCTGCGCCCGCCAGCGCGCGGTGGCGTCCTGAGGCCCGTTGTCGCGGAACGCGATCGCCGCGATCGCACCCAGGCCGAGCTCCCAGGCGCGGGTGAACGGGGAGAAGTACGCCGCCTCCGGGCTGACCCGGGTCAGCACGGCTGAGGCGAGCAGCGACGCCACGATGCCGACGCCCAGAGCGATGACCAGCACGCGCCGGCGCGCCCGCTGGTCGCGGGGATCGAGCGCGTCGGCACCTGCCCGGCGCTTCATCGCCCACAGGCAGCCCAGGATCACCAGTGGCCACACGAGGTAGAACTGCTCCTCGACCGCCAGGGACCAGAAGTGCTGCAGCGGTGACGGCGGCAGCGCGGCCGAGAAGTAGTCGGTCTCCAGCGATGCGAACCGGAAGTTGGCGGCGAACGCCGCCGACCACAGCGCGTCGAGAGCGATCTCGCGGGTGCGTACGAAGCCGAGGAAGAGGGCGGCGTAGACGACCGTCGCCAACAGCACCAGGGTCGCGGCAGGCAGGATCCGGCGGGCCCGGCGCGCGTAGAAGCCGAGCAGGCTGATCCGGCCCTCGGTGCGCACCTGCCGCATCAGCTGCTGGGTGATCAGGAAGCCGGAGATCGCGAAGAAGACGTCGACGCCGACGAATCCGCCGGTCAGCGAGCCGAAGCCGACGTGCACGGCGACGACCGCGAGCACCGCGATCGCACGAAGCCCCTGGATGTCGGGACGATGCCGAGACTGGGTCGCGTCCCCGGTCGGCGGGCTTGCCGAGACCACGAGCAGCTGCACCTCCCTCAGCCAAGCACATCCGTCACATCCGTCGCGACGATAACTCGCGCAACTGGTCGATCCTGGTAGACGCGCCTAGCGCGGGTGCCGGCGCCCCTAGTCCAGGTCGACGTCGTCGCCCGCGGAGACGGGGCCCGGGATCGCCGGCAGCGGGGGAGGAGTGCCGCCGAAGGAGGGGCACAGTGACTTGTGGGCGCACCAGTCGCACAGCTTGCCTGGGTTCGGCAGCCACTCGCCGGTCTCCTGGGCGAGGCGGATCGCTCGCCAGATCGCCTCGGCCTTGCGCTCGGTCGCCAGCAGGTCGGCCTCGTCGGGCACGTAGCGAAGGATGTCGCCGCTGCCCAGGTAGATCAGCTGGAGCATGGCCGGCACGACCCCGCGGGTGCGCCAGATCACCAGGGCGTAGAACTTCAGCTGGAACAGCGCCTTCGCCTCGTACGCCTCGCTGGGCACGCGGCCGCTCTTGTAGTCCACCACGCGGATCCGGCCGTCGGCAGCTACGTCGACGCGGTCGATGAAGCCCCGCAGCAGCAGCTTGGAGTCGAGCAGCGCCTCCACGTAGTGCTCGCGCTCGGCGGGCTCGAGGCGGCGCGGGTCCTCCAGGTCGAAGTAGCGCCGCAGCACCTGGCGGCACGAGTCCAGCCAGCCCTCCTCCGCGCCGTCGGCCTCCGAGGTGAACAGGGTCGCGAGCGACGGGTCGAGGCTGCGTACGTCCTCCCATGCCTGCTCCACCATCGACCTCGCCTGCCGGGGCGTGCGGTCGGGAGCGGGGAGGTCGAAGAGGTCCTCGAGCACCTTGTGAACCACGGTCCCGCGCGCGGCCGCCTCCGAGGGCGGCTCGGGGAGCCGGTCGATGGTGCGGAACCGGTAGAGCAACGGGCACGAGGTGAAGTCGCTCGCACGGCTCGGCGAGAGCGAGCCCAGCACGTTGACGCCGTCGACCGGGGTCGACTGCGCATCGGCTGGTGAGGTGCTCATGAAAGCGACACTATTGGCAGGCACCGACATCCGAGCCTGCCCGGCGCTTGCGCCGGGCAACGGGAGGAGGTCGAGCGAGCGCAGCGGCTGAGCTTACGAAGCCGCGAAGCGGGTCGAGACCTGGGCGCGCGCCGAGGAGACATGCCCCCTGGGTCGACGCCGCCCCTCAACCGCCGCTCAAGTACGCTCGGAACGTGGCAGACCCCGACCCACGCCCCGACGGCGACAAGCCGGTCGAAGCGGCGCCCGCCTCCCGCGTCCCGGGCACGATCAAGGTCGGCTCCATCGCCGGCAGCGCCGTCCTGGTGACGCCGTCCTGGTTCCTCATCGCTGCGCTGATCGCCTGGCTGATGGCGCCCCGGATCGAGGCCGTGGAGCCGGGCCTGGGCCCGCTGGCGTACGTCGCGGGCTTCGTGTTCGCGATCGTCCTCTACGGCGCGGTCCTGCTGCACGAGGCGGCCCACGCCGTGGTCGCCAAGCGCCTGGGCTATCCCGTCGGCGTCATCATGCTCCACTTCCTCGGCGGCGCGACCGCCGTGGAGAAAGAGGCAAAGCGGCCGCGCGACGAGTTCTGGATCGCCGTCGTCGGACCGCTGGTCTCGCTGGCCGTCGCCGCGGCCGCCTTCGGTGCCTCCGCAGTCGCGTTCGGCAACCCCTTGCGCACCACCCCCGACGGCCTGATCGCGCTGATCGTAGGGGGGCTGTGGATCACCAACCTCTTCGTCGGTGTGCTCAACCTCGTCCCTGGCCTGCCCCTCGACGGCGGCCGGCTGCTCAAGTCAGGCGTGTGGGCCGCGACCGGCAACATCAACCGGGGCAGCATCGTCGCCGGCTGGACCGGCCGGGCACTCGCCGTCCTCGTGCTGCTGTGGCCCTTCACCCAGGGCCAGATCCTCGGCGCGCAGCCCGACCTCCTGGACTACGTCCTCGCCGTGATCATCGGCATCTTCCTCTGGAGCGGTGCCTCCGCGGCGATCATGTCGGCGAAGGTACGCCTCCGGCTCCCGCTCCTCGTCGCCCGCGACCTCGCCCGCCGCACCCTGGCCGTGCCCGCCGATCTCCCGCTCTCCGAGGCCGTACGCCGCGCCCATGAGGCCGAGGCCGGCAGCATCGTCACCGTGACCAGCGGCGGCGAGCCGATCGGTCTCGTGCACGAGGGCGCGCTGCTGGCGACGCCGGAGGATCGCCGCCCGTGGATGGCCACCTCGACGGTCACCCGCCGGCTCGAGGAGGGCCTCACCCTCCCGGCCGACCTCGACGGCGAGGAGCTCATCCAGGCGATCTCGAAGGCCCCGGCGCCCGAATACCTCCTGGTCGAGCCGGACGGCTCGATCTACGGCGTACTGGTCACCTCCGACGTCGACGCGGCCTTCCGCGCGGGGGCATAGGGATCGCGGTTTGCCGGGTTCGCCCGGGAAACCGATAACCTCGGCGGGTGTCAAGCGCTGATATCCCAGACATTCCGGTAGAGGCCCGAGCGGGCGTGCACCGAGGGCCGCTCCGTGAGGGCGAATGGGTGCGGCTGACCGACACCAAGGGTCGCCGCCACAACTTCGAGCTCGTCGCCGGCAAGCGCTTCTTCTCCAACAAGGGCCACATCGACCACGACGAGCTGATCGGCCGCGAAGAGGGCTTCACGGTCACCGCCTCGACCGGTGGTGAATACCTGGTCTTCCGCCCGCTGCTGAGCGAGTTCGTCGTCTCCATGCCGCGTGGTGCCGCCGTGGTCTACCCCAAGGACGCCGCCCAGATCGTCGCCATGGCCGACATCTTCCCCGGCGCCTCCGTGGTGGAGGCCGGGGTCGGCTCCGGCGCCCTGACCTGCTCGCTGCTGCGCGCGGTCGGACCCTACGGCAAGGTGACCTCCTTCGAGCGTCGCGAGGAGTTCGCCGAGGTCGCCCGCAAGAACGTCGACCAGTTCTTCGGCACGCCGGCGGGGGAGACGCACCCCAACTGGTCGCTCAACCTCGGCGACCTCCAGGAGGAGCTGCCGCGCCAGCAGATCCGCTGCGACCGGCTGATCCTCGACATGCTCGCTCCGTGGGAGTGCATCGACGCCACCGCCGACGCGCTCTACCCCGGCGGGATGGTCTGCGCCTACGTCGCGACCACCACCCAGCTGTCCCGCTTCGTCGAGACGGTCCGTGCCCACGGCGGGTTCACCGAGCCGCAGGCGTGGGAGACGCTGGTGCGCGACTGGCACGTCGAGGGCCTCGCTGTCCGGCCGGGTCACAAGATGATCGGCCACACCGCCTTCCTGGTGACGGCCCGAAAGCTCGCGCCCGGCGAGCGTGCGCCCCGCAAGACGCGACGACCTGCTCCTGGGGCGTACGGACCTGACTACAAGGGCCCGCGCCCGGCCGACATGCCGGCTCCGGAGCCTGTCGCCGAGGTGCTTCCCGAGGACGGCAGCGAGCTGGACTGAGTCCGCACCGCGCCGGTCCGGATATTCCGGCGTGCCACGGGTCGACACGAACTCGACCGAAGTCGAGCGAATGTGTCCAACACCGGTAAATCCTTCACCTCTCCTACCCCTCGCCCTTGTAGGGTCGAGGCAGTAGAGGAGGTGTGCTGATGTCGACATCCGATGGATTCCAGTCCGAGGGGCGCAGCCCCGAGGAGCTCGAGAGTCATGTCCGTTTCCTCGAAGCTGAGGTGACCGACCTGCGGCACAGGCTGACCGAGATGCCCGGATCTTCGCGTGGCCTGGAGGCGAGGCTCGCAGACGCGCAGCGCTCCCTGGCCGCCGTGACGTCGCAGAACGAGCGACTCACCGTGACGCTTCGGGACGCTCGCGACCAGATCATCAAGCTCAAGGAGGAGGTCGACCGGCTGGCGCAGCCGCCGGCAGGCTTCGGCACGTTCCTGGAGCGCAACGAGGACGACTCGATCGACGTGTTCACCGGTGGGCGCAAGCTCCGGGTGACCGCATCGCCCAACGTCGACCTCGACGAGCTGCGCTATGGCCAGGAGGTCATGCTCAACGAGGCGCTCAACGTCGTCGCCGCGATGGAGTACGAGAAGGTCGGCGAGGTCGTGATGTTCAAGGAGCTGCTCGCCGACGGCGAGCGCGTCCTGGTCATCGCCAACGCCGACGAAGAGCGAGTCGTACGTCTCGCCGACCCGCTTCTCAACGAGACCCTCCGTGCCGGCGACTCGCTTCTTCTGGAGCCACGCAGCGGCTATGTCTATGAGAAGGTCCCGAAGTCCGAGGTCGAGGAGCTCGTCCTGGAGGAGGTGCCCGACATCGCCTACGAGTCGATCGGTGGCCTCGCCGGCCAGATCGAGCAGATCCAGGACGCGGTCGAGCTTCCCTACCTCTATCCCGAGCTCTTCATCGAGCACCGGCTCAAGCCACCCAAGGGCGTGCTGCTCTACGGCCCTCCGGGCTGCGGAAAGACCCTGATCGCGAAGGCTGTCGCCAACAGCCTGGCGAAGAAGGTCGCCGCCAAGACCGGTGCCGACGGGAAGTCCTACTTCCTCAACATCAAGGGCCCCGAGCTTCTCAACAAGTACGTCGGCGAGACCGAGCGCCACATCCGCCTGGTCTTCCAGCGTGCTCGTGAGAAGGCCGCGGCCGGCACCCCGGTCATCGTCTTCTTCGACGAGATGGACTCCCTGTTCCGCACGCGTGGCTCCGGCGTCTCCTCCGACGTCGAGAACACGATCGTGCCGCAGCTCCTCTCCGAGATCGACGGTGTCGAGGCGCTGGAGAACGTCCTGGTCATCGGTGCCTCCAATCGTGAGGACATGATCGACCCGGCGATCCTGCGCCCGGGCCGGCTCGACGTGAAGATCAAGATCGAGCGCCCCGACGCCGAGGGCGCTCGCGACATCTTCACGAAGTACCTCCTGCCCGACCTGCCCCTGCACCCCGGCGACGTCGCCGAGTTCGGTGGCGACCGTCAGGCGACCGTCGACGGCCTCATCCGCACCACCGTCGAGCGGATGTACACCGAGTCCGAGGAGAACCGCTTCCTGGAGGTCACCTACGCCAACGGTGACAAGGAGATCCTCTACTTCAAGGACTTCAACTCCGGCGCGATGATCCAGAACATCGTCGATCGGGCCAAGAAGATGGCCATCAAGGACTTCCTCGACTCCAAGCAGGACCAGAACCAGAAAGGCCTGCGGGTGCAGCACATGCTCCAGGCCTGCGTGGACGAGTTCAAGGAGAACGAGGACCTCCCCAACACCACCAACCCCGACGACTGGGCCCGCATCTCCGGCAAGAAGGGCGAGCGGATCGTCTTCATCCGCACGCTCATCACCGGCAAGCAGGGCACCGAGCCCGGCCGTTCCATCGAGCAGGTCTCCAACACGGGTCAGTACCTGTAAGCGTCGCACCACCGACGTCGGCCTGCCACCTGCGGAATCAGGTGGCAGGCCTCGTTACTCTCAGGGGTTCACAGGACGGCCGCGAGGTCCCCCTTCACGAACCAGGAGTCATATGGAGCCGACCGAGTCTCACGAGTTGACGGACTTTGCCACCTGGCGGACGTTGATCCAGCTGGTCAACACGTGGGAGCCCAGGTTGTCCGACTGGAAGGCGAGTGTCGGTCGCGGCGTGATCGGAGGATTCGCCATGACGCCGGACGACGGTTATCTCGACCTCATGCGTGCCTGCGAACCAGTCCAACAGGCACTACGAAAAGCCGGTCGCGGCTCTGTCGACTTCGCGGTACACATCGCCGATGACGGCCGCGTGAGTATCACCTTGGCCGCCGAGTCCACTACCCATCAAATCGTTCGGGTGCCCGGCATCAACTCGGCGGGAACCTTGCTTCTGGTTCCTGATCGCGACCCGGCTCCGGCTCGGCAGAGACCAAGTTTCTTTCCTGACGTACGCACCGCCCCATCAGCTGATCCGGAGCTTCTTGAGAGTGTCCTCCGTGAGCGGATGCCCGGGGCCATCGGCGCCAGCGCGGACGAGCTGGCCGACCTGGAGAAACGGATCGGTCGTCCGCTGCCCGACGAGCTGCGCGCTGTGCTCACGGTGACCAAGGCGGCTTACGGAACCGACTGGGATCTGGAGAGCACGGAGACCGAGGCGCTGGGCGGGATCTGCCTCTTCGGTCTCCACGGGATCGAGTCAGCGTCGACCGCAGACGTACGCAAAGGCCTCCCGTTCGACATGCTGGCAAGCGTCGCCGCCGTCACTACCCTGGACTCTGCGGTTCAAGGCCTCATCGACCCACCGGACTGGCTGGTGATCGGCGATCACGGGGGAGGCACAGGCGACTGGGTTGCTGTGGACCTCGCCCCTGGGCCCGCGGGGCACATCGGCCAACTGGTGGTCATCAGCCATGAAGCCGAGATCGGGGCTGAGCTGCTCGCCAAGTCGTTCACTGACCTCCTAGTCCACGGCAAGACCACGAACGTCCCCGAGGACGCCTGCACAAGTCCCCCGGCAGTCGTCAATCTGGTTGCTGGGTCCAACCTGACCATCGAGGCTGCCGCGACGACTGCCCTCGAGGTGCTCACCATCGGCCGGTCGGACGCACCGACCGATCTGACCCCGCTTGTCGGACTGCCCAGGCTACGTACGCTGCGTGCCGCCCCGGGAACGATCGCGGCCCCGCCTGTCATCGGCGAGCTTGATCACCTGGAGTACCTCGAGATCGGTCTGGCCGAGTGGAGGACGTTGCTCGAGGCGGATGCGGTCCCGTCCTCGCTGCTGGCAGCTTCCGTCTACGGGTACGGTCTCCCCAGGGCGGATGTGGATCACGTCTTCGATGAACTCATTCGACGCTGGGGTGGAAACCCCCTCACGACGCAAACGGTCGAAGGCATGCTCACGGCCTGACGTTCATACCGGGATCAGCGCAATGTCAGCCCCCGATCCGGCAGCAGCCACGTGTATCACTCAAGAGCGCCTTGGTGCGGGCCGTCTTCATACGCATGCTCATCACCGGCAAGCAGGGCACCGAACCTGGCCGTTCGACCGAGCAGGTCTACGGGTCAGTATTCGTAGAGGAGTCCGTACGCAGGGCCCGCTCCTTGTCGGAGCGGGCCTGCGGCGCGCGGGTGCCTGTCAGCGCGTCCGGACGGAGACGAGCGCCGCGTTGCCGCGCGAATCGACCTTCACCACCGCGACGGCATCGCCGCGGCCGACGTCGCTCTCGATCTCCCGCGCTCGGTCCTGCGGGACGAAGAAGCTCTCGATGCCGCAGGCGAGGCGCGAGCCGTCGTCGTGGCACTTCAGGAACAGCCCGTCGGCAGGCGGGTCGACCGAGACGCTGGTCGCCTCCCAGACCTGGCCACGTCGTGCCAGCGAGACGTACGCATCCCCGGTCTGGTGCGTCGTACGCTCGGTTATGTCGGGGTAGGCGAGGTCGACGTAGGCGCCACGGAACGGGTCGATCGGATCGACTGGGGCGACGCGGAGTCGGATCTCGTCGCCGGTGACACGTGCGGAGAGCTGACCGGCGACGGCGAGGCCGACCAGTCCGAGATTGAGGAGGCAGACGAGGATCAACTTCATACGAGCGTTCATGAGAGGGCCTCGCTGAGGTTGGCGGCCACGCCACGTCGGGCGCGGTCGAAGACGAATCCGGTGGTGAGCAGGAGCACTCCCAGCAACAGGAACAGGGTCGCGCCGGACATGATCGGCGCGAAGACCGCGAAGCTCTGCATGGTCGTGAAGACGACGAGCGCGCCGGTGGCGAGCACGACGAGCAGCGTGTGGTCGCGCACTGAGCCGTCGACGGCGACCGCGCCGGCAACGACGACGTATACCGCGATGCTGACGAAGGCGGACAGCCACGCCTCGCCTGACACGGCGCCGAGGTCGCTCACCTGCGGGTCCCAGGCGACCAGCGCGAGTCCGATCGGCACGATGAGCGCCGAGGCCAGCACCTCCCACCGGGACGATCCACGCGTACGCCCCACCGCGACGACGGTGAGAAGCGCGGCGACCACCAGCGCCACGACGAGGGTCGGGCTCCACGCCAGGTCGCGGTCGCCGATCTGCGGGATGGCGGCGACGAAGAGGCCACCCAGGACGAGTACGCCGCCCGCGAGCCGCCATACCCGGGCGAACGCCTCCCGGCCTCGGTCGTGCAGCGCGGCTGTCGCAGTCGCGATCACGCCGCCTATCAGCACCGCGAAGACGCCGGCGAAGGTGCTCTCGCTGCTCGCCACCACCTGCCAGTCGAACCAGATCATCGTGGTCGTGATGCCGACGACCAGTGGCGCCACGCCTGTGCTCGCGTAGGCGTAGAGCAGCGCCCCGAGTCCCCATAGCCCGACCAGAGAGGGCTCGTAGGCCGGCACCTGGAGACTCTGCGCCGCCTGGAAGACGACACCACCGAAGCCGATCGCCGCGATCCCGCGGAAAGCGCCGCGCAGGGGATGCGGCAGCGTGGGCACCTCCGCGGCAGCGGTGAACGCGAGCCAGACGACGACGATCCCGGCGAACCGCACCAGCGGCGAGAGCGCGTCGAGGTTGGTCGCCACGAGCCACACCAGCCCGACACCCAGAAACGCGCCGCCGAGGTAGGAGATGACCCGCGTCAGCGAGCCGGTGTGGGAAGCGACGTACTGCGCCTTGATCTTCTCCGCGGTGTGATCGGTGAGGATGCCCTCGCCGACCCAGCGGGCGGTCTCGTCGTTCAGCCAGTCGAGCCGCCTCGGCGCGACGGGTCTTGCTCCGGTTTCCATATGGCCATTGCAGCGGCTCGCGGTGGTGCGGCGCGTGAGCATGGGTACTCAACTCGTCGACTCGGGCGATCGGGGAGACCGGCCGAAATGTATTCGGCTGCGGGTGCGCGGCCCGCGGGCTAGTGTTTGAACGTTCGCGAGAGCGGGCCGGAGAACGGGGGAGTCAGATGGCAGCGTGGTTGCTGATCCTGGGTGGAGCAGCGCTGCTCGTCGTCGGCCTCGTGGCTCTAGTCTGGATGCTGTCGGGTCGAGCCAGGCCGGGAGGCGTGATCGACCCGAACAACGCCCCGGGCGTGCAGGCCGCACACGGCCACGCCGAGCGAACCAACATTCAACACAACTCCGGGGACCTCGGCCCCGGCATCTGATTCTTAAGGTTGATCGACGTGGCAGACGACATGGCGCGCAAGGACATCGAGGCTGGGCTTGAGACCCGCCATGAGCTGGGGGACGCCTTCGACGCCGAGCTGGTGGCGGGCTTCGCCGATCGCATCGAGAAGACCGTCCAGGAGCGGGTCGGCGCCACCGCCTCCGCCCGCACCCTCGCCGAGCGCAACGAGTCGCGCACCTCGGTCTTCCAGTTCGTCCTGGGCGCAGGATCGGCCGTGGCCGGCATCCCGATCAGCATCACCCTCGGCGTCACCGACAACGTCGGTGCCCTGGTGATCTCCTGGGTGGGCCTCGTCGGCGTCAACGTCGCCCACGCGCTGCGTACGCGCAAACGCTGAGGCTCCGGGGTGTTCCTCGAGCAAGGCCGCGTCCTGAGCCTGTCGAAGGGTATGCAGGCGAAGTGACACATCCCGTGCGGAACTCCGCTGGGGATGTGTGACTTCGCCTGCATACCTTGACGAAGGAGCACGACGCACGCCGGGCCGCTCGCCGCCCACACACCTGGCTCGATCGGAGGTTATCCACAGGCTGGGGGATTTGGGCTTTCTGGACTCGCGCCGCAGCGTGAAGGTTGCGGTCATGGACGCACTTCACTACTTCATCGAGCGAGACGGATTCTTCACCACCCAGATGGCGCTGGAGGTCGGGTACGGGAAACGAGACATCACCCGCATGACGCGCTCAGGCGAGTGGCACCGAATTCGGCGTGGCGCCTACGCGCCAGGGGCTACCTGGCTGGAGCTGGACCCGGTGGCGCAGCATCGGGTCAGGTCTCGAGCGGTTATGCGATCGCTGGGTGGGGCCGTGGCGCTGAGCCACACCTCCGGTGTCGTGGCCCACGGCATCGACGTCTGGAACCTGCCTCTCGACCGAGTGCACGTCACCCGTCTCGACGACGGCGCCGGCCGGATCGAAGGTGACGTCGTCCACCACGAGGGCTTCAGTCTGGACAGCGAGTTGGTCTCGGCTGACGGGACGCGGGCGGTGCTTCCGGAGCGATGCGTTCTCGAAGCGGCCTCGCGCGTCGATATGGAGACCGCGTGATGCCTGCTCGATGCCGGACTCAGGAGTGAGACATTCGACCGAGACCGCCTAGAGGCGGCGTACAAGATCGTGGAGCACTGGCCGTACATGCACCGTGTGAGAGATCTCGTTCCGTTCGCAGACGGCAGATCGGACTCGATCGGGGAGTCACGTGGAAAGCATCTGTTCCGTTCCTTCGGCCTCCCGCAGCCAGAACTTCAGTACGAGGTACGTCGCGCCGATGGCTCGATCGTGGGTGTCACCGACTGGGCATGGCCAGAGTTCGGACTGTTGGGCGAGTTCGACGGGCGGGTCAAGTACGGCCGCCTGCTCCAACCGGGGCAGGACCCCGGCGACGTCGTCTTCGCAGAGAAGAGGCGTGAGGATGAGCTGCGCGAGATCACCGGCTTCTCGATGATCCGCTTGATCTGGAGCGACTTCGCCCACCCCGCGGTGACCGCCGCACGCGTACGTCGCGCACTGAGCCTGTCGAAAGGTATGCAGGCGAAGTAACACATCCCGTGCGGAGTTCCGCTAGGGAAGTGAGCCTTGACCTGCATACCTTTACGAAGGAGCAGCCCGCCCGACCGAGAGATATCCCCACGGGCGGGAGAGCGCCGGCCCGGGGAGGTAGGACTGCTCCAGCGCGTCGAAGGTGAAGCCTGCGGACTCGATCAGCCTCGGGATGTCGCGGGTGAGGTGGCAGCCGCCGAAGAGCCGCTGCTGGAGACCGTCGAGGCGGTGCTGCCAACGGGCGACGGAGGCGTCGGGGGAGAGGCCGTGCTCGACGAAGCCGACGGTGCCGCCGGGGCGTAGGACGCGGCGCAGCTCTGCGAGTGCGCCGGCGACGTCGGGGATGGTGCACAGCGAGAAGGTGACCAGGCCGGTGTCGACCGAGGTGTCCGCGAGCGGGAGCCGGGCGCCGTCGAGCCCGACCCTGCTGACGGGGACCGACGAGTCCGAGCGCCGCGAGGAAGAGAGCCGCCAGGCGACGTCGGAGGGCTCGACAGCGACGATCTCGGTGACGGCGGGTGGATAGCGGCCGATGTTGCTCCCGCTGCCGAACCCGATCTCGACGACGCGGCCGCGAAGACCTTCACACGCTCGCGCCCGCAGCGGATCGAGCTGGGCGACTCCGCAGGAGCGGTCCACGATGTGTGGCACCACGCGCGTCTCCCACAGTCCCATCGGAGCTCACTCCTCCATCTCGCCGGTCCACTGGACCCCGAGCAGCAGCGTGCTCTCGGTCTCGGCGATCGTCGCGAACCCCAGGCGCTGGTAGAACCCGATCGCGCTGGTGTTGGCCGTGCTGACGCCGAGGTGGGCGCCGCGTACGCCCGCGACGTGGAAGGAGCCGAGCATCATCCCGATCAGCTCCTTGCC
This sequence comes from Nocardioides sp., assembly GCF_014360585.1. Taxonomy (GTDB): domain Bacteria; phylum Actinomycetota; class Actinomycetes; order Propionibacteriales; family Nocardioidaceae; genus Nocardioides. Next base: position 47,218 of record NZ_JACIXG010000020.1, read on the forward strand.
GACGCCCTGGCCCTGGGCGCGGGGGAGCAGGTTGATGTGGAGGTGGGCCGGGAACTCGCTCAACAGCTCGCCCGGCGTCCGCACGGGCCGGTGGATCAAGGAGCGGAGCCGGGCGTTCCAGTCGTTGGGGTCGTGGTCGGGTCCGGGATCGGGGTTGACCACGCGCAGGGCGGGCCACCAGTCCTCCTCGCACTCCAGCTCGTAGGCACGGGTGAACGGGGTGCCGACGACGTAGCCCACCACACCCTCGGAGTCGACCGCGACGAAGCCGAGGCCGAGACGGAGCACGATGTAGGGGGCGGCGTAGATGTTTCCAGGCAGCCGAGGGTCGTCGTAGAACTCGGTTGCGTCCTCGCCCGATGCGCCCGTCAGCAGACAGATCGAGAAGATGTCGTCGAGGTCGTCGGCGGTCGCCCGCCGGATCTCAGGAGTGCCCATGGTCCAACCTCACCATGACCCGCCGCCGCCGTCTCCGCCGCCTCCGCCACCACCGAAGCTGCCGCCGCCTCCGCCGCCTCCACCGCCGGAGTAGGAGGACCCACCGCCGGACGACGAGCCGCCGCTGGAGGAGACCGAGTAGGAGCGGACGGCGGAGTCGATCGAGGACTCGAAGTCGTGGGTGATCTCGCTGACGAGACCGGCGGTGCCTACGACGGTCATGTTCCGATACCGAGGGTGCTGGTCGTAGGGAAGATAGCTGGGGGCGGCGGGTGCGGAGCCCTTGACCTCGAGCTTGCGCGCCCAGTCCTTCGCGCAGCCGAGCGCGACGGCCCAGGGCAGGAAGGAGTCGTAGGTGGCCTGGTCGCCGACGAAGTCGCCCTTGCGTGAGCCGAGCGTCGAGCGGAACCCGATGACCTCGGCGGCCAGTTCACGCCCCGCCCGGGTGCGTACCAGGCCGGACCCGGCCGCGAGAACGGGACCGATGAGGACGGCGAACACTCCGGGGACGAGCGCCCACAGGGTGGTGCCGCCGGGACGTACGACCGCGAGGACGACCGCCGCGAGGGCGCAGACGACGAAGGCGACGATCCACCCGACCCGGCTCGTACGCTGTTCCAGCAGGCCCTCGTCGAGAGCCCACGCCCGGACCTTCTTTCCGTAGGTGTTGCGGATGCGGTACATCCGGCGCCCGGCCGACTGCGCCGCGGCGGTGCTCTTCTTCGCCCCGATGGCGACGCCACCCAGCTCGCGGACGACGGCGCTGACCCCGTCGATGTCGTCCCACGACGATCTCGGGTTGTCCAGGGAGACCTTCCAGCCGTTCTGCGTCGACCGGATGGCGAGGGCTCCGCGGGAAGCCGCGTAGAGGAGCGACGCCGCGAGCTGTCGCGGTCGGACGGTCTTCGAGACGAGGTACGCCGCCTGCGCCGGCCCGACCCCGGCCGGTGGTGTCGCCCGGGCATCGGCGCGGGGCAGCGGGTCCCAGGTCCTGGCCAGGATGTACCCGGCAGGGATCATGGCAGCGACCACCAGCCCGATGAGCACACCCAGGATCCCGGTGTCGGAGCCCATCACCGGGTCCCACGACTGGGACCACGGCAGCTCGGCCAACTCGGTCGAGGGCGCGGCGAGGTCCATCCCGGTCCGGAGCGTCACCGGGGTGCCAGGAGCCAGGTCACGAGCGGTGACGTGGACGGTGCCGGTGCCTTCGCCCTCGACGCTCGCGCAGCCGGAGCCGCGTCCGCTCCCGACCGCGCAGCGGACCCCGTCGGCCTCGGCGGGCAGATGGACCGTGAGGTCGGCCCGCTCGATCGGCTGACGCCATCCGGAGGGCACCAGGTTCCAGTAGAACCGCGAGCCGTCACCGTCGGCCAGGAGCACCGAGCTCATCTTGTAGGTGATGACGTAGACGTGCTCGCCGACGGCGACCTCGTCCGACTCGCTGCCGATCCGGATGTTGGTGAACCGGTCGGCCCAGCCCGCCTTCGAGGTCGAGGTCTCGCTGTACGGGTCGCCGTAGTAGTCCAGTGCTCGGCGCCGGCCCTCGGCCTCGCCGTACTCCTCGACGAGACCGGGCAGGATCTCCTCGTCGAAGTAGCCCTCCGAGAACGAGCTCCGGGCGAGCTCGAGCCGCTGCGCCTCGGTGGTGTCAGGATCGACGGTGACGTCCTGGAGGACGGGCTCCCGACGCAGCTTCGGTGCGTTGGGGTCGGCGGAGTCGAAGAACCGGAAGATCCCGTGGCTGCCCTCGCGCGGGAAGTCGACGGTGATCGTCTCGGTGACGTCCATCCAACCGTCGGCGCCGACGGTGAACTCCGCGCGGTAGTCGGTGATCGTGGTCGGTTCGGCGACGGTCTCGCCGGTGCGTTCCCAGACCGCGGCCGCCGCGAGCGGCCACAGCACCAGCATCGCGAGGACGGCCGTTCCGGCGCCGTACCACCAGGCATAGCGTCTCACGTGCGGGATCCTCCTGGTTCCGTCCAGCCGAACAACTGCCGCCAACCTCAGCGCGGCGGGTGGATGCTCACGTGCCTTCGCACACGTGGCCGGTAGCCTTGCAGGCATGAGCGTACGACGGGTTATGGGCACGGAGGTCGAATACGGAATTTCCGTGGCTGGACAGCCCCAGGCCAACCCGATGGTGGCGTCCTCGCAGGTCGTCAATGCGTACGCGACCTCGACTCTCAAGGCGAGGAGAGCGCGCTGGGACTTCGAGGAGGAGTCGCCGCTGCGTGATGCGCGCGGCTTCGACATGTCGCGGCAGGTGGCCGACCCCAGCCAGCTCACCGACGAGGATCTCGGGCTGGCCAACGTCATCCTCACCAACGGCGCCCGGCTCTACGTCGACCACGCCCATCCGGAGTTCTCCTGCCCCGAGGTGACCAATCCCCTCGACGCGGTGCGCTGGGACAAGGCCGGTGAGCAGGTGATGCTCGACGCCTCCCGCGCGGCTGCGCGGCTGCCGGGCAACCCGCAGATCCACCTCTACAAGAACAACACCGACAACAAGGGCGTCTCCTACGGCGCGCACGAGAACTACCTCATGCGCAGGAGCACCGCGTTCGCCGACATCGTCAAGCATCTGATCCCGTTCTTCGTCTCCCGGCAGGTCTTCGCCGGCGCCGGGCGGGTCGGGATCGGCCAGGAGCGCCCCAAGCACGGCTTCCAGATCTCCCAGCGCGCCGACTTCTTCGAGGTCGAGGTCGGCCTGGAGACCACTCTCAAGCGGCCGATCATCAACACCCGCGACGAGCCCCACGCGGACCCGGAGAGATACCGCAGGCTCCACGTGATCCTGGGCGACGCCAACCTGGCCGAGGTCTCGACCTACCTCAAGGTCGGGAGTACGTCGCTGGTGCTCGCCATGATCGAGGACGGCTACATCACCCGCGATCTCAGTGTCGACGGCCCGGTCTCGGCACTGCGAGCGGTCTCCCACGACCCGACCCTGAAGACGCTGATCACGCTCAAGGACGGTCGCAAGCTGACCGGTGTCCAGCTGCAGATGGAGTATCTGGACCTGGCCAAGAAGTTCGTCGAGGAGCGCTACGGCTCGGATGCCGACTATCAGACGAAGGACGTCCTGGAGCGCTGGGAGTCGATCCTCGACCGCCTCGAGCGCGACCCGATGGAGTGCGCCACCGAGCTCGACTGGGTGGCGAAGTACAAGCTCCTGCTCGGCTACCGCGACCGCGACTCCCTGGAGTGGGACGACCCCAAGCTCCACCTGATCGACCTGCAGTACGCCGACATCCGCCCCGAGAAGGGCCTCTACCAGCGGCTGGTCCGTTCCGGCCGGATCGAGCGCCTGCTCACCGACGACCTGGTGGAGAAGGCGATGCACGAGCCGCCGACCGATACCCGGGCCTACTTCCGCGGCCGCTGCCTGGAGAAGTACTCCGAGAACGTCGCCGCGGCCAGCTGGGACTCGGTCATCTTCGACCTGCCCGGTCGCGAGTCGCTGCAGCGGGTGCCGACGATCGACCCGCTGCGCGGCACCAAGAAGCACGTCGGTGGCCTGCTCGACTCCTCCGAGACCGCCCTCGACCTGTTCAACCGACTGACCGGTTCCTGACCCGTAGGTCACGACTCGTGCCACATCACGGTCCAACGGACGACTTCTGCTTCCTCCCGTAGCGAAATCGGGCATTGTTTCCTCAGGTTTGTCGGTGCGAGTGGATAGGTTGATGACATGGCACAGGAGCAGAAGCAGCCGAAGAAGTCCTCCGAGACGGAGGAGTCCGTCGAGACCGCGCCCGAGACCGATGTGAACGAGCGCAAGGAAGCGCTCGACTCCGACGTCGACGACATCCTGGACGAGATCGACGACGTCCTCGAGACCAACGCCGAGGACTTCGTGAAGTCCTTCATCCAGAAGGGCGGGCAGTAGTAGATGTCCGAATCTCGTATCCCGGCCGCCTTCATGACGCCGGGCACCTCGTCCTTTGCCGATTTTCTGACGGCGCAGTCCCCAGACCTGCTCCCGCGACGAGACGCCGTCCCGGGCAACCTGAGCGACATCGCGCCGCACGGCACCACGATCGTCGCGGCCACCTTCCCCGGCGGCGTGATCATCGCCGGTGACCGGCGGGCCACGCAGGGCAACCTGATCGCCGAGCGCGACATGCGCAAGGTCTTCCCCTCCGACGAATACTCCGCGGTCGGCATCGCCGGCTCCGCGGGGATCGCGATCGAGCTGGTCAAGCTCTTCCAGACCGAGCTGGAGCACTACGAGAAGATCGAGGGCACCACGCTGTCGATCGAGGGCAAGGCGAGCCGGCTGTCCGCTCTCGTCCGCGGCAACCTCGCGATGGCGATGCAGGGCCTCGTCGTCGTGCCTCTCTTCGTCGGCTTCGACCCCGACGCCGAGAAGGGGAAGATCTATGGGTACGACCCCACCGGCGGCCGCTTCGAGCAGACCGGATACACCGGCGTCGGATCGGGATCGCTGTTCGCCAAGGGCTCGCTGAAGAAGCTCTACCGACCCGACCTCGACGAGGCCGGCCTGGTCGCGGTCCTGATCCAGGCCCTCTACGACGCGGCCGACGACGACTCGGCCACCGGTGGCCCGGACCTGTCACGCCGGCTGTTCCCGCTGGTCCACGTGATCACCGCCGACGGCGGGCGCACGCTGCCCGACGCCGAGGTCGCGGCCGTGGCCGAGAACGTCATCGCCGGGAGGCTCCAGCGGCCCGACGGTCCCATCGCCGAGCTGGAGGCCAAGTGAGCGAGCGTAGCGAGCGAACAATTCAACACCGCCATGAGCCAGTCTCTTCGGCGGCACGAGCGAAGCGAGGCCGTCGATGAGCACACCCTTCTATGTGAGCCCTGAGCAGCTGATGCGCGACCGCGCGGACTTCGCGCGCAAGGGCATCGCCCGGGGCCGGGCCCTGGTCTCGCTGCAGTACGCCGACGGCATCGTCTTCGCCTCCGAGAATCCTTCGGCTGCGCTGCACAAGGTCAGCGAGATCTACGACCGGATCGCCTTCGCCGCGGTCGGTCGCTACAACGAGTTCGAGAACCTCCGCATCGCCGGGGTGCGGCTGGCCGACATGCGCGGCTACGCCTACGACCGGCGCGATGTCACCGGCCGCGGACTCGCCAACGCCTACGCCCAGACTCTCGGCACGATCTTCTCCTCCGGTGGGGAGAAGCCCTACGAGGTCGAGCTCTTCGTCGGCGAGATCGGCGACTCCGCCGAGGACGACCAGCTCTACCGGCTCACCTACGACGGCCAGGTCGTCGACGAGCACGGGTTCGCTGCCATCGGCGGCGCGGCCGAGTCCGTCGGGGGCTACCTCAAGGAGCGCTACACCCAGGGCGCCACGCTCGAGGACGCCATCAGGCTGGCCGTCGCCGCGCTGGGCCACACCGACACCGACGATCGTGAGATCGCCGCGAAGGACCTCGAGGTCGCGGTCCTCGACCGCAACCGCACCCAGCCGCGCAAGTTCCGCAGGATCCGGCCGGCGACGCTTGTCGAGATCCTCAGCTCGGTGACCACGAAGCCGCAGGCCGAGGAGGCGAAGCCGGCCGCCGTCGAGCCGCCCGCCGAGAAGCCGGCGGAGCAGGCTGCCGAGAAGCAGGTCGCAGACTCGCCCCTGGCCCCGCCCGCCGACGACGGCGGCGACCCGCCGATCGCCCCGCCGCTCGACTGAGCCCAGCGACGTGGGAGTGCTGGGGTCACCCAGTGACCTCAGCACTCCCACGTCGTCTCTGCGAGGTCAGTCGGTCCGAGAGCGAGACGACGATGCCTTCGGGGCCGCGCACGTATGCCATCCGCACCGTGCCCTCATAGACGCCGACGCCTCCGACCAGGCCATAGCCGTCCGCGGCCACCCGTTCGAGGGCCGCGTCGAGGTCGTCGACCTCGAAGCAGACGTTGCGCAGACCCAGCTCGTTGGCCATCGCCTCGGGCGATCCGGGCACGTGGTCAGGACGTACGAACCGGGCCAGCTCGAGCGAGGTGTCACCGCCCGGAGGCCGCAGCATCACGACCTCGCAGCGGGAGTCGGGGATCCCGCAGACGGTGTCGATGAACTCACCCTCGACGAACGCACGCCCCTCGACCTCCAGGCCCAGGCTGACGAAGAACTCCGTGGCCCGCTCGATGTCGGCGACGGTGATACCGATGTGGTCGAACCGCAACTGGTGTGTCATGACTGCCATCCTCGTGTCTGTGTGGTGTCTCTGCGCGGTGAACGAGGCCGGCACGCGGTTCTCTACATGGTCACGGCGGTGGATTCGCGAACTCGGAGAGAGCCGGCCGGGCCACTAGTGTCGCTGTCTGTGAAGGTCGAGGCGGACGACGGCGGGCGACCTGCGCCGCGGGGGTCGCGGTGGCGACGAGGACGGCTGCTCGCGGTCTGTGCGGTGCTGCTCGCGGTGGTGATCGGGCTGCATGAGCTGGTGCCGAACCGCTGGGGCAACCTGGGTTCGCTGGTCGCGACGTTTCTGCCGTGGCTCGGTCTGGCGGTGCCACTGCTGATCCTCGGAGCCGTCGTACGCCGCTCGGCCATCGCCGCACTGCTCGCGCTGGCCCCGCTTGCCGCCTGGGTCGGCGTGTTCGGCCCGCAGCTGACGCCCGTCGAGCCGAGGGCGTACGACCTCACGGTCGTGCAGCACAACGTCGCCGATGACAACCACGATGTCGAGCGGACCGTCGAGGTCCTGCTGGCCGCGGATCCTGACATCGTGGCGCTCGAGGAGGTCACCTCCGAGCACCTCTCGCAGTACGAAGCGGCTCTGGGCCAGACCTTCGAACATCACGCGACCCAAGGCACCGTCGGGCTCTGGTCGCGTCACCCGATCGCGGAGCGCACGCGTGTAGACATCCGCCCGCCGGGCATCGGCGCTTCCTGGGACCGGTGCCTGCGAGCGGTCGTCCGGACCCCGGCGGGCGATGCGGCCGTCTACGTTGCACATCTGCCCTCGGTCCGACTGGGCCCGCGCGGGCTCGCCGCGAGCAGCCGCAACCGGAGCGCCGAGCTGCTGGGAGAGGAGATCGCCGCGGATCCGGCGCCGGCGGTGCTGTTGGCCGGCGACCTCAACGGGAATCTGCGCGACCGCGGGCTGGCCCCCGTGACCGATCAGGTCTCCCGCGAGGAGCACGGGTTCCGGCTCACTTTCCCTGCTGCGCTCCCCGTCGTGCAGCTCGACCATGTTCTGGCCCGTGGTGCTGAGGTGACTGAGCTGCGGGTCCTCCCGCTGTCTGGGAGCGACCACCTACCGGTCGCGGCCCGCGTGTCGCTGGGGTGAGCCGGCCGGGGTGCCGGTCAGTGGCTGCTGAGCTGGCCGGTGAGCCGTTCGTGCCGATCGGCGCTGGACCGGTTCAGACCGATGATGCGTACGGACTTGTTCTTGGTCTCGTACTTGTGGGTGATCGCGTCGAGCGCGGCGACCGTGGAGGCGTCCCAGATGTGGGAGTCGGAGAGGTCGATGACGATGTCGGCGGGGTCCTCGGCGTAGTCGAACTGGGTGTAGAGGTCGTTGCTGGAGGCGAAGAAGAGCTCGCCGGTGACCCGGTAGACGGCGGTGACCCGGCCGTCGGCGCCCTCGACCAGCGTGCGGTCGGTCTCGGTCAGGTGGGCGACCCGGCGGGCGAAGAGGGTCATCGCCACCAGGACACCGACGATGACGCCGATGGCGAGGTTGTGGGTTGCGACGGTGACCACGACGGTCGCGACCATCACCGTGGTCTCCGAGCGCGGCATCCGGCGCAGCGTGGCCGGACGGATCGAGTGCCAGTCGAAGGTGCCGACCGAGACCATGATCATCACCGCGACCAGGGCGGCCATCGGGATCAGCGCCACGATGTCGCCGAACCCGACGACCAGGATGAGCAGGAAGACACCGGCGAGGAAGGTCGACAGGCGGGTCCGCGCCCCGGAGGCCTTCACGTTGATCATCGTCTGGCCGATCATCGCGCAGCCACCCATGCCGCCGAAGAAGCCGGTGATGAGGTTCGCGATGCCCTGGCCGCGGGCCTCGCGGGTCTTGTCGGAGTGGGTGTCGGTGATGTCGTCGACGAGCTTGGCCGTCATCAGCGACTCGAGCAGCCCGACCAGGGCCATGCCGAGGGCGTACGGCGCGATGATCTGCAGCGTCTCGAGAGTCAGAGGTACGTCGGGCATGAACCAGCTCGGCAGGCTGTTGGGCAGCTCGCCCTCGTCGCCGACGTTCGGCACGTTGATCGCGCCGACGACGGTGAAGGCGGTGAGCGCGACGATGGCGACCAGCGGGGCCGGGATCACCTTGTTGATCCGCGGGAAGCCGACGATGACGGCGATGCCGACGGCGATCATCGGGTAGACCAGCCAGGGGACGTCGACCATGTGGGCGATCTGCGCCTCGAAGATGAGGATCGCGAGGGCGTTGACGAAGCCGACCATCACCGAGCGCGGGATGAACCGCATCAGCCGTGCCACGCCGACCAGCGCCAGCACGACCTGGATCAGCCCGCCCAGCAGCACGGTCGCGATCAGGTAGTCGTAGCCGTGGTCGCGCATCACCGGGGCGATCACCAGCGCGATCGCACCGGTGGCTGCCGAGATCATCGCCGGCCGTCCACCGAGGAACGAGATCGCGACGGCCATGGTGAACGACGCGAACAGCCCGACCCGCGGATCGACCCCGGCGATGATGGAGAACGAGATCGCCTCGGGGATCAGCGCGAGCGCGACGACGAGGCCGGCCAGCACCTCGGTACGCAGCAGCCGCGGCGAACGCAGCGCGGCACGCACGGTGGGCTCGCTCGGCGATGAGACGGGCAGGGTCGAAGGCACTGAGAGGGTCCGATCGGTCGGTACTGGCAGGATGGACGCGACACGAAGACCGTACCCTCACGGGACGTAAGAGTTGGCGTCGCCGACGCTGTGAGAAAGGACACCATGACGCGCAGGGCAGCTCCGGAGGGAGCCATGCAGATCGGTGAGGTGGCGACACGCACCGACCTCTCGCTGCGCAGCCTCCGGCACTGGGAGGAGGTCGGCCTGCTGAAGCCGTCGGGTCGCAGCGAGGGCGGCTTCCGGCTCTACACCGAGGAGGACGTCGAGAAGATCCTGGTGATCCGGCGGATGAAGCCGCTCGGGTTCAGCCTCGAGCAGATGAAGTCGGCCATGGCCGACATCGAGACCCTGCGCGCCTCCGATCCCGAGGCCGTGGAGCCGGCAGAGGCTGCGGAGGCGCGAGAGCGGCTCGTCGAGCTTCGGGTCGAGGCCGGCGAACGCCGCCAGAAGCTCGAGCAGCAGCTCGCCATGGCTGACGAGTTCATCGCCATCCTGCGGCGTGAGGTGCGCTGACGTTCCGGAGGGCGGTCCGCCCGCCGTGTCGTAGCGCTGAACGCCTTCGGGGCGACCGTCGACCGTCTAGGGTTTCAGGTATGGACAGGCGCATCTTCGGCATCGAGAACGAGTACGGCGTGACCTGCACGTTCCGCGGCCAGCGGCGGCTGAGCCCGGACGAGGTGGCCCGCTACCTCTTCCGCAAGGTGGTGAGCTGGGGGCGCAGCTCGAACGTGTTCCTCAGGAACGGCGCGAGGCTCTATCTCGACGTCGGCTCCCACCCCGAGTACGCCACGCCCGAGTGCGACGACGTGACCTCGGTCGTCACCCACGACAAGGCGGGGGAGCGGATCCTGGAGGGGCTGCTCCTCGACGCCGAGCAGCGGCTGCACGACGAGGGCATCGCCGGCGACATCTACCTCTTCAAGAACAACACCGACTCCGCCGGCAACTCCTACGGGTGCCACGAGAACTACATGGTCAGCCGCGCGGGGGAGTTCTCCAAGCTCGCCGACGTGCTCATCCCGTTCCTGGTGACCCGCCAGCTCATCGTCGGCGCCGGCAAGGTCACCCACACGCCGCGCGGGGCCGGGTTCTCCGTCTCGCAGCGTGCCGAGCACATCTGGGAGGGCGTCTCCAGCGCGACCACCCGGTCCCGGCCGATCATCAACACCCGCGACGAGCCGCACGCCGACGCCGAGAAGTACCGGCGACTCCACGTCATCGTCGGTGACTCGAACATGTCCGAGACCACCACGATGCTCAAGATCGCGAGCTGCCACCTCGTGCTGCGGATGATCGAGGAGGGCGTCGTCATGCGCGACATGACGATGGAGAACCCGATCCGGGCCATCCGTGAGATCGCCCACGACCTGACCGGCCGTCGCAAGGTGCGCCTGGCCAACGGTCGCGAGGCCAGCGCCCTCGACATCCAGAACGAATACCTGACCAAGGCGCGTGAGTTCGTCGACCGCCGTGAGATCACGGACCCGACCATGCTCGCCGCCCTCGACCTGTGGGAGCGGGGGTTGAAGGCGATCGAGTCCGACGACCTGTCCCTGGTCGACCGCGAGATCGACTGGGTGATCAAGTGGAAGCTGATCGATCGCTACCGCGCCAAGCACGGGCTTCCGCTGGGCCATGCGCGCGTCGCCCAGCTCGACCTCGCCTACCACGACATCCACCGCAACCGTGGCCTCTACTACCTGCTGGAGAAGAAGGGCGCGGTCAAGCGGGCCACCACGGACCTGAAGATCTTCGAGGCCAAGTCCGTGCCCCCGCAGACCACCCGCGCCCGGCTGCGCGGTGAGTTCATCAAGAAGGCCCAGGAGCGCCGCCGCGACTTCACCGTCGACTGGGTCCACCTCAAGCTCAACGACCAGGCCCAGCGCACCGTGCTCTGCAAGGACCCGCTGAAGGCCTACGACGAGCGGGTTCAGCGGCTCATCGACGGCATGTAAGCACCAACCGGCAGGAAACGCTGTGGGGTGGCTTCGCCACGAGGCAACCACCGTACGGATATGGTGTGCTCCGCTGTCGTCTACCTACTTCACGTCACGAAGGTTTGCACTGTGCCCACTGCTCCTCGGCCTCGTCTGCGCCACGCGCTGAGCGCGCTGGCCGCCACCATGCTCATCCCGGCTCTGGTCGCCTGCGGCGGCGAGGAGAAGAAGGGGTACGGCGATGAGACCGTCTCCGGCTTCGACGGCGTCACGGTCTCGGCCGCGGTCGACAAGGAACCCACGCTGAAGTGGAAGTCCCCGATCGCCTACCCCAAGGACCCCAAGGTCAAGACACTGACCGAGGGTGATGGCGAGGAGATCCCGAAGGACCGCGGCGTCTTCGCCAAGATCTACATCGGCAACGCGACCACCCTGGACAAGGAGTGGGCCTACCAGAGCCAGGCCCCCGAGGGCGAGGAGCTCCCGGCGGAGAAGCCGTGGAGCACCATCCTGGAGGGCGCCAAGGTCGGTGACCGGATCGAGGCGATCGTGGGCTCGGCCGACCTGCTCGGAGAGGGTGGCAACCCGCAGATGGGCATCGGCAACCATGACACGCTGCTGGTCGTCCTCGACGTGGTGAAGCCCGCCGCCGACAAGGCGCCGAAGGACGTCGACGCCACCGAGCTCCCGAAGGTCGTCGAGAAGAACGGCAAGCCGACCGGCTTCGACTTCACCGGCATCGCCAAGCCGAAGGCCGACGACGCGGTGCTCAAGCGCGTCATCGTCACCGAGGGCGACGGTGAGGAGATCACCACCGACCAGACGGTCACGGCCAACTACCTCGGCATGACCCACGGCGCGAAGAAGCCCTTCGACGAGAGCTTCAGCAAGGAGGCCGTGCCGTTCGCCCTCAACCAGGTCGTCTCGGGCTGGACCAACGGTCTGGAGGGCGTCAAGGTCGGCAGTCGTGTTCTCCTGCAGATCCCGCCGGAGCTGGGCTACGGTGCAGAGGAGAAGCCGGGTCAGGGTGGCACGCCGGGGATTCCGGCCAACAGCACGCTCTACTTCGTCATCGACGTCATCAAGGCCGACGACACCCCGGCGCAGCAGTAGTTGAGTCTCTAGGGGGAGAACCACACCGTGGCGGCGGGTAAGACCGAGCGGTTGATGAACCTGCTCATCATGCTGCTGGTGCAGCGTGACAACGTGTCGAAGGAGCGGATCCGCGAGGTCCTCTACCCGTCGTCGCACGGTGAGGCGTTCGAGAAGATGTTCGAGCGCGACAAGGAGGAGTTGCGCAGCCTCGGTGTGCCGATCGAGACCGGGGTGATCGACTCCTTCTTCGAGGACGAGGTCGGCTACCGGGTCAGCCCCGAGCAGTTCGCGCTGCCGCCGATCACCCTCGAGGCCGACGAGCTCGCCGTGGTCGCGCTGGCGACCAAGGTCTGGGAGAACGCCTCGATGGCGGAGGCGACCACGCAGGCCGTACGCAAGCTCAACGCCGCGGGGTTCGAGACCGACGTCTCGGCGCTGGAGATCGTGCAGCCGCGGCTGGCCGCGGAGGAAGGCTCCTTCGAGGTCTTCGTGGCCGCGACCCAGGACAGGCAGGTCGTCGAGTTCGACTACCGCGGGTCGCGGGCCACGGAGCCGTCCCACCGGCGGCTGCAGCCGTGGGGAGTGGTGCGCTACTCGGGCCGTTGGTACGCGGTCGGTCACGACGTCGACCGCGACGACACCCGCATCTTCCGGCTCTCCCGCGTCCTGGGCGAGGCCCGGGCGGTCGGCGAGATCGATGCCTTCGAGCTGCCGGCCGAGGTGGACGTACGCGATATCGCACGAGACCTGGCGCCCGCCCCGCCAACCGGGAAGGCCGTCCTGCTGCTGCGCCATGGGAGCGGCTACACCCTCCGCAGAGCCGCCGACTCCACCGAGTCCGGCGTGACCGGGCCCGATGGCCGAGACGACTGGGACCGGGTCGTGCTGACCCGGGTGCCCGCCGACCTGGTCGGTGCGGTGCTGGGCCACGGCCCCGACGCCTACGTCGAGGAGCCCGAGGACCTGCGCCGCGAGGTCGCCGACCGGCTGGGGCGCCTGGTGGCACGGCTGGACGGAGGGGTCCCGTGAACGAGCGCCAGCGAGTGAGCCGGACGATCAACACGACAGCGCCTCCGTATTCTGGCGCTCGCGCTACGGAGGTGGTGGCGTGAACGAGCGCCAGCGAGTGAGCCGGACGATCAACACGACAGCGCCTCCGTATTCTGGCGCTCGCGCTACGGAGGTGGTGGCGTGAACGAGCGCCAGCGAGTGAACCCGGCGAGCGCGACCGGTGCCAAGGGGCAGGTGGGGCGGCTGCTGACCCTGGTGCCCTACCTCTACTCCCAGGACGTGGACGTACGCCTCGACAAGGCTGCTGCCGACCTCGGTGTCGAGGAGAAGCAGCTGGTCAAGGATCTGCAGGTGCTCTTCATGTGCGGCCTGCCGGGTGGCTATCCCGACGACCTGATCGACGTCGACATCGACGCGCTGACCGAGCCCGACGGCGACCGGGTCATCCGGATCTCCAACGCCGACTATCTCGACCGTCAGATTCGGCTGACCCCGATCGAGGCCACTGCCGTGATCGTGGCCCTGCGGGCGCTGCGTGGCGGGGCGGTGAGCGCGGAGACCAAGGAGGTCGTCGACCGTGCGCTGGCCAAGCTCGAGCAGGCAGCCGCCGAAGGCGCAGCGGCGAGCGTCGACCCCGGCGAGGCGACGATCGACACCTCGCTCGTCCAGATCCACGCCGCGATCGCGACCGCGATCGACCAGGACCGGCAGATGCGCCTCGACTACTGGGTGCCGGCGCGTGACGAGGAGTCGTCGCGGATCGTCGACCCCCGGGCGCTGGTCTCGATCCGGGAGATCGAGTATCTCGACGCCTGGTGCCACACCGCCGGAGCGCCGCGGAGCTTCCGTCTCGACCGGATCCGGGGTGCCGAGGTGCTCGACACCCCTGCGGTCACCGATCCTGAGGACGGTGCGAGTGCCGAGGACGCGGCCGGGCTGTTGGAGCGTACGGACTCCGGCACGGTCGTCCGGGTGCGGCTGGCCCCCGAGGCCCGCTGGGTCGGTGAGTACTATTCGGTGATCGACCCGGTCGAGCTGACCGGTGGCGGGCTCGAGGTGGGGTTGCGGGTCTACGACCAGCGCTGGCTCACTCGGATGTTGCTCCGGCTGGCGCCCTACGCTGAGCTCGTTGACGAGCAAACGTTCACCGAATCGTTTGCCGCGTCCGCGCGGCAGGCACTCGGCCTGTACCGTACGAGCGCGTAGACTTCCTGACGTTCCCCCTAGACGTAGATGAGGTAGTTCATGTTCACTCCATTGATCGGTATGCCGCAGGGAGCCGAGTGGCTCATCATCCTGGCGATCGTCATCCTCGTCTTCGGCGCCGCCAAGCTCCCCGAGCTCGCCCGCGGGACCGGGCAGGCACTGCGGATCTTCAAGACCGAGACCAAGGGTCTTCGCGACGAGGACGAGAAGCAGAAGGGCGAGAAGGTCGAGAAGCCGGCCGAGCTGACCGCCTCCGAGCAGGAGCGCATCGCCGAGCTCGAGCGACGTGAGGCCGAGATCAAGGCCGAGCGCGAGCGCCTCTCCGGCAACTGAGGCCGAAATTGTCCATCGCCGGTGTTGTCGCGATCCTCAGCGGCACCCCCAAGCACGCCATCGGCGACGACGGCCGGATGGCGCTCTCCGACCACCTGCGTGAGCTTCGCGCGCGGGTGATCAAGGCTGCCCTGGCTCTGGTCGTCGGCTTCATCGTCTCGCTGTTCTTCTTCGAGCAGCTCTTCGGCCTCGTCATGGACCCGTACCTCAAGGCCGTCGAGATGATGGACACGAACAGCGGGGCCGAGTCGCTCAGCTCCGTCAACGGGGCTGCGGGCGGCTTCATGCTCTACCTGAAGCTTTGCGGGCTGGCCGCGTTCATCGGCACCAGCCCGATCTGGCTCTACCAGATCTGGGCGTTCCTGATGCCGGGTCTGCACGCCCACGAGAAGAAGATGTCGCGGATCTTCGTGGCGGTCGCCAGCCCACTCTTCCTGGCCGGCGTCCTCCTCGGCTACGTCACCTTGCCCAAGGGCCTGGAGATCCTGTTCGGCTTCATCCCCGACGGGCTCACCAACATCGTCGAGTTCAGCGACTACCTGAGCTTCCTGAGCCGTACGCTGCTGGTCTTCGGCATCGCCTTCGAGATCCCGGTCTTCGTGATCATGCTCAACCGGATCGGGGTGCTGCCCGGTGCCGCGCTGGCGAAGTACCGAGCCTGGATCATCGTCGGCTCCTTCGTCTTCGCCGCCGTCGCGACCCCGTCCGGCGACCCGTTCACGATGACGATCATGGCCGGCCCGATGGTCATCCTCTTCGGGGTCTCCGAGGTCATCGCCCGGGCCCACGACAGACGAAAGGCCGGCAAGCGCAAGGACAGGATCGGCGATCCCGACGTCCCCTCGGTGATCTGACCAGTACGATTCGGCGCGTGACGCGCCAGATCGCTCTGCTTGCCAACCCGACCGCCGGCCGTGGCAACGCCGACCAGATCCTCGACGCGGTCACCGAGCGACTCTCGGCATCCGGGGCTCTGGTCGAGCACCTGATCGGCGACGACGCCGAACACGCTCTCGAGCTGACCCGGAAGGCGGCTGCCGAGGGCGTCGACACGGTCGTGAGCCTCGGGGGCGACGGCATGGTCCATGTCGCCGTCCAGGCGCTGGCCGAGACCGAGGTCAGCCTCGGAGTCGTCCCGCTCGGCACCGGCAACGACTTCGCGCGGGCGCTCGGGATACCGACCGGCGACCCCCTGGCCGCGGCCGATGTCGTCGTGGGCGACCACGTCCGGCGTATCGACCTGGGACGCAGCGACGACACCTGGTTCGCAACGGTCCTGGCGGCCGGGTTCGACGCGGCGGTCAATGAGCGGGCCAACGCGATGAGTTGGCCGCACGGCGACCTTCGCTACACCCTTGCCGCGCTGTCGGTGATCCGCAGCTGGAAGCCGGTGCCCTACCGGCTCGAGATCGACGGCGTCGTGCGCGAGCAGGAGGCCATGCTGCTGGCGATCGCCAACACCGAGTCCTACGGCGGTGGGCTGCGGGTCGCAGCGGGCTGCGATCCGTCCGACGGACTGCTGGACGCCATCCTCATCAAGCCGGTCTCGCGACTGGAGTTCCTGCGCGTCTTCCCAGGCGTACGCCAGGCCAAGCACCTCACCCACCCGGCCTTCGAGCGCATCCGTGCCCGCCGGATCACGGTCTCCGCGCCCGGCGTGATCGCCTACAGCGACGGAGAGCGTCTCGGACCGCTGCCGCTCGAGGTCGAGTGCGTCCCGTCCGCTCTCGGCGTACTGGTGCCGCCGCGCTCCTGACTGTCGGTGTGGGTGGATAGGCTCGGAGCATGGACGCCTCGCCAGCGGAGAAGTACGCCGCTTTCCAGCGTGACAAGGACTACCCCGTCTTCCGGGACTTCGCCGCGCTCTACGACTTCGGGCTCGACGACTTCCAGGCCGAGGCGTGCCGGGAGATCGAGGAGGGCAAGGGCGTCCTGGTCGCCGCGCCGACCGGTTCGGGCAAGACGATCGTCGGCGAGTTCGCCATCCACATGGCGCTCGCCAGCGGCCGCAAGGCGTTCTACACCACGCCGATCAAGGCGCTCTCCAACCAGAAGTACAACGACCTGGTCAAGCGCTACGGCGCCGACAAGGTCGGCCTGCTGACCGGCGACAACGTCGTCAACGGTGAGGCGCCGGTCGTGGTGATGACCACCGAGGTGCTGCGCAACATGCTCTACGCGGGCTCGCAGACCCTGATGGGGCTCGGGTTCGTGGTCATGGACGAGGTCCACTACCTCGCCGACCGCTCCCGCGGCGCGGTCTGGGAGGAGGTCATCATCCACCTGCCGGAGTCGGTCTCGGTCGTCTCGCTGAGTGCCACCGTCTCCAACGCCGAGGAGTTCGGCGAGTGGCTCACCACGGTGCGTGGCGAGACCACCACCATCATCGAGGAGAAGCGGCCGGTCCCGCTCTACCAGCACGTGATGGCGGGCCGCCGGATCATGGACCTGTTCGCCTCCTCCGACGTCGACGCGGCCGCCGGCTTCGTCAAGGAGGGCGCCCCGGTCAACGGCGAGCTGATGAAGCTGGCTCGCGACGACTGGGCTGCCGGACGGATGACGGACCGGCGTACGCCCAGGGACAAGCGCAAGGGCCGTGACTCTTCTGGGGGCAACCGGCGGGTGGGCAACGGGCGACGCGTCTGGATCCCGAGCCGGGTCGAGGTGATCACCGCGCTGCAGCGCGACAACCTGTTGCCGGCGATCAACTTCGTCTTCTCCCGGGTCGGCTGCGACGCCGCGGTCCAGCAGTGCATCCAGGCCAACCTCCGGCTGACCACGCCGGACGAGCGTGACGAGATCTTCGAGTACGTCGAGGAGGCCTGCGCGGACCTGCCCGACGAGGATCGCCACGTCCTCGGCTACCACGACTGGGTCGACGGGCTCACCCGTGGCGTCGCGGCCCACCACGCGGGGCTGCTGCCGGCCTTCAAGCAGGTCGTGGAGGAGCTGTTCCTGCGGGGGCTGGTGAAGGCCGTCTTCGCCACCGAGACGCTCGCGCTGGGCATCAACATGCCGGCCCGCACGGTGGTCATCGAGAAGCTCTCGAAGTGGAACGGCGAGGCCCACGTCAACCTCTCGCCGGGGGAGTACACCCAGCTCGTCGGCCGTGCCGGCCGCCGCGGCCTCGACGTCGAGGGCCACGGCGTCGTGCTGTGGCAGCAGGGGCTTAACCCGCGCGAGCTCGCCGGTCTCGCCTCGACACGTACGTATCCGCTTCGCTCGAGCTTCAGGCCGTCGTACAACATGGCGGTCAACCTCGTTCACCAGTTCGGTCGGGCGCGCTCGCGCGAGCTGCTGGAGCAGTCGTTCGCCCAGTTCCAGGCCGACAAGGCGGTCGTCGGGCTCGCCCGCCAGGTGCGCAAGGCCGAGGACGCCCTGGCGGGCTACCAGGAGGCCGCGACCTGCACCCAGGGCGACTTCATGGAGTACGCCGCGATCCGCCGGAAGATCTCCGACGTCGAGAAGTCCTCCCAGCGTGAGCGGCGCTCCGACCGTCGTGACGAGATCATCGAGTCGCTCTCGAAGTTGAAGGTCGGCGACGTCATCGACGTGCCGACGGGCAAGTTCGCCGGTTACGCGGTTGTCCTCGACCCGGGCTTCGACCCGGACGGGCCGCGCCCCTACGTCATCACTCAGGACCGACAGGCCCGCCGCCTGGCGATGATGGACTTCAACGTGCCGATCGTCGCCCAGACCCGGATGCGGGTGCCGAAGTCGTTCAACGGCCGCAACCCGCAGATGCGCCGCGACATGGCCTCCCGGCTGCGGGAGAAGACCCTCGACCTGCGACCCGTGCCCTACGAGGGGACGCCGACCGCCCGCAAGGAGCGCAAGAGCTCGGTGGAGACCCGGATCTCCGAGCTTCGCCGCGAGCTGAAGATGCATCCCTGCCACGACTGCCCCGACCGTGAGGACCACGCCCGCTGGGCCGAGCGCTGGTTCAAGCTCTCTCGCGACACCGACACCCTGCGGCGCCGGGTGGAGGCGCGTACGAACACGGTGGCGCGCACCTTCGACCGGGTCTGCGACGTGCTGGTCGCCCTCGACTACCTCGAGGGCGAGACGGTCACCGAGCGCGGGACCCACCTGATGCGCCTCTACTCCGAGATGGATCTGGTCGCCGCCGAGGCGCTGCGTGAGGGCCTGTGGGACGACCTGACTCCCTCCGAGCTCGCTGCCTCCCTCTCGGTGCTGGTCTACGAGGCCCGCCGAGCCGATGACGCCACCCCGCCCCGCCTCCCCGGCGGCCGGGTCAAGGACGTCATCGCCGAGACCGTACGCTTGTGGGGTCAGCTCGACGCCCTGGAGCGCGACCACAAGCTCGACTTCCTGCGCCAGCCCGACCTCGGCTTCGCCTGGGCGGCCTATCGCTGGGCCGAGGGCGATGAGCTCGACGACGTCATCGGCGAGGTCGATCTCGCCGCCGGAGACTTCGTCCGCTGGGTCAAGCAGCTCATCGACCTGTGCGGCCAGGTCGCCGACGCCGCCGGCGACATTCCCCTCCGCCGCACCGCACGACAGACCATGGACCTCCTCAAGCGCGGTGTCGTCGCCTACTCCTCCGTGGTGGAGTAGCCCCGCTGGTCGAGCCGCCGAAGCCGCCAGGCGTAGGCGTGTCGAGACCAACACAGTCCCCATGTCGCGCTGGATGGGACTG
>NZ_JACIXG010000021.1 GCF_014360585.1 Nocardioides sp.
TCGGTGCGGGTGCCGTCATCGCGTCGGGGTGAGGCGAAGGCCTCGAGGTTGGTGGCCAGCCGATCGGCGGCTGCGTCCGGGATGACCGCGGAGATGCGGGTGGTGCCATCCCCGACCCGGCGCATCGTGAGCCGGGTCTTCTTCCTAGCGTGGGCCTCCTCGGCCGCGAGCCGCTTGGCTTCCTCGGCCTCGGCGATCTCCGGGGCGATCACGTCCAGGATCCGGCGCCCCAGGCGGCGCAGTCGGGTGGGATCGAGCTGGGTCGCATACCCGACCAGAGCCTGTTCGGCCTTGGTCTTGATCTCGGGGTCGAGGTCAGCGGCAAGGTCGTCGAGAGCTGCGACAATCACCTCTGCCTGGGCTGGGTTGCACTCGCCGCGGCGCATCGCTGCCGCGACGCGGTGATAGGTCCGGTCCAAAGCGTGCGCGAGCCGGAGGTCGTCGCGCAGGACCTCAGGGCGCTGGTGGGTGTGGTGATGCAGCCACGCGGCCACATCACGAGCCGCGCTGTCCGCAGCCACATCATCAGCTGCAGCCATCACGCGTAGCTCGAGCTCCGCCAGCTGGGCCTTCGCCCGGGCGATCTCAAGGAGCGCGGCAGCCTTCTGACCGGTCGCCATGAACGTGGGGTTCGCGTCCGTGACCTCATCGAGGGTGCCGGTGATCGAGACGACGGCCTTCAGCACAGGATGCTGCGGCTGTTGCAGCGTGCTCATCGCGACGGTCACCTCCCGACGTACGAACTCAAAGGGCTTCCTGCTGATTGCAGAATCCCTGCTTGGTTCGCTGGTCCCGGAGGCCCGTCAAGTACGGGCTATTACTTACCCTCGCAGCTCAGCGCTCACGCCCCTGGATCCCCTGGAATACCCCACGCCCGTTGTCTCCGGGTCTGAGAGGCACGCCTCTGTCGAGGTGGTCGGCCTTCACGTTCACGCCTACCCCCACCATAACATAATATGTGGCCGGAGGCACGCGAAAACCCGGAAAGAAAGGGATCGAAAACCCAATCAGGGACAGATATCCCAAACCCAACCCAGACCGCTGCTGGAAGCCCGCAAGACAGGTAAATGGCACCCGCCCAGGCACCCTGCTTCTAAATTCTCCCAACCCAGACAACGTATTGGCCCCACCCGTGCTGGAAGCCCGCACGAGACCAACGGACACACATCCACCCGACCCATACGCAAGCGGCCAGCGAGCCGCCACCGCGAAGAAGGCACGGTTATGACTGACGGCTATGACTGAGGCCTGGTCCCCGCCGGGGGAGTGAGGTCGACGTCGGTCCACACCTCGGTCATGTCGACGATGAGCCCGTCGCGCAACGTGATGAACGTTGCCACCTCGAAATGCTGGAGCTCGCCATCGGACGTCCCCGTGACATGACCTCGGCCCGCCGCCCGCTCGTGGTCGGCGATGCAGTCGAGGAGCCGGAAGTTCTGGAAGCCGGGATACTCCGCGTTGGTCCGCACCCAGGACTCCCGGTCGAACGTCTCGCCGGTGTGGACGTAGAGGCACGAGAACTCGGGATGGAGCAGCGCCGGAAGCTCGTCCCACTGATGGGCATCGATGACCTTTGCGAGCCGTTCCATCATCTCTTGTGCTGACATCCGCACAGGATGACAGACGCCTCCGGCCCGGGGGAGCGAGCCAACTGATCGCGCTCGCCGCGGCACGACGCCGTCGAGCGCGGGGCGCAATGATGCGATCTGCGCCAACGACCGCGATGCTCTCGGCGCCTTCGGCGCCGGCGCGAACAGCGCACGGCATCCGCGCCGGCGCCGACTCAATCAGAGTGCAGCGCTTGCCAAATCTGATAGGCCAACGCACTATCGCACACCGCGGTTGTTCGCCGCGATACGGCACAAACAACCGCCAAGAGGAGAGGCCCCGGCACTCGCCGGGGCCTCTCCGAAGGTCAGCAGCCGATCAGGACACAGCCAGAGCTCGACCGATCCGCAACGCCTGCTCCGTAGCTCCGCCGTAGACGAACTCGAAGCGCTTGGCGGCGGTGAAGTAGCGATGCGCCTCGCCGTCGAGGTCGATGCCGACGCCGCCGTGGATGTGGACGGTCGTGTGGGCGAGGCGATGAGCGGCGTCGGCGGCCCAGAGCTTGGCCACGGCGACCTGGTCGGCGGCGGGCAGTCCGGACGAGGTCCGCCAGGCGGCCTGCCAGAGGGTGAGTCGCTGGGCGAGTACGTCGATGAACCCGTCAGCCAACCGCTGGGAGACGGCCTGGAAGGTGCCGATAGCGCGGCCGAACTGCTCTCGCGTCTTGGCGTAGGAAGAGGTGAGCTCCAGCGCCCCTTCGGTGACGCCCAACAACTCGGCGGCGGCGGCGACGGTGAGCAGATCGCCGAGGCGGGCGGCGGCAGAAGCATCGCCGATCCGACGAGCAGGAACGGAAGCGAACGAGACCAATGCGGTGACGTCGCCGTCGCTGGTGCGCTGCGCGTGGCGGTCGACGCCCTCCGCGGAGGAGTTGACGAGGAAGACCCCGGTCGTGCCGTCCGGCATCGACGCGGTGACCAGGAACGCGTCGGCGATCATCCCGCCCCTGACCAGGGTCTTCACGCCAGTGAGCGTGTCGTCGGCGGCGACGACGGTGGGGGAGTCGGGGAGGTGGGCGTGCTCCTCGGCGACGGCAGCAGCGAGCACTCGAGTTCCGTCGGCGACGCCGGTCAGCGCGTCCGCAGCGGTCTCGGCCGGCCCTGCTTCGGCGAGCAGCAGGCCGCAAGGTCCATGCGTCGCCAACGGTACCGGCGCGACGCGCCGTCCGGACTCGACGAGCACACGGCACAGCTCGACGATGCCGAGCCCGGCGCCGCCGTACGCCTCGGGCAGATGGAGCCCGAGCAGCCCGGCCTCGCCGAGGGAGGACCAGAGAGCGGTGTCGAAGCGGCCGCGGCCGCCGGCAGCCGCCTCGACCGTACGCAGCCGGTCGACCGAGGTGGCGTCGCCGATGATCTTCGCCGCGAGCTCGGCGGCTTCGTCGGATTCGGTGGAGAAAGAGAAATCCATGGTGGTCTCACAATCGACTGTGTTGGTCTCGACACGCTCGCTGCGCTCGCGGTTCGACCGACGGGTGGATGGTCAGCGTTTGGCGGCGGGGAGGCCGAGGCCCACGTAGCCGATGATGTCTCGTTGGATCTCGTTGGTGCCGCCGCCGAAGGTCATGACCAGCGAGGAGCGATGGAACCGCTCGAGGCGGCCGGCGAGGACGGCGCCGGGGGAGTCGGCCGTGAGTCCCGCGTGCGGACCGACGATCTCCATGAGCGTCCGGTAGACCTCGGTGGCCAGCTCCGACCCGTAGACCTTGGTCGCCGATGCCTCGGCCGGCGAGAGCGGGACCCCGTGGTCGGCGTCTGCTGCGAGCTTCCAGTTGATCAGCGAGAGTGCCTCAATACGCGCATGCGCCCGCCCGAAGGCCAGCTGGACCCATTCGGTGTCGATCACCCGGCCACCGCCGGGGACGGTAGTGGTCTGGGCCCACTCCTTCACCAGTCCGAGCGAGTGCACCAGCGGCGCCGCCGAGGTGAGCGCGACCCGCTCGTGGTTGAGCTGGTTGGTCATCAGCGCCCAGCCGCCACCGCGCGAGGAGACGAGGTTTGACGCGGGCACGCGGACATCGGAGTAGTAGGTCGCCGAGGTGCCGACCCCGGCCACGGTCTGCACCGGCGTGTAGGAGAACCCCGGGGAGGACGTCGGCACCAGGATCATCGACAGCCCCTTGTGGCGCGACGCGTCCGGCTCCGTCCGGCAGGCGAGCCAGATCCAGTCCGCATACTGGATCAGCGAGGTCCACATCTTCTGGCCGTTGATCACCCACTCGCCAGCGCCCTCGTCGAGCACCGCGCGAGTCTGCAGAGAGGCGAGGTCCGTCCCCGATCCCGGCTCGGAGTAGCCGATCGAGAAGTGCAGCTCCCCGGCGAGGATCTTCGGCAGGAAGTACGCCTTCTGCTCCTCGGTCCCGAACCGCATGATCGTCGGGCCGACCGTGTTGAGCGTGAGATAGGGGATCGGCACCCCGGCCACGGCGGCGGCATCGGTGAAGATCAGCTGCTCGACCATGGAGCGGTCCTGGCCGCCGTACTCCTTGGGCCAGCCGATCCCGAGCCAGCCGTCCGCGCCGATCTGACGGATGGTCGAGAGGTACACCTCCTGGTCGGCGTCGTCACCGAACTCGCCCGACGCACGGGCGAGAGCAGCCCGGCGCTCCGGCGTGACCAACTGGGCGAAATAGGAGTTGAGCTCTGAGCGAAGTTGCTCCTGGGCGGGTGTCAAGGCCACATGCATGTGATAAAACTAGAACAGGTTCTACACTTTGAACAGATGCAGCGGATAGACGCAGCGTGGACAGCCCCCAGCGGAAGGTACGACGATGGCCGACCTCACCACCCAGACCCGCACGCTCGACCACGGCTCGCAGCCGGAGCGCTTCGCGCGCGGATGGCACTGTCTGGGCCTGGCCAGCGAGTTCAGGGACGGCAAGCCACATGCTGTCGAGGCCTTCGGCGGCAAGCTGGTCGTCTGGGAGGACTCCAAGGGAGAGCTGGGCGTGCTCGACGGCTACTGCCGCCACATGGGCGGCGATCTCACCCAGGGCACCGTGAAGGGCGACGAGGTCGGTTGCCCGTTCCACGACTGGCGCTGGGGCGCCGATGGCCGCTGCAAGCAGATCCCCTACGCCCGCCGCGTCCCGCTGCGCGCTCGCACCAAGGCGTACGAGACCGTGATCCGCAACGACGCACTGCTGATCTGGCACGACCCCGAGGGTTCCAAGGCCGACCACGACATCCTGCCGCCGGAGCTGCCCGACATCGGCGACCGCGAGATCTACACCGACTGGATCTGGAACACCGTGCCGATCAAGGGCAGCCACTGCCGCGAGCTGATCGACAACGTGGTCGACATGGCGCACTTCTACTACGTGCACTTCGCCTTCCCGACCGACTTCCGCAACGTCTTCGAGGACCACACCGCGACGCAGTACATGGCGTCCAAGGGGCGACCGGACGTGGCCGGCGGCTACGGTGACGCCGACATGTTCCTGAAGTCCGAGGCGACCTACTACGGACCGGCGTACATGATCAACTGGCTCGAGGTCGACTACAAGGGCTTCGTGACCGAGGTGATCCTGATCAACTCCCACATCCCGACCGGCCCGGACTCCTTCCTCCTGCAGTACGGCATCACCGTCAAGAAGCCCGAGGGTCTCGACGACAAGACCGCCGACTTCATCGGCAAGAAGTACGCCGACATGTTCGGCGACGGGTTCCTCCAGGACGTAGCGATCTGGGAGAACAAGGCGCCGGTGCAGAACCCGCTGTTGTGCGAGGAGGACGGCCCGGTCTACCAGCTGCGCCGCTGGTACGAGCAGTTCTACGTCGACGTCGCCGACATCGAGCCCGAGATGCGCGCTCGTTTCGAGTTCGAGGTCGACACCACCAAGGCCAACGAGTTCTGGCACGATGAGGTCGCCGAGAATCTCCGCCGGATCGAGGCCGAGAAGGCGGAGAAGGCGGAGGACCCTGAGCGGGTCTCGACAGGCTCGACCACCGATGGAGCCAGTTGATGGCTTCGTTCGTCCCAACTTCGCAGGACACCGTCGAGGACCAGCGGCTCTACACCCAGGCCCGCCTGGTCGAGGTGGAGTGCCTCGACTGCCTTGCCCGCGTCGGGGTGAAGAAGAACAGCGAGCACCAGACGTCGGTCCAGTGGACGGCCGAGGCCCAGGCCCAGTGTCCGGACCTCGTACGTCGCAAGGCCGCCGCCGGCGGTGAGCGGCTCGTCCACGCCCGCTGCCCTCGTCTGGCCGCGTCCATCGAAGAAGCCGTCGCCGACGGCCGGATCCAGATCGGGGCCGAGGATGGCTACTGAGTCGTTTCTAAATCCGGTCCGGGATGTCGTAGAGGAGACCGCCGACGCCCGCTCGATCGTCTTCGAGGTCCCCGAGGACGTGAGGCACGCGTTCCAGCCGAAGCCGGGACAGTTCCTCACCGTCGCCGTGCCGAGCGACCGCGACGGTCTAGCGGCCCGCTGCTACTCGCTCTCCAGCGCGCCGGGCGATCCCCTCACGGTGACGGTCAAGCGCACCGTGGACGGCTACGCGTCCAACTGGATCTGCGACAACCTCCGCCCTGGCGACACCCTGCGCGTGCTCCCGCCGAGCGGGATCTTCACCCCTGCTGACATCGACGCCGACTTCCTACTCTTCGCCGGTGGGTCGGGTGTCACCCCGATCGTCTCGATCGCCCGATCCGCCCTGAGGGAGGGAACAGGGCGGATCGTGGTCTTCTACGCCAACCGCGACGAGCGCTCGGTGATCTTCGCGGAAGAGTGGGCGCGACTGGCCGCAGAGCATCCGGACCGGCTCCAGGTGGTCCACTGGCTCGAGTCCGTCCAGGGTCTGCCCACCCCTGAGCAGATCAAGGCGTTCGCGGCCGACCGGCTGACGTACGACGCCTTCGTCTGTGGGCCGGCGCCGTTCATGAAGGCGACGGTCGGGGCGCTCAAGGAGCTGGAGTTCCCGCGGGCCCGGCGCCACCAGGAGAAGTTCGCCTCCCTGGGTGGCAACCCGTTCGGCGAGGTCGTCCCGGTGGAGGATGCGGAGGCCGAGGTCGTCGACAACGGCCCCAAGCAGCCCGCCACGCTGGAGATCGAGCTCGACGGCACCGTCACCACGTACGACGACTGGGATCCCGGCATCCCGATGCTCGACTTCCTCGAGGCGAAGGGGGTCAAGGCGCCCTACTCCTGTCGCGAGGGTGAGTGCTCGGCGTGCGCGTTCCGGCTGCTCGAGGGCGAGGTGAAGATGGCGCGCAACGACGTGCTCGAGCAGGAGGACCTCGATGACGGGATCCGGCTCGGCTGCCAGTCGCTGCCGACCACCGACACCGTCCGCGGCACCTACTCCTGAGGGACTCGCGCCAGACACAGATCACCAACCGGTTGCCAGATCGAGGTGTCTGGCGCGATAGTGTCGCGCTGCCCGAACCACATCCCAACGGGTCCTCCGTAGCGAACCAGATCCGCTGCTCGGCGGGCTCAAGCGAGGTTTCCCCCAACGTGTTCAATCGCAACTTCTACGCAGCGCAGGACGACCGTCGTTTCGTCGTCGGCTATGCCCTCGACCTCGGTTTCCGGGTCTTCGACGCCTACTCGGCGCCAGGCCAGCCGTTGAGCGAGATCACCACGACGGCATCGGCCTCGCTGCTCTCCCCGCGGCCCGCGTTCAAGCTCTACGCCCCCAACACCGGCCCTGAGCCGGTGATCACCCGGGTGGAGCTGGACGAGGCCGAGTTCGGTCCCGCGGCCTATGAGTACCAGTGCAACGGCTGGGGCCTGATCGGCCTCAACTTCGGCGGTGTCGTCGGTCTCGGTGGCCTCGGTTGGAGCACGCTGACCACGATGGCAGAGGCCCGTGCGGCCCGCTGGCACGCCGTGGAGCCGATCGGTGCTGCTCCCGCGGAGTGGAACTGGCCAGCTGTCGACGACGCTGCGCTCAAGATGTTCGAGGCGATCGTCTCGATGGCCGGCTCCGCCGTCGGCGACACCCCGATCCTGGCCGCCGCGGGCCAGCTGATCAAGGACAAGGGTCTTCTCTACGAATCCGGCGGCGCCCTCCACGCCCGCCCCGGCCTCGGCTGACCGGCCTCGGCCGGCCAGCGCGCACGTGCGCGGTCTGTGACAATCGCGGTCATGACCTCGTTCGGCACAGTCGAATCCATCTGGACAGAACGACTCGGCAGTCTGCGCAACGTCGTGCGGCAGCGAGTGATCGCAGCCCAGCTGAGCGAGCATCTGGGCGCGGTCGTGACGGTTCTGGACGGCGGGTGTGGCCAGGGCACCCAGGCCGTACTCCTCGCAGCCGGCGGGCTCCAGGTCACCGGGGTCGACCCGTCGAGTGACCTGCTGGAGCGACTCGACGAGGCGGCAGATGCGGCAGGGGTCGAGGTCCGTACGCTCGTGGGCACCCTGGACGATCTGGACGTGCTCCTTCGGGATGAGCAGTTCGACCTCGTCTGCGCGCACGGACTGCTGATGTACCTGCCGGACCCCGAAGCTGCGCTGCGTGCCCTCGCCAAGCAGGTACGCCCTGGTGGGCTGCTCTCCTTCACCGTGCGAAACGGCGATGCCCTCGCCCTCCGGCCGGGTCTTCGTGGCCAGTGGGCGAAGGCGCTAGCCGCGTTCGACGACATGACCTACGTCAACGAGCTCGGCGCCGACGCCGAGGCGCACCGTCTCGAGGACGTGCTCGGCTGGTGCGAGAGGGCTGGCCTGAGCGTCGAGGCCTGGTACGGCGTGCGTGTCTTCACCGATGGGCGAGAAGCTGCGGAAGCCCCTGACCCTGACAGCCTTCAGGAATGCCTGGCGGCCGAGGTGGAAGCGGGCCGGCACGATCCGTACCGTCGAGTGGCATCGCAGATTCACATCATCGCCCGAGCATGACCTGCGGGCCGGGGCCCCTGCCCGAGTGTCCCCATGGCGTGGATAACCAGGTGCGCGCGGGAGTGGGAGGTGGCTAGTTTGGGCGCCGATGCGAGAACCAGACAACGCCTTCGCGGACCCTCGTCAAGCCGTGCTCTACGACGTACTCGACGACGATCGCTCCGACCTCGATGTCTATGTCGCGATCGCAGCGGAGCTCGGTGCTCGTCACGTCGTCGACATCGGGTGCGGGACGGGATCGCTAGCCGTTCGGCTGGCCGGTGAAGGGCTCTTCGTCGTCGGCGTCGACCCGGCCACGGCATCCCTCGACGTCGCCCGCACCAAGCCGCACGCCGACCGAGTCACCTGGATCAACGGTGACGCCACCGCCCTCGCCGGCCTCTCCGTAGACGCCGACATGGCGGTCATGACCGGCAACGTCGCACAGGTCTTCGTCTCCGACTCCGACTGGTCCGACACGTTGGCCGCGGTCCATGCCGCGCTCCGTCCCGGCGGCTGGTTCGTCTTCGAGACTCGTGTACCCGAGGTCCGAGCGTGGGAGGGCTGGGACATCGCGCCAACCACTGTCGAACTCCCCGACGACCGCTTAGCTGTCGTCACGCGCACGGTCACCGCAGTCCACTTCCCGCTGGTCACATTCGAGGAGTCGACCACCATCGGCGACGAGATCCTGACGTCGACCTCGACCCTCCGCTTCCGCGACCGTCCGGAGGTCGAGCACGACCTCCTCTCCCATGGCTTCGCCGTGAGCGACGTACGCGACGCACCCGACCGGCCGGGCAAGGAGCATGTCTTCGTGGCCCGTGCGCTCGATCGGCGGGCGGAATGATGCCGGATCAGGTCGCTCCAGCGGCGTCGACCGTGCCGTCGGACCAAGTGATCCCGATCTGGATCGAGGCTCGTGCTCGCGGTCTCTCGGCGTAAAGGTAGAGCTCGACCTCGGCCGGACGTCGATTCCAATAAGCAGTGTGCGAGCCGTCTGCCTTGAAGTCCATGTCGTCGGCGGCGCCGAGGGCAACGTCGATCGACTCGATGAGGGCAGCCAAACCAGGCCGCACCGCGTCGGCGCCGTCGGTGAGCCAAAAGGTATGACCAGAAGTGATCAACGTGCCCATCCGCACTGAGCATCAGACCGGAGTTGGTCGTGCACCATGGCTCTGTGGTCTCCACGACCACGCTGGAGGAGTCGTTCTCCGCGTTGACGACGTTGTTCGGTTGCCGTTCGGCGAGGGCGGTGCTCGGCTCCAACCCGAGCAGCTGCTTGAGGAGAACTCGGCCGATCATCTCGTGAGAGACGATGAGCGGCCGGCGAACGCCTGTCTGAGTGATCGCGCCAAGGGCTGCGGCAGCGCGCGTCGGCATCGGCGTAACTCTCGCCGTTGAGGAAGGTCCAGACGTACTTGTCGCGGGCTCGTTCGTCGAACGCTCCTGGAAACCGTTCGTCGATCTGCGCTTCGCTCAGACCTGCCATGTCCCCGTGGTGGATCTCAGCCAGATCGGTGAGTTCGATGCGTGGTAGGGAGAGTTGGTGGCTGATGATCTTTGCAGTCTCGACCGCCCGACCGAGCGGGCTGTGGAACAAGCCGCCGATGGCGTGACCGCGAAGCGCCTCGGCTACCGCGACCGCTTGCACTCGTCCACGCTCTGTCAGTGGGGAGTCGAGTTGTCCTTGGCGCCGCCGCTCGCGGTTCCATTCGGTCTCCCCGTGGCGAGCCAGGTAGACGGTCTCGAAGAGGCTTCGCATGGCCCGAGACTCTCACGACGTGAAGCTGACCTGCGAGGAGGTTACGAAGGTACGGTTGGTCGGTTGAAATCCTTTGCCGGCTTGCCAGAAACGTGCCGGACGACCTTCCTCTTTTCGCAGGTCAGAGGTAGAATCAGGCATGGAATCACGGCTCGGGACAACCCCCACTCATGACCTCCTCGCCAGCCTTGCGCAGACCCGCGTGGACGAGGTCAGGGCAGCCAACGACCGGCTCATATTGGTTGCGTCCTATCTGCTGGAGCGGCCACCGCGCAGCTCTGATGATGTCGCCTACGACCGTGATGCGGGTCTATTCGGGGATCGTGCACTCAGCCTCGCGGGAAAAGGTACAGCCGACATCTCGGAGTTCGCGGTCATGGAGCTCGGGCCGGTGTTGGGGATGCCGTTGGGATCCGTACGTCGGTTGGCCGGCGACGTGATGGAGCTGGCGCAGCGGCTGCCGAGGGTGTGGGCGCGGATCCTGGACTACTCGGTCGAGGGATGGCGCGCGCGACAGGTCGCCGAGCTCACCAAGAAGCTCTCACCGGAGGCGGCTGGCTGGGTCGATGCCCAGGTCGCGCCGATCCTGCACAAGCGGGGCCGGGTCACCATCTCGCGCATGGTCGAGAAGGCCTTCGCGATGTTCGATCCCGAGGGTGCCGCGCTCGCGGCCGAGGAGAAGGCCGAGCAGTTCCGCGTCGATGTCGATCTCAACGCACCGACACTGTTCGACGAGGACCCGGGCCGGCTCGGCGACGGACCGGCGACCGGTCACGCTCATGTCGACGCGACCATGGATCTCGCCGACGCCGCCGACCTCGAGAACGCTGTGGCTGCGATCGCCCGGGACCTCGCCGAGGACGACCGCTTCGGCGGGTGGTCCATCGGCCGCCGCCGGGCCAAGGCACTCGGCGAGCTTGCTCGCCGCTACACCGCTGGCGCTGAGGCGACCGGCACCGCGCGAGTGCTCCATCTCTACTGCCACGTGGACCAAGGCGACTTACGTGGGACGGGCCTGGTCAGTGTCGACAACTACGGCGCGATCGTGCCGCTCGAGCGTGTTGACGAGTGGGCGCTGGCTCCCGGCACCGTCGTGCGTCCCGTCAAGGTCATCGACCTGAATGCCGAGATCTCCCGCGACGGCTATGTACCGTCGGCGACCCAGCACGAACAGGCCGCGCTCATCGCCGGCGGCACCTGCGTCTACCCAGGTTGCACTCGATCGGCTTGGCTGGCTGACACCGAACACCTCGAGGCGTACGCCGACGGAGGCCAGACCGCCTCGTCGAACCTCGCCAAGACCTGCCGCAGCCACCACCGCCTCAAGACCTTCGGCGACTGGACCTACACCCAGCCCACCCCGGGCACGTTCGTCTGGCGCTCGCCGCTCGGCTTCGAGTACGTCCGCCTCCCCGATGGAACCTATGAGCCGCTGACCGATCAAGTCGCCCGAGCCTGCTGAGTCGACCGGCCCGCATACGGTTGGCGCTGTGCCGCTCATCCCTCTGGATCTCGACGGGACCTTGGTCGACCAAGCTGCGGCTGCCCGAGCGTGGTCGGCTGGATTCGTCGAGCGGTGGCAGCTCCCAACGGGCGAGGTCGAAGCGGTGGCAGAAGCCTTGACCGCTCGTCGCCCCAAAGGCGAGGTGTTCGGTCGGCTCGTCAACCAGCTCGGGCTGCCTATCGATCCCGGCAAGCTGTGGCGCGACCACCGCTCGCGTATGCCGATGCTCGCCGCGGGCCATCCTGATGAGCCAACCCAGCACGACGCTGCCCTGAGCACACACCGGCCCGCTGGCTCCGGGCAGATCACTCAGCGGAGAACCATGACGACGACCTCGAGCCCGTCGCTGTCGGGTGCGCCGGCGAGCCAGTCCGGGCGCGTGCGGAGCACCTCGGTCCAACCGGTCGACTCGTAGAGCTTCATGGCAGCGGGGAAGGCAGGCACGACCTCGAG
The DNA here is from genome assembly GCF_014360585.1 of Nocardioides sp. Taxonomy (GTDB): domain Bacteria; phylum Actinomycetota; class Actinomycetes; order Propionibacteriales; family Nocardioidaceae; genus Nocardioides. The sequence goes on from NZ_JACIXG010000021.1 coordinate 12,150, forward strand.
ACACGGGCGGCCGCTGGAGTTGCGGATACGGTCGACTGCTGTGCGGAGCAGCGTGCGGCCGAGGCCCGTACGTCGGGCGGCGGAGCCGACGAAGAAGGCGCTGAGCCAGACGAGGTCCTCGACGTCGCAGCCGTGCGCTGCCGCGCAGGCTCGGTCGAGCTCGTCACCGCCGTTGGCGCCGGTGTGCCTCGCGGTCGTGGCGATGTGCCCGACGGGAGCCCCGTCGACGGTTGCGGTCCAGGCGTCGACGGCGTCGCCGAAGTGGAGGAAGTCGCTGACCGGGAACGGCAATGGGTTGCGCACGGGGTACCGGGTCAGTGGTTGTTGCTCGATCAGCGCCTCGGCCAGCGCCGGCAGGTCCTCCGTGAGCCGCGGGCGTACGACATGTGTCACGGGCACATGGTGCCGGTCAGAACCCGCGGGTCCAAGTGACTTCCTCGTGGAGCCTGCGGGAGCGCCAGCCCTGGGGCGTACGGACGAAGGTGTGGCGGTAGAGGCCGCCGACCTCGACGACGCGTTCCCCGTCGGAGCCGTCGGAGATGACCATGGGGTTGTCGAAGTAGGCGACGATCTCTGCCTCGTCGCCGGAGTCGGCGAAGCCGTAGGAGATCTGGCCGACGGTGTGCAGGCGCTTGCTGGAGAAGGCGGGGAGCATCTCGGCGAGCCAGGCTTTGACCTCGGGAAATGCGCCGACGGTGCCGCCGGACTCGGAGTAGTCGATCGCGGCGTCGGGGGTGAAGACGGTGTCGAGGGCGTCCCAGTCGCCGGTGTCGACGGCGAGGGTGTAGCGGGTCAGGGCGTCGGCGATCTCGGCGCGGTCAATCAGCATCTGCAGGTCCATGGCTGTCTCCTTCAGCGTGGGGAGAGGACGATGACCGGGATCTCCCGGTCGGTCCAGGTCTGGTAGGTCTCGAAGTCCGCGTACGTCTCCAGCAGCTGAGGCCAAAGCGCGGCCCGCTCCGACGGGTCGGCGACACGCGCGCGGACCAGGCGGCGGCCGCCGCGGGGGAGGCGGACGGCAACGTCCGGCTGGGCGCGCAGGTTGGCGACCCACTGCGGGTCCTTGGGAAGTCCGCCCTGAGAGCCGACGATCACGAGATCGGCACCCGAGCGCATGAACAGCAGGGGAGTGGTGAAGGTGCGGCCCGACTTCCGGCCGACGTGCTCGAGCAGCAGGACCGGGGCCGGCTTGTGCCAGCCGGCCATCACTCGCCACTTCCCGCCGACCCGGCCGTTGGTCAGCTTGAACAGCGCGGTGTTGGCGCGGGCGCCGTACTTGATGATCTTCGCTGTCGCCGGCGAATCGAGGCCGGGAGGACGTTCTGAGGGCATGCATGTCTCCTTGTAGGGGTCTCGACAAGCTCGACCACCGGGGTAGCACAAACATAGAACACGTTCTAGTGTTGGTGCATGCGCTTCACCTATGCCGAGGCAATGACGCAGGCCGACTACTACGCACCGTTGGCCCAGGCGGCCGAGCGAGCGGGCTACACCAGCATGACCGTCGCTGACAGCCTGATCTATCCCGAGGAGTCCGACTCGACCTATCCCTACACCGACACCGGTGACCGGGAGTTCCTGCAGGGCAAGGAGTTCATCGAGGCGTTCGTCCTCTGCGCTCACCTGTTCGCGGTGACCGAGACGCTGCGCCTGACGCCGTTCGTGGTGAAGCTCCCGGTGCGCCCACCTGTCCTGGCCGCCAAGCAGGCCTCGAGCCTCGCCTTCCTCTCGGGCAACCGGCTCGGGCTCGGTGTCGGTCTGTCCCCCTGGCCGGAGGACTTCGCCGCCCTCGGCGTCGACTGGAAGCGCCGCGGGAAGCGGATGGACGAGTGCATGGACATCCTGCGTGGCCTCACTGCGCCGGCGGCCTCTCCGGATGGCCCGGACCAGGACTACTTCGGCTATGACGGCGAGTTCTACAAGTTCGAGCCGCTCCAGCAGCGCCCCGCGCCGACGGAGAAGATCCCGCTCCTCGTGGGCGGCCATGCCGATGCCGCGCTCCGCCGCGCGGTCGTCAAGGGTGACGGCTGGATGCACGCCGGCGGTGACGGCGAGGAGCTCGACCGCCTGCTGGCGCGCCTCGCCGAGATCCGGCGCGCGGAGGGTGATACCCGCGACGACTTCGAGATCCACGTGATCAGCTACGACGCGTACGACCTCGACGGGATCAAGCGGCTCGAGGAGAAGGGCGTCACCGACTGCATCGTCGGGTTCCGCGACCCCTATGTGAAGGGTCCCGATCCTGAGCCGCTGGAGAAGAAGATCAAGCACCTGGAGTGGTACGGGGAGAACATCATCGCGAAGGCTGGGCAGTGACCGAGCAGAGCGCGGCGTATGGCCTGACCGAACCGCTCCAGCAGGCGATCGCGGAGGCGGAGGAGCTGATCGCCAACGCGCCGTTCATCCGCACCGACGCCGACCGGCTGGAGGGTTATGAGTATCTCTCCGGCCGGATCCGGATGGCGATGCAGACGGCGTTCGACTACGACCTCGAGCAGCCGCTCTTCGTGAACCCCACCCACCAGTTCTCCAAGCAGGGCCTGGACAACCCCGACGCGATCTACTTCAACGCCTACCTGCGAGAGGGCGTCGAGTACGTCGTCCGCGGCCGCCGCGGGACCAGCGCCGACCTCTCCTTCCAGGTGATGGGTGGCGCCTACACCGCGGACTCCGCGGCGACGAGCCTGATGGCCTTCGACGACCGCAAGCTTCAGTTCGAGGACGATGGGTCCTTCGAGTTCACCTTCACCGCCGAGCCCGGCGCGAAGACGCTGATCGTGCGCGAGGTCTTCAACGACTGGGACACCGAGACCCGCGGCACGATCACGATCGAGCGCCCCGACACCCTCGGCCGCCCGCGCCGGCCGCTCACCCAGGACCTGCTCCGGAAGAAGTACGAGGTCGCCGCCCGGACGCTGACCGGCTCGATCCAGACGTGGTTCGCCTTCCCCCAGTTCTTCCAGTACAAGGAGCCGGTGAACACGCTCACCGTGCCGGCCCGAACGCCGGGCGGGCTGGAGTCGCAGTTCTCCTCGATCGGTCACTATGAGCTCGCCGAGGACGAGGCGCTCCTGGTGGAGGTGCCGCGCTGTGACGACTGCAGCTATCAGGCCATCCAGATCGGCTCGGACTGGTACGCCTCGACCGACTACGAGACCCACCAGACCAGCCTCACCAAGGCGCAGGCGGTCACCGACCCCGACGGCGTGATGCGGTTCGTGATCTCCGAGAATCCGCCGCTGCGCGGGAAGCCGATCGCGAACTGGCTCGAGACCACCGGCCACCGGACCGGCTCGATGATGCTGCGCTGGCAGAGGCTCGAACGTGACCTCACCGCAGCCGACGGGCCGACGGTCCGCAAGGTGAGCATGTCCGAGGTGCGCGATCTGCTTCCGCACGGCGAGACGTTGAACCCTGGGGAGTATGCCGAGAGGATCGCCGCACGTCAGCGGGCAGTTGCGCGCAGGATGCTCAGCTAGGGGGTCGCGACGCGACGGCGTACGGCCCCTATGATTGCCGCCCATGGCCAGCCCCCACCACGAGCCACCGGACATTCCGGGATTCCGGCATCGCCGGCTGATCGGCGCGGGCGGATCCTCAGGGGTCTTCGTCTATGAGTCGCAGCGGGAGAAGGTCGACGTCGTCGTGAAGGTCTGGAACGACCGACTCGGTGCCGAGACCAGGGACGCGCTCGCCGCGGAGACCAAGGAGGTCGCCGAGCTCGCCAACCATCCTCATGTCCTGCCGCTGCACACGGTCGGCGTCACCGACGACGATCGCAGCTTCGTGGTGATGGATCACCGTCCTGGCGGAGACCTGGAGACACGCCGGAAGAGCGGGCGGCTCTCGGTCGCGGAGGCGTTGAGCATCACCATCAAGGTTGCGGGCGCGCTCGACGTCGCTGCCCGACACGGGATCCTGCACGGCGATGTGAAGCCGGCGAACATCCTGCTGACCGCCGGTGGCGAACCGCAGCTGGTCGGCTTCGGAAGCCTCTCCTCTGCCGGTCGTCCCGCCGGTGCCGGTTCGACCTCGCTGCCGTGGATGGCCCCGGAGATGCTCTCCGAACCGCCCGAGCCGAGCGCCTGGGCAGACATCTGGAGCCTGGCCGCGACCTGCTACACGCTGCTGGCCGGGCGTACGCCGTTCGAGGGGGCGACCGGTGCTGACGCCCCCGAGGCTCTGTCGGAGCGGATCCGGGAGTCCGACCCGCCGCCCATCGGTCGCGCCGATGTCCCAGTCATGTTCGAGGGGGCGCTGCGCAAGGCGATGTCCAAGCGTCGAGCCGGCCGGCACTGGAGCGCGGCCGACTTCGCCAAGGCTCTCCGGGCGGTCGAGCATGAGCTCGGCCTCCCGGTCACGCCGCACGCGGACCTCTCCGAGCCCAAGGCAAAGACGCCTGCGGCGCCGGAGGTCACTGCGGTGCCTCAGGTCGAGGTCGCCCCGGACCCCGTCCCGGCTGATTCGCCGGAGGAGGGTGACACCACGGAGGTTCCGATCGTCACCGGCCCGGTTCCCGATACGGCTATGGGCCCTGCAGTCGAGCCCAAGATCGAGCCCAAGATCGAGCCGGCGCCTGCTCCCGCGGCCGCACGCGAACGGACCGACGACGATGTCCTCGGCCACCGGCTCGACGTCGACCGAGTGGCCCGCCTACTGGCCTCCACGCACACCCAGCTCCCGATCTCGGTGGCCGTGCAGGGACAACCAGGCAGCGGCCGGTCGACCTTCCTGCGGAGGGTGCAGGAGCGGGTCGAGTGGCTCTCCGAGCACGACGACGCGTGCTCCGCCCGCACCAGGCACGTACGCGTCGATGCCCGTCAGTACGCCGAGTCGGACGTGGCGAGTGCGGTCCTCGAGGGTGTGCGGAGCGCGGGCACGAGCACGCCGCCGCCGCTGGTGGCGAAGCACCAGGCCGCCCAACGGCGGGCGGCCGAGCTCCGGACCGCGCTGGCGGGCCATCCCGAGGACGAAGGCCCCCGCGGCAAGCGGCGCGCCCAGCCGATGAGCACCACGATGGCCTTGGCGGCGATGGACCGGGAGGTCGCGGCGTACGAGGCCGCCCTGAGAGCCGCCCCGCCCGGGCCTCCGCCGGCACCGCCGGCCGGCGTGCGGACCGGGCCGCTGGCGAGCCGGACGATCGTCTACGTCGACGACCTGGACAGGTGCGACCCGGCCACCGCGGCCGGGGTGCTGCGGGCGATCGACGACCTGAGCAGCCAGGACGGGATCGCGGTCATCGCGGCGGTTGACGCGCGGACGCTGCGGCGGGCGATCGAGGGCCGGGTCGCAGAGCCGGCGGCGTACCTCTCCAGGGTCTTCGACGTCCCGTTCGCACTGAGGGCCTTCGCCGGTGACCCGGCCGTGCGGTTCATGCGCTCGCTGATGCGGCAGGCGGTGCCGTCGTGGCCCTCCGCGCTGGCCGCTGGGAGCGGCGACCATGCCAGCCGCCACGGAGCCGTCGAGAGCCTCGAGATGACCCCCGGCGAGGCACTGTTCACCAGCGAGCTGGCCAGGTTCTGCGCGACCCCAGGGGGAGCCAGGAAGCTGCTCGCGGTCTATCGACTGGCGCGTACGGCGCCGGTGGGCGTGAGTGCCGAGCCCTTCGGCAATCAGGCCCTCGGGATCCTGATGGCGATCCTGGTCGGCGCCCCCGCGCAGGCGATCGAGGTGCTCGGGGCGGTGGTGGAAGCGCTGGCTGCTGGTGAGGATGGCGGGACCTTCCGTGATCTGCTCGAGAAGGTCGCGCGCGAGCACACCGCGGACTGCGGGCGGGCGACCTGTGGCTCGTGTGCCGACTGGTCCCGGGTGATCCGCGCTCACGCCGACCTGGTTCGCGCGCAGCAGGTGCCCAAGGAGATCGGGGCGTACGCCGAATGGGTCGACGAGGTCGCCAGGTTCAGCTTTCCGGCTTGACCGGAGCGAACCCCGCCGGCCGACCCCTTCCGCAAAAGTGAAACACGTTCTACTCTAGGCGCCATGACTGGACTCCTGGATGGCAAGGTCGTCGTGCTCTCGGGGGTCGGCCCCGGCCTCGGACGCTCGCTGGGCGAGCAGGCGGCACTGATGGGTGCCGACCTGGTGCTCGCCAGCCGCACCGAGAAGCGGCTGCAAAAGATGGCCGGCGTCATCGAGGAGCACGGCCGACGCGCGCTGGTCGTGCCGACCGACATCACCGACGAGGACGCGCGCCGGCACCTGGTCGACGCGGCGCTCGAGGAGTTCGGGCACGTCGACGTGCTCCTCAACAACGCCTTCGGCATCCCGCCGATGGACCCGCTCACCCAGATCCCGCTCGACGCGCTCCGGTTGGCCCAGGAGTCGAACGTGTACGCCCCGCTGCGGCTCTCGGCGCTCTTCGCCGACGCGCTCGCGGCCACCCCGGACAAGCCGGGCGGCGCGATCGTGATGATCAACTCCGCGGTGCTCTACCAGAGCCAGCCCGAGTTCGCGGGCTACAAGCTCTCCAAGGGCGCGCTCGCGCACCTCGCCTCGTCCCTGGCCACCGAGCTCGGCCCGCGCGGCATCCGGGTCAACTCCGTCGCGCCGTCCTACATCTACGAGGACGTCAACAAGGCCTACTTCGACTGGATCGCGTCGGAGTCGGGACGCACCCACGATGAGGTGTACGCGGAGAAGGCCGCTCCCACCGACCTGAAGCGGCTCGCGACCCCCGAGGAGGTCGCCCGGGCGGCACTGTTCCTGGGCAGCGACCTGGCCTCCGCCGTCACCGGCACCGTGCTCAACGTGGACTGCGGGGAGTTCCATGACTGAGTCGCGCCCAGACGAGACGACGGCGCGCGAGCGGGCAGACGTCGGGACGTACGAGGACATCTGCGCGGCCGCTGTCCGCACCACCGGGCTGAGTGCCGAATATCTCGAGCACAGCGGTAGGACCGAGCACGAGGAGGGGCTGCGGCTCCTGGTCGAGGACCTGGCCTCGCCCGAGGCGGGCCTGACCCGGGTCGGCAACTACTTCCACCGCTCCCAGGTGAAGTCCGCGCTCGTCGGCAGGCTGATGACACAGGCTCGGCTCGCGGAGTTCCCGCAGCACCAGGACGTACGCATCGAGCGCCCGATCTTCGTCACCGGGCTCGTCCGCACCGGCACCACCGCACTGCACCGGCTGCTCGCCGCGGACCCGGCACACCAGGGGCTCGAGACCTGGCTCACCGAGTTCCCCCAGCCGCGGCCCCCGCGCGAGACCTGGGAGCAGGACCCGGTCTTCAACGCGATTCAGGGCGCCTACCAGCAGCACCATGTGGCCAACCCCGAGTTCATGGGGATCCACTACATGGATGCCACCAGCGTCGAGGAGTGCTGGCGGGTGCTGCGGCAGAGCGGCAAGTCGATCTCGTTCGAGTCCCTGGCCAACGTCCCGCGCTACTCGGCGTGGCTGGCGAAGCAGGACTGGCGCGACGCGTACGAGCTTCATCGACGCACCCTGCAGCTCATCGGGCTCAACGACACCGACAAGCGCTGGGTGCTCAAGAACCCCTCCCACCTGGTCGCCCTCGACGCGCTCATGGAGGTCTACCCGGACGCGCTCGTGGTGGTCACCCACCGCGACCCGGTCGTCTCGGTCGCCTCGGGCTGCTCGCTGTCGGCGGAGGCGACCGCGGGGATGTCGACCACCTTCGTCGGCGAGACCATCGGGGCGACCCAGCTGGAGATGCTCTCCCGCTCGTGGCGCTCCTTCCGAGAGGCCCGGACGGCGTACGACCAGGCGCAGTTCTTCGACGTCGACTACCGCGGCTTCGTCCAGGACCCCGTCGGCACCGTCGAGGCCATCTACGCCCACTTCGACATCCCCTGGAGCGACACCGCCCGAGCCGAGGTCGCTCGCATCGACGCCGAGTCGCGCTCGGGGAGCGCCCGGCCCAAGCACGACTACAGCCTCGCCGACTACGGGCTCACCGACGAGCAGGTCCGGAACGCGTTCGAGTAGCAACCGCTGGTCGACACGCTCGGCCGTGGCCGGCCTCACGGCTCGACCGACGGCGGAAACTGTCGGTGCCGCCACGTAGCCTAGGAATCATGCGTCCAGTCACCGATCTCGAGCGTCGTGTCGCCCCGTTCAAGGTGGTCTCCGACTATCAGCCCTCGGGTGATCAGCCCGCCGCGATCGCGGAGATCACCAAGCGGGTCCAGGACGGCGCCGAGGACGTCGTCCTGCTCGGCGCGACCGGCACGGGCAAGACGGCGACGGTCGCCTGGACAGCCGAGCAGCTGCAGCGTCCGATGCTGGTGCTGCAGCCCAACAAGACCCTCGCCGCCCAGTTCGCCAACGAGCTGCGTCAGCTCTTCCCGGACAACGCGATCGAATACTTCGTCTCCTACTACGACTACTACCAGCCTGAGGCGTACGTCCCTCAGACCGACACCTACATCGAGAAGGACTCCTCGATCAACGAGGAGGTCGAGCGGCTTCGTCACTCGGCCACCAACTCGCTGCTGACCAGGCGCGACGTCATCGTGGTCTCGACCGTCTCCTGCATCTACGGTCTCGGCACCCCGCAGGAGTACGTCGACCGGATGCTCCGGCTACGAGTGGGGGAGGAGCACGACCGCGACTCGATCCTGCGGCGCCTGGTGGAGATCCAGTACACCCGCAACGACCTCTCCTTCACCCGGGGCACCTTCCGGGTCCGCGGCGACACCCTGGAGATCTTCCCGGTCTACGAGGAGCACGCGGTCCGGATCGAGTTCTTCGGCGACGAGATCGAGCGGCTGATGACGCTGCACGCCGTCACCGGTGAGGTGCTCACCGAGGACCAGGAGCTCTACATCTTCCCCGCGACCCACTACGTCGCCGGCCCCGAGCGCATGGAGCGCGCGATCAACGGCATCGAGGCCGAGCTCGACCAGCAGCTGAGCACCTTCGAGAAGCAGGGCAAGATGCTCGAGGCGCAGCGGCTGCGGATGCGGACGAACTACGACATCGAGATGATGCGACAGGTCGGGTCCTGCTCAGGCATCGAGAACTACTCGATGCACATCGACGGCCGACCCCCGGGCTCGGCTCCCAACTGTCTGCTCGACTACTTCCCCGAGGACTTCGTCCTCGTCGTCGACGAGTCCCACGTCGCGATCCCGCAGATCGGCGGGATGTACGAGGGCGACATGTCCCGCAAGCGCAACCTCGTCGAGCACGGCTTCCGCCTGCCGAGCGCGCAGGACAACCGCCCGTTGAAGTTCGAGGAGTTCCTGGAGCGGATCGGCCAGACGATCTACCTCTCCGCGACGCCGGGCAACTACGAGCTCGACAAGGTCAGCGGCACTGATGGACATCCAGACGTCGTCGAGCAGATCATCCGCCCGACCGGCCTGATCGACCCCGAGGTGGTCCTCAAGCCGACCAAGGGCCAGATCGACGACCTGATCGGCGAGATCAACGACCGGGTCGCCAAGAACGAGCGCGTCCTCGTCACCACGCTGACCAAGAAGATGTCCGAGGACCTCACCGACTACCTGCTCGATGCCGGGATCCGGACGCGGTATCTCCACTCCGAGGTCGACACCCTCAAGCGGATCGAGCTGCTCCGCGACCTGCGGCTGGGGGAGTACGACGTCCTCGTCGGCATCAACCTGCTCCGTGAGGGCCTCGACCTGCCCGAGGTGTCGCTGGTCGCGATCCTGGACGCCGACAAGGAGGGCTTCCTGCGTTCGGACAAGTCGCTGATCCAGACCATCGGCCGTGCGGCCCGAAACGTCTCCGGCCAGGTGCACATGTACGCCGACAAGATCACCCCCTCCATGGAGTCGGCGATCGAGGAGACCAACCGTCGCCGCGCGATCCAGGTGGCCTACAACGAGGCCCACGGCGTCGACCCCCAGCCGCTGCGCAAGAAGATCGCCGACATCACCGACATGCTCGCCCGCGAGGACGAGTCCACCCAGGAGCTGCTCAACACCTGGGCCGGGACCGAGGCCAAGGGCCGCGCCGGCAAGAACGCCGCCAAGGCACCCACCCCGATGCTCGGCGATGCCGCCCGCGAGGCCCGCGAGCGCGGCCTCGTCGGCCTCCCCTCCTCCGACCTGGCCCAGCTCATCGGCGACCTCACCGAGCAGATGAAGGGCGCCGCCGCCGAGCTCCAGTTCGAGGTCGCCGCTCGGTTGCGTGACGAGATCTCTGATCTCAAGAAGGAGCTGCGGCAGATGATGGAAGCGACGAAGTGAGGAGGGAGCCGGCGTAAGCCCTCTTCGCGCCGAAGGCGCTTTCCTAGGGTTTGCGCCGGCTCCCGACGAGCGAGGAGCTGCGCGCGAGCGAAGCGAGCGCGCTGGCCACCAAGTAGGACGCCCCGCTGGTCGAGCCGCCGGAGCCGCAAGGCGGAGGCGTGTCGAGACCAGCGGGGTGCCCGGTCAACCAGCGAGCATGCCCTCGATCAGATCAGCAGCCCGCCGGGTCCCACCCTCGGCGAGCGCATCAGCGCGCAGCTGAGCCGACCGAGCGACCCGGTCGGGATCGTCCAGCAGCTCGAGCAGCGCAGTACGCAGCGCATCGGCGGTGACGTCCTCGGCGTCGATGCGCCGGGCGACACCGAGCTCGACCAGCCGGTCCGCGTTCATGAACTGGTCGACCGCCTGCGGCACCGCGACCATCGGTACGCCAGCCATCAGGCCCTCGCTGCTCCCGCCCATCCCGGCGTGGGTGACGAACCCGTCGGCCTGGGCGAGGACGGCGCGCTGCGGCAGCCAGCGGTGGACCTCGACGTTGCCGGGGAGATCGCCGAGCTCGGCCGGGTCGAGCTGGGTCCCGATCGACATGACGACGTGCCAGCCGGGGAGGGCTGCGTACGCCTCGATGCAGGAGCGGAAGAAGTCCACGTCGCCGGCGTAGGCCGAGCCGAAGGAGGCCAGCAGGACGTGCTCGGCGTCGGCCGGGCGGGCCCAGGCCTCGGCGGAGTCGAGCGCGAAGCAGGGTCCGACGAACGTCACGACGTCCTCGTCGACCAGGTCCGCGTTGGGCTGCATCGCTCGCGGGATGAGGGCGAGCGCACGCTCGGGCGCTCCGGCGAACGCTCCGGGCTCGCGGGTGGTCGCCCCGGCTTCCTCGAGCCAGGTCGTGAACGCGCTCAGGTAGTCGTCGTAGCCCGGCAGCTGCTCCACCTGGGCGCCGACCTCCTCGGCGTACCCCTCCCAGGCGACGAACGTCGGCGAGAGCTGGACGAACGGGCGCTGCTGCTTCTCGGCCAGGGCCCGGACGGCGTAGCCGCCGATGTCGTAGAGGTAGAGGTCGGCGGGATCTGTGTCGTAGAACGCATGCAGATGAGGGAGCGCCTGGATCGCGTCGTCGAGGAAGATGCGCATCCCGGCGATCGGGTCGTCCGGCCACTGCCTGTCCTCGACGGGCAGCACCGTCGGCACCGGAACCAGCTCCGCCCCGGTCGGCTTGATCGTGTCGGCCATCGACTCGTGCGTGGCGTAGGTGACCCGGTGGCCGCGCTCCACCAGCTCCTTGATCAGCTCGACACTCGGCAGGATGTGGCTGATCGCAGGGGACGCGACCATCGCGATGTGGTGCGGCAGCGAAGGCAGTGAAGTAGTCGTCACATCCTCGGACGCTATCTGCTGACGCAGCCTGGGGCGACCGAGTTCTGTGTCGACGTCAGGTCACCGGTCCGTCGCGTTCTGTTCACTGCCCGTGAGCCGTGACTCGTCCGTCTCGTAGGTTTCGCGGGGTTAACGTCGTAGTCGTGTCTGTTCGTCGGACCTCGGTGTCCCAATCCACGATCTGCGTACTGCTGCTGGGTGTGCTCGGCTTCGCGATGAGCGCCCAGGTGGCGATCGCGATGCCGGCCCTGTTCAAGGCCGACGAGCGCGCCCACGCGGCATATGCGGTGGCGCTCTCCCAGGGGACGCTGCCGACGATCTACACCGACATCCCCGGCGACCCGGTGCGCTATCCGCAGCTCGCCGAGAGCCTCTTCGGCGCCGACGAGGCCCACCGCGACATCTGGGTGGCCAACCACCCGCCCCTGTTCTACGTGATGAGCCAGCCGCTGGTGTGGCTCGGTGACGCGGTCGGGTCGCTCGGCCTGACGCTGCTCGGGATGCGGCTGCTCAACGCCCTCGGATTCGCCTTGACCACGATCATGGTCGGTCTGCTGGCGCGGGAGCTGGTGCCACGGCGTCCGGCGGTTCCGGTGATCGCCTCGGCGATGTGTATCGGCTGCGGCGCGATGACCTTCGTGGGTGGCGGCATCTACAACGACGGCTGGTCCTCGGCGGCGGCGTTCACGACGCTCTTCCTCGGCTTCCGGATGATCCGCCAGGGAGTGACGCGCGAGCGTCTGATCGCCGCCACCGCGGTCGGCGTGGCCGCCGCCGGGTTCCGGTCGACCGGCCTGGTCGCGGTCCTCTTCCTCGGCGCCTGCGTGCTGGTCGCCATGTGGCTGCGGGAGCCGTCGCTGCGTACGTTCCTGAGAGGTACGTTCTGGCGCGCCGCCGGGATCGTGGCGTGCATCGGTCTGGCGCCGGTGGTCGTCTTCGGGTGGTTCTACGCACGCAACATCCAGCTCTACGGCGACCCGACCGCGTCGAGCGCGCTCTTCGAGAAGTTCGGTCGCGAACCCAACGGCTCGACACTGTTCCAGCTGGTCAACCCGGAGTTCTACGGCCATCTTCTCGGCAGCCTGTGGACAGACGGCAACATCGCCAACCACTGGAGCCAGGCGGCCGCCATCGTGCTCACGCTCACCGTGGTCGGCCTCGTGGTCGATGCCGCGGCGAAGGCCAACCCGCGCCGTACGGGAGTCCTGCAGCGCGTACAGCTGGCCCCGCAGAGCCCGATGCAGCACCGACAGGACCTGGCGATCTGGGCGATCCTGGCTGGTTACTGCCTGCTGATCCTGATCAACGTCGCGGGGTTCATCGCCGGTGGTGGCTGGATCCATGCGCGGTACGCGGTGCCGTTCCTGCCGTTCCTCGCGGCCGGCGCCGGACTCGCGGCGCTGCGGCTGGGGCGGGCCTTTCCCTACCGGCCCCTCCCGACGGGCGCGGCAACCGGAGGGACCGCGTTCGACGAGGCTCGCGACCTGCGGATCGGGCTCGGGGTCTCGCTCGCGTTCATGGTGGTGGGCCTGGTGTGTCACCTCGACACCGAGCAGTACGTCGACGGGCCGGTCAGCAGCACCTTCGCGCTGGTCGCCCTCGTGGCTGCCGATCTGGTGATGTTCGCGGTCGCCGCCTACGTCGCCACCGAGCTGCGCCGACGCATGCAGCCGGGCACCTTCGACACGATCCCCGCGCTCACGGTGGCTGTGACCGATATCGCGCGTCCACATGAGGGTTCCGGCGCTTCGTCGGCCCGGCAGGCAAAGTAGCCTCTCTATGTGAATCCGCATGGTCCCGAGCCCTCGACACGAGCCTGGGTCGTCTGGGGCATCGCCCTCGCGGTCTACGGCTTGGCGGTCTTCCACCGCAGCAGTCTCGCGGTCGCCGGTCTGGTGGCCACCGAGCGATTCGGGATCAGCGCGAGTCAGCTGGCTACGTTCGTCATGCTGCAGCTGCTCGTCTACGCGGCGATGCAGGTGCCGGTCGGGCTGCTGGTGGACCGGTTCGGCTCTCGTACGATCCTGACCGCCGGCGCGCTGATCCTGGCGTTGGCGCAGGCCGGGTTCGCCTTCGCCGACTCCTACCCGCTCGCACTGCTGGCGCGTACGTTCGTGGGGATGGGCGACGCGATGACGTTCATCTGCGTGCTGCGTCTGGTGCCGTCGTGGTTCCCGCTTCGGCGGGTGCCGCTGGTCAGCCAGCTGACCGGCACGGTCGGACAGCTCGGTGCGATCGCGGCCGCCGTCCCGATGACCTGGGCGCTCGGCCAGCTGGGCTGGACCCGGGCCTACCTGACCGCAGCGCTGATCGGCCCGGTGCTGCTCGTGCTGCTGCTCGTCTTCGTCCACGACGGCCCCGGCGACCGGCACCGCCGCGGCACGTCGCTCACCCCACGCGAGCTCGTCCGCAGCCTCAGAGCGTCCTGGTACCAGCCGGGCACGCGCCTCGGCTTCTGGATCCACTTCTCCACCCCGTTCAGCTCCCACCTGATGGGCCTGCTGTGGGGTTTCCCGTTCCTGGTCACCTCGGAGGGTCTCTCCGACACAGTCGCCGGCTCGCTGCTCTCGGTCGCCGTCGTGGCGGCACTCGCCGCGGGCCCGGTGATAGGCGTTCTCGCCGGGCGCCACCCCTGGCACCGCTCGACGGTGGCGCTGACGATGATCGCCGCGATGGCGTCGGTCTGGGCGCTCGTGCTCGCTTGGCCAGGGGAGGCTCCGCTGCCGATCCTGCTTCTCCTGATGTGCGTCGTCGGCGCCGGTGGGCCGGCTTCGATGATCGGCTTCGACGTCGGCCGAACCAGCAACCCGCCGGCGCGGATGGCCAGCGCCAGCGGGATCATCAACCAGGGCGGTTTCGTCGCCGCGTTGCTCGTGATCGTGCTGGTCGGCTGGATCCTCGACTGGCGTACGCCCGGAGCCTCGACCGCCTACACGCCCGAGGCGTTCCGCTGGGCGATGTCGGTGCAATACCTGTTCTGGGGTCTCGGGGTGGTGCAGATCTGGCGTCACCGGCGCGATGTGCGGCGGCGTACGACCCGCGAGCAGGTCGCCTCGGGCTCCTCGATGGTCGCCGACTGAGGCGGCGTCCGGCACGAGGACGGCGAGTCTTCGCCGACTCGTCACCTGACGGCAAACCGCCACGGCGGCTGAACGGCACCCGCGGCCACTACCTTGTCGAGGTGCCTACGCCCACGCGATCGCTCTCCCAGGTGACCGTATGCCTGCTCCTGCTGGGGGTGCTCGGCTTCGCGATGAGCGCGCAGTACGCGATCGGGATGCCGCCGCTGCTCAAGGCCGACGAGAAGCAGCACGCGGCGTACGCCATCGTGCTGTCCCAGGGCGTCCTCCCGACCATCGACACCAACACCCCGGCCGACCCGGTGCGCTACCCGCAGTTCGCCGAGGCGCTCTTCGGGCTCGACGAGCCCCGCCGCGACATCTGGGTCGCCAACCATCCGCCGCTGTTCTACGTGATGAGCCTGCCGCTGGTCTGGCTCGGCGACGCCGTCGGCGATGTCGGGGTGACGCTCCTCGGGATGAGGCTGCTCAATGCGCTCGGCTACGCACTGAGCATCATCCTGGTCGGACTGCTGGCACGTGAGCTGGTGCCCAGACGCCGGGTGGTCCCGGTGCTCGCCGCCGCGACGGTGCTCGGCTGCGGTGCGGTGACCTATGACGGCGGCGCGATCTACAACGACGGCTGGGGCACGGTCGCCGCCTCCACGGCCCTGCTGCTCGGCTTCCGGATGGTCCGCGAGGGCGTCACCCGGGATCGGCTGCTCTGGGCGACGGTCGCCGGCGTCGCAGCCGCCTCCTTCCGCTCGACCGGCCTGGTCGCGGTGCTGGTGCTGGGTGCCTGTGTGCTGGCGGCGCTGTGGCTGCGCGACCCGACGCTGCGTACGTTCCGCCGGGGTGTCCTCCTCGCCGTCCGGATCGGGCTGGCGCCGGTGGTCGTGATCGGCTGGTTCTACGTCCGCAACATCGTGCTCTACGGCGACCCGACGGCCTCCGCGGCGCTCTTCGACAAGTTCTCCCGTCAGACCCACGGCGACACCCTCTTCCAGCTGGTCAACCCCCAGCTCTATCTGCACCTCTACGGCTCGCTGTGGGCCGACGACGTGATCCCGAAGGTCTGGGCCCTGGCCGCCGCGGCGACGCTCGTCATCACCGTCACCGGCCTGGTGCTCGACGCCAACGCCAAGGTCCGACCGCGGCCGAGCGGGGTGATGCGCCAGGTGGTGATCCCCGGCCCGGAGCCGACTCTCCTGCAGCGTCGGCTGGAGCTGGCCGTGCGGGTGCTGATGGGGATCTACTGCGTGATCATCCTCGTCAACGTGGCCTCCTTCCACGCCGGCGGCGGCTGGATCCACGCCCGCTACGCGGTGCCGTTCCTGCCGGTGATCGCGACGCTGACCTCGCTGGCCATCCTGCGCCTCGGCCGGCGCTGGGTGAGAGGCGTCGATGAGGAGCGCGTCGACCTGCGGATCACCCTCTACGCCAGCGTGGGGTTCATCGTCTCGGCGACCGTCGCCCACCTCCACATCCAGCAACGGATCGACGGGCCCGCGGACGCCTCCTGGCTCATGGCCCTGATCGCCGCCGACGTGGTGATGTTCGCCGTCGCCGCGTACGTCACCACGCAGCTGCGCCGCCGGTTGCGAGCGGACGGACTTGCAGAGGGCCGGCGGGTCTCGGTGAGCCATCCGCAACCGGTCGCCTAGGAGGGATCGGCAGGCCGGTCCTTCTCGGACTTCTCGGTCTGGTCGGCCGGCTGCTCGAGGATCGGGGCTGAGCTCTCGGGGGCGGCCTCGATCTCGGCCTTTGCCGCCTTCTTCGCCGCCTTCTTGGCGGCCTTCTTCTCGAGGCGCTGCACCTCGCGCTGGACGATCGCCTCGCGGCGTACGCCGGTGCCGACCAGGTTCACGATCAGGAAGAGCATCGGGTAGATCGGCCAGGGATGTCCGTCGGGAGCGGAGGTGAACAGCCAGATGCCCCAGGTGATGAGGCTGACCATCAGGAAGGTGGCGACCGCCTCCTGCACCTCCTTGCGGTAGGCAGCCGCACCCTGTTCGCGGAAGTCGCGCGTCGCCGGCAGGTTCGCCCCGGTCTCCTCGGCGACGGGCTCGATCACCACGAGGTCGTCCACGAGCCCGGGAAGCTCTCCGAGCGTACGGGTCTCCAGGAGGCTGCTGACCCGCTCCTCGTGCTCCTCGCGGGTCAGCCGTCCGTCGGCGAAGGCGTCGGTGAGAACGGTGCGAACAACCTCGCGATCGGCATCGGAGGCGCGCATGCGTGCGTTGTCGGCCAGTCTCGGATCGAGACGGAACCGCGTCCAGAAACCCTCCACATCACCAGCCTAGACGCCAAGCCGGACACGGTGTGCTGAAGAGGCTGCATTAGAGTGACTGGCGCAGGCTACCTGCTAGTATAGAACACGTTCTAGTTTTGCTCTGCCTAGTTTCGAGGGAGGTGGCGGATGCGGATCGCTCTGCTGTCGTATCGCAGCAAGCCGCACGTCGGCGGTCAAGGCGTCTATATCCGCCATCTGAGTCGGGAGCTGGCCAAGCTCGGTCATTCGGTCGAGGTGTTCTCCGGACAGCCATATCCCGATCTCGACCTCGAGGGGGAGGGGGTCACCCTCACCAAGGTGCCGAGCCTGGGCCTCTACGAGGAGCCGAACCCGTTCGGCAACCCGAAGCTCTCCGAGATCCGTGACCGGATCGACGTCGAGGAGTGGGCGCGCATGCGCACCGGCGCCTTCCCCGAGCCGCTGACCTTCGCCAAGCGCGTCCTCAAGGTGCTGGCCGAGCGCGAGGGCGACTTCGACATCGTCCACGACAACCAGACGCTGGCCACGCCGCTGTTGCGGATCGAGCCCGAGCTCGGACTGCCGCTGGTGACCACGATCCACCACCCGATCTCCTTCGATGCGCGCATCGAGATGAAGAGCGCGCAGGGCTGGCGGAAGAAGTTCGGCGTCTGGCGCTGGTACTCGTTCGTGAAGATGCAGGCTAAGGTCGCCGCGCAGCTGCGGAACGTCATCACGCCGTCGGACAACTCCAAGCGCGACATCCTCACCGACTTCGGTGTCCCCTCGGACCGGGTGCAGACCGTGCACCTGGGTGTTCCGGAGGAGTTCGTCCCGCCCACCGCACCCCGCGTCCCGGGGCGGATCCTGGCGATGGCCAGCGCCGACGCCCCGTTGAAGGGCATCGCGTTCCTGCTCGAGGCATTCGCCAAGCTGCGTACCGAACGTGACCTGGAGCTGGTCCTGGTCTCCAAGCCCAAGAAGGGCGGTCCCACCGAGCGGCTCATCGAGAAGCTCGCGATCGAGGACCACGTACGTTTCGTCAACGGGATCTCCGACGCCGAGCTCGTCGAGCTCATGGGCTCCGCGGAGCTCGCCTGCGTGCCTTCGCTCTACGAGGGATTCTCGCTGCCCACCGCCGAGCTGATGGCGTGCGGCACCCCGCTCGTCGTCTCCCGCGCCGGCGCGATCCCCGAGGTCGTCGGCCCCGACGACCTGTGTGCCGCCCAGGTCACCCCGGGGGACACCGGGGAGCTCGAGCATGCCATCGCGGCGCTGCTAGACGACCCCGAGCGACGGGCTCGCTACTCGGCCGCCGGGCGTGCCCGGGTCGAGGAGCACTTCTCCTGGCACGCCGTCGCCGAACGGATGACGGCGCTCTACCAGCAGGCCATCGACGAGTTTGGTTCCACCAGCACCATCAGCGAAAGGAAGTGAGCCGTGCTCACCGTTGACTTCGACCGCCTTGGCCTGCAGCCCGGAGAGCGCGTGCTCGACATGGGCGCCGGTGGTGGCCGCCACGCCTTCGAGATGTACCGCCGCGGCGCCGACGTGATCGCGTTCGACCAGGACGCCGACGAGCTCGCGCAGGTCAGCGACTGGTTCTTCGCGATGCGTGAGGAAGTCCCCGAAGGCGCGAACGCGGAGGTCAAGGAGGGCGACGCGCTCTCGCTGCCGTTCGCCGACGGTGAGTTCGACCGGATCGTCGCAGCCGAGGTGCTCGAGCACATCCACCATGACGTCGACGCGATCAAGGAGCTCGTCCGGGTGCTCCGCCCCGGTGGCACCCTCGCCATCTCGGTCCCGCGCTGGCTGCCCGAGGTCGTCAACTGGAAGCTCTCCGAGGAGTACCACAACACCACCGGCGGCCACATCCGCATCTACACCGACCACGAGCTCATCGACAAGGTCACCAAGGCCGGTCGCCCCAACGACGGCACCCCCGGCGAGGCGATGATCTTCGAGGGCAAGTCCTACGCCCACGGCCTGCACGCGCCCTACTGGTGGCTGAAGTCGGCCGTCGGCGTCGAGAACGACAAGAACGTCCTGGTCAAGGCCTATCACCAGATCCTCGTCTGGGAGATCATGAAGAATCCGCTGCCGCTGCGACTGGCCGGGAAGGTCCTCGACCCGGTGATCGGGAAGAGCATGGTCCTCTACTTCCGCAAGCCGGGCCGCGTCGCCTCCGACCCCACCACGACCGATTGATCCTCGGATGAGCCTCGAGATCCCGTACGTCGACGGGGTGCTGACCCCTGCCCAGATCGTCGCCACGGCGGAGTCGATCGCCCGCGCCCAGGAGCCGTCGGGCGCGATCCCGTGGGTGCCCGGCCAGCACACCGACATCTGGAACCATGTCGAGGCGGCCATGGGCCTGCTCGTCGGTGGCCTGGTGGACGAGGCCGAGGCTGCGTACGACTGGATTCCGTCTCTGCAGAACGCCGACGGCTCGTGGCCGATGAAGATCGTCGACGGCTCGGCGATCGAGACGGTCGGCGAGTCGAACATGTCGGCCTACTTCGCGGTCGGGCTCTGGCACCACTGGCTGATCCGGCGTGACCGGGCGTTCGTGGAGCGGCTGTGGCCCTCCGTACGCGCTGGCCTCGACTTCGTCGTCGGGCTGCAGCTGCCCTTCGGAGGGATCGCCTGGACACCGCGGGACCCGTTCGCCCTGCTCACCGGCTCGTCCTCGATCTACCAGTCGCTGCGTGCCGGCGTCGCTCTCGCCGACCTGATGGACGACCCGCAGCCGGAGTGGGAAATCGTCGGCGGCCGGCTCGGTCACGCGCTGCGCCGTCACCGCGACTCGTTCGAGGACAAGTCGCACCACTCCATGGACTGGTACTACCCGGTCCTCGGTGGGGCCGTGGCCGGCGACGCCGGGTATGACCTGATCGAGTCGCGCTGGGACCACTTCGTACGCCCCGGCCTCGGCACCCTCTGCGTCGACACCAACCCGTGGGTCACCGGCGCGGAGACGTGCGAGCTGGCGATGGCGCTGGACAACATCGGCGATCACCGCCGCGCCCTCCGCCTGCTGACGGAGATGCAGCACATGCGCGCCGCCGACGGCGGCTACTGGACCGGCTGGGTCTACGAGTCGCCCGAATACCCCAACCCGAACCCGAACGCGTTCTGGCCGGAGGAGCACTCCACCTTCACCGCCGCGGCCGTCATCCTGGCCGCGGACGCGCTGGGGGAGCGCTACGGCGGGGCCACCGCCGGCTCCGGGATCATGCGCGGCACCTCCCTCGCCGCGCCCTTCGAGGAGCTGGCGCTCGAGTGTGGGTGCGAGATGTCAGAGGCGTCGCAGCACGCGTAGCGACCCGACCGCGTCGATCTCCTCGAACTGCTTGGAGGCGAGCGCGGGGAGGTAGATCTCCTCGTACGGGGGCCGGCCGCCGTCGGCGGGGTCCGGGAACACGTCGTGGACCAGCAGCAGGCCACCGGGCATCACCTTCGGTGCCCAGCCGCGGTAGTCCAGCTGCGCGGGCTCGACACCGTGGCCGCCGTCGATGAAGAGGAACGAGACCGGGGTAGTCCACCACCGGCTCACCGTCGTCGAAGCCCCGATCACCGCGACCACCTCGTCCTCGAGACCGGCCTGCTCGATGGTGCGCCGGAAGGTCGGCAGCGTGTCCAGCCGCCCGGTGGCCGGGTCGACCAGGCCCGTGTCGTGGTGTTCCCAGCCCGCCTGGTTCTCCTCGCTGCCGTGGTGGTGGTCGACGGTGAAGACCGTGCCTCCGGTCAGCTTCGCCGCCGCACCCAGATAGACCGACGACTTCCCGCAGTAGGTGCCGATCTCGACCGCCGGCCCGTGGGGCAGCCGCTCCACGGCGTACGCGAACAGTGCCTGGCCCTCCTCGGGAGGCATGAACCCCGTCGCGTCGAGGGCGTGCTTCAGCAGATCAGGGGGCATCTCGGGTCCGGGCACCCCGGAACCCTAGCCCAGCCGAGGCCGGTTCGCGCCCGGGGTCTGCCATCGATGAGAATCCACCCCATGACGAGACGCGCACCGACGGGGCACTCGGTGCTGGTCGTGCCGGTGCCGGAGATGGAGGCGTACGTCCTGGAGCGGACGCGACACTACGACGACTCGTTCGTCTCGGCCGATCCCGCGTTCGTCCACGCCCACATCACCCTGCTGGCGCCCTTCCTGGCGGAGCCGTCGGCAAGCGATCTGGAGCGGATCGCGAAGATCGCGGAGGCGGCCTCGCCCTGGCGCTATGAGCTCGCCACGGTCGAGATGTCCGCTGGCGGCAACATCCATCTGGCTCCCGAGCCGGCCGCGCCGTTCGCGGCCCTCACCGCCGAGCTGAGCGCTGCGTTCCCGCAGTGCCCGCCCTATGAAGGGCGTTTCGAGCCGGTGCCGCACCTGACCGTCGACCACGTCGCCGGGGGAGCGGACCTCGACTCGACACGTACGTCGCTCGCCTCCGCGCTGCCCGCACGGTGCCGTGCAGACCGGATCAGCCTGCAGTGGTACGCCAACCACGACTGCAGGCTGATCGCCGAGTGGTCACTGGGCGGAGCGCTGTTGCCCGATCGAGCGGTGAGGTGAGCCGCGTCAGGGAGAAGACGCGGACATCGCCTGCATCACATAGCCGATGGCGAGCAGCATCGTGAGGCTGCTGATGGCGATGCCCGCGACCGCGGCCCAGCGACCGCGACGCTTCTCGTCGGCGGTGCGGGCCAGGCCGATGATGCCGAGGATGAAACCGAGCGGGCCGCACAGCAGCACGCTGGCGAGCAGTGATGCGACCGAGACGCCGTCGAGCGGCGCGGAGTAGAGCGACCAGGCGTTTCCGGACTTCTCGGCCGCCTGCGCCGCGGGGGGTGGGCTCGCCTGCTGCGGGGCCGCTGGCTGCGCGGCCGCCGGCTGCGGAGCTACCGGCTGGGGCGGCACACCCTCTGCGTTCCCGGCCGGCGGACCGGCCTGGTGGGGGCGAGGCGGTTCCGTCGCCGCCCGAGGTCGCTTCGGTGCGTCAGGCTGCTGACGAGGGGCGAGCACCGGGTTCGCCGAGCGCGCCTGACGGGTGGTCGGACGCAGCCGGCTGGCCGAGGGCCGCACGCGAGCAGGCGGCGGTTGAACGGAACCCGTGGACGTGCGGCCGGGCGGCGGTGTTGCGACAGGAGTGTCGCTGCCCCACTGGGCTCGCCAACGCCGGTCGCGGCTGAGGGGCGTCGTGCTGGGGGCGCCCTCGGGTGCCTTCCCGCCGGTCTCCGGGGGAGTGGCCTTGCGCCGGCGCCGGGCGAGCTCCTCGTCGAGAGTCGCCCTCGCGGTCGGATCGAGCAGAACGTCGCGCGCCCGGTTGATGCGCATCATCAGCTCGCCGTCAGCGGCACGGCCGCCACGGTCGGGGTGGAACTGCTTGGCGAGCTCTCGGTGACGGGCTCGCACAGCCGCGTCGTCTGCGTCCGGGGTGACCTGGAGGACGGCGTAGGCGTCGATGAACTTGCCGCTCATTCAACGCCCCCCACGCACAGTCCTTCGGTTGTCGGCCTCGCCCCCGGGCTCGTCCGCACCCGGTGCCCAAGAATCCCAGAGCAGTGAAATCCTAGAGCAGTCGCGGCGAGATGCTGGTTTCGCCACGGGAAATTGATCGAGGGCCGCCCGATCGGGCGGCCCTCGCAGTGGAGCGGACGACGAGGCTCGAACTCGCGACCTCAACCTTGGCAAGGTTGCGCTCTACCAACTGAGCTACGTCCGCTTGCGAGAAGAAACATTAGCGGATGTGGCCCGCGTACCTCCAACTGGGGCCCCTGCGTGTCACGAAGCCTCCTCCGGAACATCGGTCGACGGCGTACGTCGCTCGATCTGCTCCATCAGCTGCGCGACCTGGGCTCGGTGCGCTGCCTTCAGATCCTCGAGCCGCTCGCTCGCGTGGGCGCGCTCGCGCTCGAGCTCGGCCCGGGTGGCATCGCGGTCCGCCTTCGCCGCGGCCTCGCTCCCGCGGAGGTCGGCCAGCCGGTCCCGAAGCGCGTCGATCTGCTCGACCGCGGTGTCGAGCTGCGTACGCAGCCCTGCACTCGTCGCCTCCGCGCTGGCCGCCGCCTTCTCGGCGGCCTTCTTCTCCGCGACCAGCTGCTCCTGCAGCCGCGCCATCTCCTTCTCAGCCTGGTCGGCGCGCGCGGTCTCGCTCCGTCGGCGCTGCACGGCTGCGGCGTGCTCGGTGCGTGCCTTCTCGAGGTTCTCGGTCAGGAGTGTCCGCTCGGAAGACACTTCTGCGAGCCGGCTCTCCATCGCGGCGATCGTCTCGGCGGCCCGCTCGGCCGCGGACGCCGCCTCGGACTCGGCTGTCTCGAGCGCAGCCTGCGCGGTCTGGCGCGACTCCTCGGCCGCGGCCGTGGCGGCCAGCGCCTCTCTCAGGATCTCGGCCGAGCGTTCGGCCTCCTCCGAAGCCTCCGCCGCGGCGGCATCCGCCTCGTCACGCTCCGCCTCGGCCGCACGCTGGGCCTGCTCGGCTCGCACCGCGCGAGCGCTCGCCGCGGCGATCTGCTCCTGCGCCTCGCTCTGGACGGTGGCGATCTGGGCCTCGGCGGCGGTCAGGTCGCCGAGGGTGCGCAGCTCCTCCAACGCCCTCGGGAGCTGGTCGAGGAACCTGTCGGCGAGCTGGGTCAGCTGGGTGGTGATCTCCGCGGCCCGCTGCTGGGCGGCCTGGACGGGCCGTGCGGTCTCCTCGGGCGGCCGTTCGGCGACGAGCCGCTGCAGGCGTTTCCGCTCCCGCCAGGCTGCGGCGCGATTGTGGGCGGGATCGTCGCAGTACTCCGGGGGCCGGCCGCTCCCGTTCTCCGAGGCCGCCGCGGGCAGGGGACAGCCGGGGAAGCGACAGCGCTTCTCGTCGACAACGATCGTTTCCGTCATTACGTCAGCATAGCGTGACGAAAGACGAAACGAAAACGAAAAAGCGGCGGAATGAGATCCCGAGAAGACACCCAACATAACTGGCATTATGATGTGTGTCGTGAGCACGCTCGAGAACAACCCGCAAACCCCCTCCACAGACCTGGCGGTGACGGAATCCGTCAGAGAGCTGTTCCTCGAAGACCTCGCGGAGATGCCCCCGGAAAAACGTGCCGAGGCCCTCGCCCGCAGGTTCCTGCTCTCCTACGCAGGGCACACCCGCGCGGCGTACGGAAGAGACCTGGCTGACTGGTTCGGCTGGTGCTCGGCGTTGGAGATCGACCCGCTCGCCGCAAGTCGTGCGATGGTCGACGGCTATGCCCGCCACCTGGAGACGCGACGCAGCCCGGCGACGATCGCCCGGCGGCTCTCCGCGATCGCCGGCTTCTATCGGTACGGCGTGGCCGAGGGTGTTCTGGCCACATCACCGGCCGAGCACATCAAGCGCCCCAAGACCAGCAACGACTCCCAGACGCTGGGCATGGACAGGGGAGAGGCGCGGTCATTCCTCACCGCCGCACGCGAGCATTCCAGCCGTGCCGCGGCACTCGTAACCCTTCTGCTCCACGATGGCCTGCGCATCTCCGAGGCGCTCGGTGCCGACGTGACCGATCTCAGCCACTCCCGCGGCCACCGCATCCTGACCATCACCCGCAAGGGCGGTGCCCGCCGCGACGTCGTCCTCAACCCGGCGACCTCGCAGGCGCTCGACACCTACCTCGACACCCGAGCCGATGGCCCGGTCTTCGTCACGAGCACCGGCAACCGCTGGCACCGCTCCGAGGCGTTCCGTCTCATCCGCCGGCTCGGTGCCGCCGCCGGCATCGAGCACGGCGATAAGCTCTCTCCGCACAGCCTCCGCCACACCTTCGTCACCCTGGCCCGCGAGGCCGGCGTACCTCTCGAGGACGTCCAGGACGCCGCCGGTCACGCCGACCCCCGCACCACCCGTCGCTACGACCGCGGCCGCCACAACCTGGACCGCCATCCCGCGTACGCCCTGGGTGCCTTTCTGGCTGAATGAGAACTAGTCCGCACGTGTGGGTGACGGCGCGAGCAAGTCCGGGAGGTGTCGCCTGCGCAGGGGCAGTGGCTGACGATCGTTGAAGCCGGTCATGCGTTGCCGTCCGTTTCGGGCGCACCCGAATCTGGAGGGTCTGCGCTGCCGTCTTCATCAATGGGCTTCAGTTCGTCGAGCAAAGCCGTTGCCTCGTCCAGGTCTGCTCGCGCAGCTGTCCACTTATTCTGCATCCGAGTTTCGATGGACGTGTAGTCGAGGAAGTTGTCATTCCACAGTTGCGCTGCTTTGTTGTACTTGTTGTAAGCATCCTCCAGCTTGGCTCCGACTTCGAGCCCACCGAACTCGACGAGGACATCGACGTCCATGCCGGCGTATGCCACGGCAACGTCTCCGATCATCGCCGTGTAGTCGGCATAGTTCAGGCCAACGTTCAGACGAGCGTCTACCTCGGTGAGTGCGGCCATAAGCGGCTCGATCTCGGCTGCGACAGTGTCATACGTCCGCTGTGCTTCTGCCTGCTCTGCCCTTTGCTGCTCCGCCTTCTTCCGCTCCACATCGGAACGATGCTTCTGCAGCGCAACCTGTTCTTGATGCTCGTGGATGACGACACCGGCCACGGTCGCCCCGCCGCCTACGACGAGCAGCGCTGCCACGGCGATCCCGAGGCCGATTCCAAGTCGGTTTGAGCGCTTCGGCTGAGGAGGTGAGGACGGCATCGACGGCTGCGCGTAAGGCGGCCGCCAAGCAGGTGGTGTTGGCTGCATTGTGCTTCCCCTCTGAACCGAGGCGGGCCCTTCCTGCTCTCGGCGAACGTTCGTGCACATGCTGGCCGGTTCTGAACGATCGACCCATCCAACGGTGTGCGATCCCCCAAACGTGGGTAGAAGCTGAAGGCTGTCGCTGCGCGTGTCGTTCGCTCCGTGCATTTCACCTGAGCGCCGGACTCAACCCTTCACCAACCTCACCTCTGCGACCGTAGCCCCGCCAAGTCCCGTCACCGTCGACGAAGGAGATCCGGTATGAGCCAGGAACTGACCAGCGACTACGTGGTGGTGGGGGCCGGATCGGCG
This sequence comes from Nocardioides sp., assembly GCF_014360585.1. GTDB lineage: Bacteria > Actinomycetota > Actinomycetes > Propionibacteriales > Nocardioidaceae > Nocardioides. Next base: position 38,008 of record NZ_JACIXG010000021.1, read on the forward strand.
GGCGCCGTGCTTGCGGCGCGGCTCAGCGAGGACCCAGGGGTCGAGGTGACGCTGCTCGAGGCGGGGCAGCGCGACAAGGGCATGAACATCCACATCCCGGCGGCCTTCTCGAAGCTCTTCCAGAGCGAGCACGACTGGGACTACTTCACCGAGCCACAGCCCGAGCTCGGCGGACGACGGATCTACTGGCCGCGCGGCCGGATGCTCGGTGGCTGCTCCTCGATGAACGCGATGATGTGGGTCAAGGGCTTCCAGGCCGACTACGAGGAATGGGGCGCGGCCGCCGGGCCCGAGTGGGGCTGGGACGCGGTCAAGAAGACGTACGCACGGCTCGAGGACGTCGAGGACGCCACCGCTCTGGACGGCATCGGTGGCCCGGTCCGCGTCGAGCGGCAGCGAAGCCCGCGCCCCTGCACCGAGTCGTTCCTGCAAGCCGCGGAGGAAGCCGGATACCCACGCGGGCGGGCCAACGGCCCCAACCCCGAGGCGTACGTCGAGACCATGGTCACCCAGCGCAGGGGAGCCCGGTGGAGCACAGCCGCCGCCTACCTCAAGCCCGCCGCGAAGCGCACCAACCTGAGAGTGGTCACCGGCGCCCAGGTGTCCCGGGTGACCTTCGACGGCAATCGGGCGACCGGGGTCGAGGCGGTCGTCGACGGCCAGCAGACGAGGATCACCGCCCGACGGGAGGTGATCCTCTCCGGCGGCGCGGTCAACACCCCGCAGCTGCTGATACTCTCCGGGATCGGGCCGGCCGCCCAGCTGAAGGAGCTCGGCATCGACGTCGTCCATGACGCGAGGGAGGTGGGGGAGAACCTCGCCGACCATCTCGTCGCCGGTATCGGCTGGGAGGTCGAGACCGGGTCGCTGGCGACCGCGGAGTCGCCGCGTCAGCTGGCCGACTACCTGCTGCGCAGGCGCGGGATGCTCACCTCGAACGTCGGGGAGGCGTACGGCTTCCTCCGCTCGCGCCCGGACTTGAGTGCCCCCGACATCGAGATGATCTTCGCGCCCGCCGGGTTCTTCGACGAGGGCCTGATCGCCTACCAAGGTGAGGGGGTCGTCGCCGGTCCCATCCTCGTCGACCCGGCCAGCCGCGGCCGGATCACGCTCGCCTCGACCGACCCGTCCGCCAAGGCGGTCATCGACCCGCGCTATCTCTCCGACCCCGAGGGCAGGGACCGCGCCGCGATGGTCGAAGGCATCCGGGTGGCCCTGGAGATCGCCTCACAGCCCGCGCTCAAGCCGATCCTCGGCAAGTTCCTGCGCCCCGACGTCCCGACGGACTCGTCCGCGCAGGAGGTCGCCGACGCGATCCTGGAGCGTCACGCGCACACCCTCTACCACCCCACCGGCACCTGCCGGATGGGCACGGACGAGGCCAGCGTGGTCGACCCCCGGCTGCGCGTACGCGGCGTCGAGGGCCTCCGCGTCGCCGACGCCTCAGTCATGCCCAGGATCGTGCGCGGCCACACCAACGCACCGTCGATCCTCATCGGCGAGCGCGCCGCTGAGCTCATCGCGAGCGATCGGGCGCCACAGCGGACCCTTTGAAACCCATCCGTGACTCAGGTCAGCGACGCGGCCGCGACCGCGGCGTCCTCGCCGACGAGGGTGATCTCGACCCGCTCGACGTCGGCGATCGGGATCGCGGAGGAGGCGTCCAGTCCGAGCGTCTCCCCGCCCGACCAGGTCCACGACCCGGCGACGGTGCGCGAGCCGTCACGGCCGACCAGGACCAGGTCGTACGTCACCGGCTCGCCCTGATAGTCGGACCGCGCCGGCGGGCTCTGCCCCGGCTTGGGCGGGTAGTGGCAGCTCCAGTTGAGCTTGGTGCCCCATGAGGTCGGGGTGAACACGAGCTGGGCCCACATGTCCACGCTGCCCACGGGGCGCAGGTCGACGGTGCGTACGTTCTCGGCCGGAGCGCCTGACGGCATCGCGGGGGCCGAGGCGGACGGGCCGGCGCTCGGCTGTCGGGTCCCGTCGCCGTCGAGCAGCAGCCCACCGATGGCCGTGCCGCCGGCGAGGAGCACGGCGGCGACCGCGACGGCGAACGCCCGGCGACGCCGTCGCGACCTGCGTACGGCTCCGGCCAGTTCTGCCAGCGGCGGCGCCGCGATCTCTGCGGTGGAGTCCTCGAGCAGCTCCTCTGCCTCCCCGCGCGAGAGCGCCCCGAGCAGTCCGGGCATCCCGGCGAGCTCGGCGACGGCGTCGCGGCACACGCCACAGCCGGTCAGGTGCCGTTCGTAGGCCCTCCGGTCGCTCGGGCTCAGCGCCCCGAGCACGTAGGAGGCGTCCCAGTCGGCGAACGTCTCGTGTGCCGAGGCATCCAGGTCGTCGTTCATGCCGCCACCCCCGTAGCGCAAGCGCAATCGTACGGACGTGCCGGCCTGAATCCCATGGTCGTTCGCTGGCGCTCACTCATGAGGTGACCCCCTTCTCCTGTAGGGCGAGACGCAGGGCTCGCAGGCCGTAGTGCAGCCGAGACTTGACGGTGCCGGCCGGGATGTCGAGCTCGCCGGCGAGCTCGGCGACCGACCGGTCGCCGTAGTAGGCCCCGACCACCACCGCGCGATGGTCGGGGGAGAGCGCGAGCAACGCGTCGGCGACGATCCAGGAGTCGAGCACGGCCTGGGTCTGGTCGGCCTGGGCCTGGTCGGTCCGGCTCTGCTCGGGCGGCGACTCCGCGGCGTACTCCCTCTTCCGGCGTGCGCTGCGCAGTTCGTCGATGACCAGGTTGCGGGCGGTGGTGAACAGCCAGGCACGTACGCCCTCGTCGGGCCGTTGCAGCACGTCCGGGTTGCGCCACGCACGCAGCAGCGTCTCCTGCACCACGTCGCGCGCCTCCTCGGCATCGCCGGTGCGGCGCACGACGTAGCGGTAGAGCGCCTCCGAATGGGCGTCGTGCACCGCTACGAGCAGCTCGTCCTCCGCGCCCATGTCACCTCCCCGCACGAACCCAGGATCCCAGAGTCCTGCTCAGCCCTTGACCAGCTCGAGCGAGAACTCGACGCTGCCGGTGTCCTCGACGCTCACGAAGCCGAGGTTCGGGGCCTCGATGCCGAAGTCCGCGAAGGTCACCGGCACGCTACCGACGACCTGGAGGGCGCTGGCGCCGTCGCCACCGACCTCGGCGTCCACGGTCACCGGCCTCGTCTCGCCGCGCACGGTGAGGTCACCGACCAGCTCGACCTCGGTCGCACCCTCCCCGAGGGTGGCGGGCTCGGTCAGCTCGAAGCTGGCGGTCGGGAACTCCTCGGCCTGGATCGCGTTGTCGCGGAAGTAGCCGTCGCGGCGCTCCGAGTCGGTGGCGATGGTGGCGACCTTCACCTCGATGCTCGCCTCGGTGACCTCGCCCTCGGCGAGGGTGACCTGTCCGGTCACGTCCTCGGTGCGACCGGTGACGGTGACGTCCTCGCCCTGGAGCACCTCGTCGACGCGGTAGCCGGCGAAGGAGCCGTCGGAGACCGCCCACGTCCCACTGCTGTCCGTGCCGTCGGCGGGTGCTGCCGACGCGCTGAGGGTGGGCTCGTCCGCTGCGTCCTCGGCCCGGTCCGCGTACCAGCCTGGGCCGAAGATCGCCACGACGCCTCCGACCACGACGACTGCCGCACCGATCCCGACTGCTGCTTTCGTACGTGTCCGCACGCCGTTTCCTCTCGCTGGAAGCCGACCCGATGCCGGCCCTCACCCCTACTACGGAGCGGTGGGGTCAACGGTTCAACCGAGGTGGGTATCGATCCCGGCTCGGTCACCGATTCCCTGGACGCGACGGTGCTGCCCGAGAACCTGTACCTGGCCCAGCTCCGCCACCGGCAGCGTACGGAACGTTGATCTTGGGGCGAACGGTTCGAGCGGGCTCCGTTGCCGGGTGACACAATCGGCAGCGGCCCGATCGACCCCCCAAGGAGACTCCCATGCCCCAGACCCCGCTCGAACTGTTCGGCACCGAGGCCCTCATCGCCGAGGAGGACCGCGCGATCCGCGACACGGTGAGGACCTTCGTCGAGAAGGAGATCAAGCCTCACCTCGCCGACTGGTTCGAGGCCGGCGAGGTCCCGGTCCGTGAGCTCGCACCCGAGCTCGGCAGGCTGGGGGTCCTCGGGATGCACCTGGAGGGCTACGGCTGCGCCGGCACCAGCGCGACTGCCTACGGGCTGGCCTGCATGGAGCTCGAGGCGGCCGACTCCGGGATCCGCTCGCTGGTCTCCGTGCAGGGTTCGCTGGCGATGTTCGCGATCTGGAGGTGGGGGAGCGAGGAGCAGAAGCAGGAGTGGCTGCCGCGGATGGCCGCCGGGGAGGCGATCGGCTGCTTCGGGCTGACCGAGCCCGACTTCGGCTCCAACCCGGCCGGGATGCGCACGCGCGCCCGGCGCGATGCCTCGGGCGACTGGATCCTGTCCGGCACCAAGATGTGGATCACCAACGCACCGGTCGCCGACGTCGCGGTGGTGTGGGCCCAGACCGACGAGGCGACCGACGGCAAGGGGATCCGCGGCTTCGTGGTCCCCACCGACGCTCCTGGCTTCTCCGCGCCGGTCATCAAGCAGAAGCTGTCGCTGCGCGCCTCGGTCACCGGCGAGATCGTCCTGGACGAGGTACGCCTCCCGGCATCCGCCGCGTTCCCCGAGGTCAGGGGCTTGAAGGGCCCGCTGTCGTGCCTCAACGAGGCCCGGTTCGGCATCGTCTTCGGCGCCGTCGGCGCGGCCCGCGACTGCCTCGAGTCAGCCATCGCGTACGCCGCCTCCCGCGAGATCTACGACAAGCCGCTGGCCGGCTACCAGATCACCCAGACCAAGCTCGCCGACATGACCCTCGAGCTCGGCAAGTCGATGCTCCTCGCGCTGCAGCTGGGACGTCTGAAGGACGAGGGCGCCCTCCGTCCCGAGCAGATCTCGCTCGGCAAGCTCAACAACGTCCGTGAGGCGATCGCGATCGCCCGCGAGTGCCGCACCATTCTCGCGGCCGCCGGTGTGACTCTCGAGTACCCGATCATGCGCCACGCCAACAACCTCGAGTCGGTCCTGACGTACGAAGGCACCAGCGAGGTCCACCAGCTCATCATCGGCCAGGCGCTGACGGGGGAGTCCGCCTTCCGCTGACCCGGGCGAGGCGCTTCAGCCATCTCACACAGGTGGCCTGAGCCCTGAAAGAAATCTTTCTTTCAGGGCTCAGGACCCTTTCCGCGAGATGGAGTGGCGAGCGGTTGATCGCGATCACCACCGCGGACTGAGGAGTCCGATCAGTCGCGCGGCACCAGGAACGAGGCCCGCCAGATCTTGCGGTCCTTCTCCGAGACCATCCCGTGCTCGATGAGGTAGGGCATCATCTTCTCGCCCATCCAGGCCAGGGTGGCGCGGTAGTGCTCGTTGCCGAGCGCCTCGCGGCGGGCCGCCATCGGGTCGAGCCCGATGGCCGCGTAGCAGTCCGGGTGGACCAGCGAGCGGGCCATGACGTAGGCCGCTCGGGCGGTGAGGTTCTGGTGCAGCCGGAGCTGCGTACGCCCGATCTTCTGCGACATCGCCGCGGCGAGCTCCTCGCGGGCGAAGGTGACGTGGCGGGCCTCCTCGGTGACGTGGATGCGTGAGGCCATCCGGGTCAGCGGCTGGCAGCGCTCGTCCTTCATCAGCTCACGCTGCCACCGGTCGAGCGGCTCCTCGCCGACCAGGGTCGCGGAGAAGACGCTGGGCCCGTGCAGCAGCGGTGCGAACTTCCCGACGCGCAGGACGGCAGGGCGAGGACCGTACGCCGGTGCGCCCATCGCCGCGATCGCGCGGCCGAACATCACCGAGTGGCGGGTCTCGTCGCCGATCTCGGTCAACGCGTACTGGGTCCGTGCTGTGCGCGGATCCGCCCCGTAGACCTCACGAAGCAGCAGCTGCATCAGCAGCACCTCGAACCACAGGCCGACGCTCATGATGCTGGCGACCTCGTGCCGGGAGAGCTCGATCTGCTGCTCGGGGCTGAGCCGGTCCCAGGTCGGGGTGCCGTAGAGAGAGACGCGCTCGGGCTGCATCCACCACAGTCCCTCGACGGGCGCGGCCTCCCAGTCGAGATCGACCTCCGGGTCGTAGGACTGGCGCGCCGTGGAACGCAGGAGGCGGTCGGCGGTCGGGTCGGCGATGGTCATTCTTCTCCCCACTCAGCAGCTCGGTGCTGCGCATCCGAAATACGTGTTACCCAGAGTTACGGGTAGTTGCTAGAGTGCAGGACATGACACGGAAGGTCAAGGACGACGGCCGGTCCTCACGCTGGGACTCCCACCGCGAGATGAGACGGGCGGAGCTGGTCGCCGCCGCCGTACGTGCTGTCGACTCCGCCGGGGCCGAGGTCTCGATCGCGGACATCGCCACCGAGGCCGGGGTCAGCAAGCCGGTGCTCTACCGCTACTTCGCCGACAAGGCCGAGCTGCACGGCGCGGTCGGGATGTGGGCGGCGCGGCAGATCCTCGACGCCGTCGTCGAGGCCGTGCTCGCTCCCGCGCCGACCCGCCGGCGGGTCGAGGCCGGGGTCGCTGCGTACGTCGAGACCATCGCCGAGCATCCCAACGTCTACCTGCTCCTGGTGCGCCAGCACACCGGCGGCACCGACCCGCTCGCCGACGGCAAGCAGCTCATCGCCGCGACCTTCACGCGCCTGCTCGTCGACACCTTCGGCCGCCTCGGGCTCGACGCCGCCGGCGCCGAGCCGTGGGCGCACAGCTTCGTCGGGATCGGCGAGTCCGCGGGGCAGTGGTGGCTCGAGCGACGGACCATGTCGCGCGCCGCGTTCACCCGCTATCTCAGCGAGCTCGTCTGGCACGCGCTGGCGGGCACCACCGCCGAGTACGGCGTCGACCTGAGCGCCCTGGACCAACCCGAGATCGTCACCCCGCTCCGAAAGGGCCGCTCATGAGCACGCACGAGCCCCAGCACCTCTACGACGGCCACGCCCGCCTCGAGTCCGAGCACGGCGCCTGGGAGGTCGACGTCGCCCTCCGCGGCGCCTTCCAGCCGATCGACGGCCGCTTCCACTGGTACGGCCGGGTTGGCACAGCTCTCGAAGGCGTACGCAACGGCCAGACCGTCACCGTCCGCACCGACCACGGCGAAGCCGAAGGGCGGCTCTCCGACATCGACCCCTGGGGGCGGTTCCGGGTCTCGGGGACCGGTAGGCCGCCGTTCTGACCCGACCGGGACCGCCGCGGATCAGCGCACCAGCATGAACGTCGCCGCACTGATCCCGACGACGACGATCAGCGAGCGCAGCGCGGTGGCCGGGAGCCGCCGACCGATGCGCGCCCCGACGTACCCACCCACGACCGAGCCTGCGGCGAGCAGACCGACCGCCAGCCAGTCGAGGTCGGCGATCGCCACGAAGATGACGGTCGCGACCACGTTCGAAGCCATCACCGCGAACGTCTTGAGCGCGTTGACGGTGCGGAACTCCAGGTCGGTCCCGAAGCCGAGCACCGCCATCATCATCACCCCGGAGCCGGCGCCGAAGTAGCCGCCGTAGGCGCCGGTCAGCGTCGCGAACACCGCGGTGGCCCCGGAGACCCGCACCCGCGGCTCGGTGTCGGTGGCGTGCTGGCGCAGGAACCGGCTCAGCCGAGGCTGCACCCCGACGAGTACGCAGGTGCCGAGGATCAGCCACGGCACGACCGCCTCGAAGACCGATCCCGGCAACCACAGCAGAAGCAATGATCCGGCGACGCTGCCGCAACCCGCGGTGAGCAGCACGGCAGCGGTCACGCGCGGATGCTCGGCCAGCTCTCGCCGATAGCCGAAGGAGCCGCTGAGCCCGGCCGGCGTCATCCCGACCGTGTTGGAGGTGTTGGCCACGACCGGCGGCAGGCCCACCGCGACCAACACCGGAAAGCTGAGCAGCGACGCGACCCCCACCGTGGAGGTGAGGATGCCGGCCCCCAAGCCCGCGGCGAGCACCGCGAGCTGGTCAAGCCCTGTCATCAGTCGCGAAGCAGCGCGACGTCGCTGACCAGCATGACGTGCCCGTGCATCGCGGCCGCGGCGGCTTCGGCGTCGCCCGAGGCGATCGCGTCGGCGATCCTCTGGTGGCCGGCGAGGGAGGTCCGGGGGCGGTCGGGCTGGGAGAGCGACTCGATCCGGGTCTCGCGGATCAGCTCGCTGATCTCCGACATCATCTGCTCGAGCAGAGGGGAGTGGGCGGCCTCGGTGACCGCCCGATGGAAGAGCTCATCACCCTGTACGCCGCGACCGCCGCCGTCGACGTCGTCGGCCATCGCCCGCAGAGCCGCCTCGATCCGGTCGAGATCCTCCTGCGTACGCCGCTGCGCCGCCAAGGCGGCGAGCTTGGTCTCCAGTGCGTCGCGCGCCTCGATGACGTCGGGGATCCGCTCCGCATGCGCCCGGATCGCATCGGTGATGCGCTCGGCCCGAGGCTTGTCGGTCAGCACCGTCCCGTCGCCGTGCCGTACCGCGACGACACCGATCACCTCGAGGGCGACGAGGGCTTGGCTGAGCGTCGCGCGACTGACGCCGAGGCTGGTGGCGAGCTGTCTCTCCGGCGGCAGCCGGTCGCCGGCCTTCAGGTCGTTCTCCGAGATCCAGGCGGTGATCTGCTCCGCGACCTGCTCATAGAGGCGGGTTCGCTGCAGCGGACGTGGAAAGCGCGCGGACTCACTCATGGCTACAGGGTATTGACGTTCTCGCGATTGTCCTATTGGCTAGGCCACTGATCCGCCTGTGAGCCGAGTCACAAGCAGCGGTGTCGTTCGGGGGCCAACAGAAGGGAAGTCGGATGGGACCGGAATGGGTGGCGATCATCGCGTTGGTCGCCTTGTTCGTGGCCGGCACGCTGCTGCCGATCAACATGGGAGCTCTGGCCTACGTCGCGGCGTGGCTGGTCGGGATGTTCGCGCTGGACCTCTCCGAGAAGGAGATCCTGGCCGGGGTCAGCGCTGACCTGATCCTGACGCTGATAGGTGTCACCTATCTGTTCGCGATCGCGAGGAACAACGGCACGGTCGACCTGATCGTCAGCAGTGCGGTCCGGGCGGTGGGCGGCAGGGTCGCGCTCATCCCGTGGGTGATGTTCGGCGTGACCGCCCTGCTGACCGCCATGGGTGCCGCGAGCCCGGCGGCCTGCGCGATCATCGGGCCGGTGGCGCTCGGCTTCGCCGGCCGTTACAAGATCAACCCGCTGATGATGGGCATGTTCGTCGTGCACGGCGCTCAGGGCGGCGGCTTCTCGCCGATCAGCATCTACGGCACGATCACCAACTCGGTCATGGTCGACAACGGCCTGCCGGCCAGCGAGATGACGGTCTTCGTGACCAGCCTCGTGGTCAACCTGATCATGGCGACGATCCTGTTCTTCGCCCTCGGCGGACGGGCGCTGATGAGCATGCGGCTCGATCCCGGCGAGGCGGCCAACGCCGCCGCCGGCGTACCCGAGAGCCTGAACGAGGGTGGCGTCACCGTCCCCGCCCGCGGCTACGGCACCGTCGCCCCGACCGGGACCAAGCCCGGCATCCGCACCGAGCAGGTCTTGACCCTCGCCGCCTTCGTCATCGTCGCCGCCATCGCCCTGTTCTTCGACAAGAACATCGGTTTCGCCTCGATCACCGCCGCGACCGTCCTGGCGGCCCTCTCGCCGAGCCAGCACAAGGACGCGATCCGCCAGATCGCCTGGCCGACCGTCCTGCTGGTCGCCGGCGTCTCGACGTACGCCACGATCCTCAACACCGCCGGATCGCCGGAGTTCGTGGGGAACTGGGCCGCGGGCCTGGGCGCCGCGGCCATCGGTGCGCTCGTCCTCTGCTACGTCGGCGGCGTGGTCTCGGCGTTCGCCTCCTCGACGGCACTGCTCCCGATCATCATCCCGATCGCGGTGCCGCTGATCGCCGAGGGCGGGATCTCGGCAGCCCTGTTCGTGGCCGCGCTGGCGATCTCCTCGACGATCGTCGATGTGAGCCCGTTCTCCACCAACGGCGCGCTGATGCTGGCCAACCGGCCCGAGAGCATCACCGAGGAGCGCTACTACAAGCAGATCCTCGGCTACAGCGTGATCGTGGTGCTCCTCGGGCCCCTCCTGGTCTGGACCGCCCTGGTCCTCCCGGGGTGGTGACGCAGATGCGTGGACCGCTCGACGACATCGTCGTCCTCGACCTCTCCCGCGCTCTGGCCGGGCCGCACGCCGCGATGATGATGGGCGACCTCGGTGCTCGCGTCATCAAGGTGGAGGCGCCGGGCCACGGAGACGACACCCGGGGCTGGGGCCCGCCGTTCGTGGGCCAGGAGGGGCAGCGGGAGGCGACGTACTTCCTCTCGGCCAACCGCAACAAGGAGTCGATCACCCTCGACCTCAAGGACCCCGACGACAAGGACGTGCTGCTGCGCCTGGCCGACAAGGCCGACGTCCTCATCGAGAACTTCCGCACCGGCGTCCTGGAGCGGCTCGGGCTCGGCGTCGACGACCTCCAGGCTCGCAACCCTCGTCTCGTCGTGCTCTCGATCACCGGGTTCGGCCACGACGGCCCCGAGGGAGGGCGGTCCGGCTACGACCAGATCGCGCAGGGCGAGGCCGGCCTGATGTCGCTCACCGGCTCGGGCCCCGACGACCCCCAGCGGGTCGGTACGCCGATCGCCGACCTGCTGGCCGGGATGTACGGCGCCTACGGCGTGCTCGCCGCTCTGCACGAGCGGGAGCGCACCGGCCGCGGGACCGTCGTACGCACCTCGCTGCTCTCCGCTGTCGTCGGTGTCCACGGTTTCCAGGGCACTCGCTGGACCGTCGCCGGCGAGGTCGGCCGTTCGCAGGGCAACCATCACCCGAGCATCTCGCCGTACGGCCTGTTCCGCTGCGCCGACGGCACCGTGCAGATCGCGGTCGGGAGCGAGGGCCTGTGGCGGCGGTTCTGCAGCGCCTTCGACATCTCGCCGGACCGAGAGGGAATGGCGACCAATCCTGAGCGCGCCGCCAATCGGGAGAAGGTCGTCGAGCTCGTCGAGACGCTCTTCGCGCCGTGGCCTGCCGAGGAGCTGCTCACCAAGCTCGCCGAGGCCGGCGTCCCGGCCGGCAAGGTCCGCTCCCTGGACGAGGTCTATGCCTGGGAGCAGACCGCCAGCCAGGGCCTGCTGATCGACGTCGACCACGCCACCCTCGGTCACCTCACCCTCCCCGGACCGCCGCTGAGGTTCTTCACCGAGGGCGCCGAGGTGACGCCCACCGACCACGCCGCGCCACCCACCCTCGACCAGCACGGCTCCGGGCTGCGTAGGTGGGTGGCGGACCAGCCCTGAGCGCGGAGACGGAAGGGCACCCGGCTGAGATACTGCTCGCACCGCGTCTGCCACCGAGGAAAGGAGCCCGCTCATGACGGACTCTGCGAGCGACCTGGCTCCGCTCCGGCTGGGCACCGCCCGCGGCCGGTGGGTGCTGGCGACGACGGTGCTGGGCTCCGGGCTGGCGATGCTCGACTCGACCGTCGTCAACGTCGCCCTCGGCCGGATCGGGGAGGACCTCGACGCGGGGTTCTCGGGTCTGCAGTGGACGGTCAACGCCTACACGCTGAGCCTCGCGGCCCTGATCCTCCTCGGCGGTTCCCTCGGTGACCGGTTCGGTCGGCGGCGGATCTTCCTCATCGGCGTGGTGTGGTTCGCTGTCGCGTCGCTGCTGTGCGGGCTGGCTCCCGACATCCAGGTGCTGATCGCCGCGCGTGGGCTGCAGGGGGTCGGAGGTGCCCTGCTGACCCCGGGGAGCCTGGCGATCATCGCCGCGTCGTTCCACGGCGAGGACCGGTCCGCCGCCGTGGGCGCCTGGTCAGGTCTCAGCGGCATCGCCGCCGCGATCGGACCGCTCGTCGGCGGCTGGCTGGTGGAGATCAGCTGGCGGCTGGTCTTCCTCATCAACGTCCCCGTCGCGGTGCTCATCGTCATCGTCGCCGTGCGTCACGTCCCGGAGAGCCGAGACCCGGACGCCGCTGGCCGGCTCGACCTCACCGGCACGGTGCTGGCCGCGACCGGACTCGGCGCTCTCACCTTCGGGCTGACTCGGGCGGGCGAGGTCGGCTTCGCCGGCTCCGTGGCGGTGACCGTCGCCGCCGGAGTCGTCGCGCTGGTCACCTTCGTGGTCGTCGAGGCCCGCTCGGCCGATCCGTTGGTCCCGCTCGGGCTGTTCCGCAACCCCCAGTTCAGCGCAGCCAACGCCGTCACCCTGCTCGTGTACGCGCCCCTCGGAGTGATCTTCGTGCTGCTGGTCCTCCAGCTCCAGGTCGTCAGCGGCTGGTCGCCCCTCGAGGCCGGCTCGGCGCTGCTGCCGGTGACTGTGGTCATGCTGCTCTTCTCGGCCCGTGCGGGTGCGCTGGCACAACGCATCGGTCCGCGCCTGCCGATGACCCTCGGGCCCCTGCTGGCAGCCGGCGGCGTGCTCTGGATGGGGCGGATCGGCCCTCAGGCGTCGTACGTCCTCGACGTGCTGGCACCGGTCCTGCTGTTCGCCATCGGGCTCACGCTGCTGGTCTCGCCGTTGACCGCCACCGTGCTCGACGCCGCCGACGACCGGCACGTCGGCATCGCCTCCGGCGTCAACAACGCGGTGGCCCGGACCGCCGGGCTGCTGGCCGTCGCGGTCATCCCGGCGGCGGTCGGGATCGCAGGCGACGACTACACGAACCCGCGGACCTTCGACGACGGCTACGGCGCGGCGATGCTCATCAACGCCGGCCTCCTGATCCTCGGTGCGGCGCTCGCAGCGGTGTTCGTGCGGCGACCGCTCGCCGCCGAACCCGAGCCTGATTCCGAGGAGGACCGAGTGCACATCGAGACCTGTGCGCACTGCGGTGTCACCGGGACCCAGCTGCACCCGGCCGACCACGACCGCTGAGAACGGTCTGACGGTCGGGCGGACGAAGGTCCTGGGGTGGCATGACCTGAGGAGCATCGGGTTACCGGACCCACCGTGAATTCCCCGTGGTGGCGTGAGGCCGTGACCTACCAGATCTATCCACGTTCGTTCGCCGATGCAGACGGGGACGGCACCGGTGACCTTGCCGGCATCACCTCGCGGATGGACTACCTGGCCGATCTCGGCATCGACGCGATCTGGCTCTCGCCGTTCTATCCCTCGCCGCAGTACGACTACGGATACGACGTCTCCGACGCCCGCGACGTGGACCCCGTCTTCGGAACGCTCGAGGACGCCGAGGACCTGCTCGAGAAGGCGCACGAGCTCGGCATGAAGGTGATCATCGACCTGATCCCCAACCACACCTCATCGAGTCACCCGTGGTTCATCGACGCCCTCGCTGCCGGCCCCGGGTCGCCCGAGCGTGATCGCTACCTGTTCTGCGACGGCCGCGGGCCCAACGGCGACGAGCCGCCGACCAACTGGAGATCCGTCTTCGGTCAGCCGGCGTGGACGCGGGTCGACGACGGGCAGTGGTATCTGCACATGTTCGACCGGGAGGAGCCCGATCTGAACTGGCGCCACCCCGAGGTGATCGAGGAGTTCCGTTCGGTGCTGCGGTGGTGGCTGGACCGGGGCGTCGACGGGTTCCGCGTCGACGTCGCCCACGGCCTGGTCAAGGCCCTGCGCGACCAGCGTGTCCCGGAGGGAGGAGAGCCCAACTCCGACCCGGCGGTGATGTACGAGATCGGCGTCGACGACGATCCGATGTGGGACCATCCGGACGTCCACGAGATCTACCGGGACTGGCACAAGGTCGTCTCGTCCTACCCCGGCGAGCGGATGCTGATCGCCGAGGCGTGGACCCGGGCACCGGGCGACCTGCGTGGCTACCTGCGCGCCGACGAGTTCGAGCAGGCGTTCAACTTCCGGTGGCTGCAGTCGCATTGGTCGGCGAGCGAGTTCACCGACGCGATCGTGTCCACGCTGGAGGCGCTGAACCCTTCGCGTGCCTGGCCCACGTGGGTTCTCTCCAACCACGACGCGATGCGACACCGGACGCGCTACGGCGACGGTGCGCAGGCGCTCGCCCGGGCCCGGGCAGCGACGCTGATGATGCTGGCACTGCCAGGAGCGGCGTACCTCTATCAGGGCGAGGAGCTCGGGCTGCCGCACGTTCAGCTGCCTCCGGAGCAGCAGCTGGATCCATGGGCCGAGGGCGGGAACGGCCGCGACGGCTGCCGGGTGCCGTTGCCGTGGAGCGGTGAGGCTCCGCCCTTCGGCTTCGGGCCCGGCGACGGGCAGCCCTGGCTGCCGCAGCCGTACCAGTGGGCGGACCTGACCGTGGCGGCGCAGACCGGACGGCCCGGGTCGACCCTGGAGTTCTACCGGTCGGCGCTCGCGGCCCGTCGCCGCTACGCCCACGGTGACAAGGAGGTGAAGTTCCTCGATGTGCCCAAGGACGTCATCGCGTTCCGACGCGGCCGGCTGACCGTCGTCATCAACTGCGGCGCGAAGCCCACGCCGCTGCCCCGTGGTGACGTGCTCATCTGCAGCGGTGAGCCGCTCGCCTCCGAGCTTCCGCCGGACACCGCGGCCTGGCTGCTCAGCGACGAGTGAGGACGAAAGCAGATCCCGGGCCGGTGGGCCCGGGCTCGTGTGCGTGGTCGCCGCCGGATCAGCGCCGGTAGACCCGCGCCTCCCACGGCGAGAGCACCGGGCCGCCGCCACTCCCGATCACGAGCTCACCGCGGCACTCCTCGACGAGCCCACCCAGGTCTGCCTCCGCTCCGCTGAAGTTCGCGAGCACGACCAGCTGACCGCTCTCGTGACGACGGCGGAAGGCGAAGACCTGCGGGTGGCTGTCGCTCAGCAGGGTGAAGTCGCCGTCGGCGACGATCGGATCCTCGTGCCGCAACCGGATCAACCGCCGGTAGTGCGAGAGCACCGAGTCCGGGTCGTCGATCTGAGCTGCGACGTTGATCTCGGTGTGGTTCGGGTTGACCGCGAGCCAGGGCGTCCCGGTGGTGAAGCCGGCCCCGGGGGAGTCGTCCCACTGCATCGGCGTACGCCCGTTGTCGCGGCACATCGCCCGCAGCGACGCCATCACGTCCTCAGGCTCCAGACCCGCGGCGATCGCTTCGTGGTAGTAGTTCACCGCCTCCACGTCGTCGACCTCGTCGATGGAGTCGAACGGGTAGTTCGTCATGCCGATCTCGTCGCCCTGGTAGACGTACGGCGTGCCGCGCTGCAGGTGCAGGACGGTCGCGAGCAGCTTGGCCGACTCGGTTCGCCAGCGGTCGTCGTCGCCGTATCGCGACACGATCCTCGGCTGGTCGTGGTTGTCCCAGTAGAGGCTGTTCCAGCCCACGTCCGCCAGGCCCTCCTGCCAGGCCGCGAGCCGATCACGAAGACGACCGAGGTCAAAGGGGCGTACGTCCCACTTAAAGGCGCCGTGATCGATCTCGACATGCTCGTAGTGCAGGACCATGTCGAGCTCGCGGCGTGCCGGGTCGGTGTACTTCCGTCCTTCCTCGACCGTCGTCTCGCCCGTCTCACCGACCAGCAGCAGGTCGCGGTCGTACCGGTCGAAGACCTCCCGGTGCATCTCGGCGAGGAACTCGTGCACGCGCGGCCCGTCGATCACCGACTCGCGCATGTTGCCGTAGCGCTGCCCTGGCATGACCGGCGCATCCGGCAGCTCGGGGTCCTTGGAGATCAGGTTCACCACGTCCATGCGGAAGCCGTCGACACCGCGGTCCAGCCACCAGCGCATGATCTCGTAGACCGCCTGCCTCACCTCGGGGTTCTCCCAGTTCAGGTCCGGCTGCTTCTTGGTGAACAGGTGCATGTAGTACGCGGCCATGCCCTCGCAGTACGTCCACGCCGGGCCGGAGAAGAACGACCCCCAGTTGTTGGGCTCCTCGCGCCACCAGTACCAGTCGCGCTTGGCGCTGTCGGGGCTCGCGCTCGACTCCACGAACCAGGGATGCTCGTCGGAGGTGTGGTTCGCGACGAGGTCCATCACCAGCTTCATCCCGCGGCGGTGGACCTCGGCGATCAGCTCGTCGAGCTCCGCGAGCGTGCCGTAGGTCGGGTCGACGTCGTGGTAGTCGCTGACGTCGTAGCCGTTGTCGGCCATCGGCGAGGGGTAGACGGGGGAGATCCAGAGAACGTCGACACCGAGCCACTCGAGGTGGTCGAGACGCTCCCTGATGCCGCGCAGATCGCCCACGCCGTCGCCGTTCCCGTCGGCGAAGCTGCGCGGATAGACCTGGTAGACGACGGCGGAGCGCCACCAGCCCGGCCCGGTACGTCCTGTGGGATCGGTGACGGTCGCCGGCATGCGACTTCCTTCAGTCGGTGTCGGGTGGGTCATCGCATCTCCTGCTTCGCGGTCGTTACCTGTCCCAGCGAGCGGTAACCGGGTCGGACGCCGCACATACACCGCCCAGACCGGCGCTAGCGTGTACGTATGGCAATGATTCACGAGTACGCAGTCTCGGTGGAGTGGACGGGCAACCGTGGCACCGGAACGAGCGGCTACCGCGACTACAGCCGAGACCACGTCGTACGCATCGAAGGACTACCCGACATCCTCGGCTCCGCCGACCGGACCTTCCGCGGTGACGCCGGCCGGCACAACCCGGAGCAGCTGCTGCTGACAGCGCTGGCGCAGTGCCACATGCTGTCGTACCTGCATCAGGCGGCGAAGGTCGGTGTGGTCGTCGTCGACTACCAGGACGCGGCGACCGCCACCATGGAGACACAGGGGAGCGGCGGCCGGTTCATCCAGGCTGTGCTGCGCCCGGTCGTCACCGTCGCAGACGCAGAGATGGTCGAGGCCGCGACCTCGGCGCATCACCAGGCCCACCTGGACTGCTTCATCGCCAACAGCGTGAGCTTCCCGGTCGAGATCGAGCCCACGGTCATCGTCGGCGGACTGACCCGGTAGCCCCCTCTTCCGGGGGTATGTCGTCGTCGAGGCGGCGACGATGATGACCGCCATGACTGGATCGACCCCGACCGACGCCCTGCTCGACGCCCGGGACGCGCTGATCGCCCAGCGCACCGCCTACACCGAGGCTCTCGACACGTTCCGCTGGCCCGACGTCGGGGCGAGCTTCAACTTCGCCCACGACTGGTTCGACCCGATGGCGCGGGGCAACGACGCTCCGGGGCTGGTGATCGCCGAGGCCGACGGGTCGCGGGCCGCGTACTCCTTCGACGAGCTGGCGCGGCGCTCGGACGCGGTCGCGCGCTACCTCGGGCGTCTCGGCGTCGGACGCGGTGACAGCGTGATCGTGATGCTCGGCAACCAGGTCGAGCTATGGGAGACGATGCTCGCGGCGATGAAGGTCGGCGCCGTCCTGATGCCGACGACGACGGCGGTCGGCACCGCCGAGCTGGTGGACCGGCTCGCCCGCGGCCGGGCGAAGGCGGTGGTCTGCAACGCCGAGGACACGGGCAAGTTCGACGGCGTCCCCGGCGACCATGTCCGGATCTGTGTGGGGGAGCAGGAGGGCTGGAACGGGTACGCCGCAGCGGCGGCCGAGAGCCAGGAGCCCGTCGAACACCCCGGCAACGCCACTAGCGACGCGCTGCTCCTCTACTTCACCAGCGGCACCACCAGCCGCCCGAAGCTGGTCGAGCACACCCACTACACCTACCCGGTGGGACACCTGTCGACGATGTACTGGCTGGGCCTCCGTCCCGGCGACGTGCACATGAACATCTCCAGCCCCGGCTGGGCCAAGCACGCGTGGTCGAACTTCTTCGCGCCCTGGCTCGCCGGCGCGACCGTCTTCGTCCTCAACTACGCGCGCTTCGACGCTGCCACCCTGCTGCAGCGCATCCGGGAGGAGCACGTCACCAGCATGTGTGCCCCGCCCACCGTGTGGCGGATGCTCATCCAGGCCGACCTCACCGGCGGCTGCGGCTCGCTGCGTGAGGCGATCAGTGCGGGGGAGCCGCTCAACCCCGAGGTGATCAGCCAGATCCGGCAGGCGTGGGGCCTGACCATCCGGGACGGTTTCGGGCAGACAGAGATGACCGCGACGGTCGCCAACAGCCCAGGCCAGCCGGTCCGGCCCGGCTCGATGGGACGGCCGCTGCCGGGCGTCCCGGTCGTGCTGGTCGACCCGGTCGAGGGGATCGTGATCGAGGGACCGGGGGAGGGCGAGCTCTGCCTTGATCTGGGCCTCGATCTCTCCGCACGACCCGCCACGCTGATGACCGCCTACCGCGACGACGAGAAGCGCACCGCCGACGCGATGCGCGGCGGCTTCTTCCACACCGGTGACGTCGCCAGCCGCGACGAGGACGGCTACATCACCTACGTCGGCCGCACCGACGACGTCTTCAAGGCCTCCGACTACAAGGTCTCGCCCTTCGAGCTGGAGTCGGTCCTGATCGAGCACCCCGCGGTGGCCGAGGCGGCGGTCGTCCCGGCACCGGACCCCGTGCGGCTCGCCGTCCCCAAGGCGTACGTCTCGCTCACCGCCGGCCACGAGCCGACCGCCGAGACCGCCCGGGCCATCCTCGAGTTCGCCCGCGACCACCTCCCGCCCTACCTGCGGGTGCGGCGCCTGGAGTTCTTCGACCTGCCCAAGACGATCTCGGGCAAGATCCGGCGCGTCGAGCTCCGTGCCCGCGAGCAGGAGGTCGTCGACCAGGGGCCGGCGGGGGAGCACCGTTACGAGGACTTCTTCCCCCGCAGCCAGCGGTGAAGTGGAGTTGCCCACGACGCGATCAGGGGCTGAGGGCACTATGGCCCGGGACCAGCGACCTTGCCGCCGTCATCACGGCGGGGCAACGATCGAGATGTGACGAACGAAGCGCGCGGCCGCCGACGGTCCAGCTGGACGATGAGCGAAGTGGTCGTGCTGCTGGATGTCGCCGCCAAAGTGCTGCTCCTGCTGTCCATCGTCCGTGTCGGACTCGATCCGACGTGGGGCAATCTGGAGGGAAAGGCTCCGATCGCCAGGGCAGTCACCTATCCGCTGCTCGCGTTCGCGATCCCTCTCGTCTGGCTGGTGCGTCGCCATCAGGGGGCGTATCCCTGGACCGCGGACCTGCTCATCACGCTGGTCTGTTTCAACGACGTCCTCGGCAACCGCCTGGACCTCTACGACGCCATCGTGTGGTTCGACGACGCCAGCCACTTCTTCGCCACCGGTCAGCTCAGCGCAGCTGCGGTCTTGCTCACCCTTCACCGCGGCACCTTCGGACAGGTGCTCGAGCGCGCGGTAGCAGTCGGGATGACGATTGCGCTGGCTTGGGAGGTGTTCGAGTACTTCTCGTTCGTCACCACGTCCTCTGAGCTCCAGTGGGCCTACCGCGACACGATCGGCGACCTGACGCTCGGGTGGCTCGGTTCGGTCGCTGCGGCGGCCGTCATCGCGGCGTACTGGCACTTCACCGAGTCACCTCCGGGCGCGAGCCGAGAAGCCGTCAGGGGCGAACGGTCAGGCACTGCGTACTGATGCCGAAGGGACCGCGCTCGTCGTGGAGCACGGACGTGGTCACCCCGGCGCCCTCCGGGCCGAACGAGACGGTCGTGTCGAGTCCCAGCCAGCCCGGCGCCGGGGCTCGGAACAGGTGCGCCGTCAGGTCGAGGTTGGGGAAGCTGACGTCCTTCGGGTCGACCCGGACGGCGATGCCGTTGGTGATGTCGAGCAGCCCAGCGACCTGCGCCAACCGGCTCACGCCCTCGTCGGCGACCAGGGCGTGCGGCGTACGCACCCAGGCCTGCGCCCGTCCCGGGTCGAGGTCGCGACGGCGCACCTCGACCGAGGCGATGAAGCCTCCGGCCCACAGCGTCGTCATGTCCCAGGCCGGCACCTCGTCCGGTGCGGGCATCGCCACGTGGTGGGTTCCTTCGAGGTCAGCCGTCGCGTAGCCGGCGGTCAGCCAGGCGCGGAGGAGCACGACGGGACGGCCGGCGTGGCTGGCGCGGGCCTCGACGAGCTCGATCGTGCGGCCGCGCCGGAGCACGGTGATCTCCACTGCGACAGGCTCGAGCGGGATGGTCCCGAGGATGTCGTAGCTGAGCCGGCTGATCCGCAGGCCGCCGGCGCCGCGGCGGGCGTCGTGCTCGCGTTCGACCTCGTGCGCGAGCACGCCGAGCAGAGTGGCGATGTGTTGAGTCTCCAGGTCCCAGGCGCCGCCGACGTGCCGTGATGGAGTGAACGTGCTCGGACCAGTCCGATGCCAATAACTCATCGACACCTCAGAGGCCGAGCCGAGCGACGCTCTGCTCGCGCATGTCGATCTTGCGGACCTTGCCGGTCACCGTCATCGGGAACTCGTCGACGACCAGCACATAGCGCGGCGTCTTGTAGTGGGCGAGCTTCCCGCTGGCGAAGGCTCGGACCGCCTCCGCATCGAGCGGCTCTGCGCCGGGACGCATCCGGATCCAGGCGCAGAGCTCCTCGCCGTACCTCTCGTCGGGAACGCCCACGACCTGGGCCTCGGCGATGTCGGGGTGGGTGAAGAGGAACTCCTCGATCTCACGTGGGTAGATGTTCTCCCCGCCGCGGATGACCATGTCCTTGATCCGGCCCACGACCACGCAGTAGCCGTCCTCGCGCATGACCGCCAGGTCGCCGGTGTGCATCCAGCCGTCGGCGTCGATCGCTTCGGCGGTCTTCGTCTCATCGTCCCAGTAGCCGAGCATCACCGAGTAGCCGCGGGTGCAGAACTCGCCCGCCGTGCCGCGGGGGACCACCTCGCCGGTGACCGGGTCGACGATCTTGATCTCGACGTGCGGGGCGGCCCGGCCGATCGTCTCGGTGCGCCGCTCGAGGTCGTCGTCGGTGCGGGTCTGGCAGGAGACCGGGGAGGTCTCGGTCATGCCGTACGCGATCGCGACCTCGCTCATGTGCATCTCGCTGACACACCGCTTCATGACCTCGACCGGGCAGAGCGCGCCGGCCATGATCCCCGTACGCAGCGTGGAGAGGTCGTAGGACTCGAAGCCAGGATCGTCCTGCATCGCGATGAACATCGTCGGCACCCCGTACAGCGCCGTGCATCTCTCGTCCTGGACGGTCTGCAGCGTCGTGGCCGGGTCGAAGCCGGGGCCCGGGATGACCATCGTCGCGCCGTGGGTGGTGCAGCCGAGGTTCGCCATCACCATGCCGAAGCAGTGGTAGAACGGCACCGGGATGCAGAGCCGGTCCTGTTCGGTGAAGTGGATCGTCTCGGTGACGAAGAAGCCGTTGTTCAAGATGTTGCGGTGCGACAGCGTCGCGCCCTTCGGGAAGCCCGTGGTCCCGGAGGTGTACTGGATGTTGATCGCGTCGTCCGGATCGAGCGGGTAGCCGACGTGGTCGGCCAGCCGCTCGCCACGACCGGTGGCCAGCAGCGCGTCCCACTCCGGGGTGCCCAGGAAGATCGTTTGCTCGAGCGCGCCGCACTCGCCCTCCACCTCGCGGACGAGCGAGACGTAGTCGCTGGTCTTGAACGCCGTCGCGCTGATCAGCAGCCGAACTCCGGACTGGTTGAGCGCGTAGGCGAGCTCGTGCGTGCGGTAGGCGGGGTTGATGTTGACCAGGATCGCCCCGATCTTGGCCGTGGCGAACTGGACCATCGTCCACTCGGCGCAGTTGGGCGCCCAGATGCCGACGCGGTCGCCCTTGCCGATGCCCGCCTTGCGCAGGCCGACCGCGAGGGCGTCGACGTCGGTGTTCAGCTCCGCGTAGGTCCAGCGCCGGCCGGTGGCTGCCTCGACGAGCGCCTCGCGGTCTCCATGAAGGGCGACGATGCGCTCGAAGTTGGCTCCGATCGTCTCCTCGAGCAGCGGAACGTCGGTGCTGCCACGGGCCGACGATGCGGTGATGGATGAGGTCTCGGTCATGCCGCGAGCATGACCGAGACCGTGGTGGCTGCCACACCCCCGAAGGAGGGTGAGTCGGCGGCGGGTCAGGTGAGCGCCGGCTCCGCATCCAGCTCCACGCGACTGGTCTCCTTGGCGATCAGCAGGCAGACGACGCTCAGCAGAGCAAGAGCGGTGAGGAAGTACGCGATCCCGTCGGTGCCCCACCGGGACAACAGGTCCTCTGCGATGACGAGCGGGACGGCGCCGCCGAGGATCCCGGCGATGTTGTAGCCCAAGCCCGCCCCCGTGTAGCGGTACCTGGCCTGGAACGTCTCGGGCAGGAACGCCGCGATCGGACCATAGTTGAGGCCGAGGACGCAGAGCAGCAGGCTGTTGCCGAGGGCGAAGCTGACGAAGCTGCCGGGCTCCATGACGCCGAAGGAGAGCGGCCCGGCGACGACACCGAAACCAGCGCCGATGAGCAGGACCGCACGCCGGCCGAACACGTCGGAGAGCAACGCCGAGACGATGACGGTCACGCTCATCGCGAAGGCCGCGATGATGACGCCGAGCAGTGCCTGGCTCATGCTCAGGCCGAGCGTGCCGACCGCGTAGGCGACCATGAAGCTGGCGCCGGTGTAGAAGGCGCCGAAGACGATCGCCATGATGCCGCCGCCGAGCAGAACCTGTCGCCACTGGTCCCGGATGCAGCCGAGAAACGGCAGTGCGCTGCGGGTGCCGGCCGACTGCACCTTCTTGAACGACGGGGTCTCGGCGATGCTCAGCCGGACCCAGAGGCCGACGCCGACCAGGACGGCGCTGGCCAGGAACGGGATCCGCCAGCCCCAGGTCGCGAACGCCTCGGGAGCCATCAGGCTGAAAGTGACGAGCATCGCGCCGGCGGCGAGGATCAGTCCGAGGCTGGGACCGAGCTGGGGGAACATGCTGTAGCGCCCGCGCTGGCCGTGGGCGGCGTACTCGGTGGTGAGGAGGGCCGCGCCGGCCCACTCGCCGCCGAGGGCGATGCCCTGGAAGGCGCGCAGCACCACCAGGATCACGACGGCGCTCTTGCCGATCGAGTCCGCGCTCGGGAGGAGCCCGATCGCGAACGTCGATGCGCCCATGATCATCAGCGTCGTGATCAGGGTGGCCTTGCGGCCGATCCGGTCGCCGTAGTGGCCGAAGAGGATCGCGCCGAGCGGCCGGAAGACGAACGCGACACCGAAGGTCGCGATCGACGCCATGGTGCCTTCTGGGCCGCCCATGGACGGGAAGAAGACGGCGTTGAACACCAGCGCCGCGGCGAGGCCGTAGATGAGGAAGTCGTAGAACTCGATGGTGGTGCCGGTCAGTGATGCCGTCGCGACGCGGCGCATGGTGCGCCCGTCGACCTCGGCTCGGGTAGCCGCGATTTGGGCCATGATCGTGCCTCCTGCTCGGTGGGTGAACCGAGTGTTGGGGCAGTCACAACCTCTCCGATACCCCCTGAAGGATGCCCTCGAAAGAGGGGGCACGCCCCTTGTTGCCTGTGATGGTCGTCACTTACGCTCATCGCCATGAGCACCAGCGCGATCGCCCCCGAGGCGCCGTACGACGGGTCCAGGATCGCCCAGACACTGGCGTCGTTCCGCGCCGCGTCGGGGCTGGATCTCGCCTTCGGTGGCCCGGTCCGCGGCGACGGCACCGCCATCGACATCACCGCGACCTGTGGTGCGAAGGGCAGTGCGCTGCGCGGTCTGCGGGTCGTCAACGGTGAAGGCCTGGGCGGGAAGACCCTGCAGACCCGTCAGCCCGGCTCCGTCGACCACTACTACACCGCTCGCGGGATCACCCACCTCTACGACACCGCCGTCGCTCAGGAGCAGATCCAGACCGTCGCCGCCCTGCCGATCCTGGTCGACCGGACACCGCGCATGCTCGTCTACCTCGCCTCCCGCTCGCAGGTCGGCCTCGGCGGCGTCTGGTTCGACGCGCTGCGTCCGCTGGTCCGCACCCTCGAGCGGGAGATCCTGATCGACGACGAGGTCCGCAACCGGCTCTCCCGGCTGGCGCCCGCGCCGTCGCCGGCTCCGAGCTCGGTCGAGACCGCCACGAAGCGTGATCTGGCCGAGCGTAGGGAGATGGCGGCCGAGCTCACCGACCTGGCCGGCCAGGTGGCCGATCCCGAGGTCCGCAGCCGCCTCGAATCCATGGTCCGACGGCTCACCGCCGCGCCGGGGGAGAGGAAGCCCGCTCAGCTGGCTCCCGCCGTACGCCTGGCCGCGCGCGAGCTCGACGTCCTTCGCCAGGTGGCGCTCGGGAACAGCAACCGGGAGGCCGCCGAGGCGCTCGGGATCGTGGAGAGCACGGTGAAGTCCTACCTGAAGAGCGCCACCCGCAAGCTCAACGCCAACAACCGCGTCCACGCCGTCCGGGTGGCGCGCGAAGCCGGTCTGATCGACTGACCTGGCCGAGCAGGTGCCGCCACCGTCAGCGCAGCAGGGTTCGCATCGCGTCGCGGGCCTCGTCGTACGCCGCCTGGCGACCTCCTGCTGAGACCGACACGAGCATGCCCTCGTAGACCAGGTGGCAGGCCGTGCCGACGACCTCGGGGTCGCCGACGCCTGCCTCGGCGGCGAGGCGGACGAAGAGGTCGCGAGCCTGGGTCTTGCCGGTGCGTACGACCTCGGCGCCGGGATGGTCGGTGTTGCCGATCTCGGCGTAGGCGTTGATGTAGGAACACCCGCGCAGGCTGCCGGCGCGCCATGACCGCTCGGCATCGATCATGGTGAGCACCCGCTCGGGCCCCTCGGCGGGGTGGCTGGTGAGCCAGTCGGCGATGAAGGTGTGCCAGAGGTCGCCACGCCGCGAGAGGTACGCAGCCACCAGGCCGTCCTTGGATCCGAAGCGGTCGTAGATGGTCTTTTTCGTGGTCTCCGCCTTGAGCGCGATCAGGTCGACGCCGACTGCGCGGATGCCGCGCTCGTAGAAGAGGGCGCTGGCCACGTCGAGGATTCGGCGACCGGTGGGAGTGTCGGGGTTGGGTATTCGCTTCACCGTGAATCTCCTTCTCTCAGGACACTGAGAGTATACCGACCGGTATGGTTACCTGCCAGCATGCGCCGAGTCCTGCTCACCCTGACCCTCTTCGCTGCTCTTGTGCTGTCCTGGAGCTCCGGTTTCATCGGGGCCACCATGGCCGCCGCTGCCGGTGCGCCTGCCGAGACCACGATGCTGTGGCGCTACCTCTTGACCGCAGTGCCGCTCGTGACGATCGCGATCGCGCGACAGCGCCGTCTGACCGCGACCTTCCTCTGGCGCGAAGGGATAGTCGGTCTGCTGTGCCACGCGATCTACGTCTACGGGGCCTACCAGGCGGCCGCACTCGGCGTGCCGACCGGTACGAACGCCCTGGTCGCATCCCTCCAGCCGCTGCTCGTCGCCTTGGCGGCAACGGTGCTGGCCGGTCGCGTGCTGTCGCTGCGTACGCTGCTCGGGCTCGCGGCGGGCCTGGCGGGCGTCGCGCTCGTGGCCGGCAACGACCTCGGCGCAGGCACGCAGGGGGCGGCGCTCGGCCTGGCAGTGGCCGGGTTCGGGATGGTGGCGCTCTCGGCCGGAACGCTGCTCGGCGAACGGTTGGGCACCGGCGCAGACGTGCTGGACCGGCTCACGGTCCATGTCGTGGTCACTCTCGGCTTCACCACGCTGGTCGCTGTGCCCTCAGGGCGATGGCGACCACCTGTCGACCCGGCGTTCTGGTGGGCCCAGGTGTTCATCGTGCTGGTCACGGTGACGGCCTACGTGCTCTACCTGGTCGTGCTGGAACGCCACGGATCGGTCCCGGTCAGCGCCTTGCTCTATCTGACCCCAGGCATCGCGGCCGCGCTGGCCTGGCCCGCCTTCGGTGAGACACTGGCGCCGATCGCGCTCGCCGGATTCGTGCTCAGCGCGGTCGGGGTGGTCGCAGTCCTGGGTCCGGCACGGCGACGCCGCGCCGCCACGCACGATCCCTCCTCACGTACGCTCGCGGGGTGGCCACCATCGGAGTCATCGCCAGCGCTGCCGGCGGAGTTGAGCGCCTCTGCGACGAGCTGGTCACCCCGCTGCTCGACGCGGGACATCAGGTGCCGGTGACCCTGACGCCGACGGCGTTCGGCTGGCTCAGCGCGAACGGGGAGGCCGACCGGATCGAGGCCGCCACCGGGTTCCCGGTGCGGGGGACGAGCCGACTCCCGTGGGAGCCGCGCCCGCACCCGGACCTGGACGTCATCGTCGTTGCGCCCGCGACCTTCAACACCACCGCCAAGATCGCCCTGGGCCTGGCCGACAACCAGGCGATGACGGTCGTCACCGAGGTGCTCGCGACCGTGCCGGTGGTGCTCTTCCCGCTGATCAACGCCGCCCACGCCGCACACCCCGCCTGGGCCTCTCACCTGGCGGCGCTCCGCGCTGCCGGAGTGCACCTCATCGAGGGCCCCGACCTCTGGCCCCTCCACCCGCCGCGCCAGATGCCCCGGGATCAGGCCCTGCCGTGGGGCGCGATCGTCGAGGCAACTCAGCAGGCTGTAGATGGCTACTAGTACGCCGCCCCAGATTGCATCACCAATCTGGGGACAAGCGTCTCGATTCGGATTGGACTCCGGCAGCGGCTCCCCACTCTCGTACATAGCTGCCCCTAATCGTCGACTGCACCTCGCCATCCCGAGCTGCGGTCCACCGGGACCGAGACTCACCCCGCTGCCACGACGCCGACCTCGAATCCTGAGCAGGGTCAGGAGATCGTTACGGGTCGCCCCCTCCGGTGATCGACTTCGGCGCATTGGCCTTGTTGCGTTCCAGGAACAGCGCGCCGACTGGCGCTGGAAGGACGTTGCGGTACAGCGCGAGCGGGATTACTGAGATGGCCGGCCACTTCGGTGCCGCCGCGAGGCCAGCACTCTCGATGAGGGCGCCCATCTTCGAGATCATGTCGTCTATCACCTGACGGTCGAGCGTGTCCGGGGAGAGTTGGTCAAACCTCCGGCCGATGTCCTCCAACTCGTTCATGAGCTGGTCCTGGGTCTTATCGCGTTCAGTTGGGATGCGCGCGATCTGGACCACCGCAGTAACCTCGGTCGGATCGGCTCCCATCCGGTTGAGGAGCAGGTCCCGCGAGAGCGCCTTGAATCCGTGGTCGTGAGGGATCGTCCCGACGAATGCGTCCCTAGGGTCGACTGTCGGGCGAATATTGAGTGTGATCTCGTTGCCGTAGATCGCCTCGATCAACTTGAGGATGCCCTCGAACTCGGCGTCCTCGGTGTCACCGAACGCCTCCAATCTACGGAAGGTCCCGACGAGATAGTGCGGGTCGATGAGGATGGTGGGGGCAGTGACACGGAGCAGCATCCCTGGCTTGATTAGATTACGGACCTGACCTCGAAGCCAGCTCTTAGGCCGGCGGGCCTTGTCGTCGGGGTCCTCGGACACGTCGCGGAGGAGCCCGAGACTGTACGCGGCTTCCTCGAGCATGGAGGTGTGGAGGTCGGCGAGGGCTAGCTTCTCACTTTCGGCGTCGTCTCGCCCGCGCTCGCCGCGAAGAATCGTCACGTTCGCCTGGAGCTTCGAACTGCGGGATTGCTTGGTCTCCTGCTCGGTGGGCAGGCCGTCGTACATCTGCGCTAGGAGACTGGTGACGCGGTCGGTGTCGACGTAGATGTATTCGCGTACGTCGGGGATATCGGATCCCGGGAGGTTGTTCGGCATGGTGGTTCCCACAGGTGGATGGCGGTTGTTGGAGGAGGGTGTCCAACTCCTACCAGACGACACCGCCATCTGGGCACCTCAATAATCCGGGCACTTACCCGATGACGTAGCGCAGCCAGGATGACCCTGGTGGGTCGGCGTGGGCCGATCAGTCCCGTTTGCTCGTGTCGCTCCCAGTCGGAATACTCCACTGGTTGACACTCGCCCGCGCGACCGCCTCTGCGGCGAACTCGACGTCATCCAACTACGTCGACGAGCAGCGACGGACAACCGCCATGCTGGTGCGGATGGAGCAGCGGGTCGCCGACCTGGAAAGTCCATGAATCGGAAACGCAAGCAGGACGAGGGGAACCCGCGCGAAGCAGGGCGTAGGCAAGGCCGTCTCGTCTGGATCCCGCGTCTGGACTCGATCGGAGATGGGAAAGTTGAGGCAGTTTCCTCACCCAATTCAGGGATGACGGCGCCGTCTCATGAACCCCTTCCGTGCCGACTGCGAGCCTTCCAGGCGACGAGGTCGACCAACGGCGGTTGACCCACAACAGAAAGCAGAAGTTCGTGGAGATACAGCGGGAGACACTACGGGACATCGCTGGAGGCCTGAAGGACGAAGGCACCAAGCCGCCGATCCACGTCGCCTGGGCGGTCACAAGCCTGGTCGGCGACGTCGTCCCCGATGCACTCAGCGGTCACCGTACCGACGGCGACGACGGGACCACCTGGAACGCTTTCGCATGGGTTGGCGACCGTGTCGTAACGGTGACTGCCTCGGCCAAGGTCGCCGGCTGGGGCTTTGATGCACCCAACGGACACACCGAGCCCGACTCTATGACCGCTCGCGCTCGCCGCGTCGCCGACATCACCGGAATCGACGTCACCGAGGCCCGCGGCGCAGGGTGGGACTCACGCGACATCCACAACTGGACGGTGACCTGGCGCCTTCAGTTCGCCGATGGAGACTCGTTCGACCTCCACCACGACTCGATGTACAAGAGCGAGGGCATCGTGCGCATGCTCCTCGACAAGCTGATGTGAGCGCTCCTGGCAGACGCTAAGGCGCCAGGAGAGGGCCCTTCTCGACTCCCCGGGCCTCCGCCACACAAGCATTGCCAGCGCCAACGACGCGAAAGCGAAGGACCCTC